>JBGTAI010000299.1:0-47296 GCA_041749955.1 Pirellulaceae bacterium | reverse complement strand
CTTTCGGTAAATCAGGTGCGTGCAAGCACGGCACCCTACGAAAAAACAGTGTCCCTAATTTGCGGCCCCAATTTTAAAAAGTGAGTCGTGCTGGCTTTCGCTCCAATCACAATCTACGGAAGTTGCAGATCCACTTCGCCTCGACGCCATGCTTTGACGAAGGCAGGCAGACTTGGAAGCATGTCGGCCTCATTGCAAATTTCTTCGACGGTCATCCAATGAACTTCGGCGACTTCGTCGGGGTTTGGAACCGGGGCGACTTCAGGATCTAAATCTGAGAGCCACCACGCAAGGCTCGTGTTCCACGGCGTGACACTGCTCCAGCAAAGTCGTACGGGCGTGATGTTGATCGCGAGTTCTTCCTGCATCTCGCGAACGATGGCCTCGCTTTCTGTTTCGCCTTCCTCGATTCCGCCGCCCGGTAAGCACATCTTGCCTGGGGCGGTAACTGTGAGTGCTCGTCGAATGATAAGCAGCCGCTCGCCACGCAAAATCACAGCCACAACGGCACGCTTGCGAAACGTGTGTAGTTCGGGCGACGAAGGAATTAGGGGTTGGTCCATCGCTGTGCTTCTACCAACCCAACGGCAAGTGGGCAAGCTCGTTAGGGACAAGATTTCCAGCCGCACATACGCGGCTGGAAATACTCGTCAAAACGATACTATTTCTTCTTACGGCTCATGGCTTCGACCACGGCCTTGCCCATGTCGGCAGGAGATGGTGCGACGACAATGCCAGCGTCTTCGAGAGCAGCGACCTTTTCTTCCGCCGTGCCTTTACCGCCGCTGATGATTGCACCGGCGTGGCCCATGCGTTTTCCAGGAGGGGCTGTGCGTCCAGCGATGAACGAGGCGACGGGCTTGGTCACGTTTGCCTTCACAAACGCAGCCGCTTCTTCTTCTGCTGAACCGCCGATTTCACCGATCATCAGAATCGCTTCAGTTTGATCGTCTTCTTGGAAACGAGCGAGCAAGTCAATGAAGCTAGTTCCGACGATCGGGTCACCACCGAGTCCGACGCAAGTGCTTTGGCCGAGTCCGAGGCCGCTTGTTTGCCAAACGGCTTCGTACGTCAGAGTGCCCGAGCGGCTCATCACGCCGACTTTGCCTGGGTTGTGAATGTATCCCGGCATGATGCCGATCTTGCAGGCGCCTGGAGTGATCAAACCGGGGCAGTTCGGTCCAATCAGAATCGAATTGCTGGCTTTCACCTTTTCGAAGACGCGAACCATGTCGATGACTGGGACACCTTCGGTAATCGCAGCAATGATGTGGATGCCGGCGTCGATCGCTTCGAGGATCGCATCGGCTGTGAACGGTGGCGGGACGAAAATCATCGTCGCGTTCGCGCCCGTTCTCTCCACAGCCTCTTCGACGGTGTCAAAGACAGGTAATCCAGCGACCTCTTGGCCGCCTTTGCCTGGCGTGACGCCGCCGACCATGTTGGTGCCGTAGTCTTTACAGCCACGTGTGTGGAATTCACCTGCATTGCCGGTAATACCTTGGCAGATGACTTTCGTATTCTTGTCGACCAGAATGCTCATTGCTGAACCGAAATTAAGTTGGTTGTTCTAATGGGGATTGCCAGCAGGACGTTGTCCCGCCGGTTTCAATGATTGGCTCGGCACGAAAAAGCTTCGTGAGCGAGCATGTTCAAAAAGCAAATACTAGCCGGCAACAGCGGCAACAATCTTCTGTGCTGCGTCGGTCAAGTCAGTCGCATTGATGATGGCGACACCGCTTTCAGCGAGCATCTTGCGGCCTTCCTCGACTTCAGTGCCTTCGAGTCGAACGACAAGCGGCACAGTGAATCCGACAGTCTTGCTCGCTTCGATCAACGCACCAGCGATCGTCGTGCAGCGGGCGATGCCGCCGAAGATGTTTACAAGCACGCCTTTGCAATTCGGATCCGAAAGCAAAATGCGGAACGCCTCAGCGACTTGTTGTGCGTTCGCACCGCCACCGACGTCCAAGAAGTTCGCTGGCTTTCCGCCGTGGTACTTGATGATGTCCATCGTCGACATCGCAAGACCTGCACCGTTGACCAAGCAAGCAATGTTGCCTTCGAGTTTCACGTAGCTGAGTCCGGCATTCGCCGCACGAACTTCGCTCGGCTCTTCTTCGCTCAGGTCGCGAAGCTCCATGAGGTCCTTGTGACGGAACATTGCGTTGTCGTCGAAAGTGATCTTCGCATCGAGGGCAATCATTTTGCCGTCGCCCGTGATCACGAGCGGGTTGATTTCCGCCATCGAGCAATCGTAATCAACGAAGAATCGGCACATCGACGTCATGAATTGATGGGCGCTCTTTGCCGCGGCGCCTTCGATACCGAGCTTCTTGCAAAGCTTGCGAACTTGATAGCCATCCAATCCGCTGGCAGGATCGAAGTGCTCCTTGTGGATCAACTCCGGTGTTTCCTCGGCAACTTTCTCGATCTCCACTCCGCCTTCGGTGCTGACCATGAGAACTGGCTTGCTCGCCGCACGGTCGACGACGATACCGAGATACAGTTCGCGAGCGATATCGCAACCGGCTTCGACGAAAATCTGGTTCACGGTTTGGCCTTCGGGGCCGGTTTGGATCGTGACCAGCTTGTTACCGAGTAGGCCTTCGGCGGCGGCTTTGGCTTCAGCGGCGCTGCGAACCAGGACGACACCCTTTTGGCTCGGGTTGTCGATGATGTTGCCTTTGCCGCGGCCACCAGCGTGAATTTGAGCTTTTACAACGGCAAGGGAACCGCCAAGCTTGTCATATGCTGCAGCAGCTTCCTCAGGTGTCTTGGCCACATGGCCTTCGAGGACGGGGACGCCAGCTTTACGAAAGAGCTGTTTGCCCTGATATTCGTGAATTTTCATCGTCGCCTACGGCGCTAGGTGCGTTAGAAGTGGTGATGGTTTGAACGGTTACTCCAAAATATAGGCATCCGTTCGATTCCTCGGAACCACACCACGCCATGATTCATTCCAACAAAACAAATACAGCCGCCAATTGACTCACCCAGTCTCCCAGTCGCTCGTCCGTTTGCACTCCCGCGATCATGTGGCCATCGCGATCCAGGCACTTCCCCCAGGAATGACGGTCTCGGTCGACCACGGCACGCCGTTTGTCACGCGTGGACAGATTGCCCCAGGTCACAAAATCGCCCTGACCGACATTTCCGAAGGCGACCAGGTCCTGAAATACGGCCAGAATATCGGTCGCGCGACTAAGCCCATCCGCGTCGGCGAGCACGTTCATTCGCACAACTTGGCGGACCACCACACCGTCGACTCAGGCCAACTCCATGTTTCGCCGCCACCAAGCCCGTCAAGAATCCAGCGAAGCTTCTCGGGCTACTATCGCCACGACGGTCGTGTGGGAACTCGCAACTACATTGCCATCATTTCGACGGTGAACTGTAGTGCGACGGTGTGTCACCAAGTCGCCAGCCGTTTCACACCGGAGCGGATGCAACGTTGGCCGAATGTCGACGGTGTCTTCGCAGCCACGCATACGACGGGGTGTGCTCTTGAATATCACGGCATCAAGCACCAGATGCTCGGTCGAGTCTTGGCCGGGTACGCACAACATCCGAACGTCGGCGGTTGTCTGATCATCGGTCTGGGTTGCGAACAGACGACAGCCGGCTACCTGCAACAACATCACGGTGTCGTTTCGTTGTACGCACCCAGCGGCGAGCGGCTGACTCGCGACAACTCGACGCCGATGTTGACGATGCAGACCGAAGGTGGCACACGCGTCACAATCGACAAGGCTGAAAAGCTCGTCGAGGAGTTGCTGGATCGAGCCAATGCGTTCACTCGCGCGGATGCGGATGCGTCGCATTTGATGCTGGCGGTGGAGTGTGGTGGTAGTGACGGTTACAGCGGCTTGACCGCCAATCCAGCTGTGGGTGTTGTCAGCGACCGGATCGTGGCGTGCGGAGGCGCGAGCGTGATCTCCGAGACGACTGAATTGTATGGTGCAGAACATTTGCTCGTTGCACGCAGCCGAAGCGAAGCCGTCGCAAGGAAACTGATCGAACGCATCGAGTGGTGGAAGCAACACGTCGCGATGTTCGGTGGCCAAATCGACAACAATCCTTCCGTCGGCAACAAGGCGGGTGGCTTGACGACGATTACGGAAAAGAGTCTTGGTGCCGTTTCGAAGAGCGGCTCAACGGCGTTGGAGGCTGTTTACGATTACGCAGAGCCAGTCACGACGTCTGGGTTGGCTGTGATGGATACGCCGGGTTTCGACCCCGCGAGTGTGACTGGCAAGGTCGCTGGCGGTGCAAACCTCGTGCTCTTTACGACAGGCCGCGGCAGTTGTTTCGGTTGTAAGCCCACTCCAGTCATTAAGATCGCAACGAATTCAAATTTGTTTAACTCGATGCGCGACGACATGGATCTCGATGCGGGAACGATTCTCATGGGCGAGACCGTCGAGCAAGCGGGCGAGCGATTCTTTGAGTTCGCACTTCGCGTTGCGAGCGGTGAGTCGACTGCGAGTGAACGTCTCGGTTTTGGTGATCACGAGTTTGTTCCGTGGACTGTTGGACCCGTTCTTTAGCCAACAAGGTTTCTAACGCAAACTCGTGCGCAACTTTCCGGTTAATCGGGGAAAGCACGAAGGTTCGGCAATGCGCTTTCCAACGCTCTAGACAGTCGTGCGTGATATGTACCCGCTCTTCTGGATATTGAGATCGCAACGATAGGAATGCGTCACTCCATCCACAGCCAAGCGACGATCCAACCGTTGTTCCGCTGAATGTGCGTGCGCAAGGATGTGTTCGCTGGCGGTTGTCCAATCTGAATTACGGATCGTTACTCATGGAAGAGTCCCGAAGCTCTCATCGATTGCTGCGCCGCTTTGCGTTGCTTGCGGTAATCCATGGATTCAGTGCAACCGTTGTCGGCGAGCATCTGTATGCCGCTGACCATTCTTGGCAGCCTCGCAGAATCGAAACGGCGACAACATCAGGACAGATTTGCGCCAATCCGTTCGCAGAAGGTGAGTCTTTCTCAAGTGCAACTATCTCAGCTTCAGAACCAGGATTCGTGGGCAACTGGCCTGTTGAGAGCAGCGTTACAGCAGTAAATGTTTTTGAGCCCGGACGTACCGCTGGTGTTGAATTGGAGGCTGTTCAGTTCCACGTGGCCCTGCGTTTGCCGAACGCTAATGAGTCGGGTGCTAACGACTTGGGTGCTAACGACTTGGGCGTTGACCAACCGAACGCAATTAAGGCGACGCGATTGCCTCAGCCGCAAGCGGAAGTGCCGGTGCCTTTGCCGGCTCCATCCGGGCCAATGAAATTGCCGTCGGATAAGCCGGCTCAGACCGCTGAACCAGTTGCCGCATCGTGGCCGACGCAACCGATTCGTATGGTCGCTACGCGAATTGAGCAGCCCGAGCCGTTCACCGCTCTAGCAGCCATGTCACAGTCGACTCCGCCATGGATCCAGCCTCGCTTGGAATTGCCTTCACCTGAAGTGGTTCCGACTTCGGCAACGATGAACTCGTCGAAGTTGCGTGACATGGCGAGAGAGTCCCTTCGAGACGCAAACAGTCGCCTGAAGCGTGACGCGACGCACTCAGCTCACAAAATCGCAACTGAGGCACTCGAGTTGCTAATTGCGATGAGTGACGCTCGCGATGGCGGTACGGAACATGCTCGTCAACTCGAATCCGCGATGACTGCCGTTCGCGAATCAAAAGACTTCTGGAGCACACGCGGTCCGATCGATCACGATACGATCGTTCGATCAATCGCTGTGCACGAGACCGCTGTGCTCCACGGCAAGTCGCTCGAGAACACTTCGGCCCTGGACGCGTCCGCGATCTACTTGGGGTACGCAAAAGACCAACTGGCATTGGCTGGGCAATCGGTGCCTGAGGCAAGTGACGCGTTGGTGCTCCTTGGTCAAATTGAGAAGCGACTTGCGAGTCCGTCCGATCCGCACGCTGCTGCTGTCGCCCTCACGATGCATCGTGCTGCGGTCGCAGTCGATCCGTCGAACGGATATTGCCGACGCGAGCTTGGCAAAGCCTTGTTGAACCAAGGTCTCAACGAAGAAGCTCTCGAAGAGCTGAAGATCGCAAATCAGTATCAACCGACCCGCGGAGGCTTTCAATCATTGCGTGAAGCCGCACTTCGCGTTGGTGACAATCAACTGGCGAATCAATGCATTACCGCGATGAACGATCGCCAACTGCCGCCCGATTCCCCCGTTTTGCGTTTGCCCCCTGAACAGTTTGCCGCAACTCATCGACCCAATGCCATTGATTTGAATCGCTCGACCAACGCAACAGCAAGCAATTCAACTCAACAAAGTACATCGCCTAGGGTTGTTGAACCTCAAGTTCTTCCGCCACAAGTGACTGACAAAAAGTCGTGGTTCCCATTCGGTCGTCGCTAGTCCTCGTATCGCATCCAGACAGATTTTCGAATCGTTTGACCCTGTCGAGATTCTTCATCGTCCGTTCAATTTCGTTCATTGGCGTCTTGGCCAAATCGAGTGCTCCCTATGTCAATTCAAAGCTTCAAACAGCTCAGCCGTTTCGTGGCATTGCTTGGCCTTGTGCTTACATACGCATCCTCGGTCAATGCTCAGGGAAATTGCGCCCAAGGCCAATGTGTCCCGGGCCAGTATGCTACCTGCGCTCCGTGTGCCGATCGCAGCGGTGACTCGTATGTTGAGTGTTTCGGTAAGCACGAGGGCGTCGGCCCCGTGTTGAATGGTCCGCAGTGTTGGCAATGTCCCTACGACTCGCCTTTCGACAACTATGGCCCGGGTGAATACGCCGGTCCCGCACGTGTCGCGAGGGTGCCTGAGTACCGTTTGCGAGCTGGCGATACCCTCAACCTCACCTATCTCGTGACGGAACTGAAGACCGATGGGGACTATCGTTTGGCAGTCGGCGATGAGTTGATTATCGAATCGGAAGCAGACGCGACTTTGGCACGAGGAACGCTAGAACGCGGCATGCAAATCCAGCCTGACGGGACGATCACGATGCGATTGATCGGCCAAGTCCAAGCGGCTGGACGTACCGTTCAGCAATTGCGTGAATACCTCGAAGAAGCCTACGAAGAGTACTACCCAAAACCGCTGATCGACGTGACTCCGATCAGTACAGGTTCAGCGGCGCGTCACATTCGTGAAGCTATCAGCGGTGCCGGTGGATTCGCGGCACAAGAGATCACACAGACGCTTACCCCGTCGGGCGAAATCCGCTTGCTCAAATTGGGCACCGTCCAAGCTCAAGGATTGACGCTGAGCGAACTGAAGCAAGAAATCAATCTTCGCTATGATGCAGTGGTCGGCGGATTGGAAGTCGAACCGTCGTTACTGACGCAAGCTCCTCATAACTTGTTTGTGCTTGGCGAAGTCACGACGCCCGGTCGATTCGAAATGAACTCACCGACAACAGTTCTCGGTGCAATCGCTCTAGCCGGCGGTCACATCAGCGGCGCAAACCTGCGAGAAGTTGTGATCTTCCGTCGTGGAGACAACTTTGAAATGCTTTCAACAACGCTTGATCTTCGCGGAGCCATTCTCGGCCGCGAAGCCAAGCCAGCCGACGAAATCTGGCTCCGCGATGGCGACGTGGTTGTATTGCCAAGTGCTCCCATCCGGCTCTTCAACAACTTTGTGCGCCAGGTCTTCACGGAAGGTGTCTATGGCATCGTTCCCGTGACCGCGTCTTACAACTTCGGCGGCAGCTTCGGAAACTAAGCTGCTACCCCTCCCACCGAAGCGGCGAACCCTCCCAAGGGGATGTGAGTGACTTTCGAGTGACTCACATCCCTTTCGTCGTTTCCCCGCAAACCCCTTCTCCCCTCCCTCAACAAACTCAAACTTAGGATCGCGTGAACAATAACTGACGAATTTGCACGTAGGCCAGGCTGCCAGCCTGTCATCTCACCAGGAACAGGCTGGCAGCCTGTGCTACTTATTGATCACGCTACGCTAAGATTAAGTTTAAGTCAAAACTACGTTTTGATTGGGGTATGGGTTATCACGACAAATATCCAAGCCGCCCGGTGCTATCGCCGAACGATTCGAGCGGCACACCAGCTCGATCGAGCATCTCGAGATACAAATTGCAAATCGGCGTTTTCTCGCCGAGCTTGACGTGGCGACCGCCCACGATCGTTCCGCCACCACCACCGGCGACCAAAATCGGTAAGTCATCATGATTATGCTTGTTGCCGTCGCTGATGCCTGATCCGTACATCAACATCACATTGTCGAGCATCGACGAACCGCCTTCGTCAATCACCGCCATCCGCTCGAGCATGCCTGCAAAGAGTGCCATGTGATGCTCGTTGATTCGTGATAGTCGCTCGAGATTCTCTTGTTCGTCTTGATGGTGCGATGACGAATGGTGTGCCGCTGGCGAATCGATCTGTGGATACGCGCGTCCTGACTTCTCGTACGAGAACATAAAACTCGCCACACGAGTCGAATCGGTTTGAAACGCGAGCGTCATCAAGTCCAGCATCAACGCGACGTGATCACCGTAGACCGCCGGTGTCCCATCCACCTCAGGGATCAATAACGGCGAAAGTCCCGGGTCGTCGGAATCGAGCGCCGCACTATTCGCAAACGCCTCGCGATGATGCGAATGTCCGTCTCGATCTGCCTGGGCCATTCGAAGTTCGATGCTGCGAAGGCCTTCGAAATATTGTTCCAACTTTCGTCGATCCCCAGCTCCAAGGCTACGCTGAAGCGTCCGGGCGTCTTCTCTCACAAGATCCAGTACGCTCGTCTGGGCATTATCAAGCACAGAATTCGCAGTGGTCGTCGCACCCCAATTCGCTACCCGTGGCTGCTGGTCACCGAACAGTCGTTTGTAAACCTGTTTGGGATTCATCTCCAGAGGCGTCGGCGTCGTTTTGTTGCGCCATGAAATATGTGACAAATACGTTCCTGAGAATCCATGGTCACCACGATGTCCTGGATCGATACCCAGTGCGAGCGAATCGACCGTCGTCTTGTACCCGATCTCGCGAGCGACAATCTGGTCAACCGACGTTCCACCCACCTCCGGCTGCTCCGAGTGCTTGCACTTCTTTCCGACCAGAAAGCCTCCGCCAGCAGGCTCATGCCCAGCGTCTTTGGCGTGACAGTGATCCGCGGCCAAATCGCTCAACACCAGAACTTGGTTCTTAACCGCTTCAAGACTCCTGAGTGTTCGCGGCAACTCACCCAGCGCCACCGATTTCTCGCCCTCCTTGGGCGCCGCTGGTCTCCAGTCCGCTAAGTTCACACCATTGGGAACATAAAAAAAACCGAGTCGCACGGGAGGCTTGGCAACCTCATTCGCTCGCGCCCGCTTCGATAACAGCGATCCTGGCAACATCGCATCCAGCAATGGTAGTGCCAATGCAGCCCCAGTTCCACGAAGCAATGTTCGCCGAGAAAGGAACGGGCGATCGTGTCCAGAAGTTCTCATGTGAATTCCGAAATCAACAGGTGGGTAATACGGGGCGGGCACCATCAATAGCCCCTGTGCAACAATAGCCCCCCGTGCAGTTTACCGACTGTGATCCGCAAGCGAAACGGAATCTCCAGCGTTTTCTCGACGATCCGTGATCTTACGGTGTGACGTATGCACAAACTTCGGGTTCTACGAGACACTCGCGGCTAGCGCCATCGATTCACTTTCCTAAACCTGATACTAATTACCAACAGACCTTTACTGCTTTGTCCAGTTTAAAGTTTAAGGTAGCTGGAGTCGCCAATCTTTAGTACGTCGCAGGACAACCGAACTCCGGCGAATCCCGCTACGATGGCCTGCCCTACGTTTTGATTCAACGAAGCACTACTTTGAATTTCTAGGTAAGCACCGTGTCCCAAGATCCATTCTCGCGACCTGAGCAATACCCAGGCATGCACCCCGCAGCGCCATCCATCGCCCCAAGACGCACCGCGACTTGGGTTTACGTCGCTGTGATTCTCGGCATTCTGTTCCTGTTCATGTCGCTGCTGCTTGTCGCCGGCTCACTTCTCGCACTCAATCATGTCGGCGTGATCGGGACTCCTGACGTTCCCCCAACCGACGGAATCTCAGCCGACATGGACGCCTATGCCAGCAGCCTCGGGAATCAATCAGCAACACAAGACATCGATCCAGAGCTCCGAAAATGGCTCGAGGACCATAGCGATGAACCCAATGGATACATCGAGCAAGAACTTCCGTTCGATAAAAAGCTTTTCATGCAGGCCGTGGCGCAAAGCCCGCAAGCAACGTCGATCGGAATCGAAGCGCGACTCACCATGGTCGCTTGGCTGGACGAGTATTTTCCTCAGCCCGAAACACTAGACAATTACTCAATCATATCGACTGAACGAGTTCTCGATCCGACCACGAATGAACCCAGCGACTTTGCTGTGATCAACCTCTACTTCTATTATGGCTACTACGAGGGATTCTCTGAGGGCATGTCTTCGCGATGGTATCTCCACAAGGATACCGAAGGATGGAAGCTCTACGATACTCAACGACTCGAGCTTGGCCGACGGACCAGCGACGAGTGGGCGCACTACCTCTCGAATATTAACTCTCCTTTTGCCGACGCGTATGACGAGTCGAAAGCGGAGCTGGTGGACACTTACAACATCGATGTCATTCGCAAAGAAGAGAAACGAAAGGTGCTTCCGAAAGATTTCCCCGTGAAGCAACTTTTGGTCGCACAAGCGTACCAACAAATCGAGGCATACGACGAAGCCTTACGCGTGCTTGAGACGATCACCGATCCCGAGATGCGATGGGGAGTGCTCACGACCAAGTCGTACGTCCTGTCAGCAATACAGCGCTACGACGAAGCAATCGCCTCGGCTGAAGAGTTGCTCGCGATCTCGCCGAATCATCCCAATGGGCTGTATGCGATCTGCGGGAGCCTGGAATCAGCCAAACGGTATAATGAGTTACGGCCATACTTGTTGCGTCTGGTTCGTATTTGCCCAAACGATTGGAATGCAATGGAACAGCTCGTGAAGATCGCAACGCCAGATGATTTGGGTGAGATTTTGGCGTCGAGTGTCGATAGCACCAATCCTGACGGAGCCATGGAATGTTTATTGGAAAGATGCTTCGACCGCGACAAAGCATTTCCCGCCGCACTTAAGAATTGGCAAGAGTCCCGTCAAACGCTGAGTAAGGTGCCGGAGTCGTCCTGGAAGATGATCGAAGCGGCTGAGAAATTCGCATCAGGCGACGCATTTGCCGCTGCTGAATCGTTGCATCGAACTGCTGCTGAGCACCCCGATTCTCGTGCTGCAAGCTATCTGGAGGATCTGATCAATAACGCGACATGGAACGCATACCTGTGGTGCGATCCGAACGGCATGACTGAAAGCGACCGACTCTTTTCGACGGTGGAGACCCCAACACTCTTGAGTTTAATCGCCAACACACAGAACAACGTGCGATCGCAGATCAAAGTCGACGAATCCATGGCCGCAATCATCGCGAGAATGAGCGAAGGATCAGGCCCCGACGTTGCACAATGGGGTTACGCACATCGTTATCGATTGGACGGATTGATCAGCACATTGTTTCAATTCGGCTATCTCGACGAAGTTCAACGACTCGTCGATGGCATCGAAGGTAACGACGAGTGGAATGAAAAAGTTGAACTCGAGCGTCCACTAGCGGGACTGCTTTTGTACCGAGAACGCATCGACGAACTGCTCACGACTGTGAGTGGATGGGAGCCGGATGCCGTTTCAACTTGGCTTGGCGAGCCTCAGATCCGTGAATACCTGTACGCCAATCCTGGCACGGCGAATCGATTGCTCAGCGAACTTATACCAGGTAGCCCAATGGACTACTGGAGCAGTTCATCCGAGTCCGTCATTGTCTTTAATCGCGAGTCCGCTCGCCCGGATGAGCCTGCGGTGCGAGCTTGGGTTGAGTCAGTGATCGACGTGCCATTCGTATTTGCCCAGGTGCCAACCACGACAAGCGACAAGACAAAAGGTCTAGCGACGTGGAAGGTGAGTTTTGAAGACGGACTGCAGATCTTAATCACCGTTTCGGAAACCCAGTTCGACGATAGCTACATTGAATCCGCTGAGGTCATCAGCACACTTCAATCAAGTAATCATGTCGTGGTGGTTGAGACAGTTTCAGCAACCTCGCTCGAATTCTGTCGCACTGAAGGCAACCTTTTTGCCGACCAAGCATTGGCCTGGGAAATTGCTCGACAATCAGTTAGCGATGACACTCTCGGTGTCTTCGCTTGGCGAAACGGTGCGTTTTGGAAATGCGACTCCCAAAGCCACGACGACCTCCGCTGGGACAGCGGCTTTCCAAAACGCTCCGACGCCATCACATCCAACTACATCACGACACGCGACAATGCTGATGACACCGAGAACATTTCGCTGGATGAGCTTGAAAAGGCACTCAGTACCAGAAAGACCGACGTGCAATGCCGCTTCAGAGCAACGGTCGCGACGGAAGTCGTTAACGCAGAGCTACTCCGTGTCGAGGCTGAAACCGAAACCGCCGATATTCAACTCACCGCTGACTCACAATTCTTCCCTGCCTTGAAGGCAGGGCAAAAGTTGAACTGCAGCATCTACGAACTTTACTTAAAGGATTAGTCGCAAACGCTGCATAAAATTCGAATCAGTCTATTTCTGTTTTTTGCCCTTCTTGGCGTCGTTCGCTTTCTTTGGGGCGTTGTCCTTCTTCTTGGTGAAGGATGCCCAATCGACAACCTTTGCTCGGTCCGCGTACGCTTCCCACATGCCTTGCAACTTCTTGGCTAGCTCCGGCTCTTCGTTGACCAAGTTGTGCTGCTCGCTACGGTCTTCGGCAATGTTGTAGAGCTCCCATTCACGTGGGAATTGGGACACTAGCTTGTAATCGCCCATGCGAATGGCGCGATTGCCTTCGTGCTCCCAATAAATCGCCTCACGCTCTATCGCTTCGCCCCGTAGTGCCGGAACGAGACTCTTGCCTTCAAGCGGCTGGATCGGTCCGGCCTCGCCACTCGTTGGGTAACTTGCTCCAGCAAGATCCACCGCTGTCGCCATCAGATCAATCAAGTGACCTGGGGTCGATTCCGTTTCACCACGCCGCGAGATTCCGTCTGGCCAATGTGCCACAAGCGGCGTCGAGATCCCGCCCTCGTGAACAAAGTGCTTGTACATCCGAAACGGCGTGTTGGAAACTGTTGCCCAACCGATTCCGTATCCGATGTATGTGTCAGCACCACCAGCCATTACGCCTTTGCCCTGACGCATCGGATAGCCATCACGCGTCTGTTTCGGGATCATGTCCGGCTGCAGATAGTCTGGATCAAGCGCAGGCGATGATGGTGCATCGGCTCGTGGTTGGCCGTCCTTGCCTCGCCCCATTGTTTCTTGGCATCCGCCGTTGTCTTGCAGAAAACAAATCAACGTGTTCTCGAACTGGCCAGTGTTCTTGAGCGATTCAACAATCTTGCCGATGCCCTGGTCCATGCTATCGACCATCGCCGCAAACACTTCCATGTTCCGTTTGTCCCAATCCCAGAACTCAGTTTCCTTGAGGTCGTCGGGGATCGCCCAGTTCTCTGTGTTCGCTTTGTCGATCACACCGAGCTTGAGCATCCGCTCGTAGCGTGCGTCACGGATCGCTTGATAACCCGCGTCGTAAACACCCTTGTACTTCTCAATGTCTCGCTCACGTGCGTGCATCGGCCAGTGTGCTGCGGTGTAAGTCACGTACATAAAGAACGGCTGGTCTCCGTTTTGTTCATGGTGTTCGGTGACAAACCGAGCGGCATGGTCACTAATCGCGTCGGTGTAGTAATAATCGTCGGTCGGGTATTCCGGATCCGTGATCGGCGAGACGTACTCGTTGTCGCGAGTCAGCGTATTGGGATCAAAGAAGCTGCCTGCGCCATGAATCGTTCCGTAAAAACGATCGAACCCGCGTTGCAAAGGCCAATTGTTCTTGTCCGCAGTCTCCTTAGGCTTCACCTTGCTCGTCACGTGCCACTTTCCGATCGCATAGTTTCGGTACCCAGCCGTCTTGAGGACTTCCGCGATCGTCACCGCATCACGACTCAGCTCACCGCGATACCCATCCGACCCACGATCTTCCATCATGTGCCCAACGCCCGCTTGATGCGGGTACAAACCCGTCAACATGCTGGCGCGCGTCGGACAGCATCGGCCCGTGTTATAGAACTGAGTAAAGCGAACGCCGCCTTCAGCCAACTTGTTCAAGTTCGGTGTCTTGATCTCGCTGCCGTAGCACTCGATATCGGAATAGCCCATGTCATCCGCAAGAATGTAGATGATGTTCGGCTTCGCTGCTGGTTCCGCACCCAACGACGAATGCGATACCAACGTGGTCGCAAGCATAGCCAACAAGGCTGCCAAACGACTGAATCTTCCATTGCCTTTGCGACGCATCAACTTCTCACACATTTATAGATTCCAAAATGTTATTCATGACGAACCACCAGTCTACACGAACTCAAACTTAGCGAGGAATCTGGCTATTTCAGCTTCCACGATTCGTCAAAGAAATCGGCTAACACGACATCGCCGGGATCAATCGTCGTCGGCGGTGAGTCCAGATTGACGATCGCCCAATCCGGCAGCATGGGGACTTGGCGAGCGTTGTTCAAATAAGCGTATTCACGGAACGTGAAGCTACTGTTGAGCACAACGTAACGATTTGCGTTCATCGGATTCGGGTACACCATGATCGCCGCGTGATTTGACGCCGGGAACGATTGCGAACCGACAGCAATCTTTTCGCCGGACCACTCGATCGGCAACTTCGACGCGAGCTTGCCGAGCACCGAGTTGCTCGCTGGGTCGCCCCAAAGAATCAAGTTCGCTGAGTCCGCTAACTCCTGTGTCACGTCGACGTCGTTCACCACGCGTGCGTCACCACGGAAGTGGCGTCGCCAATGCTCGATCGCTCGCTCCAACTCCGCATCCGCCCACTGAGTGAGCTTTGCATTGGGCGAAGTGCCTGTTGGCCGCACAAACACAAACGAATCCATCAACGCATCATCAATCGGCCCTTGCAAGCCGTGACGCTTCTTTAGCGATTCACTTTCGTTTGCGTTCACAGCATGATGCCAAGTTCCAACCTCGCTTCTCGAGAGGCTGACCTCCAAAGCACCGTCGCTCGTCGGTCCGTCCACTTCGAATTCGAACGTCTTCTCCACAGAAACTTTGACCTTCGGCACCGTCGTCAGGTCCGAGAACGAGCCTGCCGGGAAGGACAAATCGATTCCCGTCACGTTGGACGCATCAAGCCCAATCGAAATCGTATTGGCCGCGTGATCAACACTCAACGTCGCGTCAACATGTGCCCGCTTCCAATGCTGTTGCATCCCGGTGATCGCCAACCAATGCATTCGATTGTATTTCAACGTGTACGTTTCAAAGCGAATCTGCATCGGCATCGTTTGACGTCCGCGAGCTGCGAGCGACTTCATCGCCGCTTCGATCTCTAGCTTTGACGCGGCATCCATTTTGTGTCCCATGCCCTCACCGATCACGTGCTTCAATCGAATGCCGTGTTCGGCGAGTGCTTCTTCCATCACGTCGGCAGCTTGCTTCTGGCGATCGATCTCGCCGCTGTACGCGATCGTTGGACACTGGGCCAAGTTCACGGCATAGCGATCGCAATCGTACCAATTCCACAGCTCGCGTTGCCAAGGCGTCGGATTCAGTGTTTCGCTTTGGAAGGTTTCGAGGAACCGCGGCGTCTCCGAGAATCCGGCGCCTGGGTTTGCTGCGAACCAACGGTCGCTGTAGTGCGTCGCAAGCTGCCAGCACGCCGCACCGCCCATCGAGAATCCACGAACTGCAATCCGGTCTTCATCGATTCGATACCGCCGCTTTACATCGTCAAGCGATTCCAACACATCGACTTCTCCCGCAAATTTGAACGCATTGCTGTATCGGCCGTAGGGATGCAACACGATCGTATCCGAAGGCGTGTACTCACCAGGCTTGTTCATGCGATCCCAAATGAAGTTCAACTCGCTGAGCGTCTCGCCGCGACCATGGAACCACAAGTCACAACGCAGTGGTACACGCGACGCCAACAAATCCGGACTGGGAAGCACTAATCCGTACGGCTGGACCGTGTTATCGATTTTGCTGACGTATCCGCGGACTGCCAATTGACCGGGCGTTGTCCAACGATCGAGCTTGCCTACCTTTAAGTCTTCCGCACGGGCAATGCCTTCATCGAGAAGCTTGTCCGCACGATTTAGCTCCGCTTCCGCAAAGAACTCTTGATAGTCCAACGCGCATCGAACCGCGCGTTCAAAGATCATCACGTCGGGTACAAGTTCTGGCGTCGCAGTTCCATTGTCTTGTTTCAGCTCTGAGATCTTTTGCTGGAGCGTGCCGAGCTTCTCTCGCAATTGGGTCTCCCGCTCGGCCGGCACATCGATACCGAGTGTCGGAATTCGGCGGACGGTGGTGAGATCGTTATCCGCAGGCCCATCGGCGCGGCTTTGATTGACGCAGAGAACGCCCAAACAACACAGCATCAACACGAACAATCGAACGGCCATCACAAAGCGAGCCTATCAGTCAACGGAAGGGACGTTCCAACCATCCGCAAGAATGCAATACGACCTGAGGTGCGAACAGCTGGTGTGGGAGGCACCATATTAAGCGAGCGACAAGCTTACTGCACGCGAATGTGGCCGCACCCGGAGCGAATCAGTCCGAATCGGGCCTGATGGAGACAAATTTCGTCGGATCCACTGGGTTTTGAAGCAAATGCTTCGGTGCCGGCACTGCGGACGGAGCAATCGCCACGGTCTCACCGGACGCTGCTTCTTTTGCTCCACGCTCCATTGCCCGGACCGCCGCTTTAAGCAACTGTAGCGCCTTCGCACTATCCATTTGTTTCGAGACTGCGATCATCGCCTGGGAAGTGTCTTGAGCAGGACTACCAAGACCACGGCTGTAATGCAGAACACAACCCATGAAATCTTTACGCTTCGTGAGCTCTTTCACTAATTCTCGATTCGAATAGTTTGAAAGATTCATTTTCCCTACACTCCGCCAAGCTTTAAGAAGCTCGAAACCATAGCATGTCGCCGACTGAAGTCCTATTGCAACACCGGTCCATCATCGCGGAGGGGGGCCGCAGCTTCCGCAAAAAACAAGTGCGTATTGGCAAACCCACCCCCAGATGCTAACTTTCGCGCTCGTTTCGGCTGACTCAAATCTGCCAAAACGAAACCGTCACCCCCCCGCGCCCATAGCTCAGCTGGATAGAGCAACGGACTTCTAAGGTGTCCCCGCTATTGTGAAACGTGCGTGAAACACCGGTTTTTACGGTCTTTTTGCATTCTGCTAATCAGTCGCAAACGGTTGTAATTAGTCGAAAATCGGTTTCGCGGTTGTACCGGTTGTACAGGCACAAAAAAAACCAGCGAGCTTGCACCCATACGCCCCGCGAATCATCGCCCGCGTAACCGGCTCGGGTCCGGCGAAGTGCCAAGGGATCTCTCACCACTCATCGCGGTAGTGAATCTGCCAGTGATCGCCAGTGGTACCCAGCTTTCCGCGTTCCTTGCCATCGAGCGGCGCGTATCGAATGCGATCTGTATCGACTTGCAAGCTAGCTGCGATCTCTTGGCGTGCCGGAATGCATGCGTTCGGTGTTGTTGTGGTGCATAGCTCAATCAGAATCCAAAAGTGTTCCAAAGGAACACCAACAGCAACGCCACGGGCATCCCGATCCACGGAACATCGAGCAAGTGCGTTCAGTCCTCAATCATTGGCTTTCGCCTTGGATCGCTTGGCGGAGGTGATTCGTATGGGTTCACGGTGTCCAGTGTATCAACAAAAAACCAGCGAGCTTGCACCCGCTGGTTTCGTTGCCCTTGCCGGTCAGCGGTGATCAGTCGTCGGCCACCACGCGCAAACCTGAAGCCGTCACACGCACCACGAGCCCCATTTCCTCTAGCTCGTCCTTCCACTTCGTTTCGTACTCGATGAACTGGCTATAGAGCTCGTCACGCTCGGAACTTCGCCAGCCGTACGGCCTGCCAATAAACTCGTTGAGCCTACCGGTTCGCGTTCCTGTGCCAGCGTGATACGTGGCAAGCGTTATCGAACACGATTTCCCCGGCTGCTTTTTCTGTGCGTACCACTTATCGACGCCCGGGTACCAGACTTCATGCACGTACCGGCGCCCGGGGGTTCGAATGTTGTCTCGGAACTCGCTCCAGTCCCACGGCGTGGCGAGCAGATCGCGAACACGATACCCGATCGACTTAGGGGTTCTACTTCTATCGCCGATCAAGTCCGAACGAACGACCCGAAAAGCTCGCGGTCCGCAATCAATTCCAACTGCCGCATTACTCATATTTTTCCATTCAAGTTAAAAGTCAGCCAAGCGTCACGTAACGGCTCAAACCAATCCAAGCCGCTCGGCTCGTTTGTGTACGTCTTCAAGTTGTCGCTGCCTCCACTTCGGTAGCGATTCGTCAACCTTTCTAGGAGCCTTACGCTCGCCCTTTATCGGTTTCGTGATCGATTGCGGTTCGGTGTCTAGAATGAAATCCTCAAGCCATTGCCGTTTGACGTGAGCGACTTTGCCGACGTAGACGCGCCGCAACTTTGCACCGCGATTGCCAACCTTGAGCCATCGATAGACGGTTGACAGATCTACTTTTGTGCGGCTTCCGGTCAACCGTTTGATCTCCGACGGGATATCGCGGACCGGTATGAGTTCATCCGCGTTGAACGTCACGTTCGGTAGGTGCTGGCTTTGCAGGTTTCCATCCTTCATTTGATGATCGTCACCACGATCTATCGCGGCGTCAGCGTCCTCGTTTGCTACTCGCTCATTGAAACACGGTCCGCACAAAAACGCCTCGCTATAGGGACTCAGGACAGCGTTAGCGTTGCCGCAATCTTCGCAGCGGGTTGAACATGATTGACCCATGATCGGGTTTACCTTTCGCTAGCGATGACGCTAGTGCATAGAAAAACCCGGTGACCTAGGTTGGAAAAACAGGCTCAAGTCCTGTTCCGATACGCCTATCGCTCCCCTGCTTGTGCAGGATCAACGCTTTTGACGCATCGCCTCGGTCACCGGGTTTTGCCATTACTGAATCCATGACTTGAGTTTTGGTTTTCGTCGTCGACTGTCGAGTAAGAGACAGCCAACCGAGTCTTGCGAGTTTCCACGCCCGCAAGACAACCGGACTAGCAATCAGTTTGCTCGCCTTGCTCGGTCCGCGTCAATACCTGTCGGCAAAATAACCTCTGCCAGTGACATGTCCGGGCATCACTCCGGCCACGGCTGCAGATTACTCGGGTCCGTCTGTTTCTTGCGAGCCAATGCGACCTTCGCCGAAACTTCGGACTCCCAGAGGTAGAACTTTCTCGACGCCCCCGGTCTGCGAAGTGCAGCCAAAAAACCTGATTCGATCCAACGTTTTAGCGTGGACCGGTCAACGTCAAACGTAGCCGCAGCTCTGGCTATCGTGGTGAGTCGATCACGTTGATTGTTCATCGATCGATCCACCGGCATATAGCCAACTCGGTACCGGACACGAGTCATCGGGCAAGCGTCCAGCCAACTCAAGTTTTCTAGCGATCCTAGTGGCCTGTTCTTCTCTGTGTCGCGCGTCGGAATCCATTGCCCGTTGGCGCCCGGCAAACGCAAGTGATCCGTCTTTGATGGCTTGCGTCATTCGATCGATGTACGTTGGAGTCGGTAGCCACTTGATGGTTTTACTTGTTGGCCGGTAGTGTCGTCGCGACAACACCACCTCTTTGAGCGCATCGTCCAGCGTCCATCTGTGCAGCCTCATGAACGCGGTCACCTCTGCTGATTTCATCTCGTTAGTGTCGCGCGATATGCACATAGCAACGATCATCACGCACCCAACGATTGAAGACAAAAGAGCGACCACGCCACGACGAGAAAGCGCGGGCGCCCTTCAATGGCAACGAGCCATCGTTTTTTTGTTTGAGACTTAGGTTAGATCAATCGTTCCAGCCATCACCCAAACCTCGCGACATTGTCACGCTTCTGCTGTTTCAGGAGTTCCCTCTGCGTTTGCAGTTGTTCCTTGCTGACCTTGAGTTGTTGGTCCTCTAATCGTGGGCCCATTCCGATGATCGACGCAGCGAAACCGCTAAACGATGCGTTTGGACCGACAGGCTTTTGCTCTTGGTCAAGCTTTTCTGTTTGCTGGTTCGCTTGCTCTTCAATGCGTGCTTGTTCTTCGGAGAACTCCTTGCGGACCTTGTCTTCTGCTCGAGTGGCTGTCGTTTCGTCGATCACGCCTTGGTCTTGCAATTGCGAAATCCGCTTCAACTCGTTACTGAGTTTTTCGCCTGGAGTGCGAAGCGATTCAGCGAGCGCCTGGCCCTCTTGTTTGAGTCGATCCATTTCACCATCAAGATTGCCCCTGGCAGTTTCTTTCGCACCAGTGGCTTGCTCTTTGGTGATCTTGCCACCTTGTTGATCCGAGTCGATTTGCTTCATCACCATCTTGAAAACTTCGTCGGGTGCGACACCCGCTTCTCGGAGCTCGTCGGCTTTCTCAAAAATCCCTTCGACTCGCTGTGATTGCTGCTTTTCTTCCAGTGCCTTGATTTCTTCGAGTTGCTTTTTCTTGGCTTTCAGAGCCTCAACCTGCTTTATTTGAGCTTCAGTCAAACCTTCGTCAGCAAGTCGTTTTCGTTCGGCGGCGTCAGCACCTTTTTCGAGTGCTAAGATTTCAAGCTCAATGGAGTTCGTTTTATCTTTGTAGGTGTCTTCAGCGTTCTTTTCTTTTTTAGACTTCGCACTCTTCACCATCGAATCGACTTCTTGGTTTGTCATGCCTTCGGTGTCGATTTTGAGCTTGATTTCCATTGCCTTTTGCTCGTCAATCTCACCTTCAAAAACTTGGCGATCGACTGCGGCTTTCTGATCAAACGTCTTAAGCTCCTGCTGGCCTTGCTCCTTGGTAATTGAGCCTTCAGTGATTCGCTTGTTGATGGCTGCGATTCTCTCCAATCGTGCATTTCTTGCCCTGTCTGCTTCCTCTTCGCGTTTAATTCGATTGCCCGTGATTGCTAGTTCAGCTCTACGTGCCTCCAGTGCTTTGATTGCACCAGTCGCTTTGGCGTCAACGTCAAACGAGACTGTTGCGGTTGCCATGTCCGCAATGACTCCCTGTAACGCTTTATACGAGCCAACTGGATCCATGATCGCTTGAGCAATCGCCTTCATGGTGCGCAAAGTGAGGTCAAGAAGATTGCTGAAAAACCGTTTCGTAGCCGCCCAGCCTTCTTTGAATAGCCACTTGAACGACTCCATGTTCCCAGCAACGCCGGTCCAGAATGCTGCTTGAATACCTAGCCAAAGCACCTCGGCAGCCGCTGCGTAGTCGCCTGACCCAAGTGCTGTTTTAATTGCGTCAAAAACTGTGGTGATGATTGAAACCGTTCGACCTATGTTCTTTGATGCGATGTCCCAGGCTGCGCCAAACTCGGTTCCCGACAATGCGAGATAACCAGCGGCGGTCACCAACGCACCAACAGCAGCCAGCACGGCAGCACTTCCAGCGACGAAAAGTGTAATGGGGGACGTAACAATCGCCCAAGCCGTACTCCAAGCAGTTGATACCATGGAACCACCAACGCTGAGGGTCGTCGAAAGTAATGAACCGGCGAGTGTCAACGCCTTCATCGGCGAGACGAGTAACCCCATCACTGTCTTAAATCCGCTCCATGAAGCCGATGCGACCACTCCGGCTGTTGACCATGCCATGCCAACGATGAACGCATCCGCTACTTGCTTCAGCGCGAGCACCTTCATGTAGATGCTATGGGCTCCCCATGCAGCGCTTGCAATCAGCGACGCGGCAACAGCTATCCAGCCTCCGGCAGCGAACGCGGCGGAAAGTGTAGTCCAAGCAGCACCGACAACACCGGCAGCGGCAACCCATACACCGCTCACGGCAACCGCCAAGGGAACAAGCACTCCAGCGGTCGCGGTCCATGCTGTCGCGACAGTGCCGGCGCTAGCTGCCCATGCTGCGGCTGCGGCACCGGCAAGCGTCGCCAATACGGTATCCAATCCAAACCATGCGACCGCGATCACACCAGCGGCAGCGATCCAAGGGACCGCGATTGCGGCAGCCGAAAGTGTCGAGACTATCCCTTGCATTACTGCTCCAAGGATTCCGGTGAGTGCCTTCCACGCCGTCGAGATCACTGGCACGGCGCCAGCCCATACGGATGATACGATCGCCGATGCGATTCGTGCCTTGATGGTCAACAAATACATTGCGGCAGACACGCCACTCCAAGCAAAAGATGCTACCGAAGCGGCTACTTGGCTCGCCATTTGAAGCGTTCCCATGATGCCAGCAGTTGCGCGTGCGGCGATTCCTAACGCAACCAGCGAAGTACCAGCGGCACCAAAAGAAATGGCCGTAACTCCGACTGCCCTCGTCAGATCCTGATTCTGCACCACAAAATTGCGGAATGCATAGACGCCTTTTACTGCAGTATTTACGAGTGCTGTGATGTCGTCAATAAACGCTCCGCCCATAGCTGCGGATGCATCGTTGATCGTCGCCCACAGCTTTTTCAGCTGATTCGCAAACGAATCCGCCGTTCGAATCGCGTCACCCTGCGCGGCAGTCGTGCCACGCAAAATAATGTTCATTCTCGCAGTGGCCTTGGCGTTATCGTCCGCCGCTTTTGGATCCAAACCCATGTTCAGCAACTCTTGCTTGGTCGCTGTCTCGGTGAGAATCACCCCATACTTTTTCATCACTTGGCCCTCGCCAGTGATCGCTGACATGAGATCGCGGAACACGTCAGCCGTGTCCATGTTGTTGAACGAGCCGAGATCGACAGCGAGCGTTGACAGCGTTTTGCTCATGTCGGTTGCCCGATCTGGCAATACGCCCATCGGAACAAGCAGATCCTGCATGCTTGCCAACATGCTGGCCATTGCTTCCTCAGAAATACCAACAGTGTTTGCTGTTTTATCGGACCACTTTTCAACGTCATTCGCTGAGTCCCCAAAGACAACAGAGAACTTGCCCATTGTCTCCTGCATTCGTGATGCCGCTTGAATCGGCATCGCCAATAATGCACCCGATGAGGCAGCAATTGTAGCGCCCAATCGCGTTACTTTTTCACCGATCGCATTCAGATCGCTTTGGACGCCTGCAGCACCTTGAGCGATGCGATTGCGAATTCCAATCTCGACGTAGGCTTCGCCAGCCTTAACGCTTGATGCACTCATTTATTTTTCTCTTCTTCTTCCTTCAGGCGGTAGTATTCCCTCTCTGGATCATCAAACTGATAATCTTGAATTTGCGGTCGCGGTCTCGTCGGATGAAAGTCGTGACGATGATAACGCCCCTGAAAATTCGCGTTTGCGATCAGTGCCAAAGTGTCAGCGGTGTGGTCCCAATCGTACTGCTGTTTGAACTTCGCCGCCGCAATCAACTCGCGAAGAGTCAGCGGCCATGGATCAACACCACTGACTGCTGCTAACTCGGCGATCCAGCACCAGCGCTCGGTTGCAACAAGCTCGCCATCTCGCCTTCGGCTTGGCTGAGAAGCGAATCGAACTGACCATTCGCAATCATTTCGTCCAGCCGAGTCTGTCCCGCTTTCATCGATTCGATCGTTCTCTTCGCTAGGCTTGCCATCGCGGCTTGGCCTAGCTTCTGGAAAAAAAGCTCTGTTTCCCCCAAGAATGCGAGGCTTGCCTTGTTTGCGAATCCGTCTCCGTAGAGTCGCTCCTCAAACTCATCAATGTCGACGTCGATCTGCTTTGCTTTTTCCTCGCAAAGCAGATACGTGAACGCCAGACGATCAGTCAGGCTCGACATGATTTGCAGGTAGTGAGTCGGATTCAGGATGTCCAACCCCAGCGATTCCCGCATCTTCCGGATTTTCGCCAGCGACAATGACAAAGCCCATATCTCTCCCCGGTTGTCCGTGAACGTCTTCATTTAATGATTTCCCAAATTGAAGTTTGTTTATTGAAGGTTATTGAATGCTCGGATTTCAGCTTCGTGCGATTTCAAGAGCTGTGGCTTTGAAAAAATTCTCAATCCTGTTTGCCGATGATCTCAAGCCGTTTTCGCACTCAAGCGAAGCCGCACTCACTGCAGATAACCTGCGCATCGCACCGTCGAATTCAGAAAGCTTGCCTGCAGCAAATCCAAATGGAGCTCCAAGAGAAACTCCGATCCCGCCAGCGATAGTTCCGAAGCTTACAATGTCGCACATAGGCGATCCCGGGCCGTTTCTGCGTCCGCTCATTTTATCTACCTTAGTTTTGGTCGTTTTCTTTGGGTTGGATAAACGCATGTTTGCTGCGTTTCTGCTTCGCAGTGCCGGAAGTGACTTACTGACATTGCCGAACGATTGTTTGAGTTGTCGATCCTCAATTACTTTGCTGTTTTCGCTTATCCGCAATCGATCGCTTGACTTCGGCTAGATCGCTGTTGAGCTGTTTCACCGTCGCCTCAGCCGCCTGCAGTACAATCGCGTAAGCGTCGGTATCGATTGACGACACCGGGGAACCGTTGATGATGTCGACGTTCACACAGCCAGCCCCGGTCAGCTTGATTGCTTCTGACTCTAGATCCTCGTGATAGATTGGGTCTAAGGTAGCGCGATGAATGTCTCCCTCAGTGAGTTCGCGAATCCGAGCGGTGAGGTACATTTTGCGCTCGTGCAACTGATTGAGTTCCGCTTCATCGCGACCGATCGATATTCGATCCGAGTAGCCGGTGTCGGAATGATCGCCGTAGCTAGGATTCTGCACGTTGAACTCGTCGACGTACCGTGCAACCTCCTCCGGCAGTGACAGCTCATCGGCTCGCGCGTCAACTGCCGCTAATTGATCGGCAGCCGCTTTCTCCACGACTGCCCGTGTCTCATCATCCAAGATTACCGAGTGATCAACGTCGTCAGAAATCAACCCGGAATACTTCGGGTCGAATGCAATTTCATGGCTCACAAAATCGAGGGCTTGCGTCTCATACACTCGCGATCGCGAAAACATCCGCTTTTCAACTTTCTCGGCAAACCTTTTGAATCGCCGATATTCCGCAAGGGCTTGGCAGCGTTTGTCCCCGGATTGCTTTACTACCTCGAGGAGTGTTGCTCGTTTAAGCATCGATTTCGCGGTCTGCGCGCAATCCTTGATGGTCTCAGCTTCGTCTGTGACTGCGCCCCAGAACATCAACGTATCAATCGCAACAGTCAAGTCCCGATCATCGTTTGGATGCGACACGTTTGCCGCATCACGTAACACGATAGGCCAGACTGCTGACCAGGCTTTTTGAATCTCTGATCCCCGCTCTTGTTCGGCCTCACGGCGGGCCGCTTCAATCTTTTCGGTGAGTGCGGTTTTGACCGGTTCGCGACGATCAACTGGCAGGACTGAGTGCATGTTTCAATCTCTCTATGGTGGTAGTGG
Organism: Pirellulaceae bacterium; assembly: GCA_041749955.1. Taxonomy (GTDB): domain Bacteria; phylum Planctomycetota; class Planctomycetia; order Pirellulales; family Pirellulaceae; genus JBBSJZ01. Next base: position 21,854 of record JBGTAI010000299.1, on the reverse strand, counting down.
TGAAAAACGAAAGTCGTGGAGGGTTACCGATGTGATTGCTTTGCGGACTCGGCAAGGAATTCTTCGCGCAGTCCTGGATTTAACCGGTTCGCGATTCGTGCCGCTTCGGATCTCGATACGCCGCGCGAAGTGTGCTTTTCAATCGCTGCCTCCCAGCGTGATCTAGCTGACGCTACTGGAAGCGTCGCAACGGACGGCGACGACTTCGCCGCTTGTTGATCGGCTACCCAACGATTTAGAGCGTCTTCGCGAACGATTGCAGCGGATGACGCTGACTCTCTCGCTCGTTTCCGATCGTAGTCCCGGCGCAGCTCGGGGTACGCTTTGGAGACCAAGTCGTAAGCGTCACTAAACGAAACCTTGTTCGTCTGTTTGACATAGTTGCAGACAGACAAAAACCCTTCAGCAAGCCGCGACGCCTTCGGTACCGGAAATCCTAGACCGGGTGCTCGTGTCTGTTTTGGTGCGGGGCGCCGGCCGTGAAGCGCTGCAAGCATCGCACGTGTCCGGTCCAACGTGCCTACTTCGTCGATCAGGCCGAGCCTCAGCGCCCCACCGGCGACATGGACTCGGCCATCCGCCAATTTTCGCGCCGCATCAATTCCGACTTTCCGCCCCACGGAAACTGACTCAACAAAAATATCATTGATGTCGTTGATCGAGCGTTCCAGCTCCGCGCGTTGGGCTTCGGTCAGTTCAGTTCCGGGGTAACTGGCCCCTTTGTAGTCCCCAGCAGCAATGACGTAGGTGGAGATGCCCATCGCCGCTTCGCGTTTGCTTGTATCGACGACAACGGTGTAAGTGCCGATCGATCCAACTTGAGCGAATCTGTTTGCTGTGATCCGAGAACATCCACATGCAATCCAGTAGGCCGCGCTCGCTCCCAGATCCTCAATAAACGCCCAGACTGGTTTTACTTTGCTTGCGGCGCGCAGGTCGTCGAATAGCTCTAGGTTTCCTCTAGCGGTCCCGCCCGGCGATTCGATCACCAGTAGGATCGACCCGACCGCATCGTCGATGGTCGCTTGCCGGATGTCGCGCCGTAACATGACGGACGAAGTACCACCAAATAAGTCGGAGAACGATGAGTCTTGCTTCGTGACGGCCCCATAAACCGGGACTGTTGCGATACCGTCAGCTGCAATCGTCGCGTAGCGGTAGCCGTTTGCTTGGATACGTGGCGTGCCGGTCGTTTGCTGGTATCGCGACATGTGCGACGGGATGTCGAGCTGCGATAGCTGTTGTGCCAACAGTTGGAATGCTTCGGGGAGCATCGCCCAGCCGCCCAAAAGCTGGTCGAAGTGTGGAGCGCTCGCAGCTCCAGAAGGTAGAGGTAGTGCGGTCATTGTGCCTTGATCTCCGATGCCTCGAGTAGATGGAATGGCTCTGCGGCTGGGTCCAGTTCACGGACAACCAAACGACCACGATTGGCCATAAGCAGAGGATTCTTGGTGTCAATCTCGAAAGACCGGTTACCAATGGTCAGCGAGATTCGTTCGCCCTGATTTGCGGCGACGATCAAATTATCGATAACCTCTTGGGACACTTCTTTTGTTAATACCGTTTTCCCGGCCAAGTCGACAAACTTGATTTCCGGCCGGTGACTAGCAGCAGACTTGCCACTGAAAAGGTGAGTTGCAATTTTTTCGACGTCGTCCGACGCATAGTGAGCCACGTTGTTGATCCGGCCGACTGGCTTGATGCCGAGTTGAGCGGCGATAAGCCGCACGCGCTTCACCGGCGTCTGAAGTTCTGAAGCGACAACGCCGATTGCGAGAAAATCAAAAGTTCGGTTCATAGGTTTGGGTCCTCAGTGAGATATTACGACTTTCAAAAATCCACTATCCAAAATCTGGATTAGAAAACGTTCACATCGAAATTGAGTCGACAACTTTTGCATAGCGTGACGCGAGTTCGGGTGTCGTCGCCGTTGTCGATCGAGCGCTGAGTCAGCAAGTCTTTCGAGGTGCAGCGAGGGCATCTCGGCAGCTCGATGTCGATGCATAGCCGCTGCGCTCGAGGCGATTGAAATCGCGGCTTTTCCGCTTCGTGCATGTCCTAACTCGATTCGTAATTCAATTCTTGTTGGCTTTTTCGGTCATTGCTGGCTTTATCGGTCAACGGTGTCTGACAGGGTCGCGCTCTGGAAGCTCACGATCGTCATCAAATCGCTGGGAAGGACCCGCGACATTTGCCCCGCATAGCGCTCGCCGTGACTCATTCTGTGAGCCCCCGCGAAAATGCCCCATCGCCCGCCACTGTGAACGCGCAGCCGTCGACGACGACGTACAGCAGGCCTGGGAGTGGTCTGCTGTTGTGCTGTTCGAACAGTTCGCGGTGATCGATTGCGAACTGTTGAGCGGCCCGTGCTGGATTGCGGACCTCGACGTCCTTAGCGAGCCGGGGTTGGTAGGACGGTAGGACGGTAGGACGGAGTTTCCTAAGACTCTATAAACTCCTGCTATTGGTGTTTTGTAAAGTTTTAAGAGTTTCAAGGTTTTCATCGTCCTACCGTCCTACCTATTCATTTTTGTCGTAAATTGACGGGCGAAATTGCTTTTTCAGTGCGTCCTACCTGCGTCCTACCCGCGTCCTCGCGTCCTACCTGGAGGGTCAAATCCTTCCGTTGAGATTCGATCTTCCAGGTCGTAAGTCGCTTCCGGCCGCTTTTCCGGGCCTTGCTGCGTCCTACCTGGGCCGTCGCTGCGTCCTACCCAAAGCCACCCACGCCCATACTTGCGGGTCGGGTTCGGTCTCATCCCTTTGAGGGATCCTGACTCTCTGAGCATGGTCAGCATCGAACCCACTGCGTTAAGTTTGAGGTCACGACCAGTCGCCTCGGAGGCCCAGTCCGCGCAGACCTTCATCGGGATGTGAACTACTTCCGTTACCGTGTCGTACTTCAAGTCCGTCAGCCGTTCCTCGAAGTAGTCAATCACACCCTGCGCAGTCGACTCATCCTCGTCAGCATCCTTTGCGCGAGCTTTAATCAAAGCCTTCAATTCGTCCGGGCTCTCCAGTCGACTCAGTACCGCATGTTCCCACTCTGACCATCGCCCGTACTCTTTGAGGTCAGTAGTCGGCCGTTCAAAGAATGCCGCGACGTCAGCAATGATGAATTCACGATTCAACTTAATGAAGCGATCGATCGCTGCGTTCCACTGCTTACGCTCTCCGGGTTTGCTAACGATGATCTTCACAGTCCGGTGAGCCATGTCGCGAGACAACTGAATCCCGTTCATCGTGATGCACCAGGCGAGATGATTCGGCCTTTCACGTGCTCCGCGATACATCGCATGCCCGCCAATCGTGGGCGCGGTGATCATGGCTTCGATCGTCGCGTTACTGATCCTCGTCGTCTTCATATTGTCTAAGATGACCATGCGCCCGTAAGCGGCCGCAGCACTGACTAGGCTTGTCCTGATCCGGTCCTCATTCGTGCCTGAGTCAAACTGAAAGACACCCCCGGCAAGCATCCCTACCTTGAAAGCTAAGGCCGACTTGCCGGTACCGGTTCCATCGGTCGCATCGACCGCAAAACAAGGGCGAGCCCCCGGCGCGCCACCCCAGAACATTGTCACGACAAGTGCCAGCATCAATTGACGATCTTGCTCTGACGCCGGCGCGAAGAAATCGAGAAACCGCTCGAGAGTTTTGCCAGATCCCGGTTCAGGTGATCCGCAAACGTAGTAGTGGTCTTCAACTGGCGGGAAGTGCGGCGAGGTTTCAATCGCTTCGCACCGTCCAACGTACTGCGCCAACTGTTCGAAGAATTCCGATTTCGCAATGACGGAAGGGTTCGTATGAAAGACGACTTGTGCCGACGTGTTGAGCCATCCGAATAACTTGGTCGACGTGTCGAGGATCCTCGGCTTTCCTCGGCTGTCCAGCACGAATAAGTCACCCTGACACGCTTTCGGCCATTCCCCGTACGCATCGCGCACCGCCCGGATGATTTCGTTCATCGACTTAGGAATAACCGAATTCCCGATCCGATCCCCGTTCGCGATTTGTGGTACTACTGCGTCCGCTTCGGAAGGATCGATCGGGGTAAACACCTCTTCTGGAGTCGGCTTCAACTGATCGTGACAGTACGCAGCCGCTGCTGACCACGAGGCCTGCAGATCCGTATCACCAAACTCAAATGCCACCCATAGCGCGTAGAGCGAATAACGTCGGCCAACATCGTTTTTGTCATCGTTACATTTGAGTGGGGCGCACCCACCGCTAAAAACATTAACCCCTGGCAATCCGTTGATTACATCGCCTTCGCTCACACTGCGCGACCCAGTTTCTGAATCACCACGAACCCAGTCACCGTTACCGAGCGGCGAATACCCATTAGCCGTAAGTAGTCCGGCGATCGTGATCTCTTTCCCCGTTCGCTGCATTGATAGGAAGAAACGATCGATGATCGACTCTTCTGCTCGGGGCCAACTCGGACCGGTCGGGCCTGGAGGTTGCCACCCCGGAACAGTCAGATCGGCAAGTGAGTAACGTCGCTCTGGGTTGAACGCTGCTAACCGGACCACGGCGCCAGAAGCTCTGGCCGCACCCACGGGTCGGAGCACTCGATCTACACCGTAGACTCGATCAATAAGTTTATCTCGAACGAAATCCGTTTTTCCACGCTCTGTCAACACTTCGGCGACCTTGTCACAGAGCAAATTCCTCCACGCCCCGGCGCGAAGATTGAGTAACTCTACATCCTCGACCGACTGAATTGGAATTGGCCGTATTAACTTCCAGTAGACATGGAAGCCGTGATCCGCCTCTCCAGACAGTACGACCATGGTCGGCAGTACTGGCATTTGATGGATGGCCTGCCACACGTCTGCTTGATTCGCGTACGAATCCCGCTTCCCTGCATCGACATCGACAGCGACACCGCAGACGGTAGAGACCTCGTTTTTGTTTCCAACGACCGTCTCGCCACGGTTCATCCGCGCTGTGATCTTGGCGGCGTTAAAGGTCGACGTCTTGATGAACAGGTTGTCGGGTTGATCAAAATTGCTGATGAATTCGGCTGCCTCTTCGATCTGATCAGGTCGAAACCCTTTCACCGCCTTAAACGTGGATCCGCCAATCAGCTTCGCGATCCGCCGTACAAACAGGATTGAACCACGGTCCGCGTCAACTCCCGCAAACCAGGTCCGCAAATAGTCGTCAGTCCCATAGCCCATCAACTCGCAAGCTGAGCGAGCTGATTCAAAATCAATCGTTGTTGACGTCATGATCCCGACCTCACTACGTTCACTGGGTCCGTTGAATTGCAAGATGCTTCTTGCACCACCTCATACATCACGTAGCGCCAAAGTCGCGCCGAGCGTTCGCCGCTACGTACCCTGCGGCCGTACCAGTTCCGGCCGTCAAGCGTGAATCCGACCCAGCAATACTGACCCCTGCGATGTATGCCTTTCGGTACAGCCGCGACACACTCTCGATTGCTGCCTCGATTGCTGATCTGATCGGAACAGCTGAAAACGTCGTGAGTGTCGACTAGATTCGTCAAGATTCGCCGGACGTCGTTGGCGTCCAAGCGAAAGAGTGACTCACGTCCGACCTTGATTTTCTCCGGACGGTTGATGGCTACCATTGCGCCACCTCACCGGTGATTGCTCGGATCGTCGGGAAACCCAGGCGCTCGAGTCGCTGAAGCGCAGCAGCGAGCGGTTTAAATCTAATTTTGCCGGTTGAACCCCCGGCATCGTCGGTTATCATTATTTAATCTCGTTGGTTACCAGCTTCGAACGTCGCAAAATCTCGCCTGAGTGATTCGGGGCGGGATTTTGCTTTTGGAAAGGTGCGGCCGTGCTCTCTTCGGCCGTACATCTCCAAAGCAGTTCCTTAGTCGCCCGCCCAGCTCAGTGTCTCAACGCCCGCCGACGAAACTCGCGGGAAATCTTCAAAGGCAATCGGCGTCTGTGGTGACGCGTAGAAAGCCCTTGTGATCTCGAGCGATGTCGGCTTGAGTACTTCGCCCAGTGCCAAGCAACGAACGCAGCGCACCTTCAGTGAGGGACGGAATAGGTCGACGCCGATTTGTTGCCAAGAGTGGGTGCAATTGGTCATCGTTAAAACCATTGCTTCTTGGGTGTACCTGCCACGGCCCTACGCTTCGGCCCCGGCTGCGCAGCCTCGGTGCGATTGCGAACGAAGGCATTTAGCGCTTCGTCGCTGACGAGCCACTTGCGGCGCATCTTGCCGCGTCCCATTGGAGTCCCGACTATCTCGCCACTGACGACGAGTTGACGCGCCGATTCTTTGTGCATCCGAAGAATCTCGGCGACTTCCTCAATGGTGTGAAGTTTGAGCAAAGCCATAAAAAAAGCATCCGTTGGCTAGTGGTTGTTATCACTGACTAACGAATGCTACGGGATACAAAAACGGTGAGAAGACTCAAAACTCACCGGTGAAAGTATGTGAAAGGAATGAAAGTTTTAACTTTCACCGGAACGCAATCTGATAGCCGCCTCAACATCTGATAAGAGCCATTTGCCATGGCCAACATCTGAGGCATTTACCTTTGCCATCCAACGACCAAACGTCGTGTCTGATTTCGTTTTCATTAGTTGTTTCGCGTCGTACGTGTCAATGAATGCGGGGTTTTCACCGATTTTAAGTACTTCCAATGCCTGCATGATCTCCTTAAGCACAGATTTCTTTTTTTCCTCGTCATCGTCAAGCGGGTCCGCAAGTTGCATAAGCGGATCGATGAATTTCGCGAAGCGATTATCGATGCAAGCCATACCGCAAACGCGAGCTAGCGAGGTATCACTTTCCGTAGTTTGGATGCCACCAAGTTCAGTTTCGCAAGCGATTTTGAGTAGCCTCGAATACAAGGCTTTTCGTCCGTCGTCCGCTTCGCCAGATGCACCATCGGCGAGATAAATCATCAAGTTGGCAAGATCGATCGTCTCGTCATAGAATCGATTAATAGCCTCGCCGACACTGATTCGCATAGGCAAGCGAATCAGTGTCGGATGATGTATTTCCTGATCGGATAGAATTGGGCGATAGGGCGCAGTGGTGCCGGTTGAATACCAATACTGTCGCAGCGCCTCGTCGACCCATCTCGCATAGTCATCGTACGAACTTCCTCCAAGTTCCAAGTTATCGAAGTGGTACCAAGCGAACACACCGCAAAGAGTGCCAATCTCGGGATCGCTAAAGAACCCTGATCGAAATGCATTGAAAGTATCCTGCCCCGCTGGAGCGAGAACGGATTTTTTCCGGTCATCGAAAACGTCAATCACACCTTTGTGTCGGTTGTCCTCGGCAAGTCTGGTGATGTTTGATGCGTGCAAACTAAAGCGGCGATGGTACAGCGTGCGATGTTGATTCACTTTGCACCGCCTTTCTTAGCAGTGCGTTTCGGCTTTGTTTTTCCAGCGAGGAACCATTTGCGCACGTGTTTGCAAACCGCCTCGATACGCTTCGGGTCGATACCCTCACGGTAAACAGCACTCATTGACTGATCGCAGTGACCCATCACGTAATTGACCGCAACTTGGTCTTTCGTATTGCCCGCGACTGTTTCAAACGTATGACGCAGGGCATAGAATCCTACGCCATCACGATTGCATTTAACCGCCTTGGTGAGCTTCCCGAATGCTGGTGATACTGCATCGGTCCCCGCCTTCTCGCGGTACCATAGCTGCCGATACTTGGTGATGAAAACGTAACCGTCCAGGTCTTCGTCAGCACCTTCAAACCTCGCATCGATTGCATTGGTGATTGCCTTGACCGTCTCCGGCCATAGCCAAGCCGCCCGAGGTACGCCTGTCTTGTGACGTAGCTGTTCGTACCACTTGCCTTTGAGGTCGATTGCGTCCTCTGTGAGTCTCGCACAATCAGCGTTACCGAATCCGCAATTGATCGCCAACAAAATCATCGCTTTGAGTTGAACGTCTGCAATGTCAATCAGCTTGTGAATTTCGCTAGCCGAAAATTCCTTTTTGGGTTTGCTCGCACGATTGAACCGCAGCTTCTTGGCACTGACCCTCTTGAAGTTTGGACCTGTGCGAAAAGGTTTATCGACTGCGCCAATCTCGTAGGCAAAGTTCAACATTATGCTGACGTCGCGAATCTCCGAATTGACTCGCACCGGTCCCCAAGTCGTTGGGAAGCTAGACCGGTACCGTGCGAAGTCTGGCGCGTCAATCGTGTCGATAAGCCGCTGACGTCCGAAGTAGTTCGTAAACCTCTCACACGAGGCTTTGTAGCCGGCCAGTGTTCGCGGTGCTAAATCACCTTGATCAACTTGCTGTTGCTTGCTGTCCAAGAACGTGAACGCCAGTCGTTCAACGTCCCATGCGCCCGCACGTTCCTTTGGGTCACGGCCAGCGAGCAAATGGTCTTTGACTTCCAGCCAACGGTTGAGCGCGCCGTCGGGATCTGACCACTCGCCAAAATAGTAAACCTTGCCACGGACTTTTTTGCACCACTGTCCGCGATTGTGCGGAGTGAGCGGATAGTCTTTGTGGGGTTTCTCTGGCTTGACCGGTTTCGATTTCGCGGTCTTTGTGCGTAGAATACGCTTCGACATTGCCTTTGCTCCTCAACAGCAAGGTGATGTGAGCCCTGATCGACGTGACAGCGTCTTTCGGGGCGTTTTTGTTGACCGCAATCCTACCGGTTGTACAACGGTTGTACAAGTCTCTGGAGCGAATCACGAAACACCGTAAAAACCACACTCGCGCCCATAGCTCAGCTGGATAGAGCAACGGACTTCTAATCCGTAGGTCGTAGGTTCGAATCCTACTGGGCGTGCTGTTCTGGTCTCCGGGCAGTTCGACGAGGGCTCCGGCTTTGCGTGATGACTAGAACGTGAGCACTGCTTTCACGCAGCCATCCTTGCGACCAGCGAACACGTCGTATGCCTGTACGGCATCGTCGATTGAGAATCGATGCGTGATGCACCAGGACAGATCAATTGGGTTTGCGACCAGCTTGTCTGCTAACTTGCTCATGTAATGTCTCGCGGAGCACCGGCCAGTTCGAAACATCAAGTTCTTGTTGTATGCGTCGCTCGGTGAAAAGGCGAAATGCGGTGTGCAGTGGCAACCGATGACCGACATCGTTCCGCCTGGGCGGATCGCTTGATAAGCGAGCTGCTGAGCTTGCGGCAATCCCACCAGCTCCATCACTCCATCTGCACCACGTCCGTCCGTTCGCTTGTGCAGTTCCGATAGCAACTCATCGGGACTAGAAAATGCCACGGCACCAAGTGACCGGGCGATGGCCAGTCGTGATGGCTCAGGATCAATCGCGAGTACGGTTGTGGCGCCCTGCTGGAACGCCGCAACGATAGCGAGCAAACCCACAGTCCCACAGCCGATCACCAAATAAACACCGTCCGGTTGAACCCCAACACCCTCAGCCGCAAAGTATCCCGTGCTGAGGTTGTCGCCCAAGAGCAGTGCTGTCTCATTGGACATCCCCGAAGGTATCGTCATCAGCGTTGCATCAGCGAGCGGCACTCGCACCATCGACGCTTGGCCGCCATGCAGCCCCACTCCCTGCTCCCGCCAACCAAACAGTTGCCCCGCCGCACAGCGAGCCGTCAATCCGCGTTTGCAAAAGAAGCACTCGCCACAGTTGGTGGTAAACGGCGCGCAAACTCGATCGCCAACGCGAATCAACTTCACACGATGGCCAACGGCAACCACTTCGCCAACAAACTCATGCCCCATCACTGTCCCTGGATCGATCCCAGTCTCACGGCCGAAGAACGGATGCAGATCGCTGCCGCACAACCCAGCCAACTCGACGCGCACAATCGCATCGCCGGATGAATCGATCACTGGATCCGTCAACGACTCAACAGCAACGCGCCCGACACCCCGAAAACAAACGCCTCTCAAGTTAATCTCCTTTTAGTCGTAGCAGTCTATCGAAGTTGTCGCGTCAGTGGAGCGAGAGATACCTGCCGAACTTCGATAAACAACGTGCAAGCTCGGAAATGATTGCGAGCGAAAAGCACTCAATCCCCCAAAGGACGCTGCGTTGTGTGACTGGGACTGGGGGGGATCTTGAACGACGCGAATGAATCAGGATGCGAAGGATCAAATTCGGACATGTCCTCGACACTGAATTTCGCAATCGAGACGTCGGCTTGTCGCAATCCATTGATGACACACCGAGCAAGCTCGTACGCGCCGTATGGGCTGTGGTGTGTTGCGTCAAATTTCGGGTCGCCTTCGTAGTCGTGCTTGAACAGCAAGATCGAGCCTTGTGGCCCGAGCGTTTCGTAAAGCGTCTTGCTCATCGCATTCAGGTCGACCAGCGGCACGTTTGAGTGCTCAGCCACACGACGCACACGATCAGGGTAGTCGAGCAGCGAGTCGACAACTTGCTCGCCTTTGAAACGGTGTCGGCGTACGGGCGTGATCAACACTGGCGTTGCCCCAGCGGACTTGATCTGACGCACCCAATCAGTCAACGACTCCGCAAAACGCTCCGATGCATTTGCTTCCTTTGACTTCATATCGTTGTGCCCGAATTGAATCAGTACAAAGTCGCCCGCTTGGATCTCACCAAGCACCTTCTCAAGTCGCCTAGCCCCTTGTGAGGAACGCAAAGAATCGCCCGACTCCGCATGGTTCGCGACTGCGATCTCAGGGCGAAAGAACCTCGGCAGCATCTGCCCCCAACTCGCGTACGGTTCCTTCGACTGGTCGCATACCGTCGAGTCGCCCATCAAGAATACCGTTGGCACGTCGACAGGTTCGATCTCGATCGCAACGACACTTGGGTTCTCTCCATTGAACTCTAGCGTTAGCCGTTCATCCCATGCCCAAGCTTCGTCCACCGTCTCACGTGGCACCTTCAAACGAACCGAACCACCGCCAGCGATCTGTGGCGTGCGAACGTTGACTATAAAGCTCCGCGTGATGAATTCACCGGGCTGCGTTTGAACATTCTCCAGCATCAGCCGTCGCAATTCCGCCTTCACCGTTGTCGTTGCCTCACTTGCTCGATCGCCGAGCGTGGCCCTAACGCGATAGTTACCCTCAGGAACACGAGCTGAGAAGAAGAGTGATCCCGAATGTCCTTCGGGAACAGATCCAGGCTCAAAACCGAATCCAGTTTCCTCGCTATAGATTGAGTCTGGCTCAATCAGGGTAAATCCGGGCCAAGCAAGACCTGGCGAGAATTGGAACCGCAGCGGTGGTGAATCAGCCAACGGTTCAGTCGCACTCGGTGAATTTAGATTTCGTTCAAAAGCGCCATAGTCAGGCGACTTGCCCGTGAACGGGAGTTCCACATCCATACCCCGATCAACGAGCTGGCTATCTTGCGCTAAATGCAAGAAGCTGATCTCCGGCAACGAGCCATCGGGCTGACGCGGTAAAGTTAATTGACTCGAATCGAGACTTTCGAAATCGGCGTCAGTGACCAGCATTTCCTCAGTGAATGAATTGTGCAGTACGTCACTTTTTGAACTGTCCAATTCGGTCGCGAGCCGACGACTGGCGTGGCTCAAGTTATTTCGGAGGAAGTGACCATAACCGGCGACGTCAGTCACATTGTCAGCAAGCCTTGAAAGAAAATTGAAGTTGCAACCGTTTGCGAACGCCGTGTTGTTGAGCCAGTCGCTGCCGCCGATGTGATGATTGCCGTAAAAGCCGTTAGCCTTATTCTTCACTGCAATGCATTGCCGGACCACATGTCGAGGGATCGTCCGCGGCAACCGCTGAGCCGATAATGACCCGAAGCCGCCGATCTTGAAGCCGTTTCCATCCGCGCGACTTTTGAAATCGGTTGTGTAACCATTCCAAAACGCCCAGCAGTTCTCGAATGTCACTGATTCGCTTGCCGAAATGCAATCGAACCCGTCATCACTGTTGAACCACGCCCGACAACCGCGAAACATGTTGCCGGTTGATCCAGGTGTCGGATGACAACCGAACCCGTCAACATTCCCTCCACGACCGCCCTCGGACACCGGATCGTAGTTGCGATAGGCATCACAATTGAGAAACAAATTGTTCTTGCCTTTAACGCTGTAAACGCCGATCGCATGGCCATCGTGCATACTCAGCGACTCGTAGATATTCTCGCTTCCATCGTTCGCGAAACAAATCGATTGCGTATGCCCAGTCATCGTCACTTGGACACCGACGACCTCGATGCCTTTCAAATGCAACCAAGAGCCGCTGACCGAAAACGCATGCACGCGTTTGTTTGCAGGTTTGACCTGAGAGAAGTCAAAAACGGGCGTTTCGTTCGCGTACGCCCAATAATTGATGCGATTCCGTTCAGCTCCACTTTTGTCGAGCCGAATGACGTGCGCCCAAATCCGTCGTTCATACGCGATTTGGCTCGGTTGTATCCGATAGGTGCCACCGCGAATGAATACCGTATCGCCCGGTTCAACGGATTCTTGAGCACGTTGTATCGAGGCAAATGGCGAATCGATCGTTCCAACGTTTTCGTCATCACCGTTCGTCGCAACAAAAAAATCAGCGGCTGGCAGCGCACCGGCGAGCACGAATTTCATCGCCACAGCAAAGCAAAAAGCGTGAATCAAGAAGCTTCGTTGGGAAATCGATTGCAGGGGCTTGATTTGCTTCATTAAAACTTCCTTGATTGGTGCGAACCGCTTGATGTTGCCAATAAATCGTTAGGAAACCACGTCCGTACTTTACTCAGTCGCGTGCGGGAAACTCGATCATCACGCGGAGCGTGATGGGTACGTACAACGGCCGCACTTCACTCTCCCTCGTGCGGGAGAGTCGGGCTCTCTGGCCCGAAGAGGGTGGTCCCGCCGTGCCTGCTGTGTGGGAGAGCGAGAATTTCAATGGGACGATGGTAATCCACCGAGAAAACTGTGCAACAATAGCAGCTCCCACCCGAACGCGAATCTCTCGCCGCGATAAGAGCCCCCAGTGAACAGTATCATCGATCGACGCCGTTTTGTTCTCAATAGTGCTGCACTGTTTGGCGGAATCGCTTGTTGCCGCCATTCCCTTTGCCTCGCGGAAGAACCGAGTTTGACGGAGAAGCGTTTGGTGCTCCTTGGGGTAAACGCGTTAGCCCGCGCCCCAGAGATGAGCTACTTTGCCGACGGTCACCGTGGAGCGGCGATGATTTCTGCGCACATGATGTGCGTTGACAATGATTTCGATGACGCTGCCGCCTCGCGCATTGTCCGATTATTCGACTTGAATTGGGCGCCCACCAAGCTCTGCAATCCGTTTCCCGAAGGCGACCCGGTCGATGACGCCGTGGACCAAGTTGGCAAGGCGTTGGCCGAAGGCGGTGGCGTGCTGCGTGAAGTCGGCCACGACGCGATCTTTGCGATGCACGCCATGAAGGCATTTCGAATGCTGCCGGAGTCCGCCACCGCAGAACGCGTCGCGGGCGTCTGCGATCTGATTCGAGCGATCAAGCCTTGGCGTGATATCAAGCCAGACGACAACGTCGACCCGCCACCGTTTACCGACGAAGTTGCGGCATCAAAATTCATCTTGAAAGAAGCAAGTGAGTCGATCGATCGCTTCTCAGGGTTTGGCCAGGGCTTCGCTGGTCACATGCTAACGTTCGGCCAATCGCTTGTCGAAATGGCTGCGATGGGCGACGTCGAATGGGCTGAGAGTTGTCGGACCGCGTTTCGCAAGTATGTCACAGTCACTCGACAAGGCCCGCAGTCCGGAGACAAAAAGATCGCAGACCACAAACCGAACAAGCTGCGTCCGAACGCAAGTGAGTATTGGAACTCTCGAGGCGACAAAACACTCGGCATCGGCCATGTCTTCAAATATCCGTATGCCTACTACGACCTCCTAGCTCGAGCCAACGACCCTGCCCTCGAACAAGAGCTCGACGCCAAAGCATGGCAAATCTTCTGAGACGAACGAAGTACTCGAACAACTCTTTTGCTTCAACTTAAACTATGGATCGCGTGAACGATAACTGATGAATATGCACGTAGGACAGGCTGCTAGCCTGTAATCTCACCAGGAATAGGCTGGCAGCCTGTCCTACTTATTGATCACGCGAAGCTAACCATCCGCAGCCATCCAAATAGTTTAAGTTTAAGTTGCTAGAACGACAGAATCCGCCATAAACCTGAATAGTCATCCGTCCACAAGAGCACCGGCTCATCGAGCGACCACGGATCATACTGTGCACTCAACTCTAACTGCTCCGCCACATCAGCACTTTGCGTCAACAGCACCCAAGTTGAGCTAAACACGCCGGTTGAATCGTCGTCGTCATTGTCGATACGAACAGACTTCCAATCGAGACTTTCGGCGAGACCGCGAACCACTGGACCGAGATCGAGAAAGCGATTGGAGATGTGGATCGCCAAGATGCCATCTTCCGCGATATGTTGTCGATAGATCTCGCCGCACTCTGCCGTGAGCAAATGAACTGGGATCGCGTCACTACTGAATGCGTCAATCGCCAACACGTCGAACTGCTGCGATTGCCCCTCCTTCAGTTCTCGTTCCATCACGATCCTTGCGTCCCCAATCTTCACCGCCGTGGTCGCTTGTGAGTCTTGCAAATACGTAAAAAACTTTCCTGAGAGATCTCGCACCGCTGGATTGATTTCATAGAAGCTGAACAGGTCGTTCGCCTCGCCGTAAGCTGCAATTGTTCCTGTCCCCAAGCCCACCACGCCCACTCGGATCGCTTTGCCTTTTCCTTTCCGCTCCCGTACCGCCTGGATCGCAAGCCCGAGACCACTCTCCTTGCCGTAATACGTCGTCGGCTGGGTCTTCCAATAATCATCGTCGTACTGGAATCCGTGTTGGATTTGACCGTGCGTGAGTTGATATTGGCCTGGCATTAAATCTGGATCGCCATCCCAAGCCGACTCATACTCGACGTTCAATACGCCATAGAAATTTCGCGACTGGTAAACCACCTCGTCTGAAGTCGACTCCGCCTCTTCTTTCAAGCTAGATCCCATCAACCCAATAACTGCCAGCATCGGCAACCAATACCAAATCCCAAGCGACAGCCGACGTGTCCTCCAAATTCGTGAAACCGCCCACTCCGCAAGCAATCCACAGAGCCCAATCAATAGCAATGCAACGCATTGCTTCGTCGACAAGAGTTCCTGGTAATACGCCAACCCAAGCAAGATATCTGCGTACGCCACAATCAACAGGCGAACCAAGAGACTTTGTCGGTACTCTTTGAGTCGCCTCAGCCCCCATAATGCACAAATGCCAACGCTGAACGCGAGCAACGATGCTCCGCCCCAGATGCTGGCAAGCGGGGTCGTCATTAAGTCGGGAGCTCGCCACATTCCCCAGGCGATCGTCCACACAATTGGTATCGCGGCCAATCCAAACCAAACCCACGCGGGCGACGTCGTCTCGGACTTCATTCCGATCGCAACGAGCCCAATCAGCAATAGGGCCCCAAAGCCGCCAAACATCGCGACTTCATCCAGTACCGTCATCGCGTCATGGTGCGGCACCCAGATCAACGCGATCGCAGCGACCGTCGTTGCGAACGCACCGCCCGCCCAAGTCCAATAGACAGGCGATGGCTTAGAACGCCAAACGCGTTGGTAACATGTTGCCGCCAGGGTGCATAAACAACAGGCAACGAGGCTGATTGGGAATTCCCAATACCCCGTAAACATGTTGGTCGCAACCAGCGCCACGAATAATCCGCCAAGCACACCGCCCGCTGAGATCACAAGATAGAACAAAGTCAGGTAACGTGGGTCCGGTCGCGACTGGACCAACTCACCGTGGCACGACATGCAACAGGCGAACAAAGCCACCGAAAAGATCACGACCTGTTTCACCAAATCCAAGTCTGCTCCCTCGGAAAGTGCCCAACCCGCAAGCGGTACACACACCAGCAACAGCACAGTGAACGCTCGGCGATCATACCAATGCGGTTGATCGAAACAGATAATGAACGAAATCAGATACAAGCTGAGCGGCAAGATCCAAAGAAACGGCACCGTCGCGACATCAATGCACAACTGATTCGTCGTCGCCAACAGCACAGCCGAACCGCACGCTGACAAGCAAAGCCACAGCAGCACGCGCACGAAACTTGGCTTTGTATCGAGCGGAGAAGCACTGTCCTGAATTGCTTCGCGATCATCACGACGGAGCGTGATGGCTACATTCGCACTCTTCGAATGCTGAAGCACACGCACGGCACACCAAGCCGCAAAACAGGCAAAAGCCACATACAGTGCTGTCCACGACAACACTTGCTGGCGCAGCGTCAACCATGGTTCAAACGCAAACGGGTAGCTCAACAATGCCAACAACGATCCGATATTCGACAAAGCGTACAAGCGATACGGCGTACGATCCGGAGACGTTTGACTGAACCATTTCTGCATCAGCGGCCCCGTTGACGCCAAGACAAAGTATGGGCCTCCGACTGTTGCCACAAGCAGCAACAAAATCCGCGACAACGGTGCTTGTTCCCCGAGTGGTTTCCACGCTTCGTCTGGCGAGATCGGTAGCAGCAAGACGGACAAGCCAACGACAGCCAAGTGCGTCAACGCTTGCCAGCGAAGCGAGAGTTTCGCACACAGCAAGTGAGCGTAGAGATAGCCACCCAAAAGAGCAGCTTGGAAGAACAACATACAGCTTGTCCAGATCGACGGGCCTCCGCCAAACCAAGGCAGAATGAAACGACCGATGAGCGGCTGTACCTGGAACAGCAAAAACGCACTGACAAAGATGGTCAGAGCATAACGAAGCATACAATGTCTTTATAAACGATTGAGACGGCCCGCACGGCACCCGCAGCGAAAGCGACGACAGTTTGAATCCTAGCAACGCGCAATGCAAGCGATTGAAGGACTTCGCATCTTGAAACTCTGCCGAAACGAAACAATCACTCGCCCCCAGTCACCGCCCCAGACGCCAGTGCGCTACAATCCAGCGGAAAAAAGTTTCATCTTTTGAAAGTACTCATCACGCTCCGTCGTGATGTCGAGAAAAAAACAGCACCATCATTATCCGCCGTGTCCTACGAACACCGTGCAACACCAACCAACCACCGATTGCTGAGCATCTACCTTCCTCCTTGGCTTGGCAAAAGAACGACCATCGGTACGATCTTGGCATGGAAGAAACAACCACTTACGAACGACTTGGTGGCGAAGACGCGATCCGCGGCCTCGTCGACCGCTTTTATGACTTGATGAGCGAATTGCCAGCAGCTCGAATGGTTCTGGAACTCCATCCCAAGGATCTAACAGAATCGCGAGACAAGCTGTTCAAGTTTCTTTCGGGTTTCTTTGGGGGGCCATCGCTCTACATCCAGCAATACGGGCATCCGATGTTACGAGCGAGGCACTTGCCGTTCCCGATCAGCGAGAACGAACGCGATCAGTGGCTGTTGTGCATGAACCAAGCGATAGACGAACTCGTCAAAGACCCCCAGTTCGCCGCACAATTAAAAGCAACCTTCTTTCGCACAGCCGACCACATGCGAAACAGACCGGATTAGGTGCACCTGCGTAAATTTTAGTGTCTTTCAAGTGTGACTTTGGATCCAAACTCGACCGCAGCAATTCAAAGAAGATTGCCCATGATTCGCCCACTTCATGTAGCTACCGTCCTCAGGATTTGTATTTTTTTGCGATTTCCACACTGCGTCAGGAGTAATCAGAACCAGAAAGATTGACAGACCAACAAGCACCATGTGCGTAAACGCTAGTAAACTAAGCGATAGTCTCGTCCATAGCCGGTGAGCGTCGAGACGCCATGTTTGAATCTTGACCGGAACCTTATCGAGCCGAAACACTGATTCGCCTGGCATATCACCGTGGCTCATCGCCAATCGCCCGTTAAGACGAATGGTGCCCAGATCTGAGGCGAGAGACGCGGCGGCGGAGTGCTGTTGTTTTGACTTGCGAATTCCTTCTGTGCTGCGGTCTCGCTTCTCATCACGGCGAGCTGTGCTTCTCGCAGCGCGTCGAGTACTGGCAATCGCCTGTCCGGCTCAAGTTGATTCCTATAAAACTCTTGCATCAGCCATGAGGTTGCAAGATCATTCACAGCCCACAAACTTGTCACCGTCGTTCGTGCTCCCGCAATTTGAAAAGCACGTTGAAGTCCCAACATCCCTTCGCCGCCCGCCACTTCACCCAAACCTGTCTCGCACGCTGATAGCACCGCCAAACGTACGTTACCTAACTGCATCGACGCAATCTCCTCTGCGGTCACGATTCCATCGTCGAAATCGGAGGAGGTGTTTGTTCCACCGGCAGCCCTGACAAACTTCGTGCGTGTTCGATTCGCCCCGGCAAATACGATTCCTGACAACAGGCCGGGGTTATACCCTTTTGCGACTTGCGGTTTCTTCTCCACTTCTTCGGTATAGTCAAAAAACGCCTTTTTGATCATCTCAATCGAGAGCGCCGACTCAGCACTCGGATCGGAGAAGAACCCATGTGTCGCCAAATGAACACACCGACTCTTTGGTGCGTGTTCACGAAATGCGGATTCTGTTGCATGGTCATTTCGCAAATCGAGAATCTTGCCAGCGGGTGGATGATACAACCGTTGGTACAGTCCGCCAATGAATTCCACTTCGATCCGAGTCCCCACGAGCGGCGACCAAATTCCATCACCCAAAATTGGATCGGCGAGCATCGAGTTGCTGGACGACGGCGGTGCCGTTCCAACTTGCACCGACGGATCAACCGCGATCGACGAGTTGATCTCGGACAGCTTTGCTCCGCGTGCATTCGCATCAGCGTCGTAATCAATATCGCCCATCAACAGCATCGCGTGCGGAACCATCTCCCGTGTCTCGTTCGCTATCAACGCAGGCAATAGCCGTGGCACTGGCACCATCGCGATCCGATGGTCTTCGATCAAATAGGTGTCTGGTTCACTACCTGGGAGTGCGACGAGCGGCAATCGCCCGAGCGCACCATCCATCGAAACAAAGATAAGTTTCGCATCACGAACAAACGGCAACAGAGGTTCCCAAATCTGATCTCGCAATTTCTGTCCAGCGGCGGTACCCAATAACGCCATTCCGTAGGTTTTCCGCCAAATCTCAATCGCCGCATTGGCACTCTCCACAGAGCCAAGATCCATCATGACGGATTTGCCATTGCGATAAACAAGCGACGCGAGAATCGATGGCCCGTCAACTGCGTTGTAAACAACAAAATTGACGAGTACGGCACCGACGGGAATGGCGTCGCAAACTTCCTTGATCGTGGCGCGATGAGTGGCGCGTCGGATCTCGGCACTCATTTGCATCAGCCCGGACTCGGCCTGTTCCTTCTCCGCATTGAGCTGGTCGAGCCCGCGTTTCCATTGGACCAGCTCGCTGGAAGATGGGAGCGTGCGATGGTAGTCCGATAACCGGCGAGAGATTGCCTGTACCTTCGACAATTGCTTTGCGATTATTGGATCACTTGCGGCAATCTGGACTGCGCGGCTGCGAACAAGCACAGCACCTTTCCAGGCAATCAGCACTTCCGCTCCGCGACTCGGCAATTGTCTCAATGCCAAGCAACAGCGAATATAGTTGTCAATCAGATACCCAACGGACTGGGCCATGACGAGTTGACGCTGTTGGGACAGCACATTGGCGCTCTCCTCTAGATTTGCAAGCTGAATCTCAATCGCTTCATAGTACAGAGCTTCGGCACGAGTAAAGTCACGTGCATTGGTATAGTAAGCCGCGATATTATTCAGGCTTTCAGCATACAAGGGATGATCGTTGCCAAACACCTGTTTGCGTATCTCAAGAGCTTGGGTGAGAAGTGGCTCTGACTTCTCGAATTGGCGATTTTCATTGTAAAAGACACCAAGATTGTTGAGACAGCTTGCGTAGTGAGGGTGCTGGTCGCCATTCAATTTCCGATGGATTTCGAGCGATTCCAGATGCAAAGTTTCAGCAAGGTCGCGGTCACCCATCTGGGCTTGGTTTCTTGCATAGCTGGAGAGGGTTGATGCGTACTTTGGATGCTGTTTGCCAAAAGCGTTTTCGTAGACCTGCAATGCCTCGACGTAGTTGGCTGCAGCGTTCTCGTATTGAAGCAGAGCATTGCAGCACCAGGCCAGGTTATTCAGGCAAACGGCGTAATCGGGATGTTGACTCCCAAAAGACTGCTTGTAAACATCGACAACACGACGAAACAGTGGCTCCGATTTCGCATATTCTCCCATGGACGAATAGTGGGCTGCGAGATTGTTCAGACTTGTGGCATAACGCGGATGGTTTTCGCCATTAAGCGATTTACGAATCGTTATCGCTTCGAACAAGAGCGGTTCGGCACGTGCGTAGTCGCCAAGGGCGTCATAGAGTGCAGCAAGATTCCCCAGACTGGTTGCGTGATCCTCCCGACGATGCGGGTACTTGGAACGAATCTCCAAGGCTTGTTGATAAAGAGCCTCGGCTTGCTTAAGTTGGCCGCGTTCCCTATTCAGCGTCGCCATGGCATCCAAACCCATTGCGTACGCAGGTGTTCCTTCGTCTGAATTACGACCAAGTATTTCGAGAGCTTGGCTTAGTTGGCGTTCCGCTTGATCGTAATTACCGAGGGCAAGGTCCACGGATGCTAGATGTCTCAGGCTCTTGGCATAAAACTCATGGGATTCTCCATAAACTTGCTTGAAGATTCCCTTGGCCTCTTCGAAAAGAGACTTGGCACGAGCAAATTCGCCCTTCGCTTGATAGAGCAGAGCCAGATTGACTAGCGTCGATGCATACTCCGCATGTTCAGTGCCCATAATCGCTTTTTGAATCCGCAATGCGTCTTTGAGTAAAGGCTCAGCACGTACGTAGTCGTTTCGGTTTTGGCAAATCTCAGCCAAAATGCCCAAACTCGTGGCATAGTCGACATGATTGATGCCAAGAGCTTCCTTTTGAATCTTCAGCGTCTGGATCATTGTCAATTCCGCTCGACGATATTCCCCTTTTGCTTGGTAGAGTGCGGCGAGTGATTGAAGGCTGATGGCGTAGGGTGCGCTTTGCTCGCCCGTCGCTTGCATCATGATTTGTGAAGCTTCAAGCAGCAGTGGCTCTGCCTTCGCATAGTCCGAAGTCAATCGATACACCGTGCCCAAGTTCGAAAGCGCGTTCGCAAATTCCGGATGCCTTTCTCTACCTGTCTTCTTTTGAAGAGTTAACGCTTGCTCGAATAGCGACTCTGCTCGTGCGTAATCGTTTAATTTGCACGCGATCCAGCCCAGATTTCCCAGACTTGTCATGTAGTCCGGGTGACGCTCGCCAATCGTTTCTCGCTGTATCCGCAAGACTTCGTTATACATCTTTTCTGCTAACGCAAGATCGCCCATTCGCATGGTGAGCATTGCGACGTTAGCTTGGCTTGCGGCATAGTCGGGATGTTGGTCTCCAAGCAACTGCTTTCGAACTTCTGCGACTGACTCTGCGAGTTTCTTCGCAGCCCCAAAATCGCCTTTCTCATACAATGCCAATGCTTCCCAGTGCTGTCGTCTGGCAAGCAACGCCTCCTGTTGTTGGTCCGGTGTGAGCGATGCCATGAGTTCGCAAGTAGCGAGCGACAAGCGTTCTTTCTGCGTATAAAACGAGTCTGCGCCGAGACGCATGTGATGCCATTCATACGACTCCTTGCGATACCGCAGCGCTGCCGCCCAATTGCTGTCTTCTTCTGCTGTCTCTGCAATGAAGAGCAGTGAGTATCCAATCTCATTGGCGTTGTCACCTAGGTTGAGGTGGTGACCTGATCTCGGGCGCGCCCAGGGCTTATTCTCGACCTGGGTAAGTGGATTCAAACTGGTTGGGTGTTTGGTAGCCAAGACTCGAGTGCTTTCGGTCTTGGTTGTAATAGCTGAAGTAACTTCCGAGTTCGCGCTCTCCTTCAGATACAGTCTCGTATTCGGTCATCTCGAGTTCAGTCT
>JBGTAI010000298.1:0-109471 GCA_041749955.1 Pirellulaceae bacterium | reverse complement strand
CGTCAGTGCCTGATCCATGGCGGTTTCCCTCAAAGTATTCTCTAAAACTCCCAGCCCTCCCGGCTGCACGGACTGAATTGTAAATCCTCACCGATTCCAAGCCGACCCCAATCTCAAATGCAAACCCGGTCATGCACCCCGGGTCGCAATCGAGTTGATGCTGGCTTGCCGAAGGTCGGGGTCTGTTGTTAACCTTTGGGGTTTTTGAAACGTCACGCATGGTGGTTCGCCAGTCGGGTTGGACCGTCCACCGGGTTTCGGTGGTTCCAGTGTGTGCAATGAGTTGCTAAGTCGGTCGGGCGAGCGACCGAGAATGGAATGCCCCGTGCCGTACGCACAACTCGGTCCGATTGCGATCCACCTGCCGTCACGCATCGAGACGAATGAGATGCTTCATGCCCAGTTCCCGCGTTGGGATCTGCCGCTGATTGAAGAAAAGACGGGGATTCGCCAGCGACATATTGCTGGGCCCAACGAGACGTCCAGCGATTTGGCAGTTGCGGCAGCGACCAAGCTTTTCCAAGAGCACTCCGTCGATCCTGCCTCGATCGATTTTGTGCTTCTTTGCACCCAGACGCCTGATTACCCGCTGCCGACGACGAGTTGCTTGATCCAAGACCGGCTGGGCTTGCCGACTCGTTGCGGTGCGATCGATTTCAATTTGGGCTGCAGTGGCTATGTGTATGGGTTAGCGATGGCGGATGGGCTAATCCAGAGCGGTGTCGCGAAAAAGATTCTGTTGCTGACTGCAGAGACGTACAGCAAGTATATCGACGATGAAGATCGAAGCTTACGCACCATTTTTGGTGACGCTGCGGCTGCGACACTCATTACGGCCCACGATGTTCCATCCGCGTGGGGCTTTCAGTTTGGGAGCGACGGCAGTGGTGCAGATATGCTCATTGTTGGCGATGGCGGGTCGAGAAATCAGGCAGACGCCATACCGCCTCGTCACCGAAAGCGTTGGAAAAGCCGTCTCTACATGGACGGTCCCAGCCTGATTAATTTCACCGTCGAAGCGGTGCCACGATTAGTGAGTGAGATTCTCGACGCGAACAACCTCCGCGAATCGGAAATCCGTTACTTTTTGATGCATCAGGCGACCTGGAAGATGCTCGACCAGCTTCGAAGTCGCATGAACCTGGCTGACGAGCGGCTTCCGATCGAGCTTGCGAATGTTGGAAACACGGTGTCATGCACGTTGCCGATTTTGATTGACCAAATGAGAATTCAGGGCAAGCTGGATCCGGAATCTGTTAATATGCTGGTGGGATTTGGGGTTGGCCTCTCATGGGCCGGGTGCTTGTGGCGAGACGTGTGGGGGCGGGGTCAGTAGCCTGGACGTTGGCGTAATGAGTCGTCGGAAACGTCGGCTTTGTAGCGAACATTGAGTCGTGTGCATCACTTTCACGTTTACTAGAATTCGTCAACCGAACATATTTCTTGGAGCTGAAGATGACGACCAATCTGACGGGACGGTTGCTAATTGCTTCGCCGTACTTGAGTGACGACAATTTCCTCCGGAGTGTTGTATTCATCATTCGACATGATGCTGATGGTGCGTTCGGTTTAGCCATCGATCGTCCCACTTCGCGTCGGTTTCGTGATCTTGTTGAGCTCAGTAGCACCGAAGGCACACCTCGCGACGACGACTTTATTTATCGAGGTGGCCCCGTCGAGGGACCGCTGCTGGCACTCCACGACTTGGCTGGGATTGGGGATCCTTGCGGGCCGATGGAATCTGGTGCCTCGACGGGACTCAAATGCACCGTCCACCATCATCCGGCGGAACCGTTTGGATCAATGTCATTCGAGCTTGCGAATCCCCCGGCGTGGATCACTGGCGATGATGACCATTTACGGATTTTGCTTCGACGCCGAGATGCACGCGTGCGTTACATCGCTCACTACAGCGGCTGGGGCGCAGGCCAACTCGATCACGAGCTCGAAGTTGGCGGTTGGCTAGTTGGGGAAGCGACAACCAAGTTGCTGTTCAGCGATCCGGAGGACGTTTGGCGTGAGGCCGTAAAGGCTTGCGGCGAAACCGTGTTATCAGATGTCGCGCCTGGGATGTCGCTTGGTGGCGATCCGTCTCTGAATTGAAACATGTTGCTTGATCGTAAATAGAAAGTATTGAGGCCAAGTAGCTGATGAGACGTTTTGTGATCGGCGACGTTCATGGATGCGGCAAAGCGCTGCGATCGCTGATCGAGACCATTGCGCCTCAAGGCGATGACGAGCTAATCTTCTTGGGCGATTATGTCGACCGCGGCCCAAACAGCCGTGACTGTATCGATCAACTGATATCGCTTCAGCAAGATTGTCGAACGGTAATGCTGCGTGGTAACCATGAGATCATGATGATGGGCGTCACGATCGGTGGGCTTGATCCGACGATGTGGCTAGCCAGTGGTGGTGTCAGCACCGTTTCCAGCTATGGCGGTTCGCTCGCAAAAGTCCCAACGCGTCATTTGGAATTTTTCCAGTCGCTGAAACCGTATCACGAGGCGCACGACTCGATATTTGTGCATGCGTGTTACGCACCAGAAACTCCGTTGAGTAAGCAAGAAGACATGCAACTCTACTGGACTCATCTTTCGTATCCTTTGCCAGCTCCTCACATGAGTGGCAAGCGTGCCTTTGTCGGGCACACTCCGCAATTTGGAGGGCACATTTTGGATCTCGGGCATTTGGTGTGCATCGACACCTACTGTTTCGGCGGCGGGTGCTTAACGGCGTACAATCTCGATACAGGTGACTTGTTCCAAACGGATCGCCACGGGCACTTGCGGCGATCAGCATCTCGGATGTGGATTGAACGCTGGTCGAATTGCAAGCGTTGGTTTGCGACCGCAATGGGACGCTGCAACAAGGAGCAAGATGTCGCAGTTCAACCCAACAGTAATCTTGAGCTCACCAAGAATCTTGCGTCGTCGGATGCAGTGTCACCGAGTATCTCGAGCCCAACTGTGCGACCATAGCTCGAATGGCCTTACACTCAATCAAACCTGGCCGGCATCCTTGGATAGCGAAGCCATCACACATCATTCTTGGCTTCTTGCTAGTCGTCGTAAGCGTTCTCGTTTGCGTCATGTCCAATGCTGGACAACTTGCCACTGGCATAGCGGTGTGCGCCTCAGCGGTGCTTGCGACATCGGTGCTCGTCGTTCAATCAAGGGATCGCTCCGAGACAACCACGGAAGTTTTTGCCGAGTCACAACGGGAGTTGGCTCATTGGCAGCAGCGATGGAATGAGTTGCATCTCGAGACTCAGCAAACATCGTCCGTGCTAGCCCAGATGCGTGACGGTGTAATCATGCTCGCGCCCGACAAGACCATCTTGCTAATCAACCCTGCCGCGAAACGATTATTGGCGTTCGGTTCATCACACATGCTCGTCGGCCGATTGCTGCCCGACGTCATTCGATATCCAGATTTAGTTCGAGGTGTGGAAGCATGTGGCGCTGGTGACGGTGCCCAGGAGGTGATGATCGAAGTCCGCGACGGAAATTTGCATCGGCCCATTCGTGTTCGTGTCGATCGCATTGCATCCATCAGCGAGAGCAATATGTTGATGACTTTGCGTGACGAAACAGAGGCGAGACGCATCGATGAAATCCGACGCGAATTCATTGCCAATGTATCGCATGAACTGAAAACGCCTCTCGCAGCGATCAAGGGCTACGCAGAGACCGTTGAGCTTGCGATCGAAGACGACCCCGTGGCAGCGACTCACTTCATGAGCCAGATTCGAATTCAATGCTTGCGTCTGGAGCGGCTTGTCGCCGATATGATGCAACTTGCACGCGCTCAAGCAGGTCGCGACAAATTGCATTTTGTCACGGTTCATATTGACGAAGTGATTTCAGAATCGCTCAAGTCGTATCAACCGGTTGCGACGGCTAAAGACATCAAACTGACGGTTGAAGGCATCGGTGAAGATGTCCGAGTGACCGCGGATCGTGAAGCTACTTTAACGATCATTAATAACTTAATTGGCAACGCCGTCCGCTATACCAACGAAGGTGGCCACGTCACGGTCGGCGTCCGAGAAGCGGGAGCGTATTGGTCGATTGTGGTCAGTGACGATGGAGTTGGCATTGCCGAGAGCGAGCAAGAACGGATTTTCGAGCGATTCTATCGCGTCGAAAGAACTCGCGAGTCGGCTCGAGCTGGTACGGGCCTCGGCTTATCGATTGTCAAGAATTTGACCGTTGCTCTCAAAGGAGAAGTGCGGCTGAAAAGCAGCCCAGGCGAAGGTTCGACCTTTGAGGTGCTATTACCGCGGGCCGAAGCTGGAGGAAAAGCGATGCGTCGCGACAAGCAAGGCCTCGTGGGTGATTCTGAGCAAATCAATGTAAAAACCTAACAAATTGAGGCATTGCAACGATATTCTTTAGGCTTATTAAGCGCACAGTAACTCACTATTCACGAAACCTTTACACGCCAAAGGCGTGTTTGAGTGGTGCAAAGAAGTCGGTTTTCAGCGATCATATCGGCTCGTTGCGTTCGAGAAGACCTCGAAGCAGTCGCCACCGATGGCTTACCTCACCATCCCAAGAAAGCATGTCTAAAACCAAGGTATTAATCGTCGAAGACTACCGTCCGCTGGCTGAGACATTGGAATACCAACTTCAGCGTGCTGGCTACGAAGTGTATCGGGCCTCGGATGGCCGTGACGCACTCAACCAAGCAAGGTTGCTTCTTCCGGACGTTGTATTTCTCGATGTCGATTTGCCCGTTCTCAGTGGCATCGAAGTCTGTAAACAGCTTCGTGCTGACTCGACCACTCGCAGTACGTTGATTCTGATGCTGAGCGCTTTGGGCGAAGAATCGGATCAAGTGGTCGGTTTCGCAGTCGGTGCGGACGACTATGTCGTGAAGCCCGTTGAAAGCTACAAGGTTCTGCTCCAACGCCTCAAGGCACTGCTTCGTCGCCGCGAGCCAGAATTCGATGAAGCGAATGATTCGATTTCGCTGTTCGGTTTGACCGTCGATCGTCGTCGCTTCGTGGCGACGTTCGAAGAGGAAACACTGAAGCTGACCAAGAGCGAGTTTCGTTTGCTTGACACCCTCATTCGCCAGCCAGGTCGAGCTTTCGGTCGAAGCGAATTGGTTGACGCGGCACTGGGCGAAGACACGATGGTTCTCGAGCGAACGATTGATGTTCACGTGCGCGCCCTGCGAAAAAAGATGGGCGGCGCTGCGGATCTAATTGAAACCGTGCGCGGAATTGGGTACCGATTCAAAGAGACTTGAGCGGCGAGATCCACCCTTCATCGGACTTTTGCATTCGAAGCCGCAATGAGCGTCCAGAATCGAGATTGAATCCGCAGGGAGATATCGCCTGAGCCATCGTGCTTGTGAGGCATTGCTGGCTGCATACCAGTATCCGCTACCTTAGGGTTTGCTAACATGGGGACTCCACGAGCGTTCTATCGGAAGAACCCTGGGCGAGACCGCAAACCTAGTTAATCGAGTCAGTGCATGAAAATCCGATCCAAGATCGTTGTTGTCGTTGCGTGTTTGGCACAAGCGTTTTCCGGATTTGCTGCGGTCTCGATTGCCGACGATTGGCCACAATGGATGGGGCCGGATCGTGATGGAACGTATGAAGAGGCGGGGCTTGTCGATTCGATACCTGCGGCGGGCTTGCCAATCCACTGGCGTGTTCCGATTCACGGTGGCTACGCAGGCCCAGCGGTCCATGACGGACGGGTCTTCGTTGCCGACTATCGACGTACTGCGGGCGAGTTCATTGAAACTCCAGGCGACCGACCGAAGCTGGAAGGTTTCGAACGGCTGCTTTGTTTGGATGCTGCGACAGGCGAAAAGATTTGGGAACATGAGTATTCGTGTGACTATGAAATCAGCTACCCCGCAGGTCCACGAGCGACTCCAACAGTCGCCAATGGTTTGGTCGTGATGCTCGGCGCGCAAGGCGATTTGACAGTTCTCAATGAGAAAGATGGGACCGTGAAGTGGCACGTGAATCTGCCAACCCGATTCGGTGCAAACGTTCCGATTTGGGGCTTTTCGGCGCATCCGTTTGTTCACGACAACATGGTGGTGACGATGGTGGGTGGCGAAGGGCAAGCGGTTGTTGCGTTTGATCTTGCCACGGGCGAAGTCAAGTGGAAGGCATTGTCGAGCGATGACGCCGGATATTGTCCCGTTTCACTTATCCATGCTGGCGGAGTGGATCAATTACTGGTTTGGCACCCGACTGCGGTTGCGTCGCTGAATCCAAGCACCGGTGCGACCTATTGGACGGTGCCGCATGTGCCCGACTATGGCATGTCGATTAGCCAGCCGCAACGAGACGGAGACTTGCTGTTCGTCAGCGGCATCAAGAACAAGTCCATCATGTTGAAACTTGCCAGTGAAAAGCCGGCGATAACAGAAGTTTGGGCGAGCACTCCCAAGACGTCGATGAGTGTTTCAACGATGACACCCATGCTTCACGATGGCATGATCTATGGAACCGATGAAGGGCTCGGCGCACTGATTGGCGCGAGGGCCTCCGACGGCGAGCGACTTTGGCAATCTTACGATCCGGTGAATCCACAAAACACACGTCGACTGGCCGCGGGAACTGCATTCGTTACCCGCCATGAACCGAGCGGACGCTATTGGCTCTTTGGCGAGGCAGGCGTTTTGACGCTCGCAGAGCTCAGTGCAAAAGGTTACCAGTCGCTGGGGCAAATGTTTGTGCTTGAGCCAACTCAGTCTGCGTTCGGACGCAAAGTCATTTGGACCCACCCAGCTTATGCCAACCGGACGGCGTACGTCCGCAACGACAAAGAGCTTGTGGCAATTGACCTTGAGAAGAAGTAGCACCGCAAATCAAATGTCGAGCATCGCGTCCGCGTGCTTTTCCGGCTGCGCTCTTTGATTGCAATTAACGCGTAGTGATGGTAACGAGTCTCAGACACACATGTTCATATATGTGATACGCTGACCGGCTGATCACAGATGCGAGCATTGCCGGCGGGCTTTGATCGTCTGTCGAGGCTCATTGAACCTATCATTCTTTTCAAACGGAGACATCTCGCGTGTCCATCAACATTCTCGACATGGTGAAGAGCCAAATTGGCGGCCAGATTGCGGGCCAAATTGCAGGCAAGTTCGGTGTGAACGAGCAAACGGCCAAGTCCGGGATCGACGCACTCTTGCCAACGATCCTAGGCGGACTTGTGAGCAAAGTTTCATCGCCTGGCGGGACCGAAGCGTTGGGCAAGACGCTCGACGAAGGCGGTTTCGACGGTGGTTTGCTGGATAATCTCGGCGGAATGTTTTCAGGCACTGGGGGCAACGATTTGGCTAGTAAGGGCGGCGGTCTCGTATCGATGATCTTCGGCGACAAGGCTGCCGTGTTGGGACCGATCATCGCCAAGATGACGGGGATGAAGTCAGATTCCGTGATGTCAATGCTTGCGATGCTGGCGCCACTCGTCATGAGTTTTCTTGGCAAGACAAAGAGTGCAGGCGGAATGGATGCCAGCGGTCTTGCAAGCTTGCTGATGTCCCAGAAAGATTCGATCGCGTCCGCGATGCCTGCGGGTGTTTCCGATGCGATGGGACTAGCGTTGCTTTCGCCGAGTCAACTCGCTGCTGCTCCCGCTCCCGCTCGTTCCCCCCAAGCAACTGAGGCTGGTGGCGGCGGAATTCTCAAGGTACTCATCCCGTGTGCGATTCTCGTTGCGATCGGCTATGGTTGCTACCGGTACATTTTTGATGGTATTCGCCCGTCGGGCTCAGAAGGCAACATCGTCATCGAGGCTGATCCCAATGCCGCAAACGATGGTGGCTATGGTCCCGAAGGCGGTGGCGAAGCCGAAGTTGGTGGTGGTGGCGGTGGTACTGGCGGCCAAAATAGTTCCAGTGGTTATTCACAACGGCCAGACAATGTTAGCCCGATACCATTTGATGAGCCTTCTGCCGAGACGACAGGGCCAGCACCAGCGATGCCTGGGTTCGACATTTCAAAATTGACGACCATGCTCGAATCACTAAGTGGTACTTTTGAAAAGGTCAGGGACGTTGAATCCGCGAAAGCAGCACTTCCGGAACTCGAAACGATGGACAAGCAACTGGAAGCGGCGTCGGCTGGCCTCGCTGCAATCCCAGAGTTCGTTCGGGGACCATTCGTTAAATCACTCCAAGGCAGTTTTCCAGCCGTGGAAACGATGATCGAAAAGACACTTGCGATACCGGGTGTGAGCGAGGTACTCAAGCCGGTTGTTGACAGCGTGATGTCGAAAATCAAGCCGTTGATCAGCGACACAAAGTAACCCACCCATTGCAATGCCAAGCGGGACAATTCGATTGTCCCGCGTTGCGTCTAGTAGGTTGTGTTAGCGCCGACCGGATCATCGGAGTGGATATCCTCAGCCGCAGCTCGCGTGACATGGCCGAAGTTGGATTTGCTTCGGACACAGTCAACAAAGTACTTGCGTTTGCCATCCACGGTGACTTCAACCAACCCGTGAATGTCAGTATCGAATCCAGGGAACTGTTCATTGAACATCCGCGCGAACTGCAGGTACTCGATAATCGTCTTGTTAAATCGTTCGCCAGGAATCAGCAGCGGGATACCCGGTGGATATGGCGTCAACAGCACCGCCGTTGCCCGACCTTCGAGGTCATCGATTTCAACCCGATCGATCTCGCGGTGAGTCATCATGGCGTAAGCATCGGACGGCTTCATCGCCGGGTCCATGGCGGATAGGTACATCTCCGTCGTCACGCGTGCAATGTCGTTCTTCTTGTACGTGTCGTGAATGCTCTGGCTCAAATCACGCAAGCCAATCGCTTCATACTGGGGGAATTGCTGAGAAAACTCAGGCAGTATTTTCCACATCGGCAGGTTCTTGTCATAGTCGTCTTTGAACTGTTGCAACGCACTGACAAGCGTGTTCCATCGCCCTTTCGTGATGCCGATCGTGAACATGATAAAGAACGAGTAAAGACCGGTCTTTTCCACGATGACGCCGTGCTCAGCCAAATACCGCGTCACAATCGACGCTGGGATCCCAGTCGGTGCGAACTGTCCCTTGACGTTCAACCCAGGTGTGATGACGGTCGCCTTGATCGGGTCAAGCATGTTGAACCCCGTTGCAAGGTTCCCGAAACCGTGCCAGTTATCATCATCACGAAGTACCCAGTCTTCTTGTACGCCAATGCCTGACTCGGTGATGTCGTCTGGTCCCCAGACCTGGAACCACCAATCGTCACCCCATTCCGCATCCACCTTGCGCATTGCACGTCGGAAGTTCAATGCTTCGAGGATTGACTCTTCGACAAGCGCCGTTCCTCCAGGCGGTTCCATCATCGCTGCGGCAACGTCGCAGGACGCGATAATCGCGTACTGGGGCGAAGTCGACGTGTGCATCAAGTAGGCTTCGTTGAAAATGTGGCGGTCAAGCTTATGCTTTACTGGCTCTTTCACGAGAATCTGGGACGCTTGTGAAATCCCAGCGAGCAACTTGTGGGTGGAGTGCGTCGCGAACACCATCGAATCCTGGCACGTCGGCCGATCACGACCAATCGCGTGCATGTTGCGATAAAAGTCGTGGAACGTTGCATGAGGCAACCAAGCTTCGTCAAAATGCAGCGTGTCAATTTGACCGTCGAGCAACTCCTTCAGCATCTCTACGTTGTATACGATACCGTCGTAAGTGCTCTGAGTGATCGTGAGAATTCGAGGCTTGCGACCTGGGTGTGCGAGTTGAGCCTCTCTTGCAAACGGGTTCGCGTCGATCTTCTTTTGGATATTTTCTGGGCGAAACTCATCGAGTGAGATTGGCCCGATCAAACCCAAGTTGTTTCGTGTCGGCGTCAAGAACACAGGCACGGCGCCCGTCATGATGATCGAATGCAAGATGGACTTGTGACAGTTGCGATCGACCACGACGATATCGCCGGAAGCAACCGTTGAGTGCCAAACCATCTTGTTCGAAGTCGACGTCCCGTTGGTAACAAAGAAGCAATGGTCGGCGTTAAAGATTCGCGCGGCATTGCGTTCGGACGCTGCGATCGGCCCCGTGTGGTCAAGCAATTGACCGAGTTCCTCCACCGCGTTGCAAACGTCAGCACGCAGCATGTTCTCACCAAAAAACTGGTGAAACATTTGGCCCACTGGACTCTTCAAGAACGCGACGCCACCGGAGTGACCGGGACAGTGCCATGAATAGGAACCATCGCTCGCATAATGAAGCAAAGCGCGAAAGAACGGCGGAGCGAGCGAGTCCGTGTACGCTCGAGCTTCCCGAAGGATGTGCCGAGCCACAAATTCCGGCGTATCCTCAAACATGTGAATGAAACCGTGAAGCTCCCTCAGAATGTCGTTGGGAATATGGCTCGATGTCCGAGTCTCTCCGTAGAGAAAAATTGGAATGTCAGAGTTTTTGAACCGAATCTCTTGGATAAAATCTCGCAGTTTTCCAATGGCTGGTTCGTCGTCGCCGCCTGAGAACTCTTCGTCGTCGATCGACAGAATGAATGCAGAGGCTCTCGATTGCTGTTGAGCGAATTGGGACAAATCTCCGTAGCTCGTCGCACCGATAACCTCGGCTCCCTCGCCTTCTATCGCTTGAGCGAGCGCGCGGATACCAAGCCCCGATGTGTTCTCGGAGCGAAAGTCTTCATCGATGATCAGAATCGGGAAGCGAAATTTCATCACACAACCTTTGAGACGTAAACTTGAAGCGGAGAATTCTACGCTTTGCCGGGCATATTGTCCGCGCCTTAAACCGTTCGATTCTCAGATCTGAATTCGGCGAATTTTTTCTTTAAAACGGACTTGACAACAACTGCCATACCGACAGTCTCACGTGGCACCGGCGATCGAGAAAAACTTCAAAATCCAGCTGAAGAGCAAAAAGAGCAGCCCGCACGTGATAACAAGAAGAACACCTAACGTTGCTGCCACAACGGCAACAATCGGCCAAACACTGCCTTGGTGCTTACCGGCAACATAATACTCTCGCATCAGTATCAAATTCCTTGTGTTCGCCTTAAACACCAGGTCGAACAGATTCCCCAAGACTGGAACTGACCCGACAACCGTGTCCAAGACAACGTTGAGCAGCATCCGGATCACAAGCTTCAAACTTGCGCCGTTCTTGGCCATCGTCAAAATCAGCAAACCCGAGAACCCCATGCTGAGGACATCTCCGAGTCCTGGAACGAGCCCCATCAAGAAATCTCCGCCAAAGCGGACGTTGGTGCCCGGGATTCGGAACTTTGTGTCGAGCAACTGCGTGAACGTCTCGACCCAAACCAGCTCGGGCGACGCCGTTCGCTGGGCAGCCGTGAGTACCGATTCGTCAGAAGCCGTTCGTTTCAATTCTGGGAACCAATCAATGAACTTGCGAAGGGTGCTTGCGAACAACGTTAACAATATGGTCCCAGCTGCCGCCGACTGCGCCAAGGTCAAGCCACTGCCATGGGGCACGAAGTCAGCGTCCAACGCTGAGTCATTTGCAACAACTCCTTCGTGTCTCCCACTTTTGCTGCGCCTCACTGCCCGTCGCCGCGGTTCGTTTGGTGTATAACTAGAGGTCCGCTATTTACCTACCTTTGCGTCCGCCGGAGACCGCGCCAATGTATCGACGTTGCAATGATCCCCGATTAGTGTTTGCGTTTCTGTTCGCAACGTCCACATTGATTTCTATCGTGCCTGCACATGTTCAAGCGGATGACAAGACACCGGTCGCCGAAAAGACACCGTGGTTGGCGACGCCAGAATTGGTTGAGAAACTCAGCCAGAAGCGAGGTGAATTTAATTATGACGAGTCCAAGGTGCCGAGCTTCACCTTGCCTGACCCGCTTGTGGCGAACGATGGAACTATAATTTCGACCAGCATTCAATGGCAGGAAGTTCGCCGACCCGAGTTAATGGAGTTGTTTCGCGAAAACGTTTACGGCCATCGTCCAGATACCGCGTACACGATTCGATTCGAAGAAACCTCGCACGATGACGATGCGCTGGAGGGAACCGCGGTCTGTCGCCAAATGAAAGCAGTGCTGACGATTGATAAACGATCGTTCTCATTTCCGTTCACTGTCATGTTGCCAAAGAAGACGACTGGCAAAGTTCCTGCTGTCGTGCTCATTAATAATCGAGAATTCGCCCCTCTCGAGAAAGCCGTGGGAGCACACGATCCGTTCTGGCCCGTGCGCACTCTGGTGGATCGCGGTTATGCCACGGCCACGTTCTTTACCACGGATGTCGATCCCGACCGGGCTGACGGATATGCCGAGGGCGTGCGATCGTTCTTCGCCAATGGGCAAGCGCCAGCCGACAATGCTTGGCGAAGTCTGTCCGCTTGGGGCTGGGCGGCAAGCCGAGTGCTAGATTATTTCGAAACCGTAGACCAAGTCGATGCAACACGTACCACGGTCGTCGGCCACTCGCGAGGTGGCAAAACAGCTCTTTGGTGCGCGAGCGAAGATACACGCTTCGCGATTGGATACAGCAACAATTCGGGGTGTGGTGGTGCCGCCCTCTCACGCAGAGCGTTCGGCGAGACCGTTGGCCGAATCACTTCAAGCTTCCCGCATTGGTTCACGCCGAATTTCGCCAAGTACGCAGGACGTGAAAACGAACTGCCAATTGACCAACACGAGCTCGTGTCGCTTGTCGCCCCGCGAGCCGTCTATGTCACAAGCGCCGACGAAGACTTGTGGGCGGATCCCAAAGGTGAATACGCGTCATTGGTGGGCGCAGCTCCCGTTTTTCAATTGCTCGGTGAGAAGTCGATCACGACGTCTGAAATGCCTCCGATCGACACGCCAATCGTCCTGGGCAAAACCGGCTATCACATTCGCACCGGCGGCCATGGTCTTGAACAATTCGACTGGGACAAGTTCCTGGATTTCGCTGACACCATCGTGAAATAAACACCGAGTAAACATCTATGAATCAACGACTCCAAGTGCTCGCACTGGCTCTAGTATTTACAGTGCTGGGATGTTTGAGCACGCAAGCGGACTTTAGCGGTACTCCATCTGATTGGAATGGTTTCGCACGCTACGACTTTTCCGTGAACGAGCGAGCATGCATCGTCGTCGAACCGAAGCAAGCTGCGGAAGGCAAGCCATGGATCTGGCGAGCCCGATTCTTTGGTCACGAGCCCCAAGCCGACATCGCGTTGCTAAACGAAGGCTTTCATGTTGCGTACTGTGACGTAGCTGGATTGTTCGGCTCACCCGTTGCGGTGGCGCATTGGGATACTTTCTATCAAGTCCTCACGATGGAACACGGTTTCTCCAAGCGACCAGCACTCGAAGGCATGAGCCGCGGCGGATTGATTATTTACAACTGGGCAATTGCCAACCCAGACGAAGTGGCTTGCATCTATGGGGACGCACCCGTGTGCGACTTCAAGAGTTGGCCAGGCGGTAAAGGTGCTGGGAAAGGTGACAGCCGAAGTTGGAGTCAATGTCTGAGCGCGTACCAATTGAGCGAAGATGAAGCAATCGCATTCAAAGGAAACCCGGTCGATCAACTTGCCCCGCTAGCAGAGGCTGGCGTACCGCTATTGCACGTGGTTGGCGACGCGGATGACGTGGTCCCCGTAGCAGAAAACACCGGGATCATCGAAGAGCGTTACAAGGAGTTAGGCGGTTCGATCCAAGTCATCCACAAGCCCGGCGTTGGCCATCATCCACACTCGCTCAAAGACCCAGGACCCATTGTCGCGTTCGTTCGCAAACATACCCAGCCGAACGTGCGTCGTCGCGCCAGTTTTGACAATTCGCGAATCCAATTCGAGAAATTCAAGGTAGGTCACGTAGCGTTCATCGGCGGTTCGATCACGGAGATGGACGGCTATCGCCCGATGGTTTGCGAAGAGTTGCAAAAGCGATTTCCAACAACTCAGTTCGAGTTCACTGCGGCGGGCGTTTCGTCGACTTGTTCAACAACCGGTGCCTTTCGATTGAATCGTGATGTGCTAAGTAAAGGCCCCGTCGATCTGTTCTTTGTCGAGTTCGCCGTCAACGATGACCAGGACGCTGCACATACTCGAGAAGAATGCATTCGAGGACTTGAGGGGATCATTTGCCAAACGCGAAAGCACAACCCGAACGCGGATATCGTCGTCACATACTTTGTGAACGAAGGCATGCTTGCGAAGTTGCAATCGGGCGTCACTCCGCTTTCAATCGCCGCCCACGAGGACGTTGCGGAGCATTACCAGGTCTCGAGCATCCATCTCGCCAAAGAAGCCGCAGAACGAATCTCTGAAGAGCGACTCACGTGGCAGGTCTACGGTGGTGTGCATCCGAAACCCGCGGGCAATCGCATTGCATCCGACATGATTGCACAGATGTTGGACGATGCGTGGAGTGAGCCGCTTGCGGACACCGTTATGCCAACGCCACACGTGATCCCAGAGCAATTGCTCGACAAGTTGAGCTATACGAATGGACGGTTTGTCGCTTTAGAAACAGCCGAACGATCGGACGCTTGGTCGATCGAGATCCCCGGCTGGAAATCGATCCCCGGTAGCACACGCGAACGCTTTACGGACATTCCGCTGCTTTGCTCCAGCACACCAGGAGCCGAGTTGAGCCTTCGATTCACCGGGACTGCTGTAGGAGCATTTGTCGTGGCTGGACCAGATGCAGGAATTCTCGAAGCCTCCGTTGACGGTTCGGAGTTCCACCGCGTAGATCTCTTTCACCGATTCAGCAAGTCGTTGCACTATCCACGAACGGTCATGCTTGGTACTGATCTAGCCCCAGGCGAGCATACGTTGACCGTTCGCATTTCGTCGGACACAACTAGTGACGCTCATTCGGTTCGGATCATCCAGTTTGTCGCGAACTAGGCAAGAGTCGGTTTTTGGCTCGTTACTGGGGTCAGAACGAGGGTCAATCGCCTCCAAATGGCAAGTTCACAGGAAGTAACATGAAACGCGATTTCAAGCTTGTCCAGAAAGTCCTCGAGTACGTTGAAGCCAACGGCACTCGCCGCTTTAAGGGAGCTGTCATGATCGAAGGATACGAACGAGACGCCGTCATCTTCCACTTGCAGTTACTCGCAGACGCAGGCTTCGTGCTCCTCGGCCAAGAAACCCTCACCAACACCGGGCCACTTGTGTTGACATGGAAAGGCTATGACTATTTGGACCAGTTCCGTAACCAAGCCAATCAAGCCCTGCTGCCAAAATCCTAACTTCGTGGCTGGCATTGAATGAGCATGTCGTTATCGCGATCGCACCAAATTCGCTCGATCAATCTTTTCTGCGACAATCACGGGATCGATATCACCCAGAAAACGATCGGCATCCACGGGGTATCCAGCTGTCGGTCGCAGCGATGCTGGAGCCTTGGGGCGTTTCGCGAAGTACGCGTTGAGTGAGCCCATGGCGCACTCCCTTAAATACTTGGCGATCATCGATGATAGTGAAACCGGCAAAAACGAGTCGCCTTTCACCGTGAACCGCACCTGCATCGTTTCGTTGGTGCGTCCAATTTTGCGAACCAGTCGATAAATGCTCTGCTGGGACGTCTCGCTTACAACTTCCATCGTGCTGTCCGGAAACGTGTGCTGAAGCAAACCTCCATAAAAACGCCGACCACCATGTCGATCGCAATAGACGCTCAAGTGACGTGACTTCTTTGGCGCAAGTTCTTCAGCGATGTTGACTAAATCAGCGACGAGCCCCAGCGTACTCGAAGACAGCAAGTCGGATTTGTTCAGTCCGCTCGCACAGGCCTCGTTGAAATGTTTCGCAGGGATAATCCGCACCCGAATCGCAACCAGTTTTGCCAGCGATGTTGACCATACTTTGTCCGCCGCGACACTCAATCCGCGGTCAAGCTCGTGCCCCCAAGCGTCGTCCATCCCGCTGAGCCAAGGTGTTTCGGCAATCGCCGCTGCGTCATTTTTAGCAATCGTGGTTAAGCAATCTCGCAAACTTGTTCCGACGTATCCACACGTTCGCATCGATGCCCAAGCCACGAATCGGAGTGCGTCAAGCGAACCGGCGACACCTGGCTTGAAGAGCTTTTTCGAGTCTCCGATCGAATGCAACTTACCTAGACCCGACGTGGCTTGATGGAACGCGTCAAAGCAGGCCTGCTGCTGCGTCTCGTCGGGACCAGGCATCTTCCAAAGAGTCGACGCAACGACAAGCGGCCCTAGTTTCGGGCCATAACCGGCTTCGTCAGTCGCGATGAGAAAGGCTGATGATTTCAGGGCTGGGAACTAGCGATGAAGTAAGTTTTTAGGGAACAGTGAATTCCCCTATGATCGCCAAGTCTGAGTTACTTGTCCACAACCCGTTGTTCAACACACAGACGATCGAGCCAAGTTGATTCACTTGGCCTCGTGTTATTTGGCTTCCTCAATCCACTCTTCGCATTGCAACAACACGTCAACCACGTCAGCGGCCCATTGTCGCCCACGTCCTTCGCGGAAGATCTCGATCACTTTGGGAACTGGCATCCCAGGTCGATAGGGCCGATCACTTGTCATCGCATCAAACGCGTCGGCAACCGCGATCACTTGCGCGTCGCGCGGAATCGATTCGCCCGAAAGTCCGTCGGGATATCCCGTGCCGTCCCACGCTTCGTGATGGTGACGCACGGCTGGAAGTATCTTGCGGAACGGGCGAATTCCCTTGAGTATCTCAAAGCCAAGGACGGGATGCTGCTTAATTTGCGTATACTCCTCGTCTGTCAATTTCCCAGGCTTACGTAGCACGGAATCCTCGACACCAATTTTACCGATATCGTGCAGGATGCCAGCCATGCGAATGTTTGACAACTCATCTTCATCGTACCCAAGGCGACTTGCAAGCTCGACGGCTAACTCGGCAACCCTTGAACTGTGGCCACATGTGTACGTGTCTTTTGCGTCGAGAGCCGAGACGAGTGAGCGCACAGTGCCCTCAAACATCTGCTGCATCGCTAAGAATTGACGTTGGTTGAGCAAGTGCACACCGAGCATCATCATGGTGCTCCGCATCAAGTCGGCTTCCACCGTTCCGAACTCACACTGATTAGATTTGCGAACCGCAATCATATGACCAAGCAACGTTGCATTTCGCTCGATCGGAACGATGACAACGCGAATCGCTTCTTGCCCACCATCAGAATCAGCGAGTTGATTGAGAACAATTACGCTTCCCGTCTCATTACAGTCCTGAACTTCCTCCCAGTTTTCTTTTGCGGAAGCGATGATTTTTTGAATACGATCTTTCTTGAGTGGCTCACCGTTTTGAAAGGTCTCTGAGTCGACCCCCGCGTCATCATCAGGTACAAGGTCAATGACAAGCGATGTGGATTTGATGCAAGGTGCCAATTGTCCAAGAAGCGCGTCGCAAATGTCGGACGGACTCGCTTCGAGCTTCAGTCGCTCGGTCAGCTCATGGATCAGACTGAGCTCTTCAAACTTGGAAGCGAGAGCCTCCGCGAGTTGATCTGATTCGCTGACCTCAGGGTCGCCCACGAAAGGCTGATCGGAGTGTAAAACGAATTGAGATTGCGTGAGCATGTAATTTGGCTGATTTTGAAATTTAGTTGGGGGGCACCCTGTCGAAAACGTACGTCGATACGAGCTGTCCCTCGTTCGTGCTTTAGAAAATCCGGGTATGATCTCCGAGAACCCGTATCGGTTGAGGCGATTCTGATGATCATTCCGCAGAATTGCGTCGTCGAAAGCCTCAGGCCCGAATAGAAGCCCAACATCCACCTTGATCACAAATCACTAGCCAGTAGAGGTATCACTGTCGTGAAAGCGCTCGTCAAACGGAAACGCGAAGTCGGCTTATGGATGGAGGACGTGCCGATGCCCACGATTGGCATCAATGACGTGCTGATCAAGGTTGATCGGACCGGAATCTGCGGGACTGATGTTCACATCTACAACTGGGACGCCTGGGCCCAGAAAACCATCCCAGTTCCCATGGTGGTCGGACATGAATTTGTGGGTGAGATTGTTGAAGTCGGTACCAATGTCTCGGACTTCCACTCAGGCGAGTTAGTGAGCGGCGAGGGGCACGTGGTTTGTGGACGTTGCCGAAACTGTCTCGCCGGGCGTAGGCACTTGTGTGCTCACACGCTTGGCGTCGGCGTGAATCGCCCAGGTGCGTTTGCGGAATACATCTCGCTACCAATGACCAATGTCTGGCATCACGATCCCAATGTTGACCGAGATGTCGCGTCCATCTTTGATCCGCTCGGCAACGCTGTCCACACGGCGCTTTCGTTTCCCCTGCTCGGCGAAGACGTTCTCGTTACCGGCGCCGGACCTATCGGATGTATGGCCACAGCCGTCGCTCAATACGCAGGCGCTCGATACGTTGTCACGACCGACGTCAATCCATGGCGGTTAGAACTTGCCAAGAAGATGGGCGCGACGCGAGTCGTCGATGTGCGAACGGAATCACTCAAGGACGTGATGGATGAACTTGGAATGAAAGAAGGTTTCGATGTCGGACTCGAGATGTCGGGAAATCAAAGCGTGTTTCGCTCCATGCTCGAAACAATGTGCCACGGCGGAAAAATTGCGATGCTCGGGATCCCTGCCACTGAGATGGCAATCGATTGGGATCTTGTCGTCTTCAACATGCTCACCATCAAAGGCATCTATGGTCGTGAGATGTACGAAACTTGGTACAAGATGACAGTAATGATCCAAGGTGGGCTCGATATCACCGACGTCATCACGCATCGATATGACTGCGAAGACTTCCAAGCCGGTTTCGATACCATGCTGTCCGGACAGTCAGGCAAAGTAATTCTCAAGTGGTCCCAATCATGACAACAAGCCAAAAACTAACCAACGTTGTAAACGAGCAACTCGACAGCATTCGCAACGAGGGCGTCTATAAATCAGAGCGAGTCATCACAACACCCCAGAACGCTCACATCGGCGTAGTGTCGGCTGGTCAAGTCTTGAATCTGTGCGCGAACAACTATCTCGGACTTGCGGACCATCCGCGAATTGTTTCGGCGGCTCAATCGGCGCTCGAGAAATTCGGGTACGGTCTCGCCTCCGTTCGATTCATCTGTGGGACACAAACCATCCACCAAGAACTCGAGCGGCGCTTGTCGGAGTTTCTTGGCACCGATGACACAATCCTCTACTCGTCCTGCTTTGACGCCAACGGTGGACTATTCGAGACGATCCTATCGGCCGAGGATGCCATCATCTCGGATCAACTCAATCACGCATCGATCATCGACGGCATTCGCTTATGCAAGGCCCAGCGTTTCCGATATGCAAATGGCGACATGGCTGATCTTGAAGCCCAACTCAAAGCGGCTTCGTCCGCTCGCGTTCGGCTGATCGCCACCGACGGTGTTTTCTCGATGGACGGTAGTATTGCCAATCTTCCTGCGATCTGTGAGTTAGCCGATCGGTATGACGCCTCCATTATGATGGACGATTGTCATTCCACTGGATTCCTTGGCGCGACGGGTCGCGGCACTCACGAGCACCATGATTGTATGGGGCGAATTGACATCATCACGGGAACACTAGGTAAGGCCCTCGGTGGTGCCAGCGGCGGATATACGAGCGGACGCCGTGAAGTTGTCGAATTGCTTCGCCAACGTTCGCGACCGTATTTGTTTTCGAACTCAATCGCGCCCCCAATCGCGGCCGGTTCGATTGCCGCATTGGATTTGCTTAGCGAATCCAATGAATTGCGTGATCAGTTGATGCGAAACGCTTCGTTCTTTAGAGAGTCCATGACGCGTGAAGGTTTCAATTTGGTCCCGGGCGAGCACCCGATCATCCCAGTCATGCTTGGCGATGCTCGTGTTGCAACCGAGATGTCGCGACGTTTGCTAGAATGCGGTGTCTATGTCGTCGGATTTTCGTTCCCAGTGGTTCCGAAAGGCTTAGCTAGAATTCGCACTCAGATGTCGGCTGCGCATACTCGCGAAGATTTGGAATTTGCCGTGGAACAGTTCACGAAAGTAAAGCGACAGATGGAACTATAGCGTTTTCCCTTATCGAGCTTCTCTTATGAATATGCGTGTCCAAGCTAAAAAGACTATGTTCATGGCGGTGTTGTCGCTGAGTTTTGCATTGACACCATCGCTGCAGTTGATCGCTGGCGAACCTTCCGGAGCACTCGTAGGTTTCGCGGCAAGTCGGAGTTGGTCGGACCAATCGGGAAAGTTTCGAATCGATGGTCAACTCCAATTTGCGGACACCAAGTCGGTCCGTTTGCTTAAGTCGGATGGGCTTGTCGTTACCGTCCCGCTGGACAAGATGAGTGAATCGGATCAAGCCTTCATCGGAGGCTTTTTGGCTGCTGAGAAAGCAATCTATGCATCCAAAGGAAACGCGGCGTCTGAATCGGAAAACCCATTTGCTGGTGGAGAAGCGGCACAGCCCAGCTCCGTCAGCATGTCGCCTCGACGTAATGCGTCCGCGACTGTTCCATCGAGTGCAAGTGGAAGCACTGACATTCCAAAGCGACAAGCGATCACCAGCGGATTTCGACCTCTGACGATCACGCCTGGCCGTGAGTTTTGGTCCGCGAGTGCTCCCGTTGCTTTTCCCAGTGTGAGTTTCGAAGATGTGTCGATCACGTCGGATGTCGCCAAGCCATTCTTTGCCTCAATGAGAATGCTCGTTGGCGGTAAGTCCGGCACGATCGTCCTTAATTCGTATCAGGAAAAACGAGGTAACAAGGACCAGTTTGGTCACTTCGCAGTTTTGGACGCGTCAAGTTCCCAAGTATCTGGAATGACGCAATTCGATCAGCCCTGGAAGTTACTGGCCATGAGTGCTGACGGGATACGTGTCGTTGCCGTTAGGATCGAAGGCTTTGATAAGGGAAATGACCTGGCGATCTTTACCATCCAAGACGGACGATTAAATCCTGAATTCCAGTTTACCGCCGGCGGTGGCTCATGGGATGAAGTGATGTGGGCCGGGTTTCTTCCAGGCAATCGATTAGCGACCATCAGCCAAAAAAATACGCTGACCTTTTGGGATCTCGAGAATCCAATGGGTCCCAAAGCGACACATCGGGGAGCAACAGGCGGTGCCGCAAGTGCAGTGTTGACGGCAGCCGGAGAATTACTCGCGATGCCGCTAGGCAGTTCCATCTCAGTGATTGAAACGTCGCAAGGCAAAATGGTTGGATGCATGAACCGCGATGCTCCGGCGAATCGAATTGCGTTTTCATCGGACGGCAAGTCCTTGGCAGCGTTTCATCCGTTCACGATCACACTTTACAATACGACAGACGGAAGTGCGGACAAAACAATTGCGGTTAGCGAAGGCAAACCAGACGCCACGATTCGTTGGGTCGGCAAAAATCTTCTCGTTGGTTCTGTACTGTATGACATCGAACGAGGCGTGCCGATGTGGACCTACGAAGGCAACCCAACCAGTTCAGCAACGCTAGGCGATTATATGTTTGCCGCCTTTGGTGGCGAAAAGCAAAGCAGCGTCGCCGTGTATCGCATCCCACACCCCGAAGCACTCCGCGCCGCCAACGAAATCGATCCCGCAACCGCCTACGCGATCAAGCCCGGCGATGCAGTGTCCGTGCTCTATGACCTTGGATCCACACCTGCCGAGGTGCAATCGGAGATCCGCGATGCGGTCGCAGAGAAAATCAACGCCGCCGGCTGGAAACTCAACCCCAATGCATCCAACGCGATCACGGTGAGAGTCGAGCAAGGCAAGCAAGAGGAAGCCGAATACTTCACGCAGACTGGTTATGGCCCGATGCCATTTTTCGCACCGCCCGGGTT
Source organism: Pirellulaceae bacterium (assembly GCA_041749955.1). Classification (GTDB taxonomy): domain Bacteria; phylum Planctomycetota; class Planctomycetia; order Pirellulales; family Pirellulaceae; genus JBBSJZ01. The sequence goes on along the minus strand of JBGTAI010000298.1, from coordinate 87,730 downwards.
CGGTGGTCGCCGTCCAACGGGTCCCTCTGAGACCGTGAAGTACACACCGTGGACCCATTCACTCACGATCCATTCCGAAACTAAGCAAGTCTTTACCTCCAAGTTCGTGAGATCCGCGCCGCAAAATTTGCAGAGCAAGGATAAGGAATCCACTCAAGAATCCGTGAGTCGCATTTGCCAGCCATCAGCGAACTTCTTTACCAACCTAATCATCCCGCCGTACCTACTTAAAGCCGAGTACCAAGGTGGTCTCGGCAAGTCAAAGTTAAGCGCCGAAGGATTCAAGTAGCTTCGTTGCCCCAGGTGTGCCGACTTAACATCGGCAACAAAAGAAGCCGCACAAGGCAAACAATCGCAAAAAAACCACCATCACCGCTCCATCCTCCAAGCACGTTAACTCGATTCAACAGCATCGCGCCATCGCTCCACCAAGACCAAGGCATCGCTACAGCATACGTCGAACCCACCAAACCAGACCGTACGTCGTCCTTTCCTGGCTGAGACTTAACACCCGTACTCTATCCTTTATCTAGGCATAAAAGCAATTTTGCGTTGGTAGATTAACCAGTACGTAGCTGGGATCACAAATAGCGTGAACAGGGTTGAAGCGATCAGGCCGAAAATCAGTGACCATCCGAGACCAGAGAAGATCGGATCAAGCGTGATCGGAATCGCGGAAAGCAATGCGGCGCTGGCGGTCAACAAGATGGGTCGCAAGCGTATCACGCGACTCTCGAGAATCGCGTCAAAAAGCGGTCGCCCAGACGCGACAGATTGCTCCATAAAGTCAACTAAGATGATCGAGTCGCGAGTCACGATGCCCGCGAGTGCAATCATCCCAATCATTGCTGTTGCGGTGAAGAAGATCGGATCGGGATAACCTCCAACGTTGGCGTCCGCAAACAGATTGAGCGCATAGAATCCAGGCATCACCCCAAGAATCGTCAACGGAATCGCAAGCATCACGATCGACGGAATGATGAACGAGCCCGTTTGTGCAACCAGGATGATATAAATCATCACCATCGCTGCCGCGAACGCGAGTCCCAGATCGCGGAACACATCCAACGTAATCTTCCATTCGCCTTCGCCAGCAAACGTGACCGCCAGGTCATTCGGGATACCCCAAGCAATGCCGCTTCCATTGGAAAGATAGCTGCGCTCGGACACCGGACGTGGCGAGGTCACGTCAACAAAACCCGCATTGACGTTTTCAGCTTGATCGGCCAGCAAGTCGATGACGCATTCAGCCGGTGGACGCCCAGCGCACTCAGCCATCACATAGGCGATGCGTTGCAAGTTCTTATGATAGATCGTTTGACTGACTCGCGTCTCAGCCCATGAACCAAGTTCCGCTAGCAGCACCGTATTCCCCGCGATGCCTTTCACTGGCAATTGCGATAGAGAATGCCGGCTGCTGCGAAGCGACTTGGGCATTTGAAACGTCAAACGCAACGGCAACCGTTCGCCTTCGACACGAATGGTTTGCTCCCGGTTACCGCCGAGCGCGACAGCGATGGTTTGTGCGATGGCATCGACGGACACACCGGCAATCGCAGCCTTCTCTTGGTCGGGAACGAACGTCAAACGGACGCGATCCGCTTCTCGCATTGTGTCCACCTCGAACACGCCCGGCTCTTGCCGCATCCGCTCGGCAACGATCTCGGCACCCTCAACGATCTCATCGTAAGTGTTCTCCGGTTGGCCGGTGACTTCCGCAACCAACGACGCTAACACGGGCGGTCCGGGCGGCAGTTCGACAACTTGCAGTGTGCCACCTACCGCTTTGGCGATCGCAGTTAATTGGTCGTGCATTCTCAATCCAATCGCGTGGCTTTGCAGATGACGATTCTTCTTACCAACAAAATTTACTCGCATTTCCGCTTGATGCGACTGGCCACGCAAGTAGTAATGCCGAACCATGCCGTTGAAATCGATCGGCCCCGAGACACCGACGTAACTCGTAAAGTCAGTCACTTCCGGTTCGCCCGCAACGACTTGCTCCATTTGTCCGACCAACGCGTCGGTTCGTTCCAGCGACGTTCCTTCCGGCATATCCAACACCAACAAGAACTCGTTCTTGTTGTCATAAGGCAACATCTTCAGCGGCACCATGCGGAGTGCCCCGAGGCCTGACGCAGCAACCGTCAACGCCGCCATCAACACCAAGAACATCACCGCGCGAAAACGGCTTTTCAACAGCGGCACCATCAACGGTCGAAAGAATCGGTACAGAAACGTTTGTTTGATTTCTTCGGGATCATAGGAAGCATGCGAGATCGGCAGTGCTGCCTCAGCCGCTTCGTCATCCGCATTCAATCCAGATTCCTCATTCGGAAATTCCTTCTTAAGAATCTGGTACGTCAACCATGGCGTAATCGTGAACGCAACGACCATCGACATCAGCATCGCAACGGGAACGTTCAATGCCATCGGCGACATGTAGGGGCCCATCATCCCAGTGATGAAGAACATCGGCAGAAAGCTGACAATCACAGCGAGTGTCGCACTGATCAGCGGCGGACGGATCTCAGCCACTGCGTCCAACACGATTCGCCGAGTCGCTTTCTTACGCTCATGAAAGTGACGTGCGATGTTTTCCACATCCACGATCGGGTCATCGACCAACAAGCCAAGCGAAAGGATCAACGCGAACAGCGTCACGCGGTTGATCGTGTATCCGAACATCAAGTTGACTGCCAATGTCAGCCCAAAGACGACTGGAACGGCAACTGCCACGATCATGGCCTCGCGGAATCCCAGCCCGATTGTCAGCAGCAACACGACAATGACGATCGCAACGCCGAGTGCTTCGACCAATTCGTTCACTTTGTGATTCGCCGTTTGGCCGCTGTTTCGCGTAATCACCATCTCAACGTTGTCGGGCAATACTTCTGCGTTCAGCTCCTCAGCACGTGCGATGACAGCATTTGCTACGTGTACCGCATTGGCACCCTTCTGTTTCGAAATCGCAATCGTGACTGCTGTTTCACTGAGAACTTGCGACTCGGTGTTTTCACCACCATGTTCACCCACAACCGTTCCTGGGCTTCCCTCATGCGTTTCAAAACCGCGTGCTGGCCCCCAACCGTGGCGGACGTATTGAGTCACTTCCTCCGCGCCATCCGTCACCGTCGCCACGTCCTTCAAGAACACCGGCCGTGAATCGAAAACTCCCACGACGACGTTTTCTAATTCAGTCGCGCTGCCGAGTTCGTTTTGCGTTCGCACAGCGATCACTTGGTCGTCGCGCGTCATTGATCCCGCGGGCAACGATCGGTTCGCGCCCTTTACCGACTGCAACACTTCCATTGCCGTCATGCGGTGCGATCGCAGCTCTTCTGGATCGAGCGATATCGTGACCGTCCGCGATTGACCGCCGACGACGTAAGCACGATTGACCTGGCTGACCACTGCCAACCGTTCGACTAGCTCTTCACCGATCCGCCGCAGCGTGTAACCATCGTTGCCAGCGCCCTTGAGCGCGAATGTCACGATCGGCACATCGTCAATCTCAACCGGTTTCATGACCCAACCGGTGACTCCCGGCGACATCGAATCACTGTTCTCGTTCAGCTTCTTGAACAGCTTCACAAGGCTGCGTTCACGATCTTGGCCGACGTAAAAACGAACCGTGACGATCGCGCGGTCGTCCATTGACATGCTGTAAACGTACTCGACGCCGTCAATTTGGTAGAGCATTCGCTCCAGCGGCGTGGATACCAATTGCTCGACTTCGGCCGCGGTGTGACCTGGGAAGTCGACAAAGATATCTGCTAACGGCACAACGATCTGCGGATCTTCCTCGCGCGGCGTGATGAATAGCGCCGCGACGCCAATGATCAGCGAAAACACGATCAAAATGATCGACAAGTTGGAATTTAAAAAGATTCGAACGACGCCTGACAAGACATCCGTGTGCCCATCGTCAGGGTGCTTGTGGTGAGTCACTTCGCGGCTCCTTCGTCGTTTCCACTGACGAGGGGTGTTGCGATCGCAATTTTATCTCCTGGAACCACACCTGAGAGCACTTCAAAATCATCGTCGATCGTTCGTCCGAGTTGCACACTGCGTCGAACCAGTTTTTCCCCCTCGACCACATCGACCAACGTCAATTGGCCCACACGCTTCACTGAGGCGATCGGAACCACGACAATTGTTTCGGAGTCCAACGGCAATGAAATCCTACCAAACATGCCGCTGTAGATTCCCGGCGGACACGGGCCGCTCACCTTCACTTGAAAGCTACGACTACCCGCTTCCGCTTGCGGGACGACTTCGCGTACTGTTGCTTCACATTCGTAATCCATGGCTTCAAGTTTCGCCGAAACCTGCTGGCCAACTTTCAGCCTGCTCGCGAATGACTCGCGAACGTTGGCAACCAATTGCATTTGATTCGGATCGTACAAAGTCAGCAAAGTTTGCCCCGGCGCAACCGTGTCTCCCTGTTGAACTTGCTTGTCAACCACGATACCTGCGTAGGGAGCTTCGATCGTGGCATACGCCAATGAAACTTTCGCCTCGTCCACGGCACGGGCTGCTTGGTTGAGGTTGGCTTGCGAAGTCCGCACTGCGGTTTGCGTTGACTCATACTCCGCTTGCGAAATCGCACTTCCAAGCTTGAGTTGGTCGGCGCGCCGAAAGTTGGCTTGAGCTTGTTCGGCACTCGCGGTCGCTGATTCGAGACCTGCTTCGGCTTGCTTCAATCGCGATTTCAAATCATCGTCGGCTAGTCGCACGAGTACTTCGCCAGCAGTGACCGTTTGGCCTGCCGAGACGTTCACTTCAGATACCTTGGCAAGAATCTTCGATGCAACCAACGATTGGTGAATCGGCTCGATCGAACCCACAGCAGTTTCGAACCTTGGTCGCTCGATTGAGCGAACTTCGACGACTTGCGTGTTCGGATCGAGCTTCCGCATCGTACGAACATTCTGTCTCGGAACTTTATCGGTGAACACGCCTGCGAACATCATCAGCAACAGGATCACACCAGCACTTCCGAAAATCGCGAGACTCCAGCGCGAGAGTGTCTTCACGAGTTGGTCGATTTGTATTTTCATCATGAATTTCAATCGTTAACGGTTCACCGCAAAAGTCTCAGTAACTGTGCGGATCGAGTTTCACTTTTCCTCGAAAGATCCAATAGATAATGACTGTGTAACTGAGCACACAGGGAATTCCGATCGCGGCAATGATCAGCATCGTTTGAAGCGTGCCAGCACTGCTGCGAGCATTCTCCAGTGTGATGCTGTAAGCCGGGTCGATCGTTGACAACATAAAGTTTGGAAAGATCGCTACGCTGAATAGCGAAGCTAGTGCCAAAATCACCATCGAAGAGCTGAAGAACGCATATCCCGGTTTCCCTAAGTGCATCGCGCGAGGAATATTCAGTACTGCTAATGCATTCAGTACCGGAACAATCCACAGTACGGGATACTCAGAAATGTTGACCGTCGCGTGCGGAACGTGCCACCACGTCGCAAGTGTGACAATACAGTACATCCCGGCGAAGACATAAAACAAAGGTGTGATCGTATTGCGCAGTCGAGCTTGTAAGTCGTGCTCCGTTTTCAGATACAGGAAAATCGCTCCGTGCAGAGCGAACAAAGAGACGGTCAGGCAACCGACCAGTAACGGATACCAGTAGATCTGGCTCAGTAAGCTTCCTTCGTAGTGATACTTGGGTCCCAATTCCATTCCGGCCATCACATTGCCGCCAGCGACGCCAAGCAAGAACGCTGCTGTGAATGAAGACAGAAAGAAGCCAGCGTCCCAAACTTTTCGCCATGCGGTCGATAGGACTTTCGAGCGAAACTCGAGGCTAACCGCTCGACCAATCAAGCATGTCAGCAACAGGAAAAACGCAGTGTAGAAACTGCTGAATACTGTCGCATACGCTACGGGGAACGCAGCAAACAAGGCGCCGCCGAACGTCACCAACCAGACTTCGTTTCCATCCCACAGCGGACCGATCGAATTCATGACCAAACGTCGCTCGTGATCGTTTTTGGCCACGAATGGGTGCAAGATCCCTACGCCCAAATCAAAGCCATCAAGAATCGAATAGCCAACCAGCAAGACACCAAGCAGAACAAACCAAATGAAGGTGAGTAAATCGTAACTCATGAGACTCCCTCCTCGAGCATGTCGCCCCCGAGTGATTTACCACCGCGACCAAATTGCTCCGACATCGAATCAGGCTTTAGCTTGCGTTTGTACTCCGTCAGTTCATCGCCGCTTTCTGGGCCATGTTGAATTTTGCTGTTCAGCACAAACACCCAAACGGCGAACAACAACGAGTAGATAATGCCAAACAGAATGATGCTGCTGAGCACTTGTTCGGCGGTCACGGATTCGCTGAGCCCATCAGCCGTTTTCAGCCCCATCATCTCGACGCCACCTTGGACGGACGGATACACGATCCACGGTTGTCGTCCGACTTCGGCAGTGATCCAACCTGCTTGATTCGCTGTCATCGCAGCCAGAGGCATCACGACGATTGCCCACAGCAACCACCGTTTGTCACCGTACGTTCCCCTGTACCAAGAAAAACAAGCGAGCGCAGCCACGCCGATCATCAGCGTGCCCATTCCGACCATCAGGTGAAATGTCTGAAACGGTAACCAGACTGGCGGTCGCTCGTCCACTGGGATTTGATCCATTGCTGGAACTGGCTTCGTCGGATCGTTGTAAACCATCAGGCTCAGTAGATACGGAATCTTCACTCCGAAGTGAACTGTTTCATTTTCGGCATCCGGCCACCCGAACAATGTCAATCCCGTTGGCTCGTCGCTGGAGTGAAAGTGTGCTTCCATCGCAGCCAACTTCGCGGGCTGGGTCTCGACGAGCTTTTGTGCTGAATCGTGTCCCGTCGCACCAGCGAGCAAAGAAAACACGAGGGCCGATGGCAAGGCGATTGAAAGACACCGCCGGGCAACGTCCTCGTGTCGCTTCTTCAGTAAGTAAAACGAGCAAACGGACGCCACGAAGAACGCGCCCAACACGAGCGCACCGATCAGCGTATGTGTCAGCCGATCGACGGAGGATGGATTGAACACCATCTCCCAGAAGTCCGTCACTTCGGCCCGCGGCATCATCTCGCCCTGCACGTCGTGCCAGACGATGTGATATCCCGCGGGTGTTTGTTGCCAACTGTTGGCGACCACGATCCAAACGGCACTGAATGCGGAACCAAGGAACACCATCAGCGTACTAAACAGGTGCATCTTGGGTCCGACTCGATCCCAACCAAACACCAACACAGCGAGAAATCCGCTTTCTAAAAAGAACGCAAAAATCCCTTCCGCCGCGAGCGCCGATCCGAACACGTCGCCGACGAAACGTGAGTACGCGGCCCAGTTCGTACCGAACTCGAACTCCATCACGATCCCGGTCGCAACGCCCATCGCAAAGTTCACGGCAAAGACCCGCGTCCAAAAGCGAGCGGCCGCTTCCCACGATGGATTGCGAGTTCGAAAATACGCAAGTTCGCACAGAAACAGCTGCAGGCCGAGACCAATCGACAGCGGCGGGAACAGATAGTGGAACATGATCGTTCCTGCAAACTGCAACCGGCTGAGTATTTCAACATCCATTGAGTTATTTGTTCTCCTGGTTCAGCAAACTTGTTGATCGGAATTTTGGGCGGGCGTGCGAATTGACGTAAGAAGCGATCGCCCAGGCTTCCTCGTTCGTTAGGTCTGGATCATCCAGCGGCATAGCGACCTTCAGCCACGACGCCATTTTGGGAACCTTGGACAGACCGGCACCATCATTGAATGACTGGTGGCCCCAAACTGGCGGACCCTCATCGGACCCGCTTCCATCATCTTCATGACAGCTTGCACAACGATCGGCATACAGTGATTGTCCCTGTTCGATATCCGGCTTGGCACCCTCGATATCCAACACGGGAACACTGTTGGGACCAAGAGGTGAGACGGGGTTCATGTTGATCGGCGTGTTTCGCGACAACCACGTGATATAGGAAGCGATCGCAACAGAAACTTGGCTACCATTGGGAGGACGCAAGCCGTTCTGGCTTCGTTCGAAACAATTCAGAATGCGATCCTCAAGCGTAATGACCGCCGACTCCCTTGGTGAGTACGCCGGATACGCGGCCGCAACGCCAATGAACGACGCAGCCCTCGGGTGTTGCCCAGCGTCCAAGTGACACGACGTACAATTGAGTTGATTGCCGACAAAAGGTTTCGTCAACGGATGCAAACTTGTTTCATTCACGAGCGTTTCACCGAGTCGCACAGCTTCGCCTAACGGACCTGGCGGATAGTCCGCGATGGGAGTCGAAACCAGCGTTATCGTTTGCGACGCAGCCAAGCTGGACGAAGACGATAGGTCGCATTCCAAACCGTTCAAGTTCGGTTTCATTGCAATAATCTGCGTGTAAAGCAAGGCGCTCGGCCGTGCCGAGACCCACGGCAGAACGAGGCACCACAGCGCAGCGATGCCAACGACGAACGAAGCTCGAGCGACATAGCGGCCAATTTGCGATTTCACCAGCACGACCTTGTTGTACTAAGTTACGAAACGAGTGACGCGAACTCGCTAGCGTCTGTTGCCGCACAATACCTGCGGCTAGCGCCGTCGGCTCACTTTGCCAACACAATCTAGAAAACTGCGCGAAGTTCTATTTTTTTGGTTTTGAAAATCGGAGCAAATAGTTTTCTTCGAACCCTTTAACTTCCACTTCGTCCGTATACTCAAAACCGGCCGCGATCACTTCATCACGAAACGTCTCTTTGTTTGCACGCACGTGACCGATGAGAAACTCTCGCGACACGCCAGGAATTCGATTGAAGTCGATGAGCACCAATCGCCCACCAGGCCTAAGTGCTCGGAAGATCGACGAGAGCGATTGGTCTGGACATTCAAAATGGTGATACGTGTCGCAGATAAACACCAAGTCGACTGACTCTGGCGGTAAGCGGACAGAAACATCCGTGCCTAACACGGTGGTCAAGTTTTCGATGCCATCCGTCGTTGCTCGAGCAGCAATGTGTTGAAGGAACTTGGGCGCGATATCGACGCTGTAGACCCAACCGTCCCATCCAGTCGCTTTTGCGAACAAACGGCTATAGAAACCAGTCCCAGCACCGACGTCAGCAATTCGCTCGCCTGGCGTGATTGCACAGGCTTTCAAGACATCCTCACGAGCCGCGTAGACTTCTCGGCTCTCCACCTCGAACTTTTCGAGCCATTCATCGACATTTAACTCCGTACTCTTGAAGTTGTCGTTGATGCCTGCGGGAACGGTCTTCGTTTGAGGATTCGCTTCTTGGCTCGACGCCGGTAAACCGATTGCGATCGCGAGGACGCAAAGCACTGATGCTGAGACACGTTTCATGTTGAGAGTTCCTTCACTTTTGTGTTGAGTTGAGTAAGCATGCCATCTTCCATTTCGTACGTTGTATCAAAAACATCCAATGACCGATGGTCGTGTGTGACCACAATCACACCAGCACCCTGCTCGTGGGCCACCTTGGCGAATAGCTCCATCACCTGGCGGCCGCGTTGTCCGTCCAGCGCCGCGGTCGGTTCGTCGGCGAGAATTACGCTTGGGCGGTTGGCCAGTGATCTTGCGACGGCGATTCGTTGCTGTTGACCGCCGGAAAGCATCGACGGATAGTTAGCGGCTCGATCGGCAACGCCTAAGTAGTCGAGCAACTCCATCGCGCGGCGATATGACGCACGTGTGGATTGCCCATTGAGCTGCATCGCGATTTGGACGTTTTCCACTGCCGACAAGAACGGTATCAAGTTCGACTTTTGGAATATAAACCCGATATGCTGGCGACGAAATGACCGCAAGTTGGCATGGGCTTGCGATCCGTCGAGCACCAATTGACCGCCAATTGAAATCCGCCCTGACGTGGGCGGATTGATCAAACCGACAGCTGTTAAGAAAGTTGACTTGCCGCTTCCGCTTGGACCCAAGAGCGCGACCACCTCGCCTTGCTCCACTTCCATCGACGCATGACGCATCGCGACGACTTCGGTGTTGCCGCTGCCGTAGATCTTCGTCAGTGCCTCGGCCTGGATGGCCAGTGGCTTCGATGTCGTCATCATGCGAGCGCCTCGTTCGGCGAGACTTTCAGAGCCTTCCAAATCCCCAGCACACTGGAACCGACTGAGATTGCCAATACGATGCCGCCTAGTTGAATCAAGTCCGTCTCAGCCAAGATGACGCGACGTGGGAACATCGGAAACAGTTGTTGACCAACCAGGTAGGCGATGCCGAAACCGACGATGCCCAAGATCAATGCTTGCTGCAGAATCATACCCAGGATCACGATGTTCGGAGCACCGATCAGTTTCAATAATGCAATCGAGTGAATCTTGTCGAGCGTCAGCGTGTACAGAATCAGAGCCATGATAATAGCCGCGATCACCGTCAACAGCACACGAAACAGACCGATCTGGCGGCGCACTTTCTCGACGCTACCTTTCAATAGCAACTCGCGTTGACCGTCCTTCGTGTACACCGAAACGTCTCCCCAACTGGAAATCGTATCAACGACGCGATCGAGGTCAGCCCCAGCGGACAATGTAATCATCACGGCGCTGATTTGCGGACGAGCGACGGCCGGTAATTGCGACGTTGGGCGGGCGGCGTTCTCCAGGATCAACGGCTGTTGATTCGATAATTCGAATGCCTCGCCACGGGCTTCTCGCGCCGCACGCTCCAGTCGCACTGCTTCTCCGGGCGTATCGAACTGGATCGCTTGTGCATCGGCAACCGTGAACAACGCGATACCATCACCGCTGGAGCTGATCATGTTGCTGGTCGTTCCCACGACCGTGTAGGTTTCCTTGCCAAGTTTGATCCGCTCGCCGAGGGCCAACCCGAGCGTTTTGTCAGCAATCATTTCATAGTGAGCTTGGGCGAGTGCGCGTCCGGCTGTGAGCTGCACCCACTGGCCCTTATCCGTCGGCCAGCTCAACCCCAGCACCGAAATGCGAATCGCTTGATTGTTACGTTCTCGCTGGATGGTGTGGTAAACGAACTCACGTGATGACTCGACACCAGGAACCGCTGCGGCTCGGTAGACCAAGTTTGCTGGGACTCGTGACAGTTCCGCAAACGGCCCGCGAGTACTTCGCTGGACAATCCATAAATCGGCACCGACGCGGTCGATCAACAACGTCGCATCCTCGACGACGCCTCGATAAATGCCGCCCATCCCCATCACGACCATCAGCAACATTCCGATGCCGACCGCGGTCAACACGAACCGCCCGAGGTTCTGGCGAATGTCCTTCACAGCAAGGTTCATGGACTTGCTTCCCATTGAACCGACACTGACTGGTCGTCTCGCAAGACTGCACCGGGCTTGATCGGCGTCACCACGAGATCTCCCGGGCTGAGTCCGCCGGTGACTTGGACGGCGTCGCGACTGCGCAGCCCCAGCTCGATGGGCTGCCACTTCGCGCGGCCGTCGGAAAGGACGAAGACGCCTTCGACTCCTTCGCGACGCAGTACTAAAACTGCCGGAAGCGTGGTCGTGCTGTCCGCTTGCTCGACTCGGATGAAGGCCTCCGCCCGCTGTCCGACCGCCCAGTTCGTAGGCAATGCGAGGACGCGTACATCGACGATGAATTCGCGAGTCTCACGATCTGCTTCGCGCCCGATCCTGGCGACGCTTCCGGGGAACGATTCATTGGGTTGAGAACGGAAAACGATTCTCGCAGGCTGGTCAACTTTCAGACGCGCCATTTCCGTTTCGTCGACCCAGGCACTGATCCACACTTCGTCTGTGGAAATCAAAGTCATGATCAAACTGCCGGGAACAGCAATATCGCCAGGCTCTCGATTGCGGCGAACGACAAGTCCATCGAATGGAGCCACAATCTTTGTGTCTTGCAAGCGAGCACGATGGTATTGCAAGGTCTTTTCAGCGGATACAAGCTGCTTTTGCCCCTCGGAGATGGCTGCCTCCGCAGTCGCGATCCCTGCTTCAGCAACCGCCAAGCCTTCGGTCGCTTTATCCACCTCTTCACGACTAACCGCGTTCTGTTCATTCAGTTGTTGCAACCGTGAGAAGCTTTTTTCAGCCTGTGTGTAAACAGCCTCGGTACGATTCTTGTCACTGCTCAAACGCTCGATCGCTGCGGAAGCTGCATTGACGTTCGCCTCGGCAATTTCCACTTGCTGTTGCAGCTCGGCGTCGTCGAGCTGAACGAGCAGCGCAGCGGCCTCTACCGAATCGCCTTGATCCGCCATCAGCCCAGCGATTCGCCCCGAAATCTTTGGGCTGATCGTCGCCGATACACGCGCTTCCAAGGTTCCCGTGCCCATGGCCTCCGCGATGATCGAACCCTCAACTACTTCGTGCGACGTAACAGCCACTGGTGCAAAGCGAAACCAATACACACCGCCAGCGACCAATGCTGCCACAACGACAAGTTTCAGTAGTGCAGTGAGCGTCGGGAATAAACGTTTGGGAAGTTTCTCCACGGTCTTGCTAAGCCGCCTCGGCTTCGCGGGTAAAGGCAACGGACGTGACGCCAGCGATGACACGCATTGCGACTCGAATGAGACTTTGGTCGTTTCGCGTCGCGGTAGGGCAATTCAGCATGAGCCGACCTTCGCTAAATTCCTGGATGCCGCAATCGTCGAATCCGAGTCTCTTGAGCGATCGCAGCACTTTATCATCAATCGTTTCGCTGGTAATGTTGGACATAAGTTTCCCTAGGGTTTGTAGTGAAGTGTTGTTTTGTAAATTAGGCGAACTGGAACTCTCGAACAAAACGTTTGTCGATCCATGTTTTGAGCGTCCAACACCAACGTGCGTGAGCGGTGAACCATTCGTATTCGAGCAACGCTTTGCCATCGCCAGTGTTGAGCAACTTCAAGAAGTCGTGCTGCGGTTTGAACTCACGCATCGCTCCGCCTTGAATCAGCGACCGCAAATTGTGCCATAGAATAGGGCACTGGCGAACGGCATACACGCCAGCCTTGGGTGACGGCAATTGAACAACGGTTCCTGAGTCTCCAACAGCAAAGATTCGCGGATCGGTCAGCGATTGCAACGTCGAACTCGTCGCGATGAATCCACGATTGTCTGTTTCCAAACCGAGCGCACTCAATACGTGTGGAGCAGCAGCACCGGTCGCCCAAATCACACAATCGGCTGAATGACGGCAACCATCATCGAGAACGATTTCTGTGTCGCCAACTTCAACCACATGATGCCCGGATCGGACAAGAATGCCTCGTGACTCGAGAAGCTCTTCAACGCGGCGAACGCTGCGATCACGCATCCCATCCGCGACGCGTTCACTGCTGGTGAAAATTTCGATTTTTGTTCCGCGATCAAGGTTGGCTTTGCCAAATTGCTCCTGCAAACAAAATGCGATTTCAACGCTCGCGACGCCACCGCCAACGATCGCGATTCGCAGCGTAGAGTCGTGGTCTGTTGATGCCGTCTCCAAGCGATCGCTCAAACGACTCAAGAAAGTTTGCATCGGCTTCGTCGGAACCAACAGCGGTGACTTGGCGTGCTGCTTCCATCCCGCAGGCACAGATCCAACGCCAATCGAGAGCGCGTCGAACGGAATCGGATCATGGTCTGAGAAGCAAACTTCGCCTGTATCAAGATCGAGCCCACATGTCTCAGCGAGAATCAATGTCGCACCCGCACGATCAACGAGTCCCTGTAAGTCAATCCGCATCTCATCATCACTGAATTGACGACCCAGTGTTCCGGGTAACATCCCAGAATACGTCGCGGTGGGAAACTTGCTGATGCAGGTCAACGTGCAACCAGGAATCGGGTCACTCGCCCATTCCTTGACGACATGCGCGTTGGTGTGACCGATGCCGAGCAGTACGATATGATTCGCCGGTGCGTTCACTCGGTAACCTGTTCGTACTTCGCTGGGATGCGGTAGCGGTCGCTGTAGGTGTGAACGCGATTGGTCGGTTTGCCGTCGAGAGTCACGAGCGGAAGCCCGGCATCGATCCATTTCAAAATGCTGCCCTGGTAATTCTTTACCTTCACTCCGCTGCCCGCAAGTTGTTTCGCGTACGCACCACTGCGACCGCCCACGGTACAGTAGGGAATCACCAAGCGGCCTGCATACAGGCTCTTGCTCTTTTCGTATTGAGCTTTGGTGATCGCCCCAGGAATCACTGATACGTTCACCTCAGCGTCGCTGCGTACATCCACGACAATAAAATTTGGCAGTGGTGGTTCAGTGCCGGATTCTTTTGCCTTCGCCTCGGCTTGTTGGTTTGCTTCGAGCATCTTGTGCAGGTCGGCAGTTTCGATGGTCTCCACCTTAGGCCCGCCAAACAGTCCGCCGAACTGGGCCAACGCAACTGGTGCGTGAAAGCTCGCAAGGAGAGCGAGCATGACGACGTTGAGAATGATTCTTGTATTCATGAGTTGCTTTTGTTGGTTGGGAATCGGGAATGACCGGGCGACGTCCAACTATCCGTTGGGTAAATCGATCCAAAACCAGCCACGCAAATCACCTTCTCGGAAGCCAGTGGCTTGATCATTGGGATAAAGTTTCAAAAGTTGTTCCTGGATGACAGGAGCAAGCTGCTCTTTTGGTCCGTGGCACATCACGCATTGAGCTTGCAATTTGATCGGCAATAACGCTGCCGCATGTCCGTTGCTGAGAGTGGCGAACGTTGGCGTGTCTATGTTCGCCTGAGTCAAGGCAGTTGCCCACTGGGGCGCCGCGTTGTTTGGGTTACGTAAACGCACGCCAGTTCGACCAATCCGCAGGCCTTGTTCTTCGCTCACATCGCTGGCAATCTTTGGAGCCTCTTGCTGACAAACCAGGATTGCTGCCGCCGGCCCTTGGCTGCCCATCACTTCCATCAAACGACCAGACAGACGAATAAATAGTGCGTCCTTGGCCGCCAACATGCGATCTTGCTGGCTTTGAGTGGGCGCAACACCTTCCACAATCGATACTGGGCTTGGTTCCGGGGTCTCGACGGGCGTCGTCGCAGTCTCGGACGACGAACAGCCGCTGACGATGAAGGTTATTGCAAGGCCTCCGAGCCATGCGAATGTGAATCTTCCGTTCATAGTTCAGTTTCCTTTCGATTCAAAACAAACGCGAGTTCGTGCATTCCGGTCGGATGCTCAACGCGTATCGGTTCAGGGATTGGATCGCCGGACCACTGCCAAGTTGGTTCCGCGAAGAGATCTCTCATCGCGTCAACCTCGCAAGTGAATGGCGGCCCATCCGGTTTATCGCTTTGCATGAACATTGCGAACAGTTTTCCGCCGGGGCGAAGCCAGCAGGCAAGCAACTGTTGGTACGTTGCCCATTGACTGGGGTGAATTGCACACAGGCTGGTTTGTTCATAAATCGCGTCGAACGCATGCGACTGACAAAACGCAAAGATGTCGGACTGGATCACGTTCGCTCGCAAATCCCGCTGACTCAATTGCTCTTTGAGCGTTTGCACGGCAGTGTCTGCAAAGTCGACGGCGGTCACGGCAAAGCCCGCTTCAGCCAACGCGATCACTTCGTGCCCACGCCCGCATCCAGGCACCAGGATTTCGCACGGTCGCAACTCACCAGCCTTCATCCAATGCGCTAGGATCGGGCTCGGTGCACCACGATCCCAACCTGTCATGGATTGGTCGTAGCGTTGTTGCCAATCTGCCGGCGTCAAATTCCCAGCGTCTGCACAACAAGATTGGCAATTCGGTGTCGCTGTTGCTTTACCGTCCATCTGTGTCGGGTCCATCTGCGTTGGGGCCATCTGCTTTGGGTTGATTGGGTGCTTTTGGCAACGTATACGGAGTATGAATTTCTTCCATGCCGTTCTTGATAAAGCGACCGACCAGTTTCGCGTGCTCCTGGACCAGCATCACAACGTAGGGGTCATCAGACTGGTATCTGACTTTCATTCCTTTCTCAGTTTCTTCGTAACTCAGCGTGTAATCTTTGGCGTGTTTGATCAGCTCGACGAAAATCGGATGAAAGGTCATCGGGGGTAGCGGATTGTTACCGATCACGCGGTCTTCCATCGCTGGCACGTGTTCCTTCAGCATGTTCGCGATTTCTGGGTCGTCGGATTCAGTCGTTGCCTCGGCACCATCAGGCAGATTGGTGACGGTTCGTTTGATCTTGTCACGATCAGCGAACATCGCGTGCAACGTCGTCATGTCCCCTTGCATCCCCTGCATCGCACCGGGGCCTTGCCCCATGCCTCTTCCCATCCCACGACCTGGCATTGGTCCATGATCATGATCTTCAGGCGTTGGAATGACAGCCTCGTTCGCGGCGACGGGTTGTGGATTCGGCTTCGCAGCCGACGCGAGGGGCAAATAAGCGTAGCCGTCGCTCTGAAGATTCACGACCGCCGTTAACGCTGACACTGCCGTTTGGACAAACTCGGATACATCCTCAGGAACAGCACCTTTCGAAATCAGCGATTGTCCGCACACATAAAGTTCGACGCCAGACTCTTGAAGTAGTCGCAGAAGTTCTAAATTCGGATTGCCGTCAGTATTGAACTTAGCGGCGTACGCTTCCGAGTTGAGCACAGCCAGAGTCGCGTCGCCATGGAACACAACAGCGATTTTTGCTTTCGCTGGTTTTGCTCCGCCACCCGCGTAGAGGTTCACGTACTTAGCAACTTTCTCGAGTCCGCTGTTTAGCTTGTCAGCGTCACCGCCGCCTGTCAGATCGACCAGCAACTTCGCTCCGGCACGAGGCTGCTGTGCAGCATGCGGCAGATGAACCACGCCACCATGATTCGCGATGACCGGAAAACTGAGATCGTACGGCGTGGCTGCTTTGTCACTCGGCCCCGCATGGTTCCTCATGCCTCGACCCTGACCAAAACCCTGGCCAAACCCCTGACCAAAACCCGGCCCACGCCCGCCTCTAAAGCCCTGGCCACGTCCTTGTCCAGATTGTTCTTGTCCGGCTTGATCTTGTGCAGACGCTGGTGCAGTGGCGAGCACGCACACTAGTAAAACGGTAAACGAAGTAACGATGCGGCCCATGAGATGGCTCCTTTGGAATATTTGAAGAAACGAGGTTGGCGTGATGTCGGCGATCACTGTTCTGAACGAGCGACTCGCGTGACATTTTCAATGACGGACTCACCTGAACGCGATGGCAGCCGCGGGAACGAGAGATTCGGAAACTCGCCCTGCAGCGCTGACATGAACGCGGTTAAGTCGGAAACTTCCGCATCCGTGAGTTCAATATCTAGTTGAGTGAAGCCCATCAGCCGACATGCTTCGGCCAAAGAACTCACGCGACCATTGTGTAAGTAGGGAGCGGTGAGCGTGATGTTCCGCAATGTCGGCGTCTTGAAACGGTGGTCATCGGCAGCATCGCTTGACGCTTTTGAACGTCCTAAATCAGCATCTAAGGCGTACTTCTGAATGTAGGGAGACCCCGCATATCGCGGAAAATCGACGAACTCAGCATTGCTTCCAGGCCGCCATCCGTTCAACGCCGGACCGGAATGGCATTCGGTGCAACCAGTAGACACGAATAGCTTCATGCCTCGAACTTGAGCTTCGGTCATCGCATGCTTATCGCCAGCGAGATACCGGTCGAGGGCCGAGTCAGGCGTGATGAGTGTTCGTTCAAAAGCGGCAATCGCCTCGACCGCGTTTTCGATGGTGACTCCGTCGCCCTTTCCAAACGCGACTTGAAACTCGCTGACATAGTCAGGGATTTCCTCGATGCGACTGACCACTTGGTCATGCCCGAGCATTCCCATTTCGACGTCGGCAACCAGCGGACCTTTGGCCTGTTCTTCAAGTGTAGCTGCTCGCCCGTCCCAAAACTGGGATGCCTGGAAAGCAGTGTTCCAAACCGTCGGCGCATTGCGATCTCCGGTCAAACCGTCAACTCCCATCGATGTTACACGACCATCATCGCCACCTTCCATCAGGTTGTGACAGGTGTTGCAGGAAACGGTTCCGGTGGCTGACAATCGCGGATCAAAGAAGAGCTTTTTGCCCAATTCGATCTTCTCTTTCGTATCACTTTGCTTGGAAGCGGTCTTGGGAAGCTCGGACAATTCCTGGCCGTACGTTTGTGTAGAGCCAAGCATCGTCATGACGATCACAAGGTGCGTTGCTTTCCGTCTTACAGAGAAGTTCATTGTTCCATGATCCAGTTTCGAGCGAAGGTTCGCTTCGCGGAGAGTGTGCGATAGGATGCGATTAAGCTCGGCCACGCAACATGCCGTGCCAATAGAGTGCGGGCAAACCAAACTTCTTTAGCATGAACATGCTGAATCGCTCTTTCGCTTGGTCGAACGGAAAGGTTTCCGCAGGCTGGCCGCTGTAATCGAACTCGGCGAGCACCAAGCTGTCGTATCCAGTAACCACAGGGCACGATGTATAGCCGTCGTAGCTTGCCACGAGTGGCTCTTGTTTCATCAGCGATAGCAGATTGCTGACCAACACGGGGGCCTGCTTGCGAACGGCCGCGCCAGTCTTGGACGTAGGCAAACTGGACGCGTCACCAATACCAAACACGTTTGCGAAGTGTGTGTGTTGCAACGTGTGCTTATCAACGTCGACCCAGCCGCCTTCGCCCGCAAGCTCACTGCTTGACACAAAGTCCGGTGCTCCCATGGGCGGCGTGACGTGGATCATGTCGTACTTGATCACGACTTCTTCGTTTGTGTCCATGTGTCGATAGACAGCTTCTTTGGACTGTGATCGGATTTCTGTCAAATTCAGCCGGAAACGTGGTTCGACGCCCTTTCGCTCAGCCACTTTCTCGAGCACTTCACGATACCGATCAATAGCGAATAATCGCGGTCCGGCCAGAGTGAAGATGACTTCGATGTTGTCGCGAACTCCACTGCGACGGAAATGGTCTTCCGCCAAATAACAGATCTTTTGCGGAGCACCGCCGCACTTCACTGCACCGGCTGGTTGAGTGAACAACGCGACACCCTTCTTCAAGTTGCGGACGAACTTCCATGTGCTCGCAACGGTGTCGATCGAGTAGTTGCTGCAAACGCCGTCTTTGCCAACAGCTTCCTTCAATCCCTTAACCTGGTCCCAATTGAGCTGGATTCCTGGAGCAACAATCAAATAGTCATAGGTAATCGTTTCACCGCCGCGCGTCGTGAGGCTGTTGGCGCTCGGTGCGAAGGATGCCACAAAGTCCTTGATCCACTTCGTTCCGTACGGGATCAAGTCGACTTCATCGCGGCCTGATTCTTCTGGTTTGAACATGCCACCACCGACGAGCGTCCACAAAGGTTGGTAGTAGTGTTTTTCCGAGGGCTCGATGATCGCGATGTCCAGCGACGGGTCGGCGTTCCGCAATCGAGCTGCGACCGTGATACCAGCCGTACCGCCACCGACAATGACAATTTGATGATGACTCATAACGACTAGCCTTGCTTTGAAGTTGAATTGGGTGGACACAAATTGTTTTCAGGCCGCGTGTCGAGAACACCGCCGAAACATTTTGCGAATTGCAAACCGAATGAAAGGGCTCGCTGAGTGTTGGGATCGCGGATCGCTCCGAGCAACCCAAACAAGCCGACTCGTTTCGGAACGGGATGCTCACAGGTGCCTTGATGGCAACTCGACAATGCTGAACCAGCCATCCCCACCGTTGCGACCGAGTTCTCACTCATCACGTCCGACTTGAGCAAGTAACCAATTCGATCGAGTTCCTCCTTGCGAATTTGCCCACCCAGATACAACGCCGCATGCAAGCCTTGGCGGAGACTCTGTTCCAAGTCGATCCCGTCGGATTTCACTTGAGTTGCCCACTCGTCGAACACGTCAACCGCGGTGGCGACAAGATTCGGAAGCTCATCAAGCAACTGGCTGCCTTGTGCCAGTCTTGGTAACTGGGAAACCAACTGCTCAATCGCTCGCATGTTCGAGGGCTCCGTAACCTGCGTCAGCAACTTCACCAGACTGGTCGCTCGCTTTTCGATGTCGATCCCATCTTGCGAGGCCTTGCGGCTGACTGCGTCGAAGAAGTCAACGGCGATCGCGAGCAGATTGGGCAGCTCACTGGCGAGCGACAGAGCTTGATCGAACGACTCGGCATGATCGAGTAAACGATGCAGGACTTCCGCTATTCGCGGATCGTTCAAACGGTCCACCAGCGAAGGTCGTTGAAGTGTGGTTTCCATGGATAACTCGTGTTGGCGAAAGAGTGAATACTGCGAGACGATTCAGACGCTTATCGCCGGTTGCGATTTCACGCTCGGAAACCCATCGCTTTTCCACGCGGTGTAGCCACCGGTCAGGTTGACAACGTCTTTGAAACCGGCGGCTTGCAAGACGCTCACGCCAATCGCCGATCGAGCACCACTGCGACACTGGACCACGTACTTTTCATCTCGCGACAGTTCATCGAGATGCTTTGGCAAGCGACCAAGGAACCGATGCTCGGCTTGTTCGATATGGCCTTCTTTCCATTCCTCGTCCGATCGAACGTCGATCAGCTTGACTTCGCCCGCTTCGATGCTGTGTGATAAATCAGCAGGTGTGCCAGTTGAGTACACTTCCGTCGCTAAGTTGTGCGATCGGACTGCATTGGTTGCGAAAGCACCGGCGATGTCCTCCACGCCGATCTTATGCAAGACACGTGCCGCTTCCTCCATTTGGTCGGGTTCACAGATCAGGTAAGTGGGGCGATCGTAGTCAACCAACCATCCCGCCCAAGCCGACAGCATGCCCAATGGGATGTTGATCGTGCCTTGAACATGGCCTTGAGCGAATTCAGGCGACGGAGTCAGATCAATCACTGTTCCGGACTGAACGGCGTCGTTCATTTTCGCAACATCGAGCATCTTGTGATGATGCCCCGCACCCAGAATCCGTGGGCCTTCCTTGTTCACTCGCTTCATCACCGCGAAGTACTTCGGCGCTTCCGGTTGGTCAGCCAGGATGTAACGAACAAACTCGTCTTCATCGGTGAACTGAAGCGCGGGATTGAACAGCTTCTCGTAGCCGACGGTCGAAGAAGGGATCGCACCGAGGCCTTTGCCGCACGCACTGCCTGCACCATGAGCCGGCCAAACTTGCAAGTAATCCGGCAGTGACTTGAATCGTTCGGCTGACTTGAACAGATCGCGAGCGCCTGGTTCGGCGGTGCCCATCAAGCCGGCAGCCTCTTCGAGCAGGTCGGGTCTCCCGATCGAACCGACGAAGACAAAATCGCCCGTGAAAATCCCCATCGGCTTATTCGCGCCACCGCCTTGATCGGTCAGCACGAACGAAATGCTCTCGGGCGTATGCCCAGGTGTGTGCAAGACATCCAATCGAATATTTCCGATCATGAAGTGTTCGCCGTCATGCAGCTTCTTGCTTTCGTATCCATCGAGATACAAATACTTCCACTCGGCTGGCCCTTCGTCGGAAACATACAGCTTTGCGCCCACACGATCGGCAAGCTCGCGAGCACCGGAGACATAGTCGGCGTGAATGTGGGTCTCCGCCACAGCGACAATTTTGACGCCTTCTTTGTCGGCCATCGCAAGGTACTGCTCGATGTCGCGACCTGGATCAACAACCACCGCTTCCTTGGCCCGCTGGCATCCGACCATATACGAAGCGTGTGCGAGTTTTTCGTCGTAGAAGTATTTGAGCATCATGATTTAGTTCTCCCTTTGCAGGAACGATATTCCTTACAACACCACCGATTTGAAAATCACAAACATCGCGACCAACACGACCGCGATTGAAAACGTTTTTTGCAGCGTCGGGCCTTTCAAATGCTTGGCAACGATGCCACCAACCCACATGCCTGCGAAACCTCCGACCATGAACTGGAGCGTCATTTCCCACGACAGTTCATTCCCGCCCGCGATGTGCGAGGCAACGCCGCTGATGCTGACCAAGACAATCACGAACAACGACGTTCCAACGGCTTGATGGATCGCCATGCCGCTGAAGATCACCAGTGCAGGAACAATCACAAACCCACCACCCACGCCGAACATGCCCGAAAGCACGCCGGTCATCACTCCCACAAGCGCCAGCAATCGTGCGCATCGCGACGTCAACCGAAGCTTGCCATCGCTGTCGCGTTGACACGCACTTCGATCTGCTCCCGGTTCGCCTTCAGTCGAGCAAACACCGCTCGGTAGAACGGGATTGCACGACTTGGACCACATTCGTTGTGCGACGACAAACATCAAAATCGCGAACATTAATAACAGCACGTTTTGCGGAACGAGCGTCGACAGGTAGGAGCCCAGGGGGGCTCCGAACATGCCAGCCACCGCGAACAACAAACCGGTTCGAAACTCGACTTCACCACGAACGATTCGCGGTACGGCGCCAAAAAACGCGGTACCGCCCACAGCGGCCAACGAAATCCCAACAGCTTCGCGTGGCATCACACCGAGTCCGTAAACCAGCAGGGGAACAGCGAAGATGCCGCCACCACCACCGGTCAGTCCCAGTGCAAAGCCAACGACACAGCCGAACAGGATGGCTAGGCCGAACATGATCCCCCGCCCGAACATTGATTCCAGGGCATCCTGGCGATCATCGACGCCATCGGGCACAAGCCAGTCGCACCGGCAAACATCAGCCCCGCGCCAACGAAGGCTGACAAACCAACAAAGTACGGATGAACGAAGTACGCCAGCACAACACCCATGAGCGTCAGGAAACCAGCAGTGATCTGGACTTGTTGCATCAACGGCAACGACTTCTTACCACGCACCACGGGCAGTCCAGCCTTGTCCCATGCCGTCGTGCCACCATCGACATTGACGACATTCTCAAAACCGGCGTCGATGAACTTCTTGCACGCTTGCGCCGAGCGATTTCCGCTGCGGCAAATCACGTAGAGCGGCTTGTCGGCTGAACCGTTTCGCGCCGCCATCACGGCCTTTGGATCCAATGAATCCAAAGGAACGTTGCGAGCACACTCGGCATGAACCTCGCGATACTCGGTCGGCATGCGAACATCGATCAACTCGACTTCGCTTTGACTGTTCTTCTCAGCCAACTGTTTCACATCAATCGTTTGCATATTCAATCCCAGGCGTCTGAAGGAGCTAACATCAGAACGTCGTTAGCTCGTAAGGTTACGATATATGTAATTAAAAAAACACTGTTTACGCTTCACGTCGACTTCATCGATACTTTGCTCCGCAGGGCAAAAACCGGCCTTCGATACAAGCCATCAATTGCTCAAGATGCGGTTCGGCAACCGTGTAATAGACTTTGCGTCCTTCCCGTTCACTGGTCAAGAAACCACAACGTTGCAGCAGTCGCAGATGCTCCGAGCCAACATTGTCTGGGATCTCACAATCCGCAGCCAACTCGCCCACGGTGTACCGCCCGTGCAACAACATTTGAACGATTCGCAAACGAACCGGATGAGCCAGCGTCTTTAGGCACTCCGCAGCTTCAGTAAAGCTTTGGACGCTTCCGGCTGGCTTCGCAGTTTTAGTTGTTTTCGCAGGCATGGCATCTCCTAAGGTTTGTAATATCAATATATCGCCACCTTACGATATGTCAATGAGTCTTTTCGACAGTTTTTTGCCTGCGGATGTGGATTTACTCGCAATCTCAGAGGATTAGGCTGAAGAAAACCTGCAAAAGCTACGCATCTTGCCTAAGTGGTTTGAATTGAGTGCAACACTTGCACTAGACAATCCTCGGAACAATCAGCTTTAGGCGGCATGATGTTAACCACTTGTGAAGCGACCCCAACCACAGGCAAAGCATCCGCTGAGGCGCTGATCGCGATCTTGCGTTCTGAAAACGAGCGACTCAAGCAGGGGCTGGCGAATATCCAGTCAAACCTCGCTAACTCGGTCGCCCTCAACACCACGAACATCAAGAACTGCAGGCAAACGGAAACGACATGCGCGGAACTTGCTGCCGATTCCAAGGCGATTGATCACGAGACCAAGGCCTTTAGCCATGCAGTCTCGGAAATCCGTGCGATCGTCGAAGCCAATGACGAACAGCTCAATGCGATGAAGGAGTTTGTTAGGTTCATCATCGAAATCGCATCGCAAACCAAATTGTTGGCTCTCAACGCGACGATCGAAGCCGCACGTGCTGGCGAAGCGGGTAAAGGCTTCTCCGTGGTTGCCCAAGAGGTTAAAGAGCTTTCCAACCAAACCAAAACAGCGGTTGAA
This sequence comes from Pirellulaceae bacterium, assembly GCA_041749955.1. GTDB lineage: Bacteria > Planctomycetota > Planctomycetia > Pirellulales > Pirellulaceae > JBBSJZ01. The sequence continues at coordinate 63,618 of JBGTAI010000298.1, read as the reverse complement.
AAGATTCGCACGTCGATTGAAACGATCACTGGAAACTCGTCTCTCGTTTCTGAGCGAATGCGAGAATTAGACATACGCGGAAATCAAATCTCCGAGACAGTCACGGACCTTCATCACAAAGTCCAAAAAACAAGTGAAACGAACGCGGCATCAACTCGCCGCATCATTGGGGCCAACGACAGCGTCTTCATGAGCCTAGCGAAACTAGACCATGTTGTTTGGAAAGTGAACACGTATCTCAGCGTGATCGATGGCGAGCCAGCTTTCGATTTCGTTGACCACCACAATTGCCGTCTTGGCAAATGGTACGAAACAGGTGAAGGCCACGACTCGTTTGCGAAGGTCGGCACATTTGCTCGCCTTGAGCAACCGCACGCGCAAGTCCACGAGGCAACGAAGCATATCTTTGCGTTACTTGCATCCAGCGTCTGTACGTCAGATCCCGCAGTGCAAGCGTCTATCGAAGACATGGAACGTGGCAGCGACGGTGTGTTCCAATGCCTCGATCGTATGCTTGAAGAGAAGAACCAGCTTCTTTAGAAGCGCATGAACAATGACTGACGAGTTTGCACGTAGGGCGGGCTGCCAGCCTGTCATTTCACTAGGAACAGGCTAGCAGCCTGCCCTACTTATTGATCACGCGACGCTAAGCATGGTCTCCTTATGCGTTGAGCACGAGGCACGACGATTATGCCCAGTGCTCAGCGATCTTTCGACGAAGGAAATCTGCGCTTCGCCTTAGCTGCTCGATGCCGTCGACGCCGTCTTCGATGCTGATCCAGCTGTCGAAACCTTTGCTTTTCAGCTCGCTGAAGATGGCGTCATAGTCGTTGAGGCCTTTGCCAATTTCTCCGTGACTGAGACGTTTCGCATAGCCTTGAACTCCGCCTTCTTCCGCTCGCAAATCCTCAAGCGTCCCTTCCAACAAGTACCGATCGCTCGCGTGCATCGTGACGACTCGATGCGACACTCGCTTCAAGAGTTCAATCGGGTCATCGCCAGCGAGGATCGCGTTACTCGGGTCGTAGTTCACGCCAAAATTCGGATGCTCAATCGCCGCGACGAGATCACAAAACACGTCAATCTTCTGGGCAAACTCTGGATAATCCCAGAAGTCGTCCTTGTAGTGATTCTCAAGATTGAGCGTGATGCCACGTTCTTGGGCGTACGGCAGACACGCGTAGATGCTGTCGGCGGCGAGCTTCACACCTTGCTCGTTGCTCAACTCAGGTCGTCGTTGACCGCTCAGCACACGGCAATAGCTCGCCCCGAGCGTGCATGCCATATCGATGCGGTACTTCTGCTTGGCAATTTCCTTCTCACGGAACGCGGCATCGGGATGCGTGAAATCCGGCGAACAGCAAAGCATCGGAATCACCATGCCGAGATCTTCGACACGCTTGCGAAACTCAGGCCATTTCGTTTCGTCCGCCATCTCGATGAAGCCAGCGTAAAACTCGAGTCCGTCCACATCGAGAGTGGCAGCAAGGTCAAACCACTCGGCCAGCTTCATCGTGCCGTCTTTGCAGAGGGCTGGCATGTACGCTTTTGGAAAGGCAGATAGTTTTGGCATGTGCAGGGCTTGTTATGAGTTGGCGAGGAGCGGGGCTGGGAATCACTTTCCCTCGAAGTCGCATCATGCGATCAAACAGGCTTCAGGACTGACTTAACGACTTCGCCTTTGTGCATCTTTTCGAACGCTTCGTGCCATTGGTCGATCGGCCACACTCCGCCGATGATCGGCTTCACATCAAGTTGGCCACTGGTCAGCAGCGCAAGCACTCGCTCCCAAATCGGCCAATTGTGGCTGAAGCTGCCCTGGAGCGTCACGTTCTTTTGCACCAGCGGGTCGAGATTAAAGTTGAGAGGTTGTGGCCCCCAGCCAACTTTGCTGATCCAGCCAGCGGGCCGCACGACATCAATCGCAATCTTCAGCGTCGCGCTCGCGCCCGCAGCATCAATGACGCCGTCACAGCCGAGACCATCCCGCTGCAGCGCCCAATCTTTCGGGCTGCCCACGATGCCTTCGCATCCATAATGCTTCTTCGCAATTTCCAAACGATGTCGATCCGACTCCAAGCCCACGAGCGCCACTTCGGCTCCGCAGAGTTTGGCCATGGCCGCGCACAGGATACCGATCGTTCCCGGCCCAAGCACCACCACGCGGTCACCCGGTTCGATGCGAGCGTTACGTACGACTGCGTTGTATGCGACACAACATGGCTCAGTCAAACAGGCATGTTCGAACGGCAACGCATCAGGAACACTGTGCAGAATCCGCGATGGAACACGAACGTATCGAGTCATCGCTCCGTTGACGCCATACCCAAACCCTTTTCGTGTGGGGTCAAGGTTGTAGAGACCGCGACGCGACATTGGGTTCCGCTGGTCGATGATCGCGGCCGTCTCGCTGACCACTCGATCGCCTTCTTTCCAGCCTTCAACGGCAGAGCCCGTCTCAACAATGTGCCCGCCGAACTCATGGCCAAGCACCACGGGATAGTTGACTGGCCAGGAATGATCCGCGGTCCATTGATGCAGATCGCTGCCACAGACGCCGACGTTCGCAACCTCCAGCAAGACGTCATCGGGACCGATCGTTGGTCGTTCGATCTCGCGGATTTCGACGGAGCCCTTCTCTGGGGCAAAATTCACGACAGCTGCTGATTTCATATTGTTCATTCTTCTTGCGGTCGCATCCGCAATACACGAGTTAGCGTCGATTGATCCATAAGTAGGGCAGGCTGCCAGCCTGTCTCTGTTGCAATGACAGGCTGGCAGCCTGTCCTACGTTCTGTTGTTCGCGCGATCTTCTCTACAAAACTTCTTGAGCGTGCACCGCTTCACAGATCATGCGAAGCGAACTTTCGAGATCACCGTCAGCGGTCTTGAACGCGTCGGCATCAATGGTGAGCGGCGCACCGAGGACCACGAGCGGCGCACCGTACTTTGGACACTCGATGGCTTGTTCAAGCGAAAGTCCACCCACAGCTTGCACAGGAACTTTCACGGCGCTAGTAACTTCACGCAACTGGTCCAGCGGGCTTGGCATTCGCAGTCCTCGTGCCGCGATACCGCGACGTTCGTCGTATCCAATGTGGTGGATGACGAAGTCGCAACCGAGGTCCTCGAGCCATTTCGACCCAGCAACCATGTCCTCACAAACCATGTTGTCGCCCATCACCTTACAGCCGAAGTCGGCTCCGGCTTTAACGACACAGCGAATGGTTTCCTCGTGCGCTCGAGCCATCACGACGACGTGCGTCGCACCAGCCTTTGCCATCATCTCTGCCTCGAGATAGCCACCGTCCATCGTCTTCAAGTCGGCAACGATCGGCACGCCCGGAAACGCGGCTCTCAAGGCCCGCACGCCATGCAAACCCTCAGCAAGAATGAGTGGCGTCCCAGCTTCCAACCAATCGACGCCGGCTCGCATGGCAAGATGCGCCGTCTCGAGCGCTTCGTCGATGTTTGTCAGGTCCAGTGAGATTTGAACAATAGGTCGCATTTCAGAGTCTTACATTCGTTGTGCAGGCAAGTTGCCTGGTTGAGCGCAAATAAAAACAACCAGCAAACGTTCGCAACTATGAATATTCGCAACTATGGAAGCGGTTGAACTTCGACCTTGCGGATGCTGACTTTGCTTCCTGGATCGTGCTGCTGGAAAGCGAAGTTGCCCTCTTTGAATGTCTTTGCAAAGTCGAGGTACTCGTACAACTCATTCCCATCGATCGTGATTTTGATACGAGTCATTTCGCGACCTCGCCACACATCGTCGCGAACTTCGATGTCATACGTGAACCACGTGTCTGGCTTCACGTGCTCTTGGTAAACGTGGCACATCCCGTAAATCGAACCTGTGCGAATCGGATCCGTGTGCGTGCTATCGATTTGGGCTTCGTATCCATCGGAAAATCCAGGACGCTCGGTCGTGCGAAAATAGAGGCCTGAGTTGCCCTTATCATTGATTTTGATTTCAGCGCGATAACGAAAGTTCTTGAACGAGCCTTTCGTGTTGACCAACATCGAGGCAGGACCGGACCCGCTGATCGCGCCATCCTTCACTTCCCAAACGCTGTCTTCCTTTCCAACTTTCTCCCAACCGTCGAGCGTCTTGCCGTCGAACAGTGAAATCCACTCCGCGTCAGCGGCGAACGCGTTCGTGCCCGCAAGTAAAACAGCCGAAAGAGCAAGGAACCGAAGCTTCGAAGTAAACATAAGTTGCTTTCCAGAGAATTTTGACCGACCAGTCTGCACAGTGGCCGCAAACGTGAATCAAGTGTTTGTAACAGAAGCTGAACCACTAGTGTGGCTCGAGTGGCGTAATCTACCACAGTCGCTTGGTCATTCAACTGAGTGGCTTTCCCGCGGTTGCATTCGAACACGCGAGTGGCCGCGATCCTACGAAAACGCTAATGAATAGGCATGCACGTGCTCGCGGAATTCACGAAGCAATCGGCTTTGAAAGCGGTACGGATTCCAGACGGCTGCGATGGTCCTCGTGGGCTTGGCACCATAGAGCGAACGGTAAACTCTTCGTTTCGACGAGTCGAGTTTCTTTGCCATTTGGGGAATCATCGACACACCGTGACCCAATGAAACCAATTCTTGCACCATCATCAATTGATTCGCTCGCTCCATCACAAGCGGATGCACGGACTTTTGTCGACAGAACGAAGTGATGTTGTCGGACAGACAGTGAGCCTCGTCCAAAAGAACAAACGGGTAGTGCTCGATGTCTGAAAGGCGAATTTGCTTCTTCTTTGCAAGCTCGTGTCCCAGTGGCAAGACGAGATGAAGTTCCTCGTCGAACAACTCTTCCACTTCGACATACTTGGACGGGACAGGCAACGCCACGATCGCAACATCCAACTCCCCTTGCTTACACGCTTTCATCAAGTTGTCAGTCGTATCTTCTTGAACGACCAAGGTGGCCTTGGGGAACACGTCAGCAAATTGGCGAAGGAGGTCTGGGAGAAAGAACGGCGCGATGGTAGGGATCGCGGCGATTCGAATTCGTCCGCTTTGCCCGTCGTCAGATATCTCCGCCTTGGTGTCTTCGAGAATCAACAGGATCTGTTCGGCACGGCTCTGGAACAGTAGCCCTGCGTCCGTCAAGTCAACGCAGCGCGGCTTGCGATCAAACAATGGCTGTCCCAGCTCTTCCTCCAATCGCTGAATCGACCGACTCAGTGCTGGCTGGGACATACTCAGTATCTCAGCGGCGTGTGTGAAGTTCCGTTTCTCGGCAACGCACTTAAAATGAGCAAGCTGCTCCATATCCATTGATCAAATTCCTCGTGTGAAACGTTGTTCGCCAACGGTAATCTACAGCAAAAACAAATCCAAAGCGTGACCAGGCGAGGCGGCTCGCTCCACCACGCAAGACACATCGTTACAATACAATTGCTCAACTTGGCTATGATTATGCCTCAAGCAAGCTCCCTCGCGATACACGTTGGCTAGACACGATCGCGATGACCACACTACATCATGAGACTCACGACTATGGAACGACGGCTTTTTTTGAAGTCGACTGGAATGGCGATTGCCACTACGCTCAGCTCGACTGTATTGCGTGCTGTCGAAGGCGACCGGCCGCCGCGAATTCTGCTTCGCTCGTCTTGGCAGACTGTCAATATTGGTGATATCGCGCACACGCCGGGTGTGCTGGCGATCCTCGAAAAGCATCTGCCCACAGCCGAAATCTATCTTTGGCCAAGTAACGTCAATCATGGAGTCAAGGAGTTACTGACTCAGCGGTTTCCGAAGCTCAAGATCGTGCAAGGCGAAACGGCATTGAAGGCTGCGTTTGCTGAATGCGATTTTCTGCTTCATGGTTCTGGACCATCGCTTGTTGCCGAAAAAGATGTGCGACGCTGGAAGACGGAGACCAACAAACCGTACGGCGTCTACGGAATTACATTGCCGACCCAAGAGTCGTCGGCGACAAAACCAACTTCCGATGCTGCCTTCGCCACGACCATCGATTTGCTCAGCGGTGCTCGGTTCGTGTTCTTCCGCGATTCCGTATCGATGCAACTGGCCAAGGATCGTGGATGCACTTGCCCAGTGATGGAGTTCGGGCCGGACGGTGCGTTCGCGACCGACTTGCGTGAAGACGAAAAGGCGTTGGCGTTTCTTGAGAAACACTCGCTTGAGGAGGGTAAGTTCTTGTGCTGTATTCCGCGGTTGCGATTTACGCCGTACTGGGTGATTCCTGAAAAGAAGGCAACCAAAGATGAAGTCAAGCATGCTCGCAATGAAGCGATGAAAGAGCACGACCATCTTCCGCACCGACAAGCCATCATCGACGTCGTTCGCCAGACTGACATGAAGGTTTTGGTTTGTCCCGAGGATCGCACTCAAATGGCCGTTGGCAAAGAGATGCTTTACAACCCGCTTCCGGACGACGTGAAAGCGCGCGTGGTTTGGCGTCCAGATTACTGGCTCACGGGCGAAGCGATTTCGACCTACGTTCGCAGTGCGGGATTGTTTGGTAACGAAATGCACTCGCCCATCATGAGCATCGGCAACGGAATTCCTGCAATCGTGTGTCGCTGGGCTGAGCAAACGAGCAAAGGATTCATGTGGCGAGACATCGGCTTGGATGATTGGCTGTTCGATTTCGATAACGAAGACGACGTCAAGCGACTGCCGCAGACCGTCTTGGCGATGGCAAGTGACCCCGAAGCCGCGAAGCAGAAAGCCGCCAAGGCGAGAGACTTTGTTCAAGCGAGACAACTTGCAACGATGCAGACACTGAAGGCTCAATTGCAATCGTGAGCTGAGCCAGTCGCTTTAACGCCAAGCGAGAATATGCGACTGGCGTGCTCCCACGCTGAGTCGCCACGAGTCCAGATGCGGCGGCAAGGCGTGTTCGCCGTGCCGCGATTCCGTCTCGATCGTGAACCCCGCGTCACGTAGGATTCGCTCGATCGCCGCGGACGAGTTGTACGACAAACTCGCGGTGGTCTCGTGGACTTCGACGTATATCGCTTGCACTCGATGAAGGTGCGGAGCGATTTCTTCGATCACGCGCTGCTCAGCCCCCTCGATATCGAGCTTCAGGAAGCTGACCTGCGCGTCCGCGATGAACGGCGAAAGACGTTTGCACGCGACAGTCACTTCGGTGCTATCGGTTCGCTCGCCCCAAGCCGGGTCGATTGAATTGCCTCTCGCATCGCCTCGCGACGAAATATCGCCGAAAAACGAAACAGTACCATCGACATCCGAGAGCGCCGCGTTGACGCATTTCACGTCTGGCAAATCATTCAAATCCACGTTCGCTTGCAAAATCTTGAACGCAAACGGGTCAGGCTCGAAGCAGACGATTCGTGCACCGGGCCAGCGAGTTTTCCACTCGAGCATCGAGACTCCGATATTCGAACCGCAATCGATGATGAGGGGGCGGTCGTCCAGCGGCGTAAAGAACGACGGGAAGTCATCGATCTGGCGAACCATCGCTTCGGCGCTGTCGCGATTCTCAAAAGCCAACTTGAAACAGCGGAATTTCGTTTTTTGCATCGGCTGGCTTAGGCAGTGTTCACGAGACGGTCGCGGGTCACGCGGCGGTCGGGTTGTGCGGATTCTGAGGCTAGAACTCCAATAAAGACGCGAAAAGGACGCGACTCGTCAACCGTTCAATGGTCAGCCACCAGTTAAAGTGAAGCGTGAAACGAGCCCCAGTGGCATCAAAACCCCGCCGCAGGTACGTAAACTTACGTTGACTTTTACGGTTATTTCGCTACCCTAGTGAACCCGCCTGCGGTTTGCCTCGGTGTTCCACGTGATCGATCCAGCAACACAAATCGCAATTATTCCCACCCCATAACCCGCCATGCAATCGGCTGGATAGCAGTTCAACTCAAGTTGGGCTGTGTCGAGCATGCGGAGAAGCATTCGCATGATTAGCACATCGCACATTCGCTGGGCGTTCGCATCCATGGTGGTAGCGGCATGCTTCACTGTGTCTTTGGCGGACGCCTTTGCTGACGAACCAACACTCGAGTTTGCCACTGGCGTTGAGTTGGAACCAAATGAACCGGAGATTTCGAGTGAACCGGGAGTCTTGCGGTTCTCGTTCAACGGTGTGCCTTGGCGAGAAGTCATCAAGTGGCTGGCCGACGAGTCCGACCTAGCACTTCATATCGATGGGTTGCCAACCGGCAGCTTCACGTACTCGGATCCGAATCCGTTCACGTCGCAAGAAGCGATCGACCGTGTCAATTTGTTTCTTGTCTCCGAAGGCTTCACGCTCATCAAAAGCGGCCAGCTTCTCTCGCTGATCGATTTGGCGGACCCACGAAGCACTCAAAAACTCGATGTACTTGCAAAGCTGATTTCCGTTGACGACTTGGACAGCGGAGCACTCGAAGCCCGCGGGTATGACGTCGTCAAATGCATGTTCCCGTTGGGCGAAATCAGTGCTGATGACGCAGTGCAAGAGATCTCGCCGCTCGGACTGATGTCAACGCCGAAGGTGCTCTCGAAAACGAACCAGCTATTGATCGTTGACACGGTCTCAAAGCTGATGAGCGTACGCAAAGTGTTGCTCTCGTTCGAACCGACAACGATGGACAATGGGACAATCGTCAAGAGTTTTACGCTCCAGCATGTTGAGGCCGAAGACGTCTTGCTCGTAGCACGCCCCCACCTTGGGCTCGCAACGGATGAAATGATTGGTATCGACGTCAGCATCTCAGCGGACTTGCTCGGCAAAAACATTTTCGTCACCGGCGTCGAAGATAAAGTCAAGCTCATCGAAGGCATCATCCTCTCAGTTGACCAGCCGAAAGCGACGAAGGCGGATGAGAGTGGTGAGATGGAACTTCGCTCGCACGTCGTCGAAGGTGGGAACGTCCAAACCGTTTACAACGTGCTTTTGACCTTGCTTGCTGGTAAGACCGTCCGTCTATCGATGGACGAAACTGCGGGCAGTGTTGTTGCCTTGGCAACTCCGGCGGTTCAGGCGGAGATCGCTCAAACAGTTTCTCAACTGCAAGCGTCCGACGCTGAGTTCGAAGTGATCCCGCTCAAGTCCGTTGATCCGTATTTCGCCATCAGCTTGTTAGAGCAAATGTTGAAACTTCCTGGGCCGTTGGATGACCCAGACGATTTTGATGCCGACATCCCGCAAATCGATGCGGACCCAGGCAACAGGCGATTGTTTGTTCGTGCGAAACAACATCAAATCGAACAGATCAAGACCATCGTTGCTGGTTTGGAAACCGGAGCGACAGCCGAGAGCCTCGACGACACTCGCATTTTGCCACTGAAGGGAAAAGAAGCGGAAGAGTTGCTTGAGACAGCAGCAAAATTCTGGCGATCCTCCAACCCTATTTTACTGTTCCCCTCGAATGCGTCTGCGATCCAGGAGGTCGGTGAGCGTGTTCCTGGTGGTAACGATGACAACGCTACAGTGCCATCTGGCACAGACTCGACTCAAACGCCCCAGTTGCTAGAAGGCTCCAGTGCGGTCGTGCTGGCTTCGTCTCAATCGGATGTTGATCCGTTTGCGCCTCGACTGCTGACGGCCGGTGCGAATTCGCGATTGCCAGCGATCCAGTGCCAAGTGACCCCGCGAGGTCTGATGCTGCAATGCGAAGATCCAGCGGCCTTAGATCGGCTCGAAGAGCACATCCGAACGATCGCTGGTCCCGTCGAGTCGCTGCCTTCGCCGCCAGTCGTGTTTTATTTGAAGCACACCAAACCAGACGATGCGCTGCAGATGCTTCGCGACTTGATTGATGGCGGAGAGGCAGCCAAGGAGTCATCCGCAGGCACGCTCGTGAACGGATTCGTTTCCTCTGGATCATCAAACAACTTCAGCCCCCTGGTGACAAGCCGCGAAGGCACAACGACCATGATGGCTGGCGCGATCACGGTTGTGGCTGACTCGCGTCTGAACCGACTCATCGCTCAAGGCACGACTGCGGATATCGAGCTCATCGAAGCCTACCTGAAGATCATCGATAAAGACTCAAGCATCACTTCCATCGAGACGTACGGCACGTCACACGTGATCGAGCTCCAGCACAGCAACGCGAGTGAAGTGGCGGAGTCCATTCGCGAGGCGTTTGCCGATCGTGTTGCGGGTGATTCAAAGAAGCAAGACCAGCCGGCAACCCCACAACAAGCGGCGCTCGAGGCCGCAGCCAAGGCAAAGGAACTTGCGGATGCGAAAAAAGGCTTGAAGACTCCAGAAACGCCTTCCAAGAATCTGGAGCCGAAGCTGACCGTGGCTGTGCATGAAGCGAGCAACTCGCTCATCATAACGGCTCCGAAGCAGCTTTACGAAGAAGTTGAGAAGCTTGTGAAGATCATCGACTCGCGTGGCGAAAAGTTCGTGGAAGTCATTTCACCAGCCAACGGCGAAGTGTTCGGCGCGATACTGCAACAAGTTCTGCTCGGTGAACCAGCCAGCGGGACTGATCGAGCATCTTCACCACGCTCCCAAACATCGACTCGATCCAGGACAGACCGTTAGGACTGTGGGAATCAAAAACGTGACGCTAAGAGTGAGCATGATGACGAGTCGATGGTTGCCTTTGGCCGTTTTGGTGATGCTGTTCGTTTGCCACAGCACCACGCTTGCTCAATCAGGCTTGCGTGAGTCGCTCGAGCGTTTGGACCGCAACCAAAATGGCGAGATCGAGCCAAGCGAAATCACGCCGTTATCTCGGCCGTATTTGGAGCGGATCGCTGAGAGCCGTCGCATGTCGCTTGATCGGCCTAACGGGATCGACAAGCTCCAGGAAGCTGCGCGGATTTATTACGCTCTAAAAAACGGCGTCGCTGGCAATCGCATTGATCCTGGAGACAAGTCCACGGTGACCCAGTTCGGTGCGATGGACGATGAGCCACTTGTTCCTGAATTTGGTCTAGCGGAAATCAAGTTTCCGTACAACCAAGAGGATCTTGACGAAGCTGACCAGACGCTTCGTCGCTCGGACCGTAATCGTGACGGTTACATTGATCGCGAAGAAGCGGCTCGGGCGGAATGGAGGTACCGGGATCCTTTTGATGAGGACTTCGACCAAGACAATCGTTTGAGCCGGCTGGAGCTTGGGCAACGATATGCACGTCGACGGCTACTCGAAGGATCCAAGGATGAATTGATCCAGAAGGTTCGTCGCGTTGGCAATGGAATTCGCCCCGTGACTCCCGTTGGACGAGATTCTCAATCCAATGATCCGCGATCGTGGATGCGGGGCGGCAGTCGTTACTACTTGACCGCGTCTGTGATGGAGCGATTTGACTTGGATCGCAATGGACGTCTTGAGCCCAATGAAAGTGCAAAGCTTGGCTTTCCCGTCGGCCGAATCGACATCAATCGCGACGGGGTGCTTTCGCGGGATGAGATGTTCGCATTTCTGAGCGAATGGCAAGACGAAGTCGGCGATGACTCCGAAGGCTTGCCGACTTGGTTTTTTGAACGCGACCTAAATCGTGATGACCAGGTGGAGATGGCTGAGTTCACTGAGGAGTGGACGGATGAGTTGCTCGAGCAATTTGTCGCTTTGGACATGAACGAAGACGGCATTCTCACCAGTCTCGAAGTTGCCCAGTCCAAAGCGATGATGGGCGGCAGCTACTCCAACATGGAAGCAGAAGTGCTTCCGCCACGAAAGACAATCATCTCAGAAATTGTTATCGAGGATAACTTTTTAATCGGCGACCTCAACGTCGAACTCACGATAACGCACACCTACGTATCGCACCTGGATGCTTACTTAACTGGCCCGGACGGCCAACGAGTCGAGCTATTTACCGAAGTTGGCGGAAGCGATGACCACTTTGAGCAAACAGTTTTTGACGACCAAGCATCAATTCCAATCACCAAGGCGCGTGCACCCTTCAAAGGACCGCACCTGCCAGAAGCGATCTTGAAGGGCCAGCCAAGCTTGAACTACTTCAAAGGAAAAAGCGTCCAAGGCGTGTGGCAGTTGGTCATCAGCGGCACTCGTAGCGAGCGTTTCGGAATGCTGCATAGTTGGGGATTAAGGATCCGACCGGAGGGCGACACATTGGCAGCGGCTGCAGCATCGGCACCGCCAGACGAAACGTCGCCAAACCCAACTAGCCCAATGGAACTTACATCGAGCCTTCCATCCTCAGCACGATCCGAGAAGAAGGAGTATCGAGAGGACCGCGAGACACGGAAGTCGCTCGAGGCAATGTCGCAATCTGATTTCGACTTTGCTGAGTCGTCCAGGAAGGCCTCGAAAGGCGACAAGTCCGCCGCTGATACCGAGAACTACAAGCGTGAGCTCAAAGAAAAGTACATAAAGATGCTCGAGAGCAAAAAACTTTCTGGCGACAAGAAAGACAAGTTGGAATAGCGGGTCGATTCCTCGCTTTTCTGCCTTAGAGCAGAATGTCCTGAACGACATGACCGTGGACGTCGGTGAGGCGGAATTGGCGGCCTTGGAACTTGTACGTCAGTTGCTCGTGGTTGATGCCGAGCAAGTGCAAAACGGTTGCCTGGAAGTCGTGAACATGCACGGGATTCTCCGCGACGTTGATCCCGAGGTCATCGGTCGATCCGTAGCTGACTCCGGGCTTCACGCCGCCCCCAGCCATCCAGAGCGTGTAAGCATACGGATGATGGTCGCGCCCCCAACGTACTCGATTCTCGATGTCGCCTTGTAAGAATGGGGTTCTACCGAACTCACCGCCCCAAATCACCAGCGTATCGTCGAGCAACCCGCGTTGCTTCAAGTCCATCACCAACGCAGCACTGGATTGGTCGGTGTCGCGACATTGGTTGTAGAGCTCCGTCGTCAGCGAGTTGTGCTGGTCCCATCCGGCATGCATGAGCTGAACAAACCGGCAGCCTCGCTCAACGAGACGGCGTGCGATGAGACAGTTGTGTGCGAACGTGCCTGGTTCTTCAACCCCTGGACCATACATATCAAGCGTCTCTCTTGATTCGCTTGACAAGTCCGCGAGTTCGGGAATGCTCGATTGCATTTTGAAACCCATTTCGTACTGTGCGATTCGCGTCGCGATTTCAGGATCGCCGAACTCTTGCAGCTTCAACTCGTTGATCGCAGCGATGTCGTCGAGCCAACCACGCCGCATCTCGCGGCTGATGCCGTCTGGATTGGAAACGTAGAGCACTGGATCACCGCTACCGCGAAGCTTCACGCCTTGAAATCTCGAGGGCAGAAACCCGCTGCCCCAATAGAAGTCGTAAAAGATCTGGCCACAACTTGTACCTTTGCTGATGCTCGTCATGACCACGAACGACGGCAGCTCGTCGGTCTCGCACCCGAGTCCGTACGTCAGCCATGCACCCATCGTGGGCCGGCCAGGCATCTCGCCACCGCTGAGTGTAAAGTTGATCGCGGGCGCGTGATTGACTTGTTCCGTGTGCATGCTTTTAACGAAACATAATTCATCTGCAACCTTGGCGGTGAACGGCATGAGCTCGCTGACCCAAGCACCACTCTGGCCGTGCTGGGCAAACGGCTCGATCGGTGCAAGCAGCAGCTTACCGTCGGCTTTGCCCGTCATCGTGCTGAAGCGGCGATCGCCAATGTACGAAAGCGGAACAGGCTGTGTGTGCCTTGCCTTCAACTCGGGCTTCCAATCAAACAAGTCGACGTGCGTGGGCGCACCGTTTTGGAACAGATAGATGACTCGCTTTGCTTTGGGCGCGAAATGAGGCAGCGATGGAAGTCCACCAAACCGACGTCCCACGTCGATTGGATCGGCAACCGCTTCGCGCGACATCATGCTCGCGAGCGCAGCGGCTCCAATGCCAGTCGCGTTCTTGCCGAAAAAATGGCGGCGCGTCAGATGCAGATTATTTTGATCCAGTGGACTCATGTCATTACTCGCGGTTAAGCGTCTCGTCGAGGTTAAGCACTGCCAAACACATCCCGGTCCAGACCGCGTGCTCCGACGCGTCCAGGGTTTCGTCACGCGGCGATTCGCCAATTGCCAGCAACTTCCCAGGTTCGTCAGGGACTTTCGCGTATTGCCCGCGAGCGCGCTGGAGGCCGCGAAGCAAAACGGATTGTTCGTCGGCCGTTGCTGGTCGTGAAACCACTCGAGAGAAGACTGCGTTGATTCTTGCGGAGTCATCCTGAAAATTTGACTGAAGTACTTTTTCCGCCAACATTCGCGCTGACTCGACATAGACGGTTTCGTTCAAAGTCAAAAGCGCATGGAGCGGTGTATTCGTGCGACCAGATTTTACCGTACACGCTTGCCTCGACGCGTTGTCGAAAAACATCGTGGGCGAAATGATGCGCCGCCAAAACACATACAGGCTTCGGCGATAGAGCTTCTCACCGCTGTCTTGAGTATAGACCTTCTTTCCAAACGAAGCTTCCTCCCACACTCCAGCTGGCTGGTACGTGTTCACCGCGGGGCCACCGTCCACCGGTGACATCAATCCGCTCGCGGCGAGAGCTTGATCGCGAAGCATCCATGATGGCAAACGATAGCGAGAACCACGAGCAAGCAGTCGGTTGTCGGGGTCCAATGCCACAAGCGCCGGATCAGCGATCTTGGATGATTGTCGGTACGTGTGACTGGTGACGATCAACCGCATGAGATCTTTGACGTCCCAACCGTTGTCGCGAAAATGAACCGCCAGCCAATCGAGCAACTCGCGGTGCACGGGCATTTCGCCTTGATGACCAAAGTCCTCGGTCGTCTTCACCAATCCGACACCAAAGAGCTGTTGCCAAAAGCGATTGACCGTGACTCGCGCGGGAAGCGGATTGCTTGAGTCAACGAGCCAATTCGCTAAATCAAGCCGATTCGAAGACTCACTCGCATCGTGGCTGACACTGGGCAAAAACTCCGGTGTTTTGGCTGGCACCTTGTCAGTCGGCTGGTTGTACAGCCCACGTTGCAGAACGAAACTATCTCGCGGCGAATCCATATCCTTCATCACCATGACTTTCGGAAACGATTCGTTCAGCTTGCTGAGTCGCTTCGTGAGTTGGTCGTGCTGTCTCTTGAGCCTCGTGTACCCAGGGGACGAGTCCAGGTGCGTTTGCCGCAGCAAATCGACTTGTTCTTGCGTGCGAGCTTCGGACGTCGTCGTCAGTGCACGGACGAACGTTTCGTTGGTGTCTTCGAGCAATGGCTTTGACGCAGCGGTAACAGCCAAACGAAAACGACCCAGGTTATGAGCGATGTGCTGCGATTCGTGCCGAAGCACAACACGGAGTTGATCGGCGGGCCCCAGTGTAACGGGCTCTTTGAAAACGAAGACTGCGGCGTGCTCACGGTCCACCATACGGCCTTCGTGAACGGCCCAGCCGGTGTTGGGCTTGCCATCAAACACATTCGCTACAACCAATCCGCCTTGTTCGAATGTGGCCTCGGCGCTGGCGATCGTCACTGGATTTGCTTCGCCGGTTTCGGAAGCCACACGCGTGATTTCCAACTCCGTCAGCACAAAGTTGCCACTGTTGGAGCGAGCGAGGCTTCCATCGTTGAGTGACTCGTGCTTGAGTGCTTCGAGTCGCAAGCCCGTGATGGTGCTGAGGCTGGTTGCCGCTACGACAGTGTACGTATCGTTCGCTGGAATTGGTTCGCCGACGCTGAGCACGGAAGCGTCATCGAGGACTTGCAGCTGTGAACCTGTTGCGGAAACGTTGGTCGGCGTTAGCACGTGCCAGGCGCCAGGCGAAGGCAGTTGACTGAGTTGGTTCTGCTCCCATTGGGCCTGTTGTTGGGCAAGCGTATCGGCGAGTGCGTTTAACTCAGCATTCACGTCGCTGATTTGTTTGCGCAAGTCAGAAGTAGCCCGCTTTTCCGATTCCGACGCGAAAGGCAAGACAGGCGGCGTTTGTGCGTTGCCTCCCCCACCGGTGACTGGCGTCTGGTTGAAGTAAGCAAAGAACTGGTAGTACTCTTCGTTCGTGAGCGGATCGTACTTGTGATCGTGGCATCGACAACAATTCAGCGTCAGTCCGAGCCAAACCGTGCCCATGGTCTCGGACATATCCATCACGTATTCGACGCGGTTTTCTTCGGCGATGCGGCCGCCTTCGCCGTTGATCATGTGATTGCGACAAAAGCCAGTCGCCAAGATCTGTTCGTCGGTGGCATCGGGAATTAAGTCGCCAGCCAATTGCCAACGCGTGAATTCGTCGTACGGTAAGTTCGAATTGAATGCACGGACAACCCAATCACGCCACGGCCACATTGTTCGTTCGTTGTCGCCTTGGTATCCGTTCGTGTCCGCGTATCGAGCGACGTCGAGCCAGTCCCATGCCATGCGTTGACCGTAAGCCGGTGAATCGATGAGCCGATCGACAAGTTGCGAGTAAGCATCAGGCGACTTGTCATTCACGAACGCTTCGACGTGCTCAGGCGTCGGCGGCAATCCAGTCAAGTCCAGTGACAGCCGACGAATGAGCGTGCGTCGATCGGCTTCGGGTGACGGATGCAGCCCCCGTTGTTCGAGCTTGGCTTGCACAAACGCATCAATGGGGTTTCGAATCAGGTCGTTGTTGCGAGCTTCGGGGATTGACGGTGCGACGAGAGGTCGGAACGACCAATGCTGTTCCCATTTCGCACCTTGATCGATCCAGCTTCGAATCAGCTCGATTTGGGCGGACGAAAGTTTTCGGTTTGAATCTGGAGGCGGCATGACCTCGTCGACATCATCAGCCACAAGACGCCGATACAACTCACTATCGCGACTCGCATGCGGCTGGATCACCGACAGCGCACCGGCGGAATCATCAAGCCGCAGATCTGCCTCACGTGTCGCCTCGTCGGGTCCGTGGCAAAAAACACAGTTCTCCGACAAGATCGGACGAATGTCGCTGTCAAAATCGATGTCTTGCGCCGAAAGCCTATCGCTCGAGAGTACGATTGCTGCGAGCAAGGCGGCGCAGGCAAGTTCGATTCGACGTGTTCTGATCCGACGCATCGTGTTGTGTCAGTCCTGAATTGGAGCGGCTAAGAATGAGCACGTGAGGTGGGAGCAGCGTTCGGGGCTGAGACGCTGCTTGAGAACCTTATCTTAACAGGAAAGTCATGCCCTAACGGCAATCCGATTGCTTTCGATTCCGGCTAGCCGCACTCCATCGAATCCGTCGATCAACGGCGGTGGACTTCTCAAACTGCGGTTTAGCCGTCATCCTATTGCGGTTCCCCACCGCCGTCCCAGATGTGTTTGAATGCCGCTCGACCCTGAATTTAAAGCCGCCCTCGATTCTCGCTCAATCCAATTGGAGCCCGAAGTGGCTGAGAAGCTCGAGGAATACGTACGGACAATGTGGCAAATCAACGAGCAATTGAACTTGACTCGGCACACAACGTGGGATTTATTCGTTGGTCGCGATCTACGTGACTGTTTGCATCTAGCTCCGCTGCTTGAGCCCGAAGAGATCGTGCTGGATTTAGGCAGTGGGAATGGAATTCCAGGAATTCCGCTGGCGATCCTTCGGCCTGACCTCGACGTGTCGCTGGCGGAGTCCGTCGCCAAGCGAGCTGGGGCTCTGAATGAGATTGTTGCGGCAATTGATGCCCCCGTTTCGGTCTATGCTGCTCGCGGTGAAGACTTGCTCGAAGACTTTCGTTTTTCAACAATCGTCAGTCGGGCTGTGGGAAGTATTGCCAAGTTCTGTCGTTGGATTGAACCGCATTGGTCAAATGTCGACCGTTTGCTTTTGATTAAAGGGCCAAAGTGGGTCGAAGAGCGAGGTGAAGCTCGTCACGTGGGCGTGCTCAAAAATCTGCAACTGCGACGAGTCGCTGGATATCCGCTTGGCGACGGAATCTCCGCTGCCGTGCCAGAAGACGGTTCTGAGAGCACCGAGTCGGCTGCTTCGGTCGAGAGTTCCGAAGGCGTGATACTTCAGATTTGGCCCACAGGACCTCGTGGCGAACGGTTCAACAAGCAGCCGGAATAATCAGAAAATTCGACATACTCTTGCTTCACCTTTGTCGTTTCTCGACGGGTGTCTATACTCGGACTCGACGCGGAACGAAATCCCCGCGAGTACCGTCCACACTACGCAATTAGCACCCCTCTCAACAGGGGGTTTTTAAATGTCTGAGTACAGTTTGACGCACCTCAAGCAACTTGAGGCTGAGAGAATCCACATTCTTCGTGAAGTGGTCACGGAGTTCAAAAATCCCGTGATGCTGTATTCGATCGGCAAGGACTCAGCCGTGCTGGTGCATCTTGCACTCAAGGCTTTCTATCCCGACAAGCCACCGTTTCCGCTGCTGCACGTGGACACGACGTACAAATTTCGGGAGATGATTGAGTTCCGTGAGAACTACGCTCGGAAAGAACTCGGCTTGGACCTTCTCGTTCATACCAACTTCGAGGGTCTCAAGCTCAACATCTGGCCTTGGGAAGACAGCGAGCGGCATACGGAAATCATGAAGACCGATGCGCTCAAGCAAGCACTCGACAAGTACGAGTTCGACGCGGCGTTCGGCGGGGCCCGTCGAGACGAGGAGAAGAGTCGTGCGAAAGAGCGTGTCTTCAGCTTTCGCGACAAATCCCACCGCTGGGATCCTAAGAACCAGCGGCCTGAGCTGTGGAATTTGTACAACGGCCGTGTGAACAAAGGCGAATCGATCCGCGTGTTCCCAATGAGCAATTGGACGGAACTCGATGTTTGGCAATACATTCATCTCGAAAGTATTCCGATCGTTCCGTTGTACTTCTCCGCGATGCGACCTGTTGTCAACCGAAAAGGCACGTTGCTGATGCGAGATGACGATCGTATGCCGTTATTGCCTGGCGAAAAAGAAGAGCAACGCATGGTTCGCTTCCGCACGCTCGGATGCTATCCGCTTTCGGGAGCCGTTGAGAGTCACGCTACCACGTTGCCAGAAATCATCCAGGAAATGCTGCTCGCCACAACAAGCGAACGCCAAGGCCGCATCATCGACCAAGACGAAGGCGGCGCTGGAATGGAAGAGAAAAAACGGCGAGGATATTTTTAATCAGTTTTCAGTAGACAGTGGACAGAAAAACGATCCACAGCACGCTGTTTGAAAACTTGTTTACTCCTCTCTTTCTGACCACTGACTACTGTCCACTGACAACTAAGACATGTCCCACAAATCTGATCTCATCGCGACCGACATCGAAGCTTACTTGAAGCAGCACGAGCACAAGCAATTGCTTCGCTTCATCACATGCGGAAGCGTAGACGACGGCAAGAGTACCCTCATTGGGCGTTTACTCTTCGATAGCAAAATGATCTACGAAGATCAACTTGCTCAGCTAGAGGCCGATTCAAAAATCATCGGCACAACGGGCGGAAAATTCGATCCCGCGCTACTGACCGACGGACTCAAGGCCGAACGCGAGCAAGGCATCACGATCGATGTCGCGTATCGATACTTCAGTACCGCGAAACGCAAATTCATCATCGCCGATACGCCTGGCCACGAGCAATACACTCGCAACATGGCGACTGGTGCAAGCTCCGCTGACCTCGCGATCATCCTTGTCGACGCACGTCACGGCGTTTTGACGCAAACTCGCCGACACAGTTTCATCGTTTCGCTGCTCGGTATTCGCCACGTCGTTGTCGCGGTCAACAAGATGGATTTGGTGGACTTCAGCGAGAAACGTTTCGAAGAGATTTGCGACGACTACCGATCGTTCGCAGCACGCTTGGACCTGCCCGATTTGCACTTCATTCCGATGAGCGCCCTCGACGGTGACAATGTTGTTGATCGCAGCGAGAAAGCCCCGTGGTACACCGGTTCGACGCTCATGAATTTCCTTGAGAACGTCTACATCGGCTCCGACCGGAACTTGCAAGATTTCCGCATGCCGGTTCAATACGTCAATCGTCCGAACTTGGATTTCCGTGGGTTCTGTGGCACGATTGCTTCGGGCACGATTCGCCCTGGCGAAGAAATCATGGTGCTCCCAAGTCGCCAGAAATCGACGGTCAAACAAATCGTCACTTTTGATGGCGACTTGGATGAAGCGTTCACGCCACAGTCAATCACATTGACGCTGAGTGATGAGATCGATGCCAGCCGCGGTGACATGATTGTTCGCCCTGGTAATGTGCCAAAATCCAGTGCCAACTTCGAAGCAATGTTGGTTTGGATGAGCGGGGACGGCATGGTGCCCGGTAAGACGTACCTATTCAAGCACACTTCGCAAACGGTTCCCGGCAGTATCGATACGCTGAAGTATCGCGTCGATGTGAACACGCTGCACCGAGCACCAGCACCTGCGTTGGAACTGAATGAAATTGGTCGCGTCAGCATCACATTGTCAGCACCAATCCATTACGACGCGTATCGACGCAATCGAAGCACCGGTGCGTTTATCATCATTGATCGAATTACCAACGCGACGGTCGCCGCCGGAATGATCCTCGATCGTGACGGTGACACAAGCCGACGCAGCGTCTGGGATGACGAAGCAGCTTCGACAGGTAACACATTGGAACAAGTCTCTGTCGTTACCGCTAAAGAACGCGAAGCTCGCTATGGCCAAATGCCGGCGACCGTACTGATGACCGGATTGACTGGCAGCGGCAAGACAGCAATCAGCCAAGCAGTTGAACGTAAACTATTTGATCGTGGACGCTCAGTAGCGATCATCGACGGCGAAGCAGTGCGACGTGGACTCAGTCGTGACCTTGGCTACACCGCGGACGATCGAAGCGAGAACTTGCGACGCAGCGCCCACTTGGCTCATGCGATCAACGAAGCAGGCTTGATTTGCATCGCATCGTTTGTTGCGCCGATCGCAGACGTGCGTGACAAAGTCGCCAATCTAATTGGTGCCGAACGGTTCTTCGTCGTTCACGTGGCAACGCCAATCGAAGTTTGCCGCGAGCGCGATACGAAAGGCCAATATGCAAAGGCGGACGCAGGTGAATTACCGAATTTCCCTGGCGTAACGGCTACGTATGAACCGCCTAAGAACCCGACTTTGGTTGTTGACGCATCCAAACAAACCGTTGACGAGTGTGCTGATGCCGTCATCGAGTTGTTGCGTCAAAAGGGCATCATTAAATAGTTGCCATTGGCGCTATTGCGGCGCCATCACTTCGTCGATGAGAACCGGCATGACGCCCGATTCGGATACCGAGACCTGCATAGCTTGGTCGAGCGGGTCGAGGCCGAGTGCGAACTGCATGCTGGCGAGCGCCGCAAACCAATTGCGGCGGGCTTCAGCCAGTTTAATCTCAATTTCGTTCAACTTGGTTTCCAACAAGTTCAAATAGATCAAGTCAATCTTGCCGGAATCGAATGCGAATCGATAACGGCTGAGAGTGTCTCGAGCTGCCGAAAGTGCAGCTTCGTTCTGCTCGACGATTTGCTCCGTAATCCTTAACGCGTTCGCGGCTGACTGGATCTCGACAGCGATCTTGTCCTGAGTAAGCCGCAGTTTTTCGCTGACCTGCACGATCTTTCCCGACGTCGATTGAATTTTCCCGCGAGCTTTACGCCTTTGTATTGGCACTTCACTCGCAAAGCCAATCACAAGCTCAAAGTCACCCTTGTCGTCGCTCTTGGTAGCAGGCGGCCCCATGTCTTGTGAGGCCTCGCTGATAAAGTCAAATCGAGGCAGCATTTCGTTATAAGCGAGCTGGCGGTCGAGTTGCACTTGCTGGATTTCGATCTGTAGCATCCGAGGCTCCGGCCGGCGAACCAAAGCTGCGGCTAGATCATCCTGGAAGTTATCCAGCGGTTGTGGCTGAATAAGAGGGA
Organism: Pirellulaceae bacterium; assembly: GCA_041749955.1. GTDB lineage: Bacteria > Planctomycetota > Planctomycetia > Pirellulales > Pirellulaceae > JBBSJZ01. The sequence goes on along the minus strand of JBGTAI010000298.1, from coordinate 41,928 downwards.
AGTCTCTCGGCAGCCAGTCTTCGCTTGGGACGATCGGACGCCCACTGCCGTCACGAAGGTAGAGCGAAAGCTTAAACGAGGTGTCACGAAACTTCTGTTCCGTTTCAAAAACCTTGGCCTGCCTTTCGGCGATCAATTGCGTATTGAGGATCACATCAATTTCAGCAAACTTGCCAGCTCTAAATCCAACATCGTATTGCGCACCGCGTTCCTTAGCGAGTGCGAGTAATTCACGCTGAGCGACAAGAAAGCGGCCTGTTGCGACCCAGTCCCAGTAAGCGAAGGCACCACTTCTGGCGACGTCCAAAATCGTTTGTTGAATCAATGGATCCGCGGCCTGTTGTGCAAGCGACGCTTGGAACACGGCAACACGTTGAGCATCGATCGCACGTCCTTGCAGGAGTGGTTGCCTGAACGCGACTTTGAATTCACCGCTGTCATTGGTTTCACGCTCTTTGTACCACGGCTGGAAATCACCACGACCAATACGGTAGCCTGCTCCGACGTAACCGCCCCACCAAGTTTGCCGTGCCAGCGCAAGCCCATTGCGATAGTTTTCGTAAAAGCCCGTCGGTTCGCTCAAGGACTCGGCTAGAAATTTGGTGTCGTACGCCCCGTACGACGAAAGCAATTCACCGCCTGCAATCGTTGGCTGTTGCCGAGCTCGCTGGATTTCTGGAAAGGAGCCGTAGAGGCTTGCGACAACGTCTGCTAGCGAGAGCGTTTGCTCAACCACTGGCACAGGCGTAGCCGCTTCGACGGCTACATCCTGCATCTGATCGGCGTCTTCGTCAGCCGTTTCGAAATTGGCGTCGCCTGTGGTGGATGCCCCTGCTTCAGGAGCCTCTTTCGATCCTGCCGCTCTTACCTTCTCGCGTGATTTTTCTTGAGTGACTGTCTCGTCATCAATTGTCATCAAAAACTGTGTGAATGTCTTAGGTGACAGGTCATCGGTACCCTGAGCGTGTACCGAACTAGTCCCGATCATTGCAAGCAAAGCAATATAAGTAAGAATCCGCCGGCCGGCTAAAGTTTCGGAAGCTTGACTTTGCCGCCTTTTTCCTTCGACTTGCCGGGCGCTTCGTCCGCGATAACTGGCGGGAACCCATTGAGCTGACGCCATATTTCGTAACCCAGCGGAACTTGTTTCAGCAGCACCCATCCGTTGGCGCGCACACCTTGTCGTAAGTATCGGTCGTCCGGCCAACCATCCTCCCGTTCAAAGTGGTTATCTGGTGTCACAACGACACGAAAATTTCCGTAACCATCATCAGTTGGGAAAACTCGGTTAACTTTACCGCCGAAGGTACCTATGGCGACGGATGGCCAACCCACAAATTGTACGGCTGGCCAACCTTCAAATTGCAACCTGACACGGTCACCCTCATGCAACAGCGGCATGTCGTTCCCGCTCACCTTCATTTCAACAGCGAGCTCGTCAGTATCCGGCACGATCACAAAAAGCTGGTCACCCTCCTTGATCGTGTCGCTTCCCTCAAGCCCGAACCACTGCTGGATGTAGCCTGATCTCGGGGCAGTGACCTCAAGCCGGTCAAACTCTCCGCGCTTATTTCGCAGATCTTGAATCTCTTTTTCGATCGTATTGATTTTCTGCATCGCTTCCAGCACCTTTTGGTTTGCCGTGCGATTTTTGATATCAATGTCTTGCATCTTTGCTTCGATTTCCTCTTCCTTGGAAAGCAGCGAAGCATAGTACTCGTGGACAGAGTTTTCAGCCTTTCGAACCTTGGCAATTTGTGACTGAACTGCCTGCTGCTTAGAAAACAACTCCTCCTTAGAAACCAGACCACGACTTGCGACCTCTTCCGCAATCCGAAGCTGGTTCTGCTTGTCCTCCAGCTCCGCTTCAATCGCCGTCACCTCGTTTCTAGCTTGCTCCCATTTTTGTTTGGCAGCTTCATAATCTTGCTTGAGTGACTGAGCCAAGTTTTGACCGCTACTTTCCTGCAATTGCGCCGCTTGTTTTGCCACCTCTAGACTTGAAATCGCGGCGGCCTCTTTGGCCTCGGTACTAATGATTTGCGTGTCAATTTGGAACACTCCCTCTGCTGCGAAAGGAGTCATCTTCAATAGCAAATCACCCTTCTCGACGTAGCTTCCTTCCCGGAGCCCAGGCTTAACGTAGCTAACCACACCTTTGGATGGGCTCATCACTGGCTGTGGTCGCTCCTGCGGATCCAACGCAACAACCATTCCCGTACCGCGAGCGGTTTGCCGCCATGGCACAAAAATGAGCCCCACAGCGGATATAATTAATACGACGAATGTGATTCGGCCACAGATCCGCACGACTTTGCCCGTGCGCACCATGTTCATGATCGGAAAATCATCGGCTGTGATTTGCTTGCTGAGCATGACTAGGATTTCCTTACCGATAATTGAACGTCACAGAGATTCGCGACATCTTCGCGATTCGTATTCACCACTAGCGTCCACGGTACATCGGGCGCGGTGAGACGTGACCAGATCGCCTGTCGCTCGTCGTGTGCCAGCAAATCCAGCAGCCCGTCAATGACGAGCAACTTTGGCCGAGTAACGATCGCTCGCGCCAGAATGACTAACTTTGTTTGCATCTCGGACAAGGGATACCCGCCTGTCTGTAGATGTGTATTCAACCCACCTCGCAACTGCAGGACCGTTTTGGACAGACCTGCATCTTCAAGCGCATTGCGAACGTCCTGCTGTTTTACGCCGCTTCGCCCCAAATCGATATTGTCCCTCAGGCTTCCATGAAAAATATCGTTTGGTCCAACGTAGCCAACCAACCGCCCCGAAGCCCCGGGAAGCACTTGGTTTGGGTCCAATCCAGCCACTTGAACTCGTCCGCTCGTTGAAGCAGCTAGCCCTGCAAACGAACGAGCGAGAAGCGAACGCCCGTCAACATCGTCGCCAACAATCGCTGCTCGGCTACCTGCTTCGATGGTCGCCGAATCGACTTTTCCGTGGTAAGACTCGCTTGAAAACACGAGATTGGACCAGGTCACTTCCGCTGGCCCATCGATTGGCTCATATTTTTCGTGAGTTGCATCTGTCGGTATATCGATCAAGTGACCAACCTTATCAATACCCGCCATCAAATCATAAAACTTCTCAAGTGACTTTCCGGCTTTCGCGAACGCACCCACGACAACGGTAACCACCAACTCACTGGCGACCAATTGACCAAGCGTTAACTGGCCATCGATCACAAGCCATCCGCCAAGTGCAAGTAAAGATGTCGACGCAATGACTTCCAGCATAATCGCGAAAGAAACCTGACGAATCACAACCCGGAATTGGCGTTGGCGAGCGTTCAGATAGTTGGCTGTTAATTGGTTTGCACGTTCAATCGAAAGCGACTGACCGCCTCCCATCTTGAATACACCTGGCGACGACAGAACATCTTGAAGCCAGTGCGCGACGCGATACTTAGTCAACGACTCTTCGATCGAAGTGCGGATACCACCGCGACCAAGTATCCAGGTAAGCGATATCATTGAGATTAAAAGGACGATGTCAAAACCGAGCAAGAACGGGTGATAGAACGCCAACAACACAAGACCAATAAACGTGGTCAAGATGATCGATACGCCATCAAGAAGAAGCACCGCTGACGCTTTTTGGATCGTCATGATGTCGAAAACACGATTTGCCAGTTCACGCGGGTATTCACCAACAAGTGACGCTTGGTTCGCGCGAGGAAATCGATACGCAAGATCGCCCACGAAACGCACATATTGGCGACGCTGGATCAACTCAACAACGACGGCTTGAAGGACGCCGAGGAATCCAGCGAGCCCCAAACACGTGAGCAAAATCAAACCCAAGACAATCAACGGTTGCAAGTAAGTTCCCCAACTCACCACGTTAACAAGCGACTCGACCGCCAAAGGCGTCGCAAGAGATAACGTTCCGCCGACGAATGCGAATATCACCACCGTGAAGATATCGGCCCGATCGAGTCTGAGTAGGCCAAAAAAGCGTCTTAATGGAGTCGGATGACCATGACCGTGACCACCGTGTCCATCACCACCGTGTCCATCACCACCGTTACCGTGACTACCATGGCCATGGCCACCATGATCGGCGGATGCTGAAATTGAATTACACTCGAGTTGCTTCTTGCATAACAATTTAATGGGACGCGGATCCGCCGAAAAAAGCTTCCCGAGTTCCCGTTTGGATAGCACGAGAATTTTCGTCTGGTCACTGATCTGGACCGCCTCGATATTTCGACCGACAAGTTTCGCCAGAAATAGGATCGTTGTCGTCCCACCTTCAGTGGTGGAATCCCCTGAATCCGCGGCATTTGCCCCAGAAAGCAAAAGGAGAACTGGGTAGCCTTCTCGAATGAATGAGCGCACCTCATCCACGGTCATCGATGTGGTTTCGCGAATTAAGATCCCGGCCTGGGCCGCATTCGCCTCAATACGAGCGATCACCTCGTCCGGTGCAGCCGAAGTTCCCCCACTTGGCGTCTCAACATCGGAACGCTTGATCGGCAAGCCTAATGACGAACCAACACGGCGCAATGCTTCAAAGAGCATGTCGTCGCTGATATTCAAGCTTGCCGGTTCTTTCGAGGATTCGGATTCTGACATTTAAGTCGTTTTTGACACTAAGTTATTGCGGACACAATCGAATCCGCCGAAACAGAATTCATTTTCCAACTGTAGCTTGCAAGTCTATGCTTAGGCAAATAGAAAATGAAGCAGCAATACATAGGTAAAACCTAAGACCCGGCACAGGACAGCAGTATGGTTGATTGGCTTAATTATCACCACTTACACTACTTTTGGGTTGTTGCAAAAGAAGGGGGGATCACGCCCGCGGCGGAGCTGCTTCATTTGTCCCAGCCGACTTTGAGCACACAAATCCAGAAGCTCGAACAATCTCTCGGCGTGAAGCTTTTTGATCGCAGCGGCCGATCGCTCGTGCTGACCGATACTGGACAAATGGTTTTTCGCTATGCCGAGGAGATTTTCGGTCTTGGGCGAGAACTGGCCGATGCGATCCGAGGGCGTCCAACCTCCGATACGCTTCGACTTGTTGTCGGGGTCCCCGACGTGCTCCCTAAACTTCTCGTCTATGAAATTCTCAAGCCAGCCCTTTGTCTCAAGGAAAAGGTTCGTCTGATTTGTCATGAGGGCAAGGTCCCTGATTTGCTCAGCGAACTAGCGCTACATCGCCTCGACATCGTGCTCTCGGACTCGCCTCTCACGCCCCAGATGAATGTTCGCGCTTTCAATCACTTGCTTGGTGAGTGCGACGTGACCGTATTTGGGACACAAGCGTTCGCCGACAAGTATGGAGAGGGTTTCCCCGGTTCGCTCGAAGGCGCACCCATGCTGCTTCCCACGCAAAATACGACTTTGAGGCGAGCGCTCGAAATGTGGTTCGAGGACACGGGAATCTTGCCAATGACCGTGCATGAAATCGCGGACAGCGCGCTGGTCAAGGTCTTTGGCCAAGCTGGACAAGGCATGATTGTCGTCCCAACTGTGGTTGCACGTGAGGTCGGCGAGCAGTATGCCTTGCAACCCATCGGTCGCATTCATGCGATTAAAGAACGTTTTTACGCAATCTCAGTCGAGCGTCGACTCCAGCACCCGGCCGTTGTTGCAATTTCAGCGTTTGCGAAACAAAGTCTATTTACTTCGACTGAATGATCCCTGCTTCGTCTGCCTTTGCGATGTTCTCTAGAGCATTCACAATCCAGTCACCGATGATGTTCACGGCAATCGTGAGCCTCACGATGTTAATCGCTCATGCACAAGACACGCCTTCATCCGAATCAGGCCCGTCCGATGTTACTGTTGACGTTGAGTCGCAAATTTGGCCAATCTTTCGCTCGCGATGTTTGAATTGCCATGGTCCTGAAACTGCGGATGGTACTGGTCCCGGCGGCGGATTTCGCATCGACACGATCGACGGAATTCTCGCAGGCGGCCACACAGGAGTTTCAATCGTCGGTGAATCCGGCGAGCTAATGCGGCGTCTGGTCAGTACGGATGCAAACTATCGAATGCCGAAAGACGAGATTCCGCTATCGAGCTCGCAAATTGAACTGATCGGCAACTGGATTCACGCTGGCACGCCTTGGCCGAACGGCGGAGTCATCACGTTTCCGGAAAGCAGCAACCGAAACAGACACCCGCCCGGCGCGCCTCGAAACCAGTCCATTGGAGAGCATGCGCTGAATACGCTCGAAGATGTTCATCAAAAAGTTCGCGTCATCTTGATTCCGATGACGGTATTCCTTGCCGTGATGCTGCTCCTCGAACGAAGAAAGAAGGTTCTCAAGGCCTCGAACGGCACTGCGACACTTGCCGACACAAAACTAAACAGTTTCGATCGTCTCGCGTGCACCGCCACCAGCACTCACTACCTCAGCGTGTACCTGGTGATCGTCTTAGCGGGCTTTACGCTTTACCACTTCCGCCGCGTCGCGGAACTAGAACGCAAAATCGAATCCGTTCGAGAGAACACTCGTTCGAATACGTACGATTCCTCGAGGCGCAATGGCATTGCCCGAGACAGCGAATCTGATAGTTCGCCCCGAATCTACCGCCCGCAGCATCCGCCACGCCTCGGCGGTGTGTACTATCGAGGCAACGATGAACGCAATGAAAAACTATTCAACGGCGGCTATTATCGAACAGCGACGATGCGGCTATCGCTTCGTGATCACGACAATCGAGTCATCCAATGGGGCGACAAACTCGATACCAGCCAATGTGTTGTTCGCCTCGAAATCGAGAAAGCACCATTCACGACTTCCGAACTATTCAATGAGCGAATCTTCCAGGGTTGCTATCTGTCGTCGAGTTCCCCCGACTCTGTGACGGCAGAACCAGCTGAAGCTCCGATCTATCTCAGCCCAACTGAATCGCCTGATCAGTGGGCGGCGTCAATCAAACTCACCTCACGATCAGCAGCGAACCATCTCTCTGGACGAATCTATCTCTACAATCAAGGCGCCGCACACTTCGGCATCCAGTACGATCTTCATTTCGAAGACGGCGCAGTCACCGATGCCTCTGAATTGTGGATGGGCGCGATCTTACTTCCAGGAAACAGCCTGGTACCAAACGATAACGAAATCCCACTTTCGCAATGGTTCGACTTCCTTCCGATCCCTGAGATCACGGAGCCAAACACCGACGATCCAACGCTGCTTGGCATCCCTGAACATACGCGCAAGTAGCATGCTATGCCTCTGGCATCGGCCCCAAGGGATGTTACCGGCAATCCGCCGGTTTTTTGGTTGGTTCAGTGGATTGGTCTAAGCAGAAAGCGGACATCCTGCCATGATTTGGGTGCTCACATTCCGCTTCAAGAAGGCAAGCAGGCCGCTACCATGAGAATCGCCGATTCGAATCGTCGTAGCGGACAGGTGCTGATTGCGTTGATGGACGAACAAGAGGGCCTTTGGGAGACGATGCAATTGCATTTGAACGTTACTGCTCGCACGGTTCCGGTACTCGATATCCTTCATGCGCTGGCGTTATGTCTGCGAGACCGCGAGTCTGTTCGAGCGAGACGAACCCGAGCGGTGAGCCTTTAATCGAGATCGGTTGCTGAAGATCCTTGGCGGTGAAGTGAAAGGTGTGGTCCAAGGACGTCGCTCACTGGGGACACGTCGCGGATTGACACGCATGGAACGCAGCGGAATGCGATGGACGCTGGAAGGAGCACGATTGATGTTGAATATTCGTGCTCCACATCAAAGCGACCACTGACAACTCGACTTAGACTGGCACATGACAAATGCAGTGCGATGCACCCGTCCCAACCGAAACTTGCTTAAAGACTACACACCGCACGTACTTGGCTGTCAACCAGCGGAACTTCGGTTACACCCTCACCAAACTCTGAAACGTCGAGCGAGTTCGCTACGATAAGAAGCTAGTTGGCTAACTCAAATGGTACTGGCACTTGGCCTTGGTAGCGTGCATTGCCATAGTTACGGTACCAGTTCGCAAACTCAGCTGGCGTAGCAATTTCTCTTTTTTCAAACGCATTCAATTCAATTCGGTCAGCGAACTGATGCAACGTCTCGCGCGGTGTACGAACGAGTCCGTGTTTGCGAAGGCGCCGATCAGTCCGTGCGAGCAGCTTGTAGCTTTGAACGTCGATTGGGTCAAACTCGGCGTGATGAATTGAACGACGCCGAAGCCAAATCAGCGTACAGAGCACGACCAAAAGCGGAATTTGCAAATACCGATATACCGTCAACAGCGGGTCGTTCGATTGCAACAAAGCCCACCAACTTGCCAAGGTCGCTAGCAGCGAACGTCGCTCCTTAATTCCCGAATCCGCTTCTTGAGATGAACCATCGACGCTCCCTCCACTTTGGGCCGCAAACGTAACAGTCTGGTAACTTCGCCCCGGCGTCGACTCGACGGGGAACCAAGTTTGCGAGAGATCGTCATACGCCTCTACCCAGGCATGAGCATCCGAATTCCTTGCGATCCAATAGTCATCTTCGCCGGAGTCCTCATCTGCAACATAGCCCGTCACATAGCGTGTGGGGACACCAGCCCGACGCAAAAGCATCGATGATGCGGTGGCAAAATACTCACAGTGGGCTGGGTGCTTTGATTCCAAGAAATAAACAATTGGATCAGACTTGCGAGGCCGATTCACTCTGTCGAGAGTGTATGTGAAATTCTGCTGAAAGTACTCGCGAATTCGTTCTGCTTTCTGCCGAGCACCGTCTGCCCCTGCCAATCCTAATTCAGTCTCGACGATCGTGTCCGCGACCACCGCGATCTCTTCCGGTACCTTAAGCAGAACTTCTCGCATTCCATCGGAAAGTAATTCCTTTTCAGGTCGATCGCTGGCTCCGGCAATGTAAGGCTGTTCGAAGTCGATACCTGCACCGATCACACTCGAATGGGCAGAGAGTTGAAGTTGACGAGTTGAAGCCTCGATCCACGCCACAGAAAGAGGAGTAAAAACCAACGATCCTCGCCTCGGATCATTGTGCACTTCAACGGTTTGGACCTGGGGTGCGGCAATGGTCTTATCGGCTTCGTCAATAAAAGGTCTCGAAAGAACATCGAAATGCCTCAGTCTTTTGGTGGAGGGGCCTTTTGGTTGAGATGCCCGAATATCACTGGGTTTGATCGAACGGTTGTAGCTATCCGAAGTGAAGCGAGTCTGTTGATACTGCTCGATGGTTTCAATTGTCACCCACCTGCGTTCGGTGAATACGTCGAACACGCTCCCACGGAGGTAGCCCGGTGTTGAATCGGCATAAACACGCAGAGCAACACCCTGAGGATCGGTCAAACTCTCACGAACATTGCCGAACGTTGACCCATCGACATACAGACCGCTTCCAATGGGCGAGCGTATGGCCACGGACTCAAGCGTATCCTTAAGCCCTCGTTGAAGTAAATTTTGGACACTCGGCAACACCTCTTGTGTTGCCCTGGCGAGCGTGGACGTCATCGTCAAAATCACCGAAAGCACCGCCAACGACATCAGCCACTTTAAGCCAAGTGTCGATTCACCATGGCGGATGTGGCGTTGCTGCGTCCCACCGATCGACACTCGATTTTCATTGGCAACTAGTTTTTTGGTGCTGCCCAACGTCGTGTCAGAATCAGTAGCCATTGATAACCATGCGTGCGCCGCTCCAACGGTTTGTGATCCTGTGACAAACACGATACAAAACGCGATCGCCGCAGCGGTTTGGCTGTTAAGTGTTTGGCTAGCGCCACCAGCAGCGATTGTAACAAGTCCAATCACGACACCCATCGGCAACATCATGGGGTGCCCTGTTCTTGGCCAAACAACGAGCATCAATGCGGTACACAGCCAAGCGGCGTGTGCGACAATATCAGCAATCATAGACAGATAATTGACACTGCTTTCGCTATAAATTGCAATACGCTCAATTGATACAACACCAGCAAGTGAAGTTGCACAAAACAACATCAACAGCCAACTTCCGAGCAGTTTGCCAAACGCGTACGAGACTTGTTTCGCAGGTTTGTTGCTGGTCGCGTCAGCAGACGTGAACCACACTCGAAGTGAAACGATAATTATAAAAAACAACGCTAAGGGAAGTAGCAAAGACGAAGATCTGAATGTTTGTGCAATCCACAGTGCTTCGCAACCCAAAATCACAGCGATAGTCCAGGTAGCTGCTGGGGCTACGCTCAGAATCCATGAATGCGCTCGCTGCAACCTCACTTTGTTCGCTCCGGTACAGGCGTGTAATTTGCACGATCTCTGGCGGGCTTGAGATTCCGCGCCTGGGATTCTGTGGCAACACAGCGGACAATCTTGCATCGAAGCGATCGTGTAATCGCGTCTGGCAATTTCCGTCGAGATGTAAGCACCAAGACGGGCTTGTTCCCCGCACAATCGAGCATTTGCAGTAACCGCTCGTCCGCCGTAGCGATATCGATCGCATTCGCGGCAGCGAGTCGAATTTGAAGCGGTTCGGAATCGACAACAGAACTCGAGACGCTCTCATTTTTGCCGTCATGAGGCAATTCACTCGTGACGTACATTCGTAATCGCACCTTCCGCTCCAACCACTCCGGAATTACAGCTGCAGCGCACGATAGAACTCGCTCAAGACTATCTTTAGCATCCTGTTTCGGCACGTTGAATTCAGTCGCGGTGTCAATAATCAACCAAACCTTCTGGAGCACCGACGCTTGGTACTCACGGACGATAGGTTTACCAAGCCGAGCCCAGGAGCGAAAATCCCAACGACGAACTTGGACGCCATCTTGATACTCGCGACTACCGGTGTATTCAAGTGAGTCACCCGAGCTCGCTCGTGGCGTCAATTCGTCGATTGACTTCATCATCATATGCGAGAGGCTAGCTAACGCCGACGGGAGCGGAGCTGGCGTGATCGCGATCTGGGCTCCCGTTTTAAACCTTCGAACAATTCGGAAAAGATGAAACGGAAACGACGACTCAATGGTAACACGTGGCACCGCGTGAATACCACGATGAGCAAAACATAGACTCGTCGAGACCGATTCATGGCTGCGGGAGCGAACGAGACCCAACGGTTTCAAGGGCTGGGTAACGACCGATGGAAGCGGCACACCTGCGTTCAATCGATTTTCAATCTCATCAAAACGGCGATAAGCAACGATATTGAACCCGACGCGAAGGTCCATTGCCGGTAATCGACGCTTGTTCGTTAGATAGATCTGAACAGCGAAAGGCTGAGTCGCGGGTACCGCGAGCGGTAACTTGACGTCGACACGCATCGACGGGCTAAACACTCGATTCGTGATCCCGCCCACAACACTGAGCGCAACACATGCCGCGAACATGCCAACCCAAGGATAACCCCACACGATATTCAGCGTAACAATGATCATCAAAAGCAGTGTGACGGACGTTGTCGTCATCGAACGCCGAAGATGAATCCATAAGCGAAACGGAAACAACACCACGTTTGCAACCGACGACGAAAGCCGTCTCAATCGAACTTTGGACAACCATGCTTTGTTCAAACTGGAACCTCGACTTGCGAAACCAAGTCCGCGATGATTTCGGTAGGCTTATCTGTCGCTGAGAGCGTCCGAATACTAATTCGATGTGACAAAACGCTTGGAGCCATCGCTTGAACGTCATCAGGTAAGACGAACGAGCGGCGGAGCATCAACGCTCGAGCTTGAGCCGCCCTTAAAAGCATCTTCGAACCGCGTGGGCTGCATCCGACTCGAATGCGAGAATCCCGACGTGAGAGTGAAGTAATATCCACAAGGTAGTCTGCGACCTTGCGATCGACTGTTACCTCGCGTGACCATCGTTGAAGCTTCGACAACTCGCTGCAACTCATTAGCGGCTTCAATTCGTCGACCGGTTCACTAGTGACTTGAGCTAACAGTAGGTCGGCCTCGCTTTTGCGATCCGGGTAGTCCATCGACAAACGCATTAGGAATCGATCGAGTTGAGATTCCGGAAGTGGAAAAGTGCCCTCAAAGCCGATCGGGTTTTGTGTTGCGATCACCACGAACGGGTGCGGGAGCAAGTGGCGATGACCATCAATCGTTACTTGGCACTCGGCCATGGCTTCAAGTAAGGCGCTTTGAGTCCGCGGCGACGCTCGATTGACTTCATCAGCAATAAACAGGTTGCAAAATACAGGTCCGGGGCGAAATTCGAATGTACCGCTCGCGGGTTGATAAATTGAACCGCCTAGGATGTCCGACGGGAGCAAATCGGGAGTACATTGAAGCCGTTGAAACTTCAGATCGAACAGCGCAGCAATCCCTTTTGCCATCGTCGTTTTACCAACACCCGGCACATCTTCCAGCAAGACACTACCTTCGGCGAGCATCGCGATCAGCATTGAGTCAATCACGTCTTCCTTGCCACGAATAATTCCCCGCAGTGCCTGGCGAACTTGATCCAGCAATTCAAAAATGGGCTCTCGTGATTCTACGCCGCGGCCGTGCGTCGCATCCCGTAGAGCTTTTGGCGAAGCAGAAGTACCCTTCGGCGATTGCGTTCCTTCATTCCCAGGACTGGTTTCAAACGAGGTCACGATTTCGTTATCCTGCATGCGTACGATGTAGAAGTGCCGATGGTCTTACTCTAGCGGAAATGTCTTTCCAGGTAGAGTCACCTTCAAACACGACCGCAAATCATGTTGAAAAAGCATAGTTTCGCTTGGAATTGATGAAGATACGATGCCAATCCCCATTCGTGAATTGAAGCCGAGCCTCGATGAGCGATACCAGATCCTTACCACGGACGACGGAAGCCGCACGCTGGTCGAGACCCAAAGTAACGACTCCTTTCATAGCGGTTGCGGAGCTCTCACTGAGACAAAGCACGTTTATTTAAAAAACAGTGGAGTGCTGGAACGAATCCAAGCACGACGTTTTACCGCGATTTTGGAGGTCGGAGTTGGTACGGCAATGGGGTTACTTTGCACGCTCGATGCAGCGATTTCGTGCGATGCTCCACTGGCTTATGTCGGACTCGACACACATTGGATCACGGCCGAATTGCTTAGCCAGCTGACGCCCCACAGCTGGGTACAGAACGCATCACTTATCACAAAGTACCTGGAATGGCGCAGCAGCTTCCCCAGCGAGGCCACTGACGGGGACTACATTTGGCAGATCGACGCCAACAAGAAAGTCACAATCCGGGTGGGAAATGCAATTGATTGGAAACCGTCAAACGATGACCAATTTGACGCGATCTATTTTGATCCATTCGCACCGGCAACCGCAGCAGATTTGTGGGACGTTACCATGCTCACAAAGATGCGAAGAGTCTTGAATCCTGGTGGACGCTTCGTAACCTATTGTGTCAACCGCCAAGTAAGAAACGGCTTGCAGGAAGCTGGATTCAAAGTGACTCGCGTAGCCGGTCCAGTGGGCGGGAAACGCGAAGTCCTGTTCGCGTCAATCGATTAAAGAGACTTAGCAAGCTGCCATTTAGCAAACAGAGGATTGGCTCAAGGCAACCACAACTGACAGTTCGCATTCACCAAACTTGTAACCAAATTGAATTGGCGAAATATGGGACGCGAAGACAAGGTTTCCTTCGCCCGCGCGAATTGCACTTGGCAATGACATAGTCAACTCAAAGTCACTGAGACGTCGCTTGATTCCTCCCACGACGATGTTTGCTAGTTCGCTAGCAGCATCAATCACTGTTTGGTCGATTTCTTCAGTCTCGTGGCCTATCAAAAGATTTGCCCAACGAATTGCGGCGTCCTGTGGTAGGCAAATGCAGCAAGAGCCAGTCAAGCTACCTGAAAAACCCATCGAAATGGTCAGGGCGTTCTCGACGACACTACTAGCGTTCAATGAACGAGGAAGGTCACCTTTATAAATAGCGACAACTTCCTCGTTCACCATCATGTTGAATACGTCAATGACGGATGCATTTACGGCATCAACCAGTGTCGTTCGAGTATCAATACAAAGTGACATTACTTGCCCCTAAATCAGGTACGCACTGCGTCGAAACGTCAGCTATGCGGTTTGAGTACTTGGTAAAACGCGATTGAGTTTCAATTGCAACATGTCTTGGTCAAATGGTTTGACCAAGTAATCGTTAACTCCAGCCTGGATCGCCTTGAGGACTTGAGCCTTTTCGGTCTCAGTTGTCACCATCATGATAGGCAGCTTGTGGCCGGCACCACGAAGGGATTGGACCAGCTCAAGCCCATTCATATTTGGCATGTTCCAGTCCGTGAGAACGAGATCAAAACCTTCGCCGTCGCCAAACTTGGCTAAGGCTTCGACGCCATCGGCAGCTTCAACAACTTCGTCAATAAAGAGGCTACGGAGCCCTCGAGCGATGATCGTTCGCATCACGCCGGAATCGTCAACTAGCAACACTTTCATTTGGTTTCCAAACCTTCAATAGATTGTCTTAGTAACTTCGCTGTGCTTCGAAGTGAGCTACGCATGCAGCTAAAGCTGTGCATGATGAACCGTAGCATGCGAAAAAGAACTCGTTGAGGAAACTTTGCGATTTTTCAGCAACCTTGCGGACTGCGAAGAGTTTGCACATTTCGGTGACCTTGAGTGTTTTTCATTGCGCGACGCCATTTTGTGGGGTATTAATTTCTAGCCTCCGGATATGAGGCAGTATTTTGCGAATGTCCGAATTGATCGGCTGTACTGAATAAACAGATTGCAACGAAAGTATGGTTGGTCGAATCAACTTTCAGGGCGTCGTCAATTGTCTATAGGGGTATGAGAAGAATGGACGAATCAGAGATTCTCGGTGAGTTTGTCGAGGAATCGCGTGAACACCTAGCCGATATCGAAGTCCAACTATTGCAAATCGAAGCACTAGGGAAGGACATTAACGACGGGCTGGTCAATACGGTTTTTCGCGCAATCCACTCGATCAAGGGTGCTGCTGGCTTTTTAGGCCTCACGCAGATCAATGATGTTGCGCATCGTCTTGAAAACGTCTTAGGGCGTGTTCGCGAACACCAGCTCATTCCTGATCCGTACAACGTTGACGTGATGCTTAAGGCGGCCGACCGCCTGCGCAAGCTAATCGAATCAATATCAACGAGCAACGAGACAGATAACAGCGAGCTCATTGCGAGACTCGACAAGATCTTGTCCGACGATGCTAGTGCAAAAGAAATTCTAGCGGCTGTTGCTGCTGAAGAGTCACATGAAGCTTCTCAGGAAGAGACGGCTCCTGTGGCGAAGGCAAAGCGTGCTTCACGTGCACGTGGCCCCAAGGCGAAGCCCGATACAGCGAAACGGGCGGATGCGGCAGCCGGCAAATCACCGAAGAAACCGAAGGGTGTTACTGGTTCATCACCAAAGAATCTGCAAGACGATTGTGCCAACGCTTCAGATGCCGACACGATTTCAGATATCGATACGAGTGGTAGCGCATCAAGAAAGCTGGACATTGCTGAGTCCGGCCTTTCGCTAGTTCAATCAATTGGTAGTGACCAACCAATCGCAACTGCGACACCTAAGGCAACAACGACACAGCAAAAGCCAGCAGCGTCCAGTGAAACTGCGGTTAATACGACGTTGCCGACGAGCGAGACGACAATTCGTGTTGGCGTGCGAGTGCTTGATCGCCTAATGAATCTTGCTGGCGAACTCGTGCTCAGCCGCAATCAACTTTTGCGAAGCCTGAGCTTAGATGTCAGCCGCAATGCAGCACTTGATGCAATTGTTGGAGGCCTCGATCAGGTGACAACTGAGCTGCAAGAAACGATCATGCAAACTCGGATGCAACCGATCGGAAATGTCTTCAATAAATTCCCCCGTGTTATCCGTGATTTGTCATCGACACTCGGCAAGCAAATCACACTGCGGATGGAAGGGAACGAAGTCGAAGTGGACAAAACGATTGTGGAAGCGATCGCAGACCCACTAACTCACTTGATTCGCAATTCGTGTGACCACGGAATCGAAACTCCCGAGGTTCGCGTTGCCGCTGGTAAGCCAGAGTCTGGCGACGTCCTGCTTCGCGCTTTCCATCAAGCCGGTAAAGTGATGATTGAAATCACGGACAACGGCGCAGGAATGGACCCTGCAAAACTAAGAAGAAAGGCGATAGAAAAGGGACTTCTTACGGAATCCTCCGCAAGCCACATGAGTGACCGTGACGCGGTTAACCTTATTTTCGCTCCTGGATTCTCAACAGCCGAAGCGGTAACAGCGGTCAGTGGTCGAGGCGTCGGCATGGATGTCGTCCGAACAAATATTGAAAAGTTGGGTGGAAGCGTCGAAGTCACTTCTGAACTTGGCAAGGGAAGCAAGATCAGCATCACGTTGCCACTAACTCTGGCGATCGTACCGTCGATGATTGTCGCCGTCGGTGATCGACGCTACGCACTGCCACAAACAAATATTGCCGAGCTCGTTCGCACCGACGGTGCCGAAAAACGAATCGAAATGGTCAGCAACTCAGAAGTACTGCGTCTTCGAGGAGCATTGTTGCCTCTAATTCGATTGCGTGATGCTCTTGGAATGCCACGCGAAACCGAGCGTTCGTCGAAGGAAAGCCAACTGGTTGTGGTGGAGGCAGGACGAAGCCGATTCGCACTCGCAGTGGATCGCGTATTGGATTGCGAGGAAATCGTAATCAAACCTCTTGGCAGTCATTTGAATAACTTGCCTCTATTGGCTGGTGCAACAATCCTTGGCGATGGTCGAGTCGCTATGATCCTCGACGCTGCGGGCATCGCAAGTCGCATGCATTTGTATAGCGAACCAGAAGCAGCGGATGCACTTAACGGTGACGAAGAAGAGGACAATCGTCGGGAAGACATGCAACGTTTCGTCTTGATGTCAAACGGGCCACAAGACCACTTTGCTATCTCGATGGATATCATCAGTCGTATCGAGCGAGTCGCGGTCACAGAGGTTGAGCAGGTCGGTGATCGTCGTGTACTGAAGTACCGTGAAGGAACGCTCCCGCTTCTTGCCATCGATGACGTGGTCACAGTGACCCATACGGACAAGACCGATCACATATACGTGCTCGTTTTCAAAGTGTATGGCCACGAAGTTGGCTTGATGGCGCCGCACCTCAAAGATATCCGAGACTGCTCAGTCGCGAACAGCGTTGAAACCTCGCGGCAACCAGGTGTAGCCGGGATCATGGTGATCGATGGCGTCGCGACTCGAATTCTCGATTTGTATGGCATTTGTGAAACCGCGAGGCCAGAGTGGTTTGAGAAGAAGCCTGTCGTTGCAACAGAAAAGGGGCCGTCTCGCTTGCTCGTATGCGAAGACAGCGCGTTCTTCCGCAACTTCCTCATTCGAACTTTGAAAGAGCATGGCTACGTCATCCAAGCTGGTGAAAACGGAGAAGAGGGCTGGACCCTCTTGACCGATCATCCAAATGACTTCGATATGCTCATTACCGACGTCGAGATGCCGGAACTTGACGGCCTTGGATTGACACGAAGAGTACGCGCCGATGGCCGGTTCAACAATCTACCCATCATCGCTTTGACAAGTCTTGCGGACCAAGAGTCCATTGAACGCGGGTTGAAGGCCGGCGTGAACGAATACCAAGTCAAAATGAATAAACCTGAGCTGCTCGCAGCAATCGAGCGACTCATTCAGGCTGGAGTTAAATAATGAATACTACAATTGAGGCTGCGAAGTCAAAGAAGTGTGAAGGTGACGTACAGCTCGTTACTTTTAGCGTTGGCGAAATCTGCTTTGGAATCGATATCGCATACGTTCAAGAAATCAATCGCCACCTAGATGTGACAAAGGTTCCCGAGTCATCACCAATGATTCACGGGGTCGTTAACCTAAGAGGCGACGTCGTCACGGTGTTCGACCCGCATTACATCTTTGGCCTTGGCGCAAAGAGCGACATTTCAATGTGCCGCAACCTTGTATTGAATATCGATGGCGAACGATTCGGAGTGCTCGTTGATCGCGTCTCGGACATTCTAACAATCCAAGAGTCCGAGCTTTCACGGCGTCCGTCTAATGTAAGCCAGGTCGACTCACAGTTCATTGATTCGGTTTACTTACGAAGCAATGAGATTGTGGTCGTACTTGACCCAATACGGCTTCTAAACTGTGTCGAGCACAGCAGCGAAGTTTAAAAAGTTTAGCCTGCTTAGAACAATAACCTGCATTATATGACCTAGGCTTTCTTATCCTCGCAAAAACCACACAAGACAGACCGGCGTGTTTTTTATCGCTATGTCTTTCCGACAAATTTCACCAAAAAAGAAGGGCAACCATCATGCGTATTCGCGGTCGACTGACACTTTCCTACCTCGCATGCGGGATTCTCCCCATGCTTGCCGTTACAGCCATGTGCCTTGTGAATTCAAAAAACGGTGGACTGGAGATTCGGGACAAAGCGTCAGAGGATCTTCGGCAAAAAATGACCGATCGATGCACCGCTGTGCGCAACACCAGTTCTGCTGAAATTGTAGACTATTTCCAGACAATCCGCGATCATGTCATTACGATGAGCGAAGACATTTCGGTTGTCGACGCTATGCGAGACTTAGCGGAAGCGGCTCACGGACTGGCTGAGGAACGTGAACTTGATGACGAAGCAATCACCGCGATGCGTCATGACCTAGTCAACTACTACGAAAACAGTTTTGCGGCTGAGTATCGCAACCAGAACGATGGCAAGAATCCATCTGCGACCAGCAAGTTGAACATGGTTGCTCCCTCAGGTGTGATCCTGCAGCACCAGTACATCAAGAACAATTTGAACCCACTTGGTAGCAAGCACATTCTCGATGCGTCTGACGAGGGAACGAGCTACGACAAGCTACACGCAAAGTATCACCCGTTCATGAGAAGTTTCTTGGAACGCGGTGGCTACTATGACATTTTCTTGATCGACGCAAAGACCGGGACAGTCGTATACAGCGTGTTCAAGGAGCTGGATTTCGGTACGAACCTGAAGTCTGGTCCTTATGCAAACAGCAACTTTGCTCGGGTCTTTAACGAAACGTTGGGCAAACCCGCAGGCGACGCTTGCTTGGTCGACTTCGAGTGCTATTACCCAATCTACGAAGCGCCAGCCAGCTTTATTGGCAGCCCGATTTACGAAGGTGACGAGCAGATCGGTTCGATCGTGTTTCAAATGCCCATCAGTCGCGTCAATAGTCTCATTGCACGTGATGCGGGTCTGGGGAAAACAGGCGAATCAATGCTTGTTGGCGGCGACATGAAACAACGTTGCGACTCAAAACGCAACCCAGAAGCCTGTTCGCTCATCGATGCCTTCCGGATGAACAAGACGGATCTAATGAGAACGGATTCGGTAAGAAAAGCATTGTCGGGAGAGACCGGCGTCCAAACAACGACGAATTATCTTGGTGAAGAAGTCATCAGTGCGTTTGCACCAATTACGGTTCTTGGACTCAACTGGGCGATTGCGACAGAAGTCACGACCGCTGAAGCCTTCGCAAGCGTTGCGGATATGGAAGTATTGACGTCAAATGTCCAGTCGCAAATGCTCTGGATGAGCGCCATGGCACTTGTGATTGTCGCCGGATTGGTTGTCGCCGTCAGCTACGTCATCGTTCGATCAATTGTGCATCCCATCGACGCAACCGTCGAAACCTTGCGTGACATCGCTGAAGGCGAAGGGGACCTGACTCGACGCCTAGACGAAAATCAAGTCGGTGAACTCGGCGACTTGGCCAAGTACTTCAATCAGTTTGTTGTGCGGATTCACGATATTATCGGCTCGATATCAGGCAACGCTGGCACTCTCACTGTGTCGAGCCGCCAATTGAGCGAGTCAGCAACTCACCTGAGTGCTGGAGCGACACAAAGCAAGGCACAATCCGCGACCGTAAGCAGTGCTGCTGAGGAACTCAGTATCAACATGCAGAACATGGCTCGAAGCACAGAAGAGATGAGTGGCGGCATCAACTCCGTCGCAACCGCAGTGGACGAGATGCGTCAAACAATCTCGGAAATTGCCGAGAACGCCGAGCGTTCCGCAGAAGTTGCTGGACAAGCGGCAATCGCTGCTGAAGTCTCAAACGACAAAGTTGGCAGCATGGGCGTCGCAGCCGAAGAAATTGGCAAGGTCATCGAAGTCATCCAGGACATCGCTGAGCAAACGAATCTGCTCGCTCTCAATGCGACGATTGAAGCCGCACGTGCCGGTGAGGCAGGTAAGGGATTCGCTGTGGTCGCAACAGAAGTGAAGCAACTTGCTAAACAGACAGCGACGGCAACAGACGAGATTCGAACTCGAATCGAGGCGATGCAAAAGAGCACTGGTGAAGCGGTAACTTCGATCAAGGAGATCAGCGACGTGATTCGCCGAGTCAACGAATTGTCGCGAGTCATCGCGTCTGCGGTTGAAGAGCAAAACATCACGACGCAACAAATCGCTGGACACGTAAGCAGCACAGCGAATTTGGCACAAACGGTTGCCCGTGGTGTAGCCGAGTCAGCCGAGGCGAGTCGTGAAATTACGGTGAACATCAGCCAAGTTGACAGCGTTTTACTCGAGACTGCATCGGGTGCTGACCAAAGCCGAGCTTCAGGTGACGAGCTGTTGCGTTTGGCAAGCGAGATGCAACAGCTTGTGAGCCAGTTCCGGCTCTCCCGCGAAAGCGTCGGCGTCTAGTTCGCTAGATAGAGTTTCTATAATGATGCGGTGGTGCGTGAGTTGGATAGCTTCGCACCACCGCATTTCTTCTAAATTCCCTGCCCCTGCTTGATGTTGAGTGTTCCAAATGGCGTTTCGCACAATCGTAGTTGATGACTCGATCATTTTTCGGAAAGCGGTTCGAGATTGCTTCAATACGATTCCAGATGTCGAAGTTGTCGATGTGGCCTCGGACGGTGAATCGGCAATCAACAAGATTTTGCATCACAAGCCAGACCTTGTGACATTGGACGTTGAGATGCCTGGTATTGACGGGCTGGGTGTTCTCAAAGCGATCAAGGAAGCGAAGCTTTCGACCAACGTGATCATGCTGAGCAGCCATACGAGCCGGGGCGCTGCGACGACGACCAAGGCACTCGCACTGGGCGCGTTCGATTTTATTCTGAAACCAAGTCACACAACGTATGACCTCAACGTGGCCGAATTAACCAAGTCGCTAACGTCACGAGTTTCCGTTCTTGCCAAGATCGGTAGGCGGTCGACAATTGTACCGCCAACTCATTCGCCGTTGGCGCGTCCGATCGCGTCGGCGCAGATGATGCCTGAGCCATCGCAGCGACGTCGTGTAAGCGACCGCGTCGACGCAGTAGTGATTGGCATTTCCACGGGCGGGCCGAAGGCGTTGCGAGATTTATTGCCAACCCTTCCACAGAAGTTTTCGGCCCCGATTTTGATTGTCCAACACATGCCGCCACTGTTTACGGCGACTCTCGCGGACGACCTGAACAAGTGTTGTGGATTGAATGTTGTCGAAGCGGAACACGGAATGCCCATCCGAGCAGGTGAGGTTTACATCGCGCCCGGCGGTAAACAGATGCGCATGGGCGGTTTTCCTGGATGTTTCAAGATAGAAATCACGAATGACCCGGCAATCAAGAGCTGTCGGCCGAGTGTCGACTATCTTTTCGATTCTGCGGCCGAACTGGTTGGCAAGCGATTGCTTGCAATCGTAATGACCGGCATGGGCGATGACGGTACTGACGGTAGCCGGAACGTGCGGCGATGTGGTGGAACCGTGTGGGCACAAGACGAAGCATCATCGACTGTATTCGGGATGCCTCGACGTGTCATTGAATCGGGATTAGCAGATGCAGTGTTCCCACTGAACGACATTGGCCGTGAACTTTGTCGTCAAGTCAACAAGAGTGTCGTAAGCAGCTATTAAGCAAGAATACCATGAGCATTACTCAAAGCACACTAATTGACGACACTGCTGTACTTAACCGAATCTGTGAATTGATTCGCCAATGGTGCGGTGTCACTCTTGATTCAGCGAAGCACTATATGGTGCGCAATCGATTGCGGCCTGTGCAGACAGATTTCAACATATCCTCCTTGGAGGAGCTCGTTGCGAAGGCGACAGGGCCGACCGGCATACGGCTTAGAGAACGTGTAATCGATGCACTGACAACACACGAGACATTGTTCTTCCGTGACCAGACTCCGTTTGATGCGTTAAAGACTCACATCATCCCAGAAGCTCGAAAGGCGGCTGGAAATGGACGTCCGCGATTACGTGTTTGGTCATCTGCGTGCAGCACCGGGCAAGAGCCGTACAGTGTTGCCATGTGGTTGCTCGAGTCCATTCCGGACATTGCTGGTTGGGAGATCAAGATCCTTGCAAGCGATGTTTCAGTAATGGCGGTTGAGCAGGCCAGAATCGGTCGTTACCAAGAACATGAGCTTCGTCGTGGACTGAGCCCTGAACTTCGCCTCAAGTATTTCGACAAGGTTGGCGAGGACTGGCAAATTCAAGACCGTGTTCGTCGACTCGTTCAGTTTCAACCCGGGAATTTGCTAGGTGCAAGCCAGCCTCCGGGCCCTTTCGAACTGATTTACTGCCGCAACGTGGCAATCTATTTCAGTGATGATGATCGCAAGAAAGTGTTCCAGATGACAGCGAATCGACTCGCTCCTGGCGGACGTCTTTTCGTCGGCTGTAGCGAAGTCCTTAGCGACTTCCGAAACACGTTGAAAATGGAACGTGTGGGAAACGCTACTTGCTACAGCCCTGTTTGATTAATACGGCCCTGTTTGATTGCGGGCGACTTGCGAATTCGAAGTAGCTAACTGGCAATGACGTCGGAATGATACGTCACTCGAATTTACCTCACTTGAGTTTACCTCACTCGAAAGCGAGGCGCCTTGCCGCGGCTCGGATCTCTGCAACTTCTTGCTGTAGCGAAATTTTGAGTTCGTCCAGGTTGAGACGCGAGCTTTGCTGCTCGAGGCGAAGCTGTCGTTCGCGGTGTTCCAATAACGCTGTTCGCGCGTTGAGCTGAGCTTCTCGCGAGTCAAGGTCTGCTGACCAGGATTGAAGCCTCTCAATCAATTCGATCGCGTGTAGCTGCAACCAGGCCTGTTGCTGGATTGGTTCGTCGCCACATTGCGATAGGCAAGAAGGTGTGACATCCTGGCTGGCTACATTCGGGTCAAACTCTGGCGGTTTGGCAATCGGTAGGGGATGGCCTGTGTCGATCCGAAAGTGCCGGTTTCGTACGGCTGGACCCTCAGCGATGTTCACTGGAGTGAGTTTACCTCCAGTCGAGACGCCAGAATCGGTTCGGAGGGAGTTTGCAGACGACATGCGAGAAAGATCGGCTTTGCAGGCCTTGTGACTGCAAGCGGACACGATCTTCGGATATCATATGGACGGACGTCGAAAGGATTGCTCCGCATTTGCGGACTGGATCCAAGTCTCGGCATGTCCCTCAATCAACCCAAACGGCCTTCGATATACAGGATTCCACAATGCGTACGGCACGCATCTCTTTCCATACCCATCCGATTTGCGTCCTCGTTGCATCCGGAGTCTGTTTAATGACTGGTCCAAGAGCAGGTTTACTTTCTGCTCAGGACGCTCAGCCAGAAACAGCCTCCGTTCCATTGAACGACCAAATTTCAGCTCTGGCCAATCGAGGCATCGACTTCCTCAAAAACCGGGGCCAGGCGGAGAACGGTTCGTTTAGTGGCGAGTCGGGAGTGGCTGTCACAGCACTTTGCGTGGACGCGATTCTCGAACTCCGCCCGGCGGCGATCAATGATCCCGCTATTAAAAGAGCTCTCGAGTTTATCGAGCAGCGGATTCAGAGTGACGGAGGCATCTACACGACGGGGTCTTCACACAAGAACTACGAAACCTGTGTCGCCGTGTCAGCGCTTTTGGAAGCAAACCGCGACGGCAAGTACGACAGTATTCTGAAACGGGCCGAGGCGTTTTTGAAGGAGTTGCAATGGGATGAAGCTGACGGAGCCCAGCCGTCGGATACGGCTTATGGTGGAGCAGGTTACGGAAGCCACAAGCGTCCAGACTTGTCCAACACGGCATTCTTCATGGAGACGCTTAAAGAACTCGGCAACGATGCTGATGACGAGGCGATCCAGCGAGCATTGAAGTTTGTCGTTCGCAGTCAAAACTTGGCTGGCCATGGCAACGACACAGAACACGCGGACGATACGAACGACGGCGGCTTCTACTACACTCCAGCCGCTGGCGGTGAGAGCCAAGCGGGCAAGGACGATGCGGGGGCACTGCGAAGCTACGGATCGATGACCTATGCGGGTTTGAAGAGCATGATCTACGCTGGTCTGGAGAGCGATGATGCTCGAGTGCTGGCTGCGATGGAATTCATTCGCAAAACCTATTCACTTGAAGACAATCCAGGCATGGGAGCACAAGGCCTGTACTATTACTATCACACCTTCGCAAAGTCACTTGATGTCGCGGGCATCGAAATCATCAATGATGCGAGCGGCGAACCGCACGCTTGGCGACAAGAGCTTGTCTCGACGCTTGCGAAGCTTCAAGAAGCCGACGGTGCATGGGTGAACGGCCGCAGCCCACGTTGGATGGAAGGCGATCGTCAACTCGTGACCGCGTACGCATTGTTGGCTCTTTCACGCTGCCGATCAAAGTAACTCAGCAGTTTTACGTCCTTGCACCCGCAGAATCCTACTGCGGTGCGATTGAACTTCTATTCAAAATTACCGGGAGGTAGCTTAATCGTGAATGCTCTATTTTCATGGCTGAAGAATCCATGCGCGATGGTGTTCGTGTCCTGTGTCGCGATTCTTAATTGCGGCGTTGCCAGTTTCAGTGCGGTATCGGCTGCAGAGCCCGCTGCGAGTTCCACGGCATCGAGTTCGACGACTGCGGCGGCTGTGCCCGCGGGCGCTTGGGTGACTTCGATCGCTCCGATTGGCGAAGGACAGTTTGTGGCCGCGACGGCGGATGGGTTGTTGCTTCGTGAATCAAGCGTCTGTCGATTTAGCGAGAAGCACCCAGACCAGTTGGAAGCAATTTACGCTCATCCAGCTGGCGTTTGGGCGGTGGATGCGTCGAGTGACGGCAAGTTGATTGCGAGCAGTGACTATCGTGGCAACCTTGGCGTCTTCACGATTGACGGTGGCAAAGTTCAAGTGCATGAGGGTGTCCTGGAACGATGGACTCAAGCACTGCAGTTCGCGCCTGATGGCCAGTCGGTTGTTGCCGGCAACGAAGGAGGGAAACTGTTCGTATTTGATGTAACGGCTGGAAAAGTTTCCAAGTCGATCGAATTGGGACCCCAAGCAATCGCCGCAATCGCATTCTCTCCCGACGGCACACGAATCGCCGCGAGCGATGGAAGTGGCACCGTGCATTTGGTGAGCTGGCCGGATTTCGCTGCGACGGGAAAGATCAAAATCAGTGAAGAGGCCACTTGGGGTGTCGCATTTGCGGACGATAACACGATCGTGGTTGGTTCATCGGATCGTAATTTGTATCGATGTGCGGCGACCGCAGATGCGAAGCCCGAGTCGATTTTGAGCGGACGCGATTGGATCACGCACCTTTCGATTAGCTCGAGTGGCCAGATCGCGGCAGCGGAGCTGGGCGGCGCAGTTCACGTGACCACGTTGGCTGGCGGTGGCAGCCAGCTATCGGCACCAAGCAGCGTTTGGTCAGTCGCTTGGAACGGGCCGTCGGAATTATTCGTTGGAACTCGCAAGAACGGCGTCGTGATTGCTGCACAAAGCTGGACGCTAGCGGAGCGTGCCCCCGAGCCGCCTGCGAAAGAAGAAACAAAGGAAGCTGAAAAGCCGGAAGAAAAAGTAGCCCCAGCAGCGGAAGCTAAGCCTGCTGTCGAGGAATCCAAGCCCGCGTCGGAAGAAAAGCCCGCAACGGAAGTAAAAGCGGATACTGAAGCTAAGCCAGCCGATGCGCCTGCCGAAGAGGCTCCGGCGAAAGCTGAAGAAAAGAGCGAGCCCAAGAATGAGTGATGACGGTGGTCAGTCCACTGTTGCTGATTCACGAGCCGGCAAGAACACCTCGCTAGAGTATGTTGTTCGTTGCGGTTCGATGAGAACGCTCGGCGTTATGTCAGCTCGTGAATCGTACCGATATGGCGATGAAGTCGTCGTGCGCTCCGATCGAGGCACTGAGATCGGAACTGTGCTTTGTGAAGCAACCGCGACGGCATTGGACTCGATGGAGGAACCAACGCAAGGACGAATTCTCCGACGATTGAGTGAAACTGATCGGCACCAGTCGGAAGTACTCAATCAAAAGTCGGCTGAGGATCTCGAGGTGTGCCGGCGATGCGTTGAGTCGCTTTCACTCGTGATGCAACTAGTTGATGTCGAGCGGTTGCTTGGTGGTGAACGAGTGATTGTGTACTTTATCTCTGAGAAACGAGTGGACTTTCGGCAACTTGTGCGTGATTTGTCAGCCGAGTTCCAGACCCGAATCGAGATGCGACAAATTGGTGTCCGCGATGAAGCAAAGTTGCTAGCGGATTACGGTGATTGCGGTCAACCGATTTGTTGCGCCAACTTTTTGTCGAAAATGCCCCCAGTTTCGATGAAAATGGCCAAGCTGCAAAAAGCCACACTCGATCCGACAAAGATTTCCGGTCGCTGTGGTCGGCTCAAGTGTTGTTTAAGATATGAGTTTGACACGTACGAGGCTCTCGCTGCAGAATTACCGACCGTCGGTAGTGAGATTTTGACGCGAGATGGGAATGCGACGGTTTTGGCCCAGGATATACTCGCCAGCCAGTTGGTGATTCGTACAGAAGACAATCGACGTGTGCTGATTTCGGCCACCGACATTGTTCAAGTGTTGCGAGTTGCCGAGGTGGACGAAAACGGGGACGCACCCAAACGCAAACGCGGCAAACGACCGCCGCGTACTGACGACAAGTAAGAATATCCCGGCATTTCCAGCACTTTTTGAGACACTAATTAACAATGAATTCGCCACTGCAAGCGATGCGAAAACTGCTTCAAGACGATCCTCGCTACAAGATTGAGGCATATCAATTCATTCGTGAATCGCTGCAATACGCACATGAGCACATGGACGTGATAGCCCCTCAAGAGAGTGAAGATCCGGAGGCCGCGAGACATGTAACGGGGCAACAACTTTGTGAAGCGTGCCGTCGATATGCCATCGAACAGTACGGCTACCTTTCCAAAATGGTACTCGCGAATTGGGGGCTTCACGAAACGAGTGATTTTGGGGATCTGGTATACAATTTGATTCGTATTGAGCAGATGCGAAAAAGTGACACTGACCGCCGGGAAGATTTCGATGACGTGTACTCGTTTGATACCGCTTTCGAGCCCGAGTTCGAAATGGCCAGCCGCGACGAAGACTAGTTTGGTGGCTCAACAATCGCTGCGCTGCGTCAGTCGCGTGACGTTCGTTTGCCTTCTTCTTTCTGCTTGGTTGACGGTTTCTCCGTGTCGAGAGTCACTTGCTCAAGGGACCGTTGTCCAAGAAGAGACGCCCGGAGTTGCTGATGCATTGTCGCCGGATGTGAAACCGAACGAGGATGTGAAACCGAACGAGAAAGCTCGTCGAGTTTATCTCGGTCGAATCGTTGCTCAGTATATGTCGCACCTCGGCGCCTCCTGGTTGGTTCGGCCTGAGCGCGAGCAAGAGGAAAGCGTCAAGGAATCATTCGAACAACTCGGCATCACGGCTGGGATGACAGTTTGCGATCTCGGCTGCGGCAATGGCTTTTGGACGCTGCCAATCGCCAGAGAAGTGGGCGAGTCCGGCCGCGTCTTGGCCGTCGATATCCAGCGAGAAATGTTGGTTCAGCTTCGGCAGCGCGCGATGAAGGAGAACGTCACCAATATCGAGCCAATTCGTGGTGATATCGACGATCCACATTTACCTGTCGGCGAAGTCGACTTGGTGCTACTCGTTGACGTGTATCACGAATTCTCGCACCCGCAGTCGATGCTTTGGGCGATGCGACGGTCGCTCAAACCGAATGGAGTTGTCGCACTACTTGAATATCGCAAAGAAGACCCCGAAGTGCCCATCAAGCCCGAGCACAAGATGGCCAAGAATCAAATCATCAAGGAATACGAAGCGAACGGATTGAAGCTTGTTCGCGAGTACAACAAATTGCCGTGGCAGCACTTGATGTTCTTTGCAAGAGACGACAGCCCTCTTGAGAAGATCGAACCCGTTCCGTTCAAAAAGGGGAACACGGAACAGGATTAAGCCCACAAAGGAAATTTCTTGGGACCGGCCATTGCTGGGGGTTACCCCGCATTTGTACGCGGCATTTGCCAACTTTTCTTCTCCTATCTGCGGTGCACAAATTTCTTTGCAAGAGTTGCTGCTCGCCGTGTGACATACCTGACGGCGTTTCGTCCTTAAGCTCTAAGGACGCGAGCGATTGGCTTCTGGTGTGCCAAACGCCTTGTCAATGCAAACGGACTGCATCCAGAAATCTTCAATTACGCAAGCCACGGGTAGAATCATGCCGCTCATCAACGCTAAAAAGCGTCGTCTTTCTTTGCAGCCTCTTGAGTCACGTCGCGTACTCGCTGCAAGCTTTGGGTGGGACGGACCGGGCCAAGGAAGCGCGGAGTTGAGCTATTACATTGCCAATTCACCAAGTTCGCTGACTCAAGAAGAAACGAATGCGGCGATTCAAACGGCGCTGGCAGCTTGGTCAAGTGCAGCTGACATTACGTTCACACAAGTGAACCAACCGGGCTTGAGAGACTCGATCGATATCTCCTTCACGAATATCGATGGCGCTGGCCGAACGCTGGCTCAAGCTTACTTTCCAGACGACGTGAATCCGGCGCGGATTGCTGGGGATATCCAGTTCGATATCTCAGAAGCGTGGGAAGTTGGCAATTCGCTGGCCAGTCGCGCGTTCGACTTAGTTTACGTCGCCGTTCACGAAATCGGACACTCGCTTGGACTCGACCATACCGGTGCTGCGGGTAGCGTGCTCGCCCCGTCCGTTTCGCCCAACCAATCATTTACAAGCTTAAGTGCAACCGACGCGGCGGCAATTCAACGCCTCTACGCGCCCGCGAGCGTTACGACCACAACACCGACGACCACAACACCGACGACTACAACACCGACAACAACTGTACCTGCTGAAGCCCCGGTTGCAGAAACTCCGACCACAACGACAGATCCAGGCGACTCGGACAGCGATCCATTTCCGCGAAATCGTTGGCGACGTGGTGGGAACTGGCACCGTTTCGGGGGCCGCTTGGACGCTGATGTGCCAGAGAACAACAACTATTTCATTCCGACCGACGTCAATGGCGACAGTAACACCTCAGCCGCCGATGCGTTGATGATCATCAACGAGTTGAATCGACTCGCGAATTCAGACTCCACAGAATCGTCAGGGCTGTGCGACACGAACGCTGATGGTTCCGTCACCGCTGCGGACGCGTTGCTGGTGATCAATGTGATGAATGCGAGTTCGACAACGAGCTTATTGGCTGTGCTCAGTGATGCTGATGTCACGACAGCTGGCACGGACACCGCTGACACAACGCCAATTGACCAGGTTGACGATGGTGTAACACCCGTCGATGACGGTGGTGTTACCGATGACACCGACGAAGAAGACTGCGAGCGAGAAGGACATCATCATGGGCCTTTCGGCCATCAAGGTCGATTTGCACTTGGGGTTCTCGGCAAGAATGCTGAGGATCTGGTTGCTCGCTTCGATGCGGATGCCAATGGGGCAATATCTGAATCCGAAGTCTCGTCAAAGCTGTGGGCGACCTTCCAAGACTTGAACCTCGATGCTGATGGTGACGGCAACATCACGCTCGATGAATTAAACACGGCAATCACAGCGGCACAAAAAGAAAAGTTTGATGCGAAGGACACGAATGACGATGGCTTGCTGACGCAGACAGAAGTAGGCGCACGCCGTTGGGAACGTCTTTCCGCCGCCGATGCGGATAATGATCAAGCCGTATCATTTGATGAGCTCCAGAGTTGGTTGGCCGATCAAGTTCCTGAAACTGTGAATCAGCCTGGGCACATGCACGCGGTAAACGTCCAACTTGTCGATCGTGTGTTTGCACAATTCGTACGACCGCGCCAGCTAAGTGCGTTTGGGCGAGTTCGACGTTAGTTGCTCACCACGCATTCTTGAGTGCTGTGATTTTGGATCCAAAACAGCGGTGGTTCCCTGAGCCACTGCCAACTTGAAGTCGGTTACAATGAGGTTCCAAACCGCTGATGGCACTCATGTGCCAATCGCGAATTGATCGGCATCAGTCGATTGATCGCTGGATGGTGTGGACGTGAAACGATCGGTGTATGGCGTCGATTCATCCTTCACGATTTGGTGACCCTCATCTAGGACCGTTGTCGTGGTTTCGATGCCTTGCGTAAGAACGTTACTCGCTGCGTTGTTGCGGGTTTGCGTGGGTGTATGTTGCCTGCCGCTCGCAACTCCAGTCGCTGCCGCGAATTCTGATCGGCTTGAAATACTCATTGTCGCAGGCCAATCGAATGCGGTTGGCTTTGATGCTGACCCAGGCAAACTTGCCTCGGACCCGATCGACGCTTCCATTCGGTTTCGATATCGCGTCGGCGATCCGCCGCCTGACCAGCATGACTCGATCTCCTCTGCAGATCACTGGATCACGCTGGGGCCCCAGCTTCGCGGTGAGCCAGGACCAAAGACCGAGCCACGCCAGTATGGGAACTTTGCATTGCAGGCGGGCGGGTTCGGGCCAGAAATTTCGTGTGCACGACAGCTTGCTCGGCACGACAGTGAGGCGGGTCGCCATACGCAACTCGCGGTGGTCAAGGCCGCGTTCAGCGGAACGAGCGTTGCCAACGATTGGGACCCTGCCGGCACGGATGAACGCGGCGCTTGCTATCGAGCGCTCGTCGACGAAGTTCGAACAGCTCGGACATTGGCTCAAGCAGAAGGCCTAACGGTCTCGCTTCGTGGATTGATTTGGGTTCAAGGCGAATCCGATGCGAATGCGACTGACGCGCCAAAGTACCAAGAACGCCTTGGAGCCATGTTCGAATCGCTGCGTCGTGACTTGGAAACGCCGGAGCTTCCAGTGCTTGTCGCGGTGAATGTGTACTTCCACGAAGGCACGAACAAATTCATGCCTGAAATCATAGCCGCACAAAAGAACCTTGCTCACTCGTTGCCTCATTGTCGCTATGTCGAAACACTCGGCGCTAGCATTGCCAATCGCGTCCACTTTGACGGTGCTGGGACGATCGAGATTGGAAAACGATTTGCATCAGCGCTGTTGGCGATGGAAACGCCTGGAGCGATGAACGGCCAATGGACGCGTCACGTTGTGGACGAAAGCGGCGGATGCATGACCGCGATCGCCGATGACTTCACGGGCGACGGGCAAGTTGACATCGTGTGCAATGTCGGTGGTGTGACAAAACTGCTTGTCGCGCCTGATTGGAAGGCGATCGAAATTTCGACGTCGAATGATCGATGGATTCATAGCGAGACGATGGACGTCGATGGGGATGGCGACGCGGATGTGATCGGCACGCCGTACAACCCGGGGCGGATCGTGTGGCTGGAGTGCCCCGAGAACCCGTTGACCGATCGCTGGATCGAACGGCTCGTCGATGACCAAGTGAACGGCGTGCATGGATTGCTGGTGGGTAACGTCGACAACGAAGGCCGCAGCGACTTGCTTGCGACAAGCGCCCAGCCAACAGGATCGTTTCCTTACTCGCTCGTTTGGTACCGCATTCCGAAAGATCCGCTCAGTGCTGAGCGATGGGATCGATTCGTTTTTGCAGCGAACGATGCGCCGGGATTGTCGCACTACCTCGGTGTAGGTGACATCGATGGCGATGGCTTGCCGGATGCGACGTCGGCTGCGAAGGGCGACGCAACGGAACCGGGCGCCAACGGCCAATGGTTTGCATGGTGGAAGGCTGGTAAGGATCCAGCCCAACCTTGGACAAAAGAGATCATCTCCGCTGCTGATCCAGGTGCCACGAACATTCACCCAGCAGATGTAAACGGTGATGGAAAAGTGGATGTGATCGCGTCACGCGGTCACGGCGTGGGCCTCGTGTGGTTCGAACGTGACGAGAATACGGGCACATGGGCTGAGCATGTGATCGATGCGTCACTCAAAGAACCTCATTGCCTGGCGGCAGTCGATTTGGATCGCGACGGTGACGTTGATGCCGCGACAGTCGCTTACGGGAGTGAACGAGCGATGTGGTACGAGAACGATGGAGAGGGCGTCTTTTCGCCACATGTAATCGGCGAGAACCAACAGGCGTATGACATCCGTGTTGTGGATATGGATAGCGACGGCGACCTGGATTTAGTCGTGGCCGGTCGCGCGAGCAACAACGTCGTCTGGTATGAAAACCCCCTGTAGATGGCGTTCGCTGCATCCGTCACACAAACGTGTTTCGCATGCAAAACCGCCCTCGCATTCGGCCATAAACGGCTTTTAGCTGGCAAAATGGGACTGTCGTAACGAAGGTAGGCTGCTGCGGAGAATACTTATCCGCCAGGTCGGAACAAAAGTGGTTGCCGAAACTACCGACTCCGGCTAGTCTGTTTCCTGACGTCTGTCGCATTCGACAATCCCAACGGCGTCCAACTGTGATTTCTGGGATTTGCGGCCGCTTGCAGCCTACCTGCTAAAGAGCCATGACAACAAAAACAACAAACGCTGACGCACTTTCTGTGTCCCAATCTTCTCCAGCTGATTCGTCAGCGACCAACGGTGTCGTTAAAGAGTCGGGTAAAAGCAGCAAGACGCCGCCCTCCGCACCTGCACGAATGGACGAGTCCCTCGGACTTTCCACACGATGTGTTCATGCTGGCGAGCGTCGGCAAAAACCCGAAGGCTCAATCTCGGCGCCGATTTTTACGGCATCGACCTACACATTTGAGTCCACCGACCGACTGCTGGATTTCGTCCAAGGCCGAGAGGAACGCGAAGAGTATGGCCGCTACGGTAATCCGAACGAGCGAAGCGTCGAAGCCAAGTTGGCATCGCTCGACGGCGCGGAAGACGCGATTCTCTACAGTAGCGGTATGGCGGCGATCGTTGGGCTGTTGATGAGCAAGCTCAACTCAGGCGACGAGATCGTTTTCTTTGACCAGTGTTATCATCGCAGCCGTGAGTTTTGCACCAAGCATCTATCGCGGTTCGGCGTGATCACTCACCAAGTTGCAACCGGCGATTTTGATGCCATGGAAGCCGCAATCAACGATCGCACGAAGATGCTTGTCAGCGAGTCGCCGACGAATCCGCATCTAACAACGATTGACCTCGAAAAGTTCGCTGCGATTGGTAAAGCGAACGAAGTCGAAACACTGATCGACGCGACGTTAGCAACTCCGTTCAACATTCGACCGATCGATTACGGCGTCGACTACGTGCTTCACAGTGCCACGAAGTATCTGGGCGGGCACAATGACTTGATCGCCGGTGTGATCTGCGGCAGCAAAGAAAGGCTCGAGAAAGTCCGCGCATTGCGTGGCATCTTGGGAAGCATCAATTCGCCGCATAACCTGTATTTGCTCGAACGTGGACTCAAGACGTTTGAGTTGCGTATGCAGCGGCACAATGAGAACGGGCTTCGAGTCGCGAGATTCCTGGAACAGCATCCGCGCGTCGAGCGAGTTTACTACCCCGGGCTCGAGTCGCACCCAAGTCACTCAATCGCTTCTGCACAAATGAAGGGCTTCGGCGGTTTGATTACCTTCACCGTCGCTGGTGCGGACTGGAAAGAAACGTCGAAGATCGTCGACGCAGCGAAGATCGCTAGGATCGCTGCAAGCCTTGGCGGTGTCGAGTCATTGATCGAGCAACCGCTTGTGATGAGCTACTATCACTGCACTCCTGAGCAGCGTGAGACGTTTGGCATTTACGACAACATGATTCGCTTGTCGTGCGGAATCGAAAATGGCGACGACTTGATTGCGGATCTGAGACAGGCTCTCGAAGCCTAGGCATCTGAAGCACAATCATCCAATGAGCGACTCACACTCTTTTCGCACACGCGCGATCCACGTTGGCAACGAAGTGGATCCGCAAACGGGCGCGGTTGTTCCACCAATTCACTTGGCGAGCACGTTTCGCCAACCAGGCGCCGGTGTTTGGGGCGAGTTCGATTACTCGCGTAGTGGCAATCCGACCCGCAGTAATCTGCAATCGACCCTGGCTTCGCTCGAAGGAGCCGCGGGAGCCCTCGCTTTCTCGACGGGCATGGCCGCGATTCACTGTGTCACGATGCTCCTTCGCAGCGGTGATCACGTGGTTGCTGGCTGCGACATGTACGGCGGAGCGTATCGCTTGCTGCACAAAATTTGCAATCGTGCTGGCATTACCGTCACGTTGGTCGACATGACCGACGTGGATGCGGTTGCCTCCGCGATCACTTCAAAGACGAAGCTGGTTTGGGCCGAGACCATCGGAAACCCACGGCTGACGATTCCCGACCTCGCCCGTTTAGCTGAGGTAACGCATCAAGCCGGTGCCATCATCGGCGTTGACAATACGTTCGGTACTCCAGCGCTGCTTCGACCGCTCGAGCATGGCATCGATATCGTCATGCACTCAGCAACCAAGTATCTCGGTGGGCACAGCGATTGCTTGGGTGGCACGCTCGCCACGCGAGAAAAGTCGCTCCACGACGAGCTTTATTATGTCCAAAACGCCACCGGCGCAGTACTCGATCCACTGAGCTGTTTCCTTGTCGCACGTGGCATCAAGACGCTTGAACTTCGTGTGCGTGAACAATCGGCAACGGCGCTTCGATTGTCGCATTGGTTGATGGATCATCCGCACGTCAAAGAAGTGCTCTATCCTGGACTCGCGACGCATCCGC
Source organism: Pirellulaceae bacterium (assembly GCA_041749955.1). GTDB lineage: Bacteria > Planctomycetota > Planctomycetia > Pirellulales > Pirellulaceae > JBBSJZ01. The sequence goes on along the minus strand of JBGTAI010000298.1, from coordinate 7,175 downwards.
AACACGAACGTGCACGCCAAACATTCACGGGCGGATATGGAGCGATGGTGACGTTCGAGTTGGACGCAAGCAAGAGCCAAACAGCCAAGGCTTGTGAGTCGACGAAGTTGTTCAGCTTGGCAGTGAGCTTAGGCGCGGTGGAGTCGCTGATCGAACAACCCGCCACCATGTCTCACGCAAGTTACGACGCAGCAGATCGTGAGCGATTTGGCATCACTGATGGGCTCATCCGACTCTCTGTCGGGTTGGAATCGCCAGAAGATTTAGAACGAGATCTAGAGCAAGCGATTGCAGTCGCGATAGGCTCTTAACTTCTTACGTGTGTCCTCACCGAAGCGGATTCGCAAAGTCAAGTACAGCTAAATTCTTTTTAACATGGATAGAAAATAGCGAGTGCGATTTACCCGCTAAACACGACGCTCGTGTGTTTCGCCACGCGTCAAAAATGAATCGTCGTTCTTCTCTGAATTAGGTTCGGATTCGACTTGACCCCCGATCGCTGAGTGGGCTAAAACCTTGCTCAGCACGGAACGCTTGTGGTTGGCAAGGACGCCCTTTTTACCACATCGAAATCAAGCAGAGTTGAGACTACAACTCGGCGCGAGGATACGAACCGAGAACATCTAAACGCTCGGCACGCTTGCCTAGCACAGCGATCGCATCAGCAACATTCTTCTCTGCTTGATGCCCAGTGAGCTCGATAAAGAACACGTACTCACTGCGTCGCTCAGGGATCGGAAATGATTCGATCCAAGTCAAATTCAACTTCGCTTTCTTGAAGATCGTCATCGCGTCGGCAAGTGCTCCAGGCTCATGGTTGACCTGAAACAGGATGGCTGTCTTGTCGTCCTTTGTCGGTGCCGGTTGCTCTCGTCCAAGGACCGCGAATCGCGTCACGTTATTCGGATTGTCTTCGATATTCGCATCGATCACATCCAGGCTGAACTCACGTGCCGCTTCGATGCTCGCGACAGCGGCGGCGCCTACGCGATCCGCTGCGAGTCGTGCTGCCGCGGTGGTGCTGCTCATGTCGATCAAGCGTGCATTCGGAAGATGGTTCGACAGCCAATTGCGACATTGGGAAAGAGCTTGTGGCTTGCTGTAGATCTCCGTGATCTGCTCTCGCGGTGTTCGCGACAGCAAGTTGTGGTGAATCGGCACAAGCACCTCGCCACACACGTGCATTTTCCGTCGAACAAACATGCTCAACGTGTCGACGATCCCACCGTCCGTGCTGTTTTCGATCGGAACGATCCCTGCCATCGCTTCATTGCGTGATACTGAATCGAACACAGCCGCGATCGTGGTTACTGGAGCAAACGTAGCGCCTTCGCCAAAATACTTAATCGCAGCCAAGTGGCTGTAGCTGTGCTCCGGCCCCAGGAACGCAACCCGTGTCTTTTGGATCGTCGCGAGACAGACGCTCGCTACGTGCCTCAGAAGCGATTGTTTCTGATCCGAATGAATACGGTCCTTGATCCGAGCCGCCTTGATCGCGATGCGATTCGCATTCGCACTTGCGGTGCTCATTTTGGCAACAGCACCCTGCGGATCTGCTTTGGCGAGCGCCTGTACGAGCGCGCAACGCTCCTCAGCAATACTAAGCAGCTGCCGATCTAGCTCATCGACTTGTCGCTGGAGGTCATCGGGAGAAGGAGTGGACTTGGAAGATTTCGCCATGGGAGGTCAATCAAATCAGTTGGCGGAGAAGCGAGTTCAGGTTGCTATTGTGTGCTGAGAGCCTGACTGACCGATAGACGGCTGTCAATTTGGCACCGCTCGTTCGGTCGTCACATTTGGCGGAAAGGGGGCTTGGCAAAAATGTCAGCCCAGAAGTAGTCGCCATGATTTTTTTCTGCTGAATTTCTCGTAAATCAAGCCGAAACACGGTGGCTGCCACGGCATTGGCAGCCACCAAAAGCACACGACTGGCACGCCCTTTGCCAAAGAGTGTCTCAACGCGAATGCGGCTGACTAAACGACAACACTCATAAGCGATCCACCAGTTCGCTTCACCATTTCACAATCGACACTTCCAGAGGGAAACATCAACCATGGCTCAAGGCGAAAAGATTATTGGCATCGACCTCGGAACCACCAACAGCGTGGTGGCGATTATGGAGGGAAGCGAACCCAAGGTCATTCCAAACGCAGAAGGCAACCGGCTCACACCGAGCGTTGTCGCGTTCACCGATAAAGACGACTCGATCGTGGGCGAACCCGCCCGTCGACAAGCCGTCACCAACCCAAAGCGGACGATCTATTCGTCCAAGCGTTTCATGGGCCGCCGTCACTCGGAAGTCGAGTCGGAAGAAAAGATGGTTCCCTATGGCATCTCGGGCGGCGCCAACGAATATGTGAAGATCAAAGTCGGGGACAAGGAATACACGCCTCAAGAAATCTCGGCAAAGATTCTTCGTAAGCTCAAGGAGTCGGCTGAATCGTACCTGGGCCACAAGGTCAACAAGGCTGTGATCACGGTCCCGGCGTACTTCAACGACGCCCAGCGTCAAGCGACCAAGGACGCTGGTCTGATCGCTGGCCTCGAAGTCATGCGGATTATCAACGAGCCGACTGCCGCAGCTCTCGCATACGGCTTGGACAAGAAGAAAGACGAAAAGATCATCGTCTTTGACTTGGGCGGTGGCACGTTCGACGTTTCAGTTCTCGAAGTTGCTGATAGCGGTGACGAGGAACAAGAAAGCCGCGTCTTCCAAGTGATCAGCACCTCGGGCGACACGCACCTCGGCGGTGATGATTTCGACGAAGCACTCATTCACTACGTCGCATCGGAGTTCAAGAAAGAAAACGCGATCGACTTGCGTAACGATCCAATGGCTCTCCAGCGCTTGCAAGAAGCTTGCGAAAAGGCCAAGAAGGAACTCAGCACGCTGCCCGAAACCGATATCAACTTGCCGTTCATCACCATGGACGCAACGGGTCCAAAGCACTTGACGATGAAGATCACTCGGAGCAAGTTCGAAGAGCTGATCGATGCTCTCGTCGAACGATGCCGTGGTCCCGTCCTGCAAGCGCTCAAGGATGCTGGGATGAAGCCAAGCGAGATCGATGAGATCGTCTTGGTAGGTGGTAGCACCCGAGTGCCAAAAGTTCGCGAAGTCGTCAAGCAAATCTTCGGCAAGGAGCCTCACCAAGGTGTGAACCCCGACGAAGTCGTTGCTGTGGGCGCCGCGATTCAAGCAAGCGTGCTCGCTGGCGATCGAACGGACGTCTTGCTCTTGGACGTTGCACCGTTGACGCTCGGTATCGAAACCGAAGGCGGCGTGATGACCGCACTCGTCGAGCGAAATACAACGATTCCAGTTGAGAAGAAAAACGTCTTCAGCACCGCGGCGGATAACCAAACGGCAGTGACCGTGCGCGTTTATCAAGGCGAACGCAAGATGGCGACACACAATCGTCTGCTCGGCGAATTCAATCTCGAAGGAATCCCGCCACAGCCTCGTGGCGTGCCTCAAATCGAAGTCAAGTTCGACATCGACCAGAACGGTATCGTCAACGTCTCCGCCAAGGAACTGAAAACGGGCAAAGAAGCGTCCGTCCAGATCAAAGAAGCGGGCGCGCTCAAGGAAGACGAAATCGAACAAATGCGAAAGGACGCCGAAGCAAACGCCGAGGACGATCGTCGCCAGTTCGAGTTGGTCGAAGCTCGTAACAAGGCGAATCAACAAGTTTATCAACTCGAGAAGTTGATGAAAGAAAACGATGACAAGCTCAGTGACTCTGATAAAGAGCCGATGAACCAAGCCATCAAGAAGGTCAAGAAAGCAGCTGAGTCGGAAGATACCGCTGCGATCAAGCAGGCGACAGACGAACTCGACGCGGCATCGCAAGCGTTCAGCAAAGTGCTGTACGAGAAGACGAGTGCTGAGTCCGCTGGAGCGCAATCCGCTCCCGGCGCCGCAGCCGCTGCGGCCGATAGCGATGACGATGCGATCGACGCTGACTTTGAAGTCAAGGACTAATCTTCCTTAAGACAAACTGGACGATCTGCCTTTCGTAGAGTTTGGTCCAGAAATCGCTGAAGTGCCAAGCGTCGCCTTGTTTTCAGGGCGTGCGAGGCCGTTTCAGGGCGGGTTACGGCCCGCCCTTTTTGCTGCGCTATTGGTAACGGCGCCCGTCAACGCGGGCAATGGACTTACAACGTGACGGAGATCACATCATGGCTTTTCGATTCGACAAACTGACCAACAAAGCCCAAGGGCTCGTCGCCGAAACACAAGCTCGAGCCGCGTCCGCTGGGAATCCAGAAATGGATCCGTTGCACCTACTCGGAGCCATGCTCGACGAAAGCGAAGGACTGACGCTTCCCTTGCTCGAAAAGATGAACGTCAACGTCGCCCAGCTTAAAAGCACGACCAAGAGCGAGCTGGATAAGTTGCCAAAGGTCTCCGGCGGTCGCCAAGCTGGAATCGGTCCTGCACTGCAAAAGACCTTTGATGCTGCGGCCGCGGCGGCCGAGTCGATCAAGGATGAGTTCGTGAGTACGGAGCACTTGCTACTCGGTCTCGCGCAAGCCGACAGCAAAGCAAAGAATCTGTTGAAGTTGGCGGGAGTCAACCGAGACGATGTGCTCAAAGCCATGAGCGAAGTGCGCGGATCCGCACGTGTCACGGACCAGAATGCTGAGGACAACTATCAAGCGCTCAACAAATATGGTCACGATCTCACCCAGCTCGCTGCACAAGGCAAGCTCGATCCAGTGATCGGCCGTGACAACGAAATTCGACGTGTCATCCAAGTGCTCTCACGTCGTACCAAAAACAACCCTGTCCTCATCGGACAACCCGGCGTCGGCAAAACTGCCATCGCCGAAGGACTCGCCATCCGGATCTTCGATGGCGATGTGCCCCAAAGCCTCAAGCAAAAGAAAGTCATCTCGCTCGACATGGGGGCGCTCGTCGCCGGTGCAAAGTTCCGCGGCGACTTCGAAGAGCGTCTCAAGGCAGTGCTGCGAGAAGTCAAAGACGCGGCCGGCCAGGTGATCTTGTTCATCGACGAGCTCCATCTTGTCGTCGGTGCCGGTAAGGCCGAGGGTTCCGCGGACGCCGCCAACCTGCTCAAGCCAGAACTCGCGCGTGGTGTATTGCGATGCATCGGCGCAACAACACTCGATGAATATCGCACGAACATTGAGAAAGACCCGGCGCTAGAGCGTCGTTTTCAACCTGTCTATGTAGGTGAGCCGAGTGTTGAAGACACCATCGCGATCCTGAGAGGCCTCAAGTCACGCTACGAATCGCACCACGGTGTCAAGATCACCGACAGTGCGATCGTTGCTGCCGCCACGCTATCGAACCGTTATATCGCTGACCGATTTCTCCCCGACAAAGCCATCGACTTGATCGATGAAGCGTCGAGTCGTTTGGCGATGGAAAAAGAAAGCGTCCCCGAGCCGATCGATCAACTGCAACGTCGTTTGCGTCAACTCGAACTCGCTCATCGCCAACTCGTCGATGAGGAAGAGGAATCCGCAATCGAAAAGCGAGAAGAAATCGAAGCGGAGATGGAGACGATCAAGCAAGAACTCGCAAGTCTGCGGGAACAGTGGGAGACTGAGAAGATGGGCTTGGACGATGTCCAAGGGATCCGCAAAGAAGCTGAACAACTGCAGCACCGTTTCGCAACGTTGGACGCCGAAGCCAAACAAATGCAATTGCGAGGCGAAAGCCCTGAGGCGGCCTACAGCGAAATGCTCCAAGTCCAATCGCGACAACGAGAGCTAGAGAAACGCCTCACCGAACTCGAGCAACGTGACGCATCGGATACGACATTACAAAGCACAAGCGACAAAGGCGACAAGCGGCGATTGCTTCGCAAGGAAGTCACTGAGGAAGAAATTGCCGAAGTGGTCAGTGTGTGGACTGGCGTTCCCGTCAGCCGCATGATGGAAACTGAGCGCGCCAAGCTACTCGTCATGGAAGAGCGTCTGCACAGCCGAGTGATTGGCCAAGACGAAGCCGTGCAAGCGGTATCGGACGCTGTCCGACGCAGTCGCAGTGGTTTGCAAGATCCCTCCCGACCGATCGGTTCGTTCTTGTTCCTTGGACCCACCGGCGTCGGCAAGACGGAGTTATGCAAAGCGCTCGCACAAGTCATGTTCGACGACGAGACTGCTATGGTACGGATTGACATGAGCGAGTTCATGGAACGTCACAGCGTCTCACGCTTGATCGGCGCGCCTCCGGGGTACGTGGGCTATGAAGAAGGCGGCAAGCTCACTGAAGCCGTGCGACGTCGGCCTTACGCAGTCATCTTGCTCGACGAGATGGAAAAAGCACACCCCGATGTATTCAACATCTTGCTACAAGTCCTCGACGACGGCCGATTGACCGATGGCCACGGTCGCACAGTCGACTTCAGCAACACCGTGATCGCAATGACAAGCAACGTCGGCAGCCAAGTCATCCAGCAAGTCAACACGGAAGGTGGTGACGAGGAGGAAATGCGAACTGCCGTTCAAGAAGCTCTGCGAGCCAGGTTCTTACCTGAGTTCCTCAACCGCATCGATGACATCGTGATTTTTCATCCGCTCAAGCGAGACGAAATCCGACACATCGTCAAGCTGCAACTCGACGGACTCGCAAAGCGACTATCCGCCAACGGTTTGAAGCTCCACGTCACCGAAGCCGCCATCGACACCATCGCCGACGAAGGCTACGACCCGCTCTACGGAGCCCGTCCACTCAAGCGAGTCATCCAAAACGAAATCCAAAACCCTTTAGCCACTGCGCTCCTCCGCAACTCCTACCCCGAAGGCAGCATCGTGAAAGTCGACCACAACGGCACCAACTTCATCTTCGGCGACCAGTAACGCTTGTGCTCGTCACCACGCCAGATCCCCTACACCGAAAGTACTCATCACGCTCCGCGTGATGTCCAACAAAGCAAGACTTCAACAAGAACCCGCCCACCATTTTGTGCCCCTTTGCGTTTTTTGTGGCTAGCACCTTGCATCCCACGACCAACACACCCGCACCCCAGGATCTTCCAGAATTCGTCACTGAATTTCGTGTTATACCCCACGCGGCTGAGCGTGGCACAAACTGATATGTATTTGGACTGTCATTTTGGGGGATAATCGTGGCCGTGTTGGAGTTGCCTGGAAATTTCTTGGAGACGCAGGGATGCGACGATTTCTATTCACTGATGAA
>JBGTAI010000297.1:0-8490 GCA_041749955.1 Pirellulaceae bacterium | reverse complement strand
ACGCACCAGATTCAGCAGAAGGTGCGTGCAAGCACGGCACCCTACGAAAAGACAAATGCCCCAATTTGAAAAAGTGAGTTGCCCTGGGGTGGGGCGCACGTCTCTGGCATATGAATGCGGTATCTTCTGCACTACGAGTATCGCAAGACTGAGACTTTCGATTCAGTATCGCAAAAAACGTGGAAGCAGCTCGTACCTGGCGATGGACCGTTAAGCACCACTTCGCCAGACCTGCTCTGCGATTCGCTTCACGTCAGCGACGGTGACTTGCCCAGAGGCTGCGATTGCTTTGGCGTCGTCGTCTTCGATGCTGACGCGGTACTGGTCATTGGGAAGGCGCACGACTTTGCCTCGCACCGGGCCGAACTGTGTTTCGATCGTCACGCTCTCGCGCACCAGCTTGTGTCGATCAGCGACATGACGCCGAACGCCGATGGATGTTGTGTGTTGGAAGATAATTGACTCGAGCGCACTGACGCGTGACTCAGCCGCAAGTACGGTCAGTAACACACCGACGCGACCTTTCTTCATGGTGCATGGAGTCTGGTAGACATCGAGCGCACCGGCGTCGAACAATCGATCGCTGCAGTGCGCCAATTGTTGGGGTGTCGAGTCATCAATGTTGGTCTCCATCACGACAACTCGATCCGAAACGATGCTGTGCGAACTCGAGCAAGCTTCGTCCGTCGTCCCGAGCAGGACGCGAAGCACATTCGCTTGACCTTCGAGATCCTTCGTTCCGGCGCCATAGCCGACAGCTGAAATCCTCATCTTCGGTACCGGTCCGAACGCGGATGACGTTGCTTTCAAGATCGCAGCCCCCGTCGGCGTCGTCAGTTCCGCTTCGACGCCCGATGGCGAAATCGGAATCCCGCACAGTAGCTCTGCTGTCGCGGGCGCAGGAATCGAAACGCGACCGTGAGCTATCGTGACAAATCCCGTTCCCGTGGGGACTGGGGATGCTTGGACGTCTTCTATCCCGAGCAAATCCATGGCGATTGCTGTGCCCACAATGTCGGCGATGGAGTCAATCGCACCGACTTCGTGAAAGTGTACTTTTTGGATTGTCGAGCCGTGGACTTTTGCTTCTGCCTCCGCGAGCTTCATAAAAATTTGGCGGGCTCGCGTCTTTGCCGGCTCCGAAATGGCATCCGCCCGATCGATCATCGCTTCGATGTGGTGCAAATGCCGATGAGCGTGCTCCGGCGGATGCTCGATACGAACGTAAACTGCACGAAAACCGCACTTTTTCACGGTTTCGGTCGTAATTGCCAACTCGCCCAAGCCCATCGACTGGATCCCCGTCTGGATCACGGACACGTCGGCACCGAGGTCGATGAGGGCTCCGAGGGTCATATCGCCGCTGATTCCGCTAAGACAGTCAAAGTAGGCAGTTTTGGCCATTGAGAATTCTTTCCCAGCCCGGAAGGGCGGTTTGGCGTTGAAGGATTGTGCAAGCTCGGTATACTCTGCGGCCCGGGCTTCTGCACGAGCGATTGCACGGGCAGCCCAGAAACCAAAATCGGGAGCCAACTTGGACGCACATTGAGGTGCTGTTGGACCCGCGAGATCCTATCCGAAAAGACATTTGAGATCGATCCGATGAAAGTTGTAAGCAGCATCGGCGCGTTGAAGTACCGCCACCCAGATTGCCAAGTCGTCAAACGTCGTGGCCGAATCTACGTCATTTGCAAGAGTGTCCCGAAGTTCAAGGTCCGCCAAGGCGGCGCGAAGGTCAAGAAAGCTCGCCGCTAGTCGGTGCTTATTGATGATCGATTTCGGTCTGTCCTGACGATCGTAATCCGTCCCAACCCAACCAACGTAATTGTGCCGACGGCCGGAGTTTTCTCCGGCCGTCGTTGCTTTCGTTAAGCATCTCATGCCTCTTGGCCATTTCATGCGGTGGCAATCGGCGTAGCTTACCCCAGCTATGAATGTTCAATCGGAAGTCGTGATTTCCGTTTCTCCGTTGGGGAGTGATGCTTCACAAGAAGTTGATCGTTTCCATGGCGTGATTCTCCAAGCCACAGCCAAGATGGTTCCTGTGAACATGCATCCGAAGGTATAGGCGGCGGTCGGGATGGTGGCCATCGTGTTGGCTCCGTAGAGCGACACCGCGAGTGCAGTGCCCAGACCCGCGTTTTGCATGCCGACTTCTAACGTTAATGCTCGCACGAATGGTGTTGGCAATCCAGCGACACGTCCAGCTCCGTATCCCGCGAGATAGCCAAGTAGGTTGATCAGTAGCAGTGCGAGCACGAGGAGACCGCTCACGCTCGCGAGTTTGTCACGATTGCCGGCAACTACACTCGCGATGATCCAAAGCAATGCCGCGGAAGCAACAACAGGACTCCATTGCTGCAAGAGACGATTGAGCGTTAACGACTGACGAGCTGCAAAAAATCCTAACACCGTCGGCAACACGACTAAGGTCGCGAGCAACAGTGCCGGTTCCGTCAGCGCCTTGTCGGATTTCAGACCAGTGACGATCCACAACACTGTTGGCACAGTCACCGGAGAGAGCAAGGTTGCAATGCTCGTTAAGCTCACTGAATAGGCAACGCTTCCTCCGGCAGTATTGGTGAGGACGTTGGACGCCATCGCACCGGGAACACAGCCGACAAGGATCACGCCAGCGGCTAATTCCTCGTTCATCGGCACAAGTTGAGTCACAAGCCAAGCTGCCGCCGGCATCACAATGACTTGTACTGCGACACCAAGACCGACCCACCAAGGTTTCTCTCGCAACGGGCCAAGTTCCTCGACTTGCACCAATGTGCCGAGTGAGAACATGGTGACGACGATCAGCGACCAGAGCACCCACGACGACGCAACGAACGGATCAAACCCGATGGAATCGACTGGCCAAAAAAACGCGATACCCGATGTGAGTGTCAGCCACAACAGTAGCGAGCGAAACACAGATCCCATTCAACTCTCTTGATACCAAATTAAGCTCATAAGTTCTCGACCAAAGAACCATAGCGTATCCGAACGCCCGTCGATTGTGTCGACCCGCAACTATTGGTCCTCCAAAAGATGCTTCAGCATTCGCTCAGGCGAATCAAGGAATGACTTGGTGACCTGATAATGATCGGTGTCTCGATACGCGATCGGCTTGATACCGTCTTGAGTGAATGCATAGATATTTGCATTTGGGTAACTCATGATGATAGGCGAGTGTGTTGCGATGATGAGTTGCGAGTCACGCTTGACTATCGAGTCCAGCAACACGAGAAATTCCAGCTGGCGTTGAGGCGACAAGGCTGCTTCGGGTTCGTCAAGGAAATACAAGCCTTGGCCGAATCGGCTTTCGATCAATGTCATAAACGCTTCGCCATGCGATTGCTCATGCAGCGACTTGTTGCCGTAGCTGGTGACAACCCCGAGGTTATCGATCTCGGTTGCGACATTAAATAGGCTTTCGGCACGCAAGAACCAAGCGTCGGGAGCCAATGCGTGATATCGACGCAACTTAAGTGCTTTGTGGAGATCCGAGTGACTCTCACGGGTCGCAAACAACATGTTGCGGCTTCCGCCCTCCGCATTCAACCCATTCGCGATCGCCATTGCTTCGAGTAGCGTTGATTTTCCCGATCCATTTTCGCCGACCAAAAACGTCACCTGGGGATGCAGGTCGAGCTTCGTAAACTTGCGCAGCGCGGGAAGTTGATACGCGTAATGGTCTGGGTCAGTGATTCGCGACCGATCCAGGAATACCGTTTCGATGAACGGGCCAGGCGTCGCCCCGTGTTTAAGTGACTTCATGGCTCAATTGTGACAACTCCAAGCCAATGTTTCCACAAGGTCTCGTTGACGTGCCGATTAATTCAAATACTCCGAATCCCCTGCCTTTTGCCGCTCGCGAGACTGGCATTGTTGGCCCCCAGCGTCGGATCTGGACGATTGATTCCGCAACCCAAGGCTAGAATATGCGGATGATTGCTGACCAACCAAGCACGACCTACGACGCACGCGCCAACATCGTTCCTGCACGCCATGCAGAGCAGCGGGAGTACGTTTCGATCCGCGGCCTCCTAGTACTTGCGATCATGTGTCCTTTTATACTGGCTGGTTGCCGCCCAGCGTTCCAAGAGGACCGAATTGCACCGTTGATCGAGTCTCCGGTTACTTTCGACGGTTTATTGTCAGCTGCGAATGACTCGGTTGCGCAGTCTCGTTACAGCGACGCGGCGGAAAAGTTCTCGGCGGCAATCACTGTTGCTGAGCAAGACCCATCGCTCGCTGGCTCACTCGAGCAATTAAAGGCAAGGCAAAAGCGACTGTCGACTCTGGCTCGGTTCCAGGAGCTTTTCGAATACGGCCAAGAACTGAATTTTCTTGCACGAGACACTGAGTCGATGTCCGTGCTTATCGAGTCGCTCGACTCGGTGGGCGTGTGGGAATCGGATCAGTGGTGGGATGAACTTCCGGCAGAGGACTTGGATCCGATCCAACTCGATGCATTGAGGTGGGACGTTTATGGTGCGCTGCTGACGCTCGACGGTTTGCTCGTGCGACGGATGGGAGCGGCGCTGGGTGGAATGTCCGACAGCGGCATGGCGATCACGTTTTCGATGGTTCGCCGTTACGTGATGACCGATGCTGGTGTAAACGAGTCGAAAGCCGCGATCGAAGTGGGGCGTCGAATCGAACAATTTCGACCGTCGCAAGCAACACGTTGGTACACGGCGACCTCCAACTTTCGGCTTCGCCAGGGTCAACGAGTGAAAGCGTCGGATCTTGGTCCGCCCGAGAACGCGGCGGATGGATACAGTTTGTCGATCCTGTGTTTGATTGCTCACATGGATCCGACATTCACGACATGGTTCTCTGGTTACGGTAGCCATCTTGCTGGTGGCACCGCGACACCGCCAAGCAACCTCGAGACTCTTCGTCGGACGATCCAAAGCGCTTCGAAGGAGGCTCAGTCGCATTACTGGAGTCACCTCGTATTGGGGCATGCGAATTATTGGTTGGGTGAGCAGGATCTTGTGAGCGGAAATCAACGCGGAGCAATTGAGAAATTCGAATCCGCGAGCTCGGCCTTCACTCGCTGCATCGAACTTCGCCCCGATGCACCGTTTGCCTACTGTGATCGATCATCCGTGGCGAGGCGACACGCCGCCGTGCTTCGTACGCTCACGGAGGCAACGATGGTTGAATCGGAAGACGTCAATCAATTACTTCAGTCGAGCTTGCACGATGCGCGAACTGGACGCAGCCTCGCCCCCGAAGCTGATTGGGTGCACTGGCATGAGGGACTCACGCTAGCTGAATTTGGCGAACATGAAGCTGCGGTTGAGTGCTTCCTGAGGGCTGCGCAATACGGTATCGACTTCGATGCCTCGGCCGACTCGCTGCTAATGCGAGTCATCGACTTGCGAGGTCGAACCGAAGCGATCGACTACGCCGAGCGAATGGCGGGAACCATCGAAAACCCTAAGATATACCTGTCGTTGCTTTCGATACTGCATTTCTCACGAGGCGATTTGGATGCGGCACGGCAGTATGCTGCTGATACATTGCACCAAAATCCGAATGACACAATCGCCAATACAGTTGTCGGTTGGGACAAAATGCGAGCGGGTCAAGTGAACGATGCCAAAATTTCTTTCAAGACGGCAATGCTCGACGCGCCATCGAGCAGTTGGGCAATGCTTGGTCTCGCTCAAGCGGAATTGGACGCCGGAAATCATGCGGATGCAGTGAGAGTGAATGAGCAAGTACTCAGCTCATCGAAATCGCAACGACAAAAAGTGGCGGCTTGTTTTGCCGCAGCAAGAGGCTACTGGCGAGACTCGGATACTCCGCGGGCGCTCGAATACATTCGCAAAGCGAGGGAGATGGATCCGGCTTGCGACTTGAATGTCGTGGTTCGAGATGCCGTCACGGACTATCGGGCTTGCCATGCCAAAGTTAAAAACCTGGGTGAGCAAGAGCGTGAGCCGCTCCAAGCTCAAACCGACGCTATGAAGCACTTACTTGTGGAGCTATCGACGTTCCCCATCGCTTCACCCAAGCGAATTCTCGACAGTATACGTTCGGAGCCAGCAACGAATAAGCCGGTCCTTCAAAAGTAGTCAGCACGCGTCATCGTAGGGACTGCTTGCTCGCTGGAGAAAGCTATGCATGCAGCTAGCGCAGGGATTAAGATTCAGTATTCGAGTCGCTTCGTTCTTTCACTGACGCAGTTGCCTGCCATGCAAGTCAAAACGATCCTGCTGCCGTTTGTGCTGGTTTTTGTTACTGGTTCGCTCGCACATGGCGAGGATTGGCCCCAGGCGGCTGGGCCAAACGGCAACTGGCAAGTGGAAGGCGAACCGCCGACGCGTTGGAGTGTAACGCGAGGCGAGAATATTCTTTGGCGGACCGCGATGCCTGAGGCGGGAATGAGTAGCGTCACAATTTGCGATGATCGCGTCTTTGTAACCACTCACGTCCCAATCAAAGCTCTCGAGGAGAAGGAGTCTGTGAGAGATATCATCGGATTCTGTCTCGACGCGAATACTGGTAAAGTGCTTTGGCAAGTCACCCTACCCGGAAGCGTCTTCATCTCGCTTGCGGGCGGGTTTACTGACGGTACCGTCTTTGCGCCAATCGCCGATGGCGAACATGTGTGGTTCTTCAATCGATGCGGTTCGATGGGCTGTTACGATATGGCTGGAACTCAAGTTTGGCTTCGAGAATGGACGCCACGATTCAAACATAACAATCGACAAGCGGAACCGTATCGTGTTGGCGACACGATTCTTTATGTCGAAGTTGCGAACAAGGAGGCTGGCGCCAAGATCCAAAAGTGGGAGTCGCCCGGCAAGCTTTCCAAGGGAACGGATGTGCCCGAAGGTATCGACGAAAAAGAGGTTTGGACCTACGTGCACGGGATCGACAAACGAACCGGCAAGGTTCTTTGGCGAGAGCAGGTTGGTACGTCAATACACAATACGCCAACAGTGCGATTCACTGCGGATGGAAAGTTTGCCGTTTCTCATGCACGCGGAGGACCGCATGGTGCCTTGGAACGACCCTACGGGCAATCCCTCACCTCGCTAGCGCCTGGTGAAGAAGGCAAAACGCTGTGGAGCACTGACCTCGACGGATACGACCCGTCCTTTGCTTGTCATTGGAACGCAAAGTATGTCTTTGGCTTTCACAAAGGCCAGCATGTGGTGTTTGACGCTAACAACGGAGCACTTTTGCGCCGTCAACCGCTGCATGAGAGTTCTACAGCATGGAAATTCGACAAGAGTGACGCTGACTGGACCAAACAAACTGACGTCGCTGTGAAAGCTGGCAAGGGCCATCCAAATACAAACCAAGCCAACCTTGTTGTTGGCGACTGGCATTGGTTTCTGTCGCACAACGTCCACTATCTCGGGCGTGTTCATGTGGAGACGGGGGCAGTCGAGTACTTGGAGTTGCCTAGTCAGTTGATGCCGAGTTTCGAGGATCGCCAGCACGATGTTCGTTTGTGGACGAAAGGCAATGCAGGCAATAGGCCGCTCAACGCAAGCGGATTTGCAGTGGGCGACAAAGGCCACAACGGAACAGGTTGGGGCCATATTTCCGCGGCTAGCCCAACGCGAGTCGGACGCTATCTATTTTTTCCAGTTGTAACCGGAACGGTATACGTGATTGATGCTGATGTAGAGCAGCTTTCACCCGAGGCGATTGTTGCCATCAATGATCTCGGCCCCGGCGGAAAAACCTGGAGCCTTGCTTCTTTAACCTCATCAAGCGGCAAACTCTACGCACACACGATGACTGAGATTGTTTGCATCAAGGCGTCTGCGGATGAGGCGTCAACGGAGCTTCCGCACGACAACTAAGTCAATTCATAGGAAGTCGGCGACGAACCGTGGGAAAAATGCTCAAGGGCATTGATCGCTCCTTGTCCAATGGCTCCAACGATTTGAGAGCCTCTGGCGACGAGTGTGCAATTGCACGTTCAACCGCCTATCGATCGATATGACCGTTTGTCGTGTTGAGTTGCCGCAAAGCTCTTTACCGATCCTCGCGACTACCTCAATACTCCGAAACCATAAGCGTGAAGAGATCGTCGTGAGACCCAAAGTACGGTCCGGGAGATTCCGAACGCACTCTTACGACGGATAATTCAAATTTCTTTTTCGGTACGACTATTCCAATTAGCGATCGCGAGGAAGAGAAAGAAATCTGCGCGTGCGAGTCACTTGTCTTTGTTTAACATAGGTTTTTTGTCGCATCGAAAGGTGCATTGCGATATTTCAATGGAAATCGACAAGGTCGATCGGCCAAAACAATGCGACAGTTAACGCAGAAATTCTTTAACGAGCATGGCGTAAATCGTGATGCGAATGTCGTTAATCATTAAGCCCGAGTTATTCACCACGAACGTAACGGGTGGAGTTTTTCGAGTTAGCCGCGTAAATAGTGGCTTGAATTTAGTTTTGATGCGTCATTGCGGCCGTCAGCGCAGAACGGCCCCCTCCCCAAATTCGATTTTCGTTC
>JBGTAI010000296.1:0-6637 GCA_041749955.1 Pirellulaceae bacterium | reverse complement strand
TTTGGCTGCTCACGCCGCCTGGGTCTCGCGCGTAATGATTGCTGTCGAGAATGAACAGCGTTTCGTAAGTGTTCGTGGCCACGGTCTTTCGCTTATCTCCGTCGGATCAATCGTTGAACGTATATTCTGCAAAATTTAACGGTCCTTCGCGAGTGGTCTTCGCCAACCCCCGCGATTTGCATCGGTTGACGTTGACTTGAACTCACTCAGGTCGCCGCATTGTACTGATTCATCACTTGTTGCGTTCCTTCTCGAACCCAATCGATCGACGCTTGGGCCGCTCGTGAAGTCGCATTGTCTAAATCGATCGCTTCGTCACCGGATAACTTTCCGAGGACATAGTCGACCACTTCCAAACCGGCTGGCGGTCGGTCAATTCCCACTCGTAGCCTCGCAAACGCGTCGGTGCCAAGAACGTTTATGATGTCTGCTAAGCCTTTTTGGCCCCCGGCTGACCCCGAAGGGCGAATCCGAAGCCGCGAAGACGGCAAGTTCAAATCGTCGCAAATCACCAACAAGTCGTCTGGAACGAGCTTGTAAAAATCCAATGCTTTGCGAACACTCCGTCCGCTCGCATTCATGTACGTCTGGGGCCACAAGAACAAAACCTTTTCTGTTCCTACGAATCCCTCCGCTGTTTCTGACTCGAACTGGCTTTTCCCAACGCTCGCCGAAATGAGCTTCGCAGCTTTTGTCGCGACGACAAAGCCGACGTTGTGACGCGTTTGTTCGTATTTTCGGCCGGGATTGCCCAGCCCTATAATTAACTTCATGGTCGTTTGTCGTTAGGAACACCCGACACTCGCCGAGGCGATTAGGCTTCGGCTTTCTTCTCACTGCCCTTAGCAATGACAGCTGGTTCAGCACCTGTGGGTAGCGTCACGTCTTCGTTGGCCGACTTCGGCTTCTCGACGTGAGCAACGACCGAGTCCGCTGGTGTGACCAATTCAACGCCTTCTGGAAGCGTCAAGTCGGAAGCCAACTTGTGACCACCAAGCTGCAAATCAGTTACTTTCAGCACGACGAATTCAGGAATCGCACCTGCCGAGCAGCGGATTTCAACTTCGTGAAGATTTTCAAGGTACATCCCGCCATTGAAAACGCCTGGAGCGTCACCTTGGCGGTGAATTGGCACCGTTACTTCGACTTTCTCAGCCAAATTCACACGAATCAAATCCATGTGAAGCACTTCCATGCCAAATGCATCGAATTGCAAGTTGCTCACGAGTGCAGTTTCTGTGACTGCTCCAGCGAGAGAAACTGTTCTGCTGTGGTGGCGCAGAAGCGTCGTAACATCGCCTGACGCAATCGCCAAGTGTTTGTTTTCTTCGCCGTGTCCATACAAAACCGCAGGCACTTTACCGCTGCGGCGCAACCGTCGGGTTGCAAGTGATCCGAGCTCGTCTCGAAGCTCGACTTTTAAAACGTCCGTCATGGCTGGACAAACCTTCCAGTCAGCAATGTGGTTGACTTATTAATTTCGCGTCTTTTTTTGCGAAGCGGGTTAGTATGGCGGCGAAACTGCCTTCCGCAAGCCCAAACGAGCGTTGGGAATGCGACAAGTCGACAAAAAAGCTGGCGATTGCGAAACCGTTCGCCTTTGAACGATGGGGATCCTGCTCAGTCTCGCTAGCTTTCCAGGGTTTCGGTGGTCGCTACGGGGTTTAGCTTCTGAGTGGTGACTTGATAGTGGCAGGCACACTCCGTGTGCCGTCCGCGGAGATTCACAATCCAGAAACGCTCGTTTTCTTGAGGCGGACGGCACGTTTTTTGGCGGACGGCACGACGGAGCGTGCCTGCTACTTTGGGGCGAATTAGTATGTTCGTCGCCGGTTTCCGAGTCCTGATGGCCGGCCGGCCACTGGCTTGGGCTTCGGCGGCATGGGGAGCGCCGGGGGCGGAGCGGCCGCGCGTGGTGGTGGCTGTTTGAGGCTGAGGTCGAAGACCTCGCGGGCGAGTCGCAGCCAGCCTTCCCCCGTGGCTGGATCTCCCATGTCGATATCCTTGATCGGCACGTACGCCTTTTTGCCGTCAACGACGCGAATTGGATGCGACGATGATCGAGCCAGTTGATCAATCCGGCTTCGATTACCGTAGTTCAGCACGATAAACCTGGTATCGCTCGTGATGGAGGCAATTTGCCATGCGGCCGCATCGAGTCTCAATTCAGCAAGGGCGAGCATCCGCTTGGTCGGCTCGGGGACTGGACCGAATCGGTCGATCAGTTCTTCGTGAATTTCATGAATTTGGGCTGCGTTATCAATTCGCGCCAGCCTTCGATAAATGTCGATTTTGAATCGCAAGTCCGAGACGTAATCCTGGGGCAAATACGCTTCAACGGGCAAGTCGATATCCACTTCCGCAGACATCTTCGGCGGCAGGTTTTGAACGTGGCGGACGGCATCCTCAAGCAGTTGACAGTACATCTCATAGCCGATCGCCGCGATATGACCGCTTTGCTGGCTTCCGAGCAAGTTTCCGGCGCCGCGAATCTCCAAATCTCGCATCGAAATTGCGAACCCAGCACCCATGTGACTGAACTCTTCAATCGCTCGCAATCGCTTGGTGGCTTCGGGGGTCAGATGCTTGTGGGCTGCGATCATCAGGTAGCAGTGTGCCTGGTGCTTGTATCGACCCACGCGACCTCGCAATTGGTGCAAATCGCTCAAGCCGTAGTGGTCCGCTTCGTCAACAAAAATCGTGTTCGCGTTGGGGATGTCGAGTCCGCTTTCGACGATCGTTGTGGCTAACAGCAAGTCGAACTTGTGCTCGATAAAGTCGACCATGACTTCTTCCAGTTCACCTTCGCCCATTTGACCGTGACCGATCCCGATACGGACTTCCGGCACGATCTGTTTCAGCTTCTCAGCGAGCTGGTGCATGTCGCCAATACGATTGTGGACAAAGAAGATTTGGCCGCCACGATTCAGCTCTCGGACGATCGCGGAGCGAATCAATTTATCGTCCCAGCGCGTGACTCGCGTCTCCACAGCCATGCGTTCCGCCGGCGGCGTTTCGAGGTTGCTGATGTCACGAACACCAACCAGCGCCATGTGCAATGTTCGCGGGATCGGTGTGGCGGAAAGCGTGACGACGTCCACGTTGCTGTGAAGCGACTTGAGTCGCTCTTTGACTGCGACTCCGAAGCGTTGTTCTTCGTCGACGACCACCAAGCCCAGGTTCGCAAAGTCGACGTCCTTGCTCGCCAACCGGTGCGTGCCGACAACGATATCCGCGCTGCCTGAGCGGAGGCGTTTGACGTTCTCGCGTTGTTCAGCCGCGGAACAAAAACGACTGAGCTTAACGATCTCGACGGGGAACTCCGCCATTCGATTTCGAAAGCTGTTGTAATGCTGTTCGGCGAGCACCGTCGTGGGCACGAGCACAGCGACTTGGTAACCGCTAATGACGGCCTTAAACGCGGCCCGCATCGCGACTTCGGTCTTGCCGAAGCCGACGTCGCCACAGATCAAGCGATCCATCGGCTTGGGCGTTTCCATGTCCAACTTGCACGATTCAATGGCACTGAGTTGGTCAACGGTTTCGTTGTACGGAAAGCTCGCGTCGAATTGCTTTTGCCATTCGTTATCGACGTCAAACGCGATGCCTCGCTTGGACGAGCGCGCGGCTTGCATTTCGAGTAGCTCAGCCGCCATGTCAGTGACCGCGCTCTCCGCCGCCTTTTTCTTACTCGCCCAACTCTGGCCGCCGACTTTTGCCAGCCGCGGCATCGTCTTGGTGCCGCCGACGTAACGTTGGATCAGCCCGATCCGCGACGCGGGGACGTAGATCTTGGCGCCTTGATCAAACTCGATCGCTAAGTGCTCGAGATGTTGGCCGTTCTTTTCGATCGTGTGCAATCCGCGATACAGACCGATGCCATGCGAAAGGTGCACGACGAGATCGCCTGGCTCGAGCTGCAAAAAGTTGTCGATCGGTTTGCCGCGCGACCGTGAACGACCGCGACGAACGGAGCTGCGATGGAACAGTTCCGCTCCCGTCAGTACCAACACCTTTGCGTCGACGAGTCGGAATCCACCGCTGAGCGAGCCGACGGTGAGATGCAATCTTCCGGTGCGTTGAGCCTCAGTATCGGAGAGTAACTCAGTCAATCGCTCGCCATCGGCTGGTGTGTCGCCGACCACGATCACTTCGTGGCCAGCGGCGATCGTGTCGACTCGCGTGCGAGTCTCGTCGAGTGACGCCGCAAAGCTGTCCGCCGTGCTGCTGTGCAAGTCGATTAGCACATCGCCGCCCGCTTCGCTGAGCGTGGTCGCCGTGACGATGCGATGCCCAGCCAGCGACGCCATCAAGCCTTCGAAATCCAAGAACCGCGAGCGATCGGCCAGTCGATTCAACAGTGCATCCGCCGAAGCCTTCGAGTCGTGCGGATCGACGAGGACAACGACGGTGTCTTTCGGCAAATAATCAGATATCGGACCGAGCTGGGCGGAGTTCGTTTTCCCTGCTGCGGTCTCTTGGGATTTCCTTTTCGACTTCCCTTTCGGTGCGGCTTCGCGGTTTCGGTCTGCTGCCTCGTCCGACAGCGGATCTTCAGCGAACGGGTCAATTGCCAGTGGGTCAACTGCCAGCGGACCTTCGGCAGCCAGGCCAATCGCGGCAATTTCAACCCGTTGAAGCGACTCGATACTTCGTTGGCTCGATCGGTCGAACCGGCGAATGGACTCGATTTCGTCACCGAACCACTCGATCCGGATCGGCTCAGGCTGGTCGGGCGAGAAAATATCCAGCAAACCGCCTCGCGTTGCGAATTCGCCCGGGAACTGGACTCCCGTCGTCGAGGCAAACCCGGCTTCCGCGAGCCACCGACGAATATCCTCGGGCGAGACCGTGTCGCCCACTTTCAGTTGACGCGTTGATTTTTCGAGCACGTCCGGAGTCGGAACGAGCTGCAAAGCTCCGCCAATGTAAGCGGTCACAACAAGCGGCTGGGGCGAGTCCGAATTTCGCGTCCGAAGCTGCTGCAGCACCTGCAGCCGGTCGGCATAATCGGCGTCGCGAATCGATTCTTGCGTCCCATCGCTGGCGGAAAGTGGCATCGCGACGGCGTCTGCGACTCCGAAAGCCTTCACATCGCCAGCCGTGATGTCTGCGTCAGCCGCCTGTGGCAAAAGCACGAGGACATGCGGACAGTGACGCACAAGCGTTGCGGCCAACAAGCCCCTCAGCCCGCCCCAAACTCCAGAAAACGCGAGGCTTTCGCCTTTTTTTAGTTTCCGTAACTGCGTGCCGATACCCTCGGTCTCGTCCAACAGACGAGGCACGTCAGAAAGATTACGCAGCGAGGGGGCACGTCGAGCCAAGGGCCGACCGGTCCTGAGCGATGGCGGTGAAAAATTCGTGGCCGTGACCGCCCAGTGGCGTATCGCAGCTATCTAAAAAACGTATCGTGTTGGACGTTCTATGCAAACTCCGAACCGCAAACTTTAGGCAACAGGCAAATGACGATTGGAATCGGCATCGTTGGATGTGGGATGATCGCGAACTTTCACGCTCGAGCAATCACGGACGCTCAAGGGGCGACACTCATCGGCGCAACAAGCCGCCGCCCCGATGCGACCGCTGAATTCGCTGCGAAACATAATTGCACGGCGTTTGATAGCCTCGAGGCCATGCTCGCCGACCCACGCATCCACGCAATTTCCGTCTGCACCCCCAGTGGCGGACACCTCGACCCAGCACTCGCCGCGGCTGCCGCCGGAAAACACGTCGTTGTCGAAAAACCGCTCGAAGTGACAACCGAGCGATGTGACCAGATCATTCGAGCCTGTGACGAAGCCGGCGTTCGCTTGGGTGTGACCTTCCAAAGTCGATTTCACCAGTCGAGCCAATTGATCAAGCGTGCCGTCGAGCAGGGACGTTTTGGCAAAATCACGATGGGTGATGCGTATGTGAAGTGGTTCCGGACTCAGCAGTACTACGACAGCGGCGCTTGGCGCGGCACGTGGGAGCTCGACGGAGGCGGGGCGTTGATGAACCAAGCCATCCACAGTGTCGACTTGCTGCTGTGGTTGATGGGCGACGTGGTCGAAGTCAGCGCGATGGCGGCAACGATGACTCACGAGCGAATCGAAGTCGAAGACGTCGCGGTGGCAACATTGCGTTTCGCCAACGGAGCCCTCGGTGTGATTGAAGCGACGACCACGGCTTTTCCAGGAACGCTCAAGCGAGTCGAAATCAGCGGCGAACACGGCACGGCGATTCTCGAGGAAGAAGACATCAAGATGTGGCAATTCGCTGAGCCGACCGATGAAGACGAAGCCATCCGAGCCGAGATGTCTGGGAAAACCAAGACCGGTGGCGGAGCCGCTGACCCCGCAGCGATCGGACACCATGGACACACACGGATGTTCGAAGAATTTGTACAGTCGATTGCGGAGGACCGACCGAGTCTAATTGACGGGCATGAAGGACGACGCAGTGTCGAAGTGATCTGTGCAATCTACGAAAGCGCAAAAACGGGACAGCGTGTTCAGCTCTAGTGCGTCATCCAGTCTTAATTTGGGGGTAGAGACGCTTTAGCTTTGTGCGAGCGTCGTCGATCTTGAATTGCCAGTCGACGCCGCGTTGCTTTTCGTTGGTGCGTTTGGCCCACGCAGCGATTTCACTTTGCAAT
>JBGTAI010000295.1:0-16994 GCA_041749955.1 Pirellulaceae bacterium | reverse complement strand
CCCAAGAACCGAAGACAAACTGCTTCGCAGACTGTAAACTCATGTCTGGCCTTGTTGTGTTGTCGAAAGTGCTTGTTAGCTAAACACTTAGACGCAAACGAGGCCATTTTTGTTTGCTGACTCATGAATAATCCGGGCTAGGGTCGCGATCCAATGAACGCTTTTCATCGTTACTTTCTCCGAGGGGGTAAATCAATTGGGGAAACTGGGTGAGCTAGATACCAATGGGTAGTACCACAATACATCAACGAGCAATCGTCGGCACCCATCACGCGAACGAAATTCACGGTTGGTTTCGCCCCTGACACGAGGTTCTGCACATCAACACCATATTGGATGTGCCACCTCGTTCTCAATCGTCTGGACGATAAGCCTGAATTGCCGAGCGATTCGGTGTCGAGGGTTCATCCGGAAGCACTGGTTCCTGCTGTCTTGCACTATCCAAACTTCCGGCGAGCGGAAACAGCCAACAGCAACAACAAAACGCGACTAAGATCGTTCCGTAACATTTTACCAGCATTCCAAGGTCTTTCCCCTGAAATCGCTCGTAGCGTATTTCCAAGGTCGCCAATCCGACGCTGGACCCGACGGCCAAACCCACCACCAGACCCACCGCAGCAAGTCTCTGTAGCCACGTCGAAGCGGTGACGCTATGTGCAGCTGTGGCGGCGATTGCTGGAAAAACAATCCACATTCCGACCGCGACGATCCAGAAATCGGAAACGCGTATCAGCGTCGATTGCCGCATCGCGATGGAAAGCACCACTGCGGTTGCTAGCGTCAGAAAACCGATATCGAGTATTTCATACTGACGTCGCGGACGCTCTCGGATGACGCTCTCGCTTTGCCAAGATACAATGCCCAACAAAAAAAACAGGATCAATTGAGCGATCGTCATCCCACCAAGCTGAGCAATGAGTCGAACGATTTCAGCTGACAATGTTGATGGCGACGACTCACGCAATTGAACGGAAATAAGACTCAAGAGAAACGCCCCAGCGACAATCAGGAGGATGCATCCGACCCACCGCATGATCGCATTTCGAAGTCCACTAACGATCCAAAAGCTTTGACCGACCGCACCATAAACCAGTCCGATTCCTGCAAAAGCGAGGAGGATTTTGCTACCTTCAGTATCTAGGACTCCGCTTGTGTTGCTTTGAATCCATGGAGGCTGAACCCACCGATACATAAATAACCCCAACAATGCCAACCAGCAGCACCAAGCGACTCGCGTCCAATACCCAAATTTCAAATCCATGACGCGTTCAAATCCATATCGTTTGTTCTCTCGAACGATTCGCAAAACCGCAGTTCATATTTTTCGTCAACAAAAGTGATTGATAAAGTCTACTGATGGATCGTACCACTGAACCGGTCATCGCGGTGCTCGGGCATCCAATCGCAGGCAACGCTACGCAATTCGCACTTGAGCGAGCATTCGCAACGATGCAGATTGACTGGCGAGTGCTGTCCTTTGACGTGGAACCCTCGAAATTGCACCTGGCCCTGGACGGCCTCGATGTCTTGGGCGTCGAAGGCGTTTTGATTGATCCAAGCTTATCGGACGCAGCGAAACTCTGGGCTCGCACCAAGTCGCCGCACGTGCCCAAACCACAACAAATCTCCGTCGTGCCCGTTTTGTCGTCTGACGAGCTGAACGAAAACCAAACCGAACGCGACCAGATCGATCCACCGACTGACATCGCATTTGATATTCTTTTTCGCGAACACTCGTCACCCAAGACGAAATCACGCGCTGGCTGGTCGTCACTCGATGCCTCTGGAACATGGCTCGCTGATACCACTCGTGAACACTTCGAATCTCGAGGACGTGTCATTGAGCGTTGGGCTCGCTTGGGAACCATGACGAGTCAATGGCCTGACGCGTTACAACCCCTGTTGAACGCCGCCGAACAAGTCGACTTGGAACCAGATTCAGCAGACACACTGAATTTGATCATCGTTTCACTGCTGAGCAATGAGAAAGTGAATTTCGACGATTGGCCTCGCAGTGATCTTTCAACGCTCGTCCTCGACACCGCTGGACACATCGTCCCCACATCGCTCACCGAACTTGGCTACCGAGTCGTTACCGCAGAAGACTTGCAAGTCGGTATGCTGGGCCGTTGCCTAAGCCAATGGACAGGCCAGTCGCCACCCCTCGACGTTCTGAGAGAGGCGATCGAAGAGTACTCCGCGGTTTGATTTCCTCAATACGAGCCCACTCGAGACGAGCCAGTTTGAATGCCCGATAAGACGACGGAAGATATCACTGAACCGGTGTTGCGACTGCGTGATGACCACGTGGTCGAAACGATCGCCAAACTCCAACGAAGAATTAGCGAACGATTTCCCGGTGCAGGGCTCGCGACGCTTTGCGGTGAGTTGCTCGAAATCGCGCGCCGTGCGTCACGGCGTTCGGCAAGTATCGGACGTCCGATTCTTTGGATTCGCTTAAGCGGATACTTATTTGCTGTATGTCTCGTTGCACTCTTAGCGTACATCATCAACCAATTCAGCGTTCGGCCTATGAAAGAGGAAATGAGCTTGGTCGATGCGATCCAGGCCACCGAAGCCGCGGCAAGTTTGATGCTACCACTCGGGGCCGCACTATACTTTCTAATCAGTCTTGAAACTCGTATCAAACGACGACGTGCACTTGTCGCGATCCATGAACTGCGATCGATCGCACACATCATCGACATGCACCAACTCACCAAAGATCCCGAGCGAGTCCTCCGCAATTGGCAAGGCACCGACAACTCGCCCAAACATTGCATGACCCCGCTCCAACTGAATCGCTATCTCGACTATTGCAGCGAAATGTTGTCGCTAACTGGCAAAATCGCGGCGCTCTATGTTCGCCAATTTGACGACCCCGTTGCCGTCGCCACCGTCAGCGAAGTCGAGGATCTGACGACTGGCCTGAGCCGAAAGATCTGGCAAAAAATCATGATCTTGACGCAAATGGATGAAGCCCAATTACTAGCGAACAACAACGATCGACCAACAAATCCACCTCCGCAAACGCAATGACCGCATCGACCAAAGTCAACTCTTCTGTCCAGAAAAGACTGATCAAAGCCGCGCAACACCTGGCGGATCAAGTCGACTTGATCTCTTTTGATGAACCCGTCACGCACGTCTACAATCCACTGCGTTACGCGTGGCGAGCCCATCGTGCGTACTTGGAACGTGCAAACGACAAACGCGTCTCAGTATTGTATTTGGGAATGAACCCTGGTCCGTGGGGAATGGCACAAACCGGTGTCCCGTTTGGTGAAGTCGCCGCTGTTCGTGATTGGCTCGGGATCAAAACAAAGGTGGATACGCCACCAAACGAACACCCAAAACGCCCCGTTGAAGGTTTTGACTGCGCTCGAAGCGAAGTAAGCGGTCGGCGCTTGTGGGGCCTATTCGCAAAACGCCACAAAAATGTCGCAGCCTTCTTCCGTGACTCGCTGGTACTCAACTACTGCCCTCTCGTGTTCATGGAGTCCACGGGGCGAAACCGGACACCCGATAAACTCGCAAAGTCCGAACGCACGGCAATCGAAACAGCTTGCGACGCGCACCTTGCCGACGCACTGCTCGCTACCCGATGCGAGTTTGCCGTCGGTGTTGGAGCCTATGCGGAAGCTGCACTCGCTAAAGCGTCCGCGTCATCAAAGCACGCATGCAAAATCGTTCGAATT
The DNA here is from genome assembly GCA_041749955.1 of Pirellulaceae bacterium. Lineage (GTDB taxonomy): Bacteria > Planctomycetota > Planctomycetia > Pirellulales > Pirellulaceae > JBBSJZ01. The sequence goes on along the minus strand of JBGTAI010000295.1, from coordinate 13,296 downwards.
CTTCACCCGAGCCCCGCTTCACCCGCAGCAAATCGTGACTGGGAAGGAACGGTTACGACGCAACTGTCCGAAGCAGGCATATGGAGAAATTGAAACTGCAATTTCGTTACATCGGTTGTCATGTTCCGAGCAAGAGACAGGAACGAATACCCCAGAAATTAGGAATCAGTTTCCGCCAACTTGATATCGGTTCGCCACAACCGCTACACTAGCGATTCCAAAGGGGGGTACACAACAGCATGTCGGTTCACGAAACTTACGTAAAGTCACCGCAAAAAGCTCGCTGGGCTGCGTTTGTGTTCGCGTCGTTGGCAGCTGTCGCCATCATTCTCATCAATTTGCCCTATCGCTACGAAGAATTTGCAGGCGAATGGCTCACTCAGAGCTCCATGGAACTGCAGTGGCTAGGATCGGGGGCCGTAAAGGAGCCGATTTACGCGGGTATGCCTCTACGATATTTCGAGAAATGGGAGAGCCCTAACGGTCGTGGAAGCGTTTCTTGGTCGACCAAGAATCTAGCACTCGATATTTTGATGGCGGGCGGTTTGGTCTCCCTCGTTTATTGCGTCAGCCGCCTACGATACCGACTTATTGACACTCCGCTTTCTTCGGATCGCAAGTGCTTGTTCTTGGACGCGATCGTCTCAGTTGTTTTCATTGGTGCAGTGTCGCTCATTGCATCGAGTCTCTATCGCGAAACTCAACATCATCGCCGATTAGCAAAAAACCGCAACGTCAATGGTAGTTGCTACCTCAGCTCCGAAGTGCCGGCCATCCTCAAGAGCAAAGTACCGTCGTTCGCAACAAAGTTTCTTAGCCGAATACGCGTCGTCAACACTCATCGTCCAAGTGCCGCATGCCTTTCGGCAATCGTTCATTTGAGAAGTCTAAATGGGCTGCTTGTCGATGGCGGTACGATCGAAGCGTCACACCTGAAGGCGCTGAGTGCCATTCCTCAGTTCACAAGTTTGCATCTGAATTCGATCACATTAACTGAAGAACATGCCTCATGGATCGGACGAATCCAACGACTTGAAGACCTCAACCTAAGCAGTACCAACCTTGACGGGAACCTGCTGCGGCACTTAGACAATCTAAGGCATTTGCAGTCGGTTAGCTTCACGCAGACGCCCCTAAGACTCGCTGAATTAGGAACGCCTTCGTGGAAAGACTCCGTTACCAGCCTGAATCTGCCGCGACGCGTCCGAGGCCCCGAAGATCACATTAAGCTGGAACAGTGGCAGTCGCTCGAAACGCTCTCAATTTCAAATCCTACGATGTTGATTTCGCCAGAAACGATTCACATCGAGATCGTGAACTGCCCAGTCTTCCGCCGTTTACTGATTGATCGATTGCAAAAATACGACTTGATTGCAAAGGACTTGCCTAAGTTTCAAGACATCAGTGAAGAAGTTGATGAACTTACCTTTTTCGGAATGTCGGTGGATGCTTTACCGCGACAAACTTACTTCGGAATCGTCGACCTCGAAAATGTGCCGAGCCTGAAAGAAATCGGCGTATACGCTAACGAGCTAAAGTCGATTCGCATTATCAATGCCCCGTCGTTGCAACTATTCACGGTTTCCGATGGACAATATGTGGATCGCAATGGCGAACGTTTTCCACCGAGTCAATTAGCCTCGTTACAGCGGGTCGTTGACGATATTGGAAAGTGCAAAGGACCGTCCAGTTTGTGTTTCGATCGATTAGATTTTCAACAAATCAACGTCAATCCATTAACGAAGAACAGTCAAATTCGCGGGTTGCGATTCTTAAAGTCGCAAATCAACTTTTCGCAAATTCAACAATTAGCTGCGTTAACTGGACTACGATCAATTAGTGCCGGATCTTGCAAAGCGTCTTCCAGAGATCTTGCTTGGATGCTGGAGACATTCCCTGACCTGGAGACACTCGACTTTGACATAGGAGCTGTTGACGAATTGGCGCTCACGTCGCGACCGAGTCTGGCAACATTTTCCGCACGGCCGCTAAAGCAGGTCAAGCGTGTCTGTGTCCAGAATGTTCCTGAGTTGGAAATGGACATCCATGTCACTTGCCCAATCGACGAACTGCATGTCAGTGATGCACCTCAACTCACTGGACTCGGCTTGGCTTCGCCTTGGCCGACGCAAGCGAAGGTTTCGGGTTTACGCGGCTTACGATGGTTTGCCGCAGGCGGAGCGAGTGTCGATGATTCAGTACTTGAGTCCGTCCTTTACTGCCGGTCTCTCGATCGATTAATGCTGGCGTATCCATCCGTATCAAAGCAATCACTACGGAATATTGGTGGATTCCAGGAGTTGACATCATTGGTGCTGCCGGGAGCCAATGTCGATGACAGTGTTACGTCCAGCTTCAAAAAGCTAATGATGCTTCGAGAAGCAAATTTCGACGATTGTAAAATTGGTCCATCGACAATTCAATGGTTGGTCGGAATCGAGAGCATGCGACGTCTCTCGATCAATTACGTTGAATTACCGTCCGAGGCATGGCGATTTCTGACTTACATGAAGCAACTGAACGAAATCGAGATCGCTGGTGCAAATATTCCCGACGAAATATTTGCGACATTGATGCTGGAGTTGCGATTGGAGCATCTCAATATCGCAGATCATAAATTGTCAAACGCAATGTTCGAATGCCTCAAACAGAACAATTCACTTCGGCTGCTCAATGTATCTCGATGTGGTTTGTCTCGAGATCAAATTCAACAGCTTCTGGAAGCCAACGAATCCTTGTTGGTTTACTCAGACGAAACGGAAGCGGCGACAGTGTCCATCACCGACTCCTCCGTTGACGCTCTCTCTCCGCAACCTGTTGACGATCGATTACTCCGCGGAGATCGTTACCGGCAAATCAAGCTACTCTTGGCCAATTATGGTGTTCCACAACACTCGATGCTGAGAAACAGTTACTTCGCGAATGCCGTAGAGGAGAATTTGGACCAAGCTCTTCTCGGTTGGTTCGACTCAAGTAAATTCCGAACGCTAACCAACTTTGTGGAAACAAACTAAGTTAGCGAAATCGATAAAGCAGCATCGCGAAAGGCGTCGCCGCTAGCAACGTTTTAAAACGGTGCGTCGTCGTCGCTTGCTTCGTTAAAGGCATCGTTCGGATCACCCGATGAACCTGAACGACTGTCCTCAAAGCCATCAACTACTTTGAACGAAACGGCTTCAGCATTGAGGAAGAACTTGACTTCGCTCTGAGGATCCTTTTGCCAGCGTCGACCACTCAGCCGGAAGGTGATTTCTACTTCCTGGCCTTCGCTCATCTCGTCAACGCTATCACAATCGTCGCGAGTAAATTCTACGGGGACAAAATTGACGAAACTGCCCTTGTCTTGCTCCAACACCACAAGTCGCTTACGAAAGCCTTTGGCGCCAAAGGTTTTGGTTTCTTCAATCAGGTGGACTTTGCCACGAACTTTTCCGTCACTCATTTTTCGCGGGACACTTTTAACAACGGCCTAGGATACTGTTTGCGTTTTTAATTGTAGCGTCATCCGCTCGTTTACCCCACCGCCCCAAAGTGGTTCGTTTTGTGGCGTTTTCTCGTTCCGCCGAACAAGGTACCAGAATGCAGTCCACCGCATTCATTTGCATCAAGTCGCTCTCCAAAGTAACTTCAACGATGCAACCCATGTCGATCTCCGGTATCACGTAATGACCGCAAAACGACTTTTCTGCTTCGATAGACCTGCCCCAAAGAATGCTGATGGAAACCAAAACAGTTGCCCCTGGAATTACGCGTTTTGATCGAGAGAACCGTGGGGGCGGCGGTTTCATGGTTCGTATCTGTCGCAAAGGCAAGCGAATCAATGAGTTCTTCTCGGACACTCGGTGCGGCGGAAAACGCAAAGCCCGCCAGGCGGCCGATGCGAGGTACAAAGAACTCAGTGAACTGCTGGGACCGGTACAGCCAGCCACAAAAAATAAACTGACTAGTCGAAATGGAAGCGGAAAAGTAGGCGTGCATGAGGCGCACTCCGTCGACAATCGCTATTCGAACTGCGAATATTCCGCGTACTGCGCCTCCTGGGTCACCGAAGACGGCAAACGCGAGAAGATCAATTTTTCGTGGAACAAATACGGCCAAGACGAAGCGTGGGAACTGGCGTGCTATGCAAGAGACCGTGAACTAAGCGACCGAGACGCCGTCATCAAAGGCTACAATCGACGTGAGCAAGCTCGAAAGAAAAAGTCCGCAACGAAGACGCGGTAGCATCGCGGGCTCCCGCTGACCGCAAATAAAAATAGGGCTGGCAGGACTTGAACCCGCGACCAAGCGATTATGAGTCGCCTGCTCTAACCAACTGAGCTACAGCCCCCTAGTTCGGCGATTATTCCAGGTGTATGCCTAACGGTAAACCCTGTCCCAGCGCGCTCATTCCAGACGCCCTCGTCCCACAAAATACGTCGGCATATCTGTCGGTTGAGATATGCCTAATTGGAATAGACATGCATTTGACGCGAACCATTTAGCTAAGGTCATGTCGGGAAATAGCTTAACTGGCTGGAATCGGGTCGCACAGCGGAGCTGCCGATTTGGCTGCTGAATCACCACAACTGCCTGAACCTTGCGTATCGATGGGCTACAATCCGCTCTTGCGAATCAGCCGGAGATGAGCGATCGATGCGAAAATTCACAATCTACCGTCGCCACGCGGGCGAAAACGACAAGGCATGCGTCACGTGACCACTGTGCATGAAACAACCTCCCTCTGTGGTCTAGGCCCAACATCGACAACTGCGATCGTTGCGGCCAGCATGATCGGCTCTGGCGTGTATGTGTCCAGCGGTTACCTGATCGGCGATATGGGCTCGCCGTGGTGGGTACTGCTTGCGTGGCTAGTTGGCGGCATCATCGCATTCTGTGGCGCAACCGTATACGCGGCACTCGCAACACAATTTACCGAGTCCGGCGGGGAGTACATGCTGCTCGCCAGAGCGACGCACCCTGTCGCTGGTTTGATGGCCGGATGGGTATCCCTGCTCGCTGGCTTTACGGGCGCGATTGCGCTAGCAGCAAAAACGTGCGAGACTTACTTACTGCCCTTACTCCCGAACACTCTCAGCGACCTTCCGTCGCCATCGCTCGCTATTTCACTGGTCGTCATCTGTACGGCATTGAATCTCATTCGAACTGACGTGGCTGACAGCGTCCAACGACTCGTTGTCTTGCTCAAGTTGCTATTAATCCTTGGGTTTGTCGGCTTCGCGTTGACACAATTCCCAGGTGCTTGGAATGGTTACAACGAAGCCATTTCAACGCCCTGGCCTGGGGCACTGAAGTTCGCAACCGCACTGATGTGGATCTCGCTCAGCTACTGCGGGTTCAACGCCGCGATCTACATGGCCGGCGAAGTACGTGAGCCTTCTCGCAATGTGCCCATCGGACTGCTGGCCGGGACTGGACTCGTGACCGTGGTCTATCTCTTACTCAACAGTATCTTTGTCCTCACGCCATCGTTTGACCAAATCGCGGGCAAGGAGGATGTGGCTGCGATTGCCGCCCAGTCACTCGGTGGATCATCCTTTGTCGCTTGGGTGCGAATCATCATCGTGCTTTCGTTATGCAGCAGCGTTTCCGCGATGACGATGGCTGGCCCACGAGTCTATGCCAAGATGGCTCAAGATGGATTCTTACCATCGATTTTCTCCAACGAAGGCCGACCGACATCGACCACTATTGCGCTGCAAGGCGTCTTAGCGGTGATCGTGATCTCAATCTCCACCATCAATTGGTTAATCTCGTACCTTGGATTCACGCTCACCGTCACAGCGGCTTTAACGTGCTGTTTAATCTTTCTCCCCGCACAGCGCGATGCGGCACGTCGCATCCCGCTTTACCCACTCTCGCCTATCATCTTTGTTCTCGGAACGGCCACCACAGCAACGCTGGCAGCCATTCGCGAGCCCAAGCAAGCGTTCGCCGCCGCCATCACCATTCTCATCGGCGCAGCCATTCACTTCGCCCAGCGAGTGAAAAGTCGCTAGCAAATTCGCATCCCAATTGCGCAGCAGCCCGATTGAGCCACCAGTAGCCAGCCCCAAAAAACAGGCTACAATCACTGGACGTTACACCAAGCATCCGTAGCTCAATTGGATAGAGCATCGGTCTTCGGAACCGAGGGTTGGGGGTTCGAATCCCTCCGGGTGTACTTTTCCCATTTTCAAATGGTCGCGGATCAAACCGGATTGCACCATTTCCCGAATTTCGCGGGCTTTCTCCTCTACACCGGTTTCATCTGGGGCAATCTGATTGGATTCGTCCTCCACCGTAGCTCCACTGGCGTTGTCTGCCGCTCTAGCTGCCTTCTGCCGATCTTCCTTGCCCGTTTCTGAATAGTGGCCTTGGGCAGTTGCTTCACAGTGCCCTGTCCACTCACGGATATCGACGGTTCGGAGGCTGCTATCTCGCTCCATCTCGTTAATTCGATACCGACGTATGGCGTGAAAAGGCTGCGGCCACGGAGTCATTCCGTTGCGTTCCAAAATTTTCTTGAACGTCGTTTGCAAGTTGGCTGACCATCGCCCCGCCTTCACAACCTTCCCTTCGCTATCCGTCACGTCAAACTCAGGCTTGGCCGAAAGTTGACCGATGCAATTAAAGACGTGTGTGGATTCACCCGCCGAACGCTGCCTAAGCTTGCTAAGAACCGGAGCCAACGGGGGCCACAACGGCATCATGCGTACTTCCATATCCTCAGACGATGTGCCTTCGGTGCCTTTCCGTTTTCCCCTCACTTTGATTTCAAGCGAATCGAAGTCGATATCCTCCCAGCGGAGAATACACGCCTCCGCGATCCTGCAACCCGTCCAACGCAGAAACCAAGTGAGGGCATTCCATTCCCTATCTTCTTGGTCGCTTCTCTCTGACTTTTTGCAGTCCAGCAATTTATTGACGATCGCATGGGTAAGCAGTTCCTTTTGAAGCTGCTTCTTGTAACCCGCTAGCTTCCGCTTGAAACGCTTCCGCTCTGGCAGGCCCTGAAACGGGTTCTCTGTCAACCACTTCTTTTGCACGGCATATTTGAAAGCTGACGCCCCGCGAGTGAGATAGTTTCCTATCGTGCCGCTTTCCTTTTTGGCCTCAACTTGATCCGCGATGAACTCTCTAACGCAGCCTTGCGTTATCGAACTAATTTCACGATCCGATCCGAAGTAACTTTCCAACTGCTTCAAGGTGCTGCGATAGTTCCTAGCGGAACGTGCATTGACAGTCTTGAACTTCACATTGCAGTGAGCATCAATCAGCTCACCAATAGTCTTGGCGTTCTCACGCTTGCGAATCAAGCCGACGCGAACCAGTTGGGCCTGAATCTTCGGACACAATCGCTCGAGCTTGTTCGACAAATCTGGGGTGATTGACCCGTCCGCTCTCTTAATCGCTTCAAGTTCTTCTATCGTCGCGAATACGGAGTTTGCTTGCTTGAGTGCGATATAGCCAAGATTGATCTTTCTATTTTCCCCATGCACTACAACCGAGCATCGGCGGTACATCCCGCCCTTTTTCTTTTCTGCTTTCAGCATTGTCGCCATTGATCTATCCCCCTTATCCCTGACCCAGTTCAAAACCTTGACCGCGACGATGCTTTTCAATGAAGGCGTCTACGTCGTCAGCGTGGTAAAAGATGCCTCCATCCAGCGAATACGAAGGAAGCCTTCCTTCATCCGTCCATTGTCGAATCTTGGTCAACCCAACGCCAAGCACAACTTGCAACTCTGCTGCCGTGTATTGCAACGGCCTAAGCCATGCTCCCCGCTTGAGGCCATCCAGCTTGTTCGTCTTTCCCTTCTCATTGTTCATAAAATCATTCCTCAAAAGTTAGTTTCAAATTCGTACTCCTTAGTTCATGGTTTGTGTGTGGTGATTAGCCGCCTACGGCTATCGGTCTAGCTGTCGCTCTGCCTCCTTTGGTTGGCGGTGCTTTGCTTTGTAAATGTGACTATGGAATAGTTGCTGTCGCTCTTCTCGCATTGCAACTCAGGCGTGCTCTTGATCGCAGAATCTAGGAACGAAGGTGAAGGCTCTACGCCGAAGTGTTCGCCCGCGATTCGCAGTAAGTCAGGCTTTGTCATCCGGCCATCGTGTTTCACCAACTGAGCGACCATGAGCCTCCGCTTATCGTTGGTCTTGATTCGCTTTGCCTTGCGAGATTGCCTCTGTGGTTTCTCGTCCTCAAGAATGGAAGCCAACTTCTCAATCTCAACTTTGACATCTAGGCCCAATGGTCTCACGCCGACCATCGCAACAAGACGCTCAACCTTCGCTTGTAATGCTTTCAACTCCTTAATCAGATCATCTCTATTTGACTGAATAGCCCTTTCAAGCAATGTCTCTGAGTCTTTGACTTCATCTACTGCTTGTTTCTTCATAAGTGTTTCAAATTGAATTGCTTGGCGGCGATTGGCATTATACATCAGACTGCCATTTTGGCAACCCCTAAAGTCGGAAAATTGCCGCAAAACAACAGCATACTCTCTAAGCCAGAGAGTCTAAATATGCCTAAGTCGTTAACAGAAAACAACTTATAGCCAATATAGCAAATTGCGTGCCAAGCCACTTGACAAAATTGAGTTTTGCTGTAAAATGTGGGCACGTTTCTGGGCGAACCAAGGCTATTTAAGTGTATAAACAAGTATTAGTTCGTTCATTCATTAACAATGGGAGAATCCATGAATCAATTTACTTTTGAGTTATTAGAGAAGAAGTTTAAGAAGCTGAGTCGCGAACATTCGGACTTGCTTTTGTTCCCCACTTTGGACTCGTTCATTGCCGAGTTTGAGGGCCAAGGTGCTAAGCCAAGCGATGCCGCCGAACACCGTGTAACCCGCATCGACGCCACTCAGGCGTTTGAAAGCGGGAACGTTCGGCTAGTTGAGGTTCCCCTTGATTCGCCGGGCTATGAACTGACGCTGGCGAAGTACAGCTATCCAACGGTATAGGGGGAGAGCGATGATTTCAAAAAGACAAGCAATCAGAAACGTTACGGCACACGATATGAGTTTGCCTAACAAGCAGGTGAAGAAGGCCGTGAAAGACCAATACGGTCTAACAGTGGAATCTAACGAGATAACGGCGGTTCTCGGCAAGTACGCTGACCGACGTTTTATGGGAAAGGCTGGACAACGAAGCTTGGAGCTAGCCGGTGAATACCTCAGGAAAATTGGCGGGGATATTCGGCAAGCGGTAAGGCTTCTGCACATGTGGCAAGGTCAAAACGCTGGAGAGGACCAGGCATGTTAGAGCAAGAAGATTATTCACCGCCATCAGTAAAGTTGGCTGGCTTGCTGTGCGATAGTTGGGAAGTGATTGACAACGGAGTTTGCATCGCCAACAAAGGGACTGTTTTGCAATTCGATTCCATTCGGTTTGCTCATGGCCGTGATTTTTGGTGCGGTGGCTTTGTTCACTTTAATTTGCTTTGGACTCTACCTAAGCATCGTGGGCAAGGGTTGGCAACAAAGGCCCTTTCCCAGCTACGGGATATGAGCGAACTTTCAGGCTGCGGCTTCGTGGCCGTTGTTCAACCTTGTGAAGTCAATTGTCATCCTCGTTACATCCGCCATGCTGCCGACTTGGTTTTGCACGGTAGGGTAAGACACGTTGACAATCCTGCCCAAGCAGAACAAACGAAAAGGCTGCTGACCAACGCGGGTTTTGAATCTGGGTTTGACTTGCGAAATGTTGGCAACTTCGGCGACAGGAATTATCCACTTGATCGAATCTTCGTAATGATTCCTTCGACGATGGACAGCATGTATTCCAATCCAATGCGTTATTTTGATCCAAGCATGAACTAGCGAGTGAACGGCCCAACTGGCGTTTTCTTTTTAGCGTGAAGTAAGGAGTTTGAGTGGGCGATTGTAACCTCAATGAGAATTGCATTTACGTCCCTCAAGCCTTGCTTGATGCCGTTCATTCAACTGGCTTCCGTATTGAATTAGCCGAAACGGTTCTGCTTTCTTGGTGGATGATTGACTGCTGGAATGCCGAGCAAACGAGAGCAAACCGCGTTCACAAATGGAAGCGGATTCACGATCAGTACTTCATCAGGATCAACAAAACTGATGAAAGCAGGGCGAAAGCAAGACGCTGGCTAGTAGACGAAGGCTTCATCGAAATTCGGCAAGTAGTTTGCCAAGATGGGATTTCCCGTAACCGTCGAATCAGAGGCAGGGAATGCCAAAGCTACCGGACCAAGAATGCCAGAGCTTACTCACGCTACCCGCTCGCGAAAAAAAGCGTTTTCGATTGTTTGCCTTGTTCCACCGGATCAGACGAAGAAAGCAAGAAAACGAGAGAAAACTTGGGTTTATTGCAATTAAAAGACCAAGGATTGGGCATATTAAAAAAGAAAAAAATAGGCAGGCAGGCTAATCGAGACCGGCAAACCCTTCTAACGTTGATACACAATAAAGGAGTGGTGAAGCGGGGGCGAGTTGTCAACCGTTTGTATTCGCCCTGGACAGGCTTGAGGAAGGAGCTACGAACGCTCTTCACGCTTGACGGGCAAGAGATTGACTCATTTGATTTGCAGGCCGCACAGCCAACGCTGATGGCCTCAATGGCAGGGGACAGCAAGATGCTGGCTGATTGTCAGTCTGACGCTTTCTACAAAGGCTTAGCCGCTGAGTTGGGCCTTGAGCGTGAAGATGGCAAGAACTGTTTCTATCCCTACGTATACGGCCCCATCCGAAAGGTTGGGACGAAACAGCCGCAAGCGTTGAAGATTCAAGAATGGATGCGGGATAAATACGAAACCGCCGCCGACTTTGTTGACTCGCGAAAGACTGGCCGGTACTACGGTCTGTTCTCGCGGGAGATGCAAAACAAAGAGGCAGCCATTTTCGTTGACGGCATTTTCAGAGAACTGAATCGTGAAGATGTGGTCGCGTTGACAATCCACGACAGCATTTTCTTTGGCGAGAATGATCGAGACCAAGTTAAGGCAGTCACCGAAAGTCATCTAAGAGAACACATCAAAGATGGTTTATTCAAGATCAAGTAATCTTGTCTCGTCACTCTACCTGTATGTTATCGGTTTACCTGAATCGACAACTGAACGATGCTTCGTCGCCGGGGAGCGATGAGTCGATGACCTTGGCCAATCCGAGACGATGGGGAGAGTCACGTTTTTGAAGATATAACTCGGTATCAATTGTCTTTAGCCTAAAGCCCTGGCAGCCATCCCTCACCAGTTCTGGTAATGTGGTTTATCCTTTTAAGGTCGTTGTCGAACCACGATGAACGCATCGGCCCCATTGTCGCGTTCTCTTCGATTTGAATGGCCCTTACCACATCAGTGATCTTAGATGTTTGCTTCCCCCATATCTGTCGTTCAGGGTCGCTCAGCGATGACCACTTGCCTTCATTGAAACCAGCTTGAAAATGGAAACTTCCTGTTCCGCCCTTGACTGTGATGAAGAGGTTAATATCGGCAAGGTAAGGCGTGAGAACTGATTTCTCAGGGTTCTCAACAATGTCATAGGTGATGTGGCTGAACTCTGTAATTGGGAAGTTCTCGTTTTTAATGACTGTTTCCAATCGACTTGTTGCCCATTTTAGTTGTTCGATCATGTCCGCCGGATAATCCACTGCGGTTTGCAAACTTCCGGTAGATTCGCTAGGACTTAAACTACTAACCGTCGGCTCCACTGTTGTTTCACTTTTGTTTTTTGCCTCTGTCAATGCTGCAACCACATCGGCTGCATTCCAGCCTTGTTCTAGCCTTCTATCGTATGAAGCTTTAACATCCCTCCATGTACCCTCGTTTAGCGAATTGACATTGTCCATGAGTTCGGAACCGTGATCTGAACCAAGAAGCTTGACCATCGGATCATCCGCTGTCATTGTCAACGCTTTGAGCAAGTCAGCTTTGGAATCCACAACTTGCTGACCGTCGTAACTTACGTGGAAATAATGTTCCAGAATTTCGCCACCTTCTTTCAACCGATAACGAACACGGGCTAGGACGGAGCCTCCCTTGTCATTACCAAGGTTTCTCTCGGTATGGGCATAATCGGTCTGAATGTGTTCAAGAGTGCCTTTGTCGGAAAAGCCCTTTTCGATCGCAGCAACAAGTAACTCGCTTTCGTTGTTTTCTCCCGAGAATATTCGGTCAACTTGTGCTTGCTTGATTGCAGCGGGAGTGACAGAGGCAAACATGAAGAACGCGAACAATCCAAGCAGGGCCACTGCTCCAATGCACGCCCCTGATATGAGGGCAATTCTCCCCACATTTGAACCTCTTTTTTCTTCCATCACCTCTTCTACCAGAGGAGTTTTTTGTTGGGGCAGCGTTTGTAGATATCGCGGCTGTGGTGCGACAGCGTGTTGGAAAGTCGAGGCGGGAGGTAGGCTCATACCACCGAAAGAATCGTCCACTTGCTTAGGGGTAGAAAGATCGACAACGAAGGATTCGTTGGGTGATCCGCAATGCGGGCAAGCTTGGGCCTTTCTTGACATCTTGCCTTCGCAATCAGGGCACGGCATGACGTTTGAATTGGCTGCCGCTTCGGATTTTGCCGCCGTTGGTTTTGACCCGTTGTTGCTGGTCCCGTAAAGCTTTGCTTGAACGTCCCCAAACTTGTGCCAAGGCCCCTCCTTTGTTCGCGAAATGAGATCAGTCGGCTTGATCTTGGCAGCTTCGCTGAGCTTTTTGATCGTGGCTAAATTGTGGGGGCCAATGAGCTTGTCACCCCGCTTTAAAAAGTAAACGGCTTCGGGCATCAGTTGCCTTTCTCGTTGCTGCTTATCGTGTTGTTGTCGCTGCCGAACCACCCGCCTAGGCGGTGAACAAGATTTTAGCAGATGCAGCTCAACGGAGGGGGTGGGTGTAGGTCGTGAGCATAATTCGATTATGACTCATTGTCCATAGACCGCATGTTGCCACGCGATCAGCTTTGACCGCGTGAAAAACGACACCGACAAGACCGAAAGGCTGGCAAAACTCGGAGCCAGAATACGCGACTTGAGGAAGGGTAATGGCCTTTCTCAAGAGTCGCTGGGGGCTTGCTGTGATCTTGACCAGACCTACATCAGCGGGATTGAAACCGGACAGAGAAACGTCTCTTTTCTGAACATCGCCGCGTTGGCCGATGCCCTCAACGTCAGTCTTTCCGAGTTAATGGACGGCGTGTGAGCGAGTGCTAGGCTCTGTCCCTAAACGGTTGGAGCGAGGATTTTCAGGTAGCGTTGGATGCACGCCATCTTGACCATCCCAGCGTAGTTGATGGCTGTCTTCTCGAAACGCGAGAAGACAGCGCGACATTCCTTGAGCCAGCCAAT
>JBGTAI010000294.1:0-4611 GCA_041749955.1 Pirellulaceae bacterium | reverse complement strand
CCCCTTCACCATCTAGCTTAGGCATGGTCGGCGGGTCGGGACGCTTCTTGCCATGCAACGCCAACTCAAAGCCGTCAGTCACCAAACGCTTTCGCAGATTCTCGATTGTCTGAATGCGACAGTTGAATGCCTCAGATATTTGGGCATCCGTCCACGCGGTAGCATTGACATCCGCCTTGAGCAAGATTTGGGCACGCCGCACCTTTTGGGACGTACCCTTGAGCTTCTTCACAACGTCCTGACAAACATGGCGTTCTTCATCCGAGAGTCGGACGATATACTTTTTGATCATTGGAAACCTCCGTGTGTTGACGAAAGTTTTCGCTAACTTGAGCAAATCAACCAACCCCAATTCTTAGGCTGGATGACGCACTAGTTCGAGATTCACGTTCTCGACTTGCCAACGGTCGCGGTAGCTCTCTGCGATGATGGGTGCCCCGACCGACGGTGGTAGGTTGCTCAAAATCTGAATCTGACGATCTCCGTCTCGAGTCGGATTCGTTAGCTCGATCGTGATCAGACGACAGGTGAGTTGCTCACCGCTAGAATCCGTGATGACGACTTGTTGCTCATTGATGTGTCCCGTCTCACCGGACCCACAATCGATGACAGAGCCTTGCCGATGAAGAGTCAATTGCGAGTGGTGCCGGATCACAAAGAAAGCATGATGCAACGCCAGTTCAAACAGCATGGTGCAAGTGCAGAAATTGCGATCGGCGATCCACACGATCCCTGGCGTGACTGGGTCAAGCAGTTCAGTGACGATGGCACGCTCCTGAGAGTGTCCATCTTCACATGGGACACAATCGACCACCAACCGACGAATGGGATCATAAACCACGAGTGTCTGTCCTGGTAACGGTGCTGCTGCCACGTCGCGTAGCACTTTCAAACGATGGTGGCTCGCCGGATGGTGATTACCATCGAGAATCCGGACTTCGTAACCGGGAATGGGCGAAGTTTTGAAGACTTGCAATTCATTGATGACGTGGCTGAGTTGTTGAGCTGTTTCCACGACCAGCATTCGTGAAACCTGGGGTTCGACCAAGCTGAGTTTGTTGTAGAGAGACTTCGCCGACACTCCCAGCGATTCTTTCAGATGCGTGAAGGCTGCGAAAACAGAGGGTTTTAGCCGGCAGACAACCAACATCATGAGTTCAACGACGTTGGAAAAGAGCAACACACGTTGCGACTGCGAGACCGCGTGTTCCACAAAGATGCGATTGACGGCCTCTGGCGAGAGAACGCTTTCGAGCGTGGCACGCACCATGACAGGAATCGGTGAAACGTGACTCAAACTATTGAGTAAGGCTTGCATGATGAGGCTCCGAGCAACTGCAATCTGACAAGCCATTCGCTAGCGTCCTGCGTACCAGCGATCCGTGGTAGCCTTGAAAATCATTGACAAGCACTCGCCCAAAAGCAATCCCCGCGTATCATTCCCCTGAAACTTCAATGACCTTCAAAGTACTGGTGTGAGAACCTCCATTTTCCACGTGAGCCTTTTTCGTGCCTACATCAATTCCGTAGCGATATCTGTTTCCCTGAAGTGCAGTTTTAAATCAATCTTCAAACCCAAAAAGATTGCCTTCAGTACCCTGCAAGTTTCCGCGGCGTGATGCCCGGCTGAATCGTAGCCGCCATTTGATTCATTTGCGGTGCGACATGTCTGAAAAACGCCAGATAACCTTCGCATAAATAATTGAGACCGGCCTCCCCATCCGAAGTCTTCATGAAGCGATTTTTCGGGCATTCACCTTTGCACGCAAAATAGACTTCGCACTCGCGGCACTGTCGCGGTAGACGACTCTTCTTGTCGAGGCCGAAAGCTCGCTGCCGCGGGGAGCTGACGATTGAGTGAAGTGAGTCAGATCGGATATTTCCGACAAGGTATTCAGGAAAGACGTAATGGTCGCAGGAATAGACATCACCACTTTTTTCAAGTGCGACAGCATCTCCACACGTTTCGCGGAAAATACACAGCGAAGGTTCTAGACCAAGCCAATTCTCCAACGTGACGTCAAAAATCTGAACAAAAACCTTCCCCACATCCTGGCGGAACCAGTGATCGAAAATCTCAATTAAGAATTGGCCATAACTGGATGGAGAAACATTTCCTTCCATCGGATCCGATTCGACTTGGTGATCGGGTGTCGTTAAACGAATTCCTCGATCAGTCGCTCGCGAAATTTGTTCCACAAGCGGTAAGAACTGAAGATGAGTTCCGCCAATCTCTTTCAGGGACTCATAGACTTCGATAGGATGCAATGAATTCTCGCGATGCACCACGCACAACAAGTTAAAACGTACGCCATGAGACTTCAGACAATTCAATCCGTTCATCACTTGGTCATAGGTGGGTTGCCCCCCTTTGTTTACACGATAAGCGTCATGTAAATGTTTTGGTCCGTCTACCGAAACTCCGAGCAGAAAATCGTGTTGCTTTAAGAATCGACAAAAATGGTCGTCAAGAGTCGTCGCGTTTGTTTGTAACGCGTTATGAATGATTCGTCCGTCTGAATACTTTTGCTGCAGTTGGATCGCGCGCTCAAAAAAATCCAGTCCAGCCAGCGTCGGTTCCCCACCCTGCCAAAGAAAATGAACCTCGGAACCCGATTGAGATTGAATGTATTGTTCGACGAAGAGCGTGAGTACCTCATCAGACATTACTCCGGTACGTTGGCCTGGATATAGATTCTCTTTTTCTAGGTAATAGCAATACTTGCAATCCAAATTACAGAGCGATCCGATCGGATTGGCCAGTACATGAAATGCGGCGGGCCTTTCCTGAAGCACGGGTAAGGATTGCCTTTGGAAACTCATGGCACGAAGACGACATTAATTGATGCTTCGCTCAATGTGGACCCGAGTGCATCCGTCAAGGCAAAATCGATGGTGCGATCAGTGGTGACTGTTGTTCCGGGCAGCTTCCGATAACCGATTCGCCGCATTACGGTCTGAATCGACGCGCGATCGGCCAACTCATTCCACTGAATGATTAACGGTGAAGCCGAGGTTCCTTCGCCCGACCAGGACCCAATGACTGTACCCCGGTAGGATATCGTGTCAGCGTTGACGACCAACTGAATGGTTGGATGAGGGACTGGTAGAATTGCCAGTTGTTCTTGCCCCATCTCACCGCCGCGAATTTGCACGGTGAGGGTTGAGTTGAGCGTGTCGTCGAGGCCAATCACTTGGGGACTACCGGCGGTTGCGATGAACGCACTACTGCTGGAGGGATACTCAATCGTTCCCGAATAGACCAATTCAGCCTTTGCAAACGCGACATCAAACGAGGCTTCGCTCAAAGAGGAACCGAGCGGATCGGCCAGAATGAAATCAATGACCCGATCGCTACTGATGGATGCACCGGGAAGCATCCGATAACCGATCCGTCGAATTACGGTCTGAATCGAAGCGCGATCGGCCGATTCATTCCACCGAATGATCAGCGGTGAAGCCACGGTTCCGTCGCCCGACCAAGATCCAATCACTCGACCCTTGTAGGATATTGTGTCCGCATCGACGACCAGTTGAATGTTAGGGTTGGCGACCGGAAGGATTGCCAATTGTTCTTGCCCTGAATCTTCGCCACGAATCAGTATGGTAAGCGTCGTATTGAGCGGTTTATCGAGATCGAGCACTTGCGGATTGCCTCCAAGGGCTACGAACGCATGAGCGCCAGACGGATATTCAAGCACGCCTGAATGAATCAATTCCGCTGGAGCGAAGGTGGGTACGACCTGAATCGTCTGTCGGACCGGTTGACTGGACGCTCCTGCAGCGTCGACTAAAAACAACTCAAGCTGACGCGTCGTGATGTCTTGCGTTTGAACAGTCGTTGAAAATGTTAATCGCCGTATGATCGTCCTCGCGTCGGCGATCGTCGCGGTTTCTGAGAATTGGATTTTTAGGATTTGGGAAGAATTCGCCTCGCTCAAAAAGTGACCGATCAGGCGACTGTCTAGAAAGACATCCCTGCCAATGATTTGAAATCTTCCACCGGCGGGCTGGCTATTGACTGAAAGCTGGTCGGTGGGGTCCACCAAACCACGACTGGAGAGATGAAGGGTGCCGCCACCGATGTTGCCATCGCCGTCGACTAATACGGCATTTTGAGCGTACCAAAGCGAACGATCCCCTTGCGTGAACGTGACCGTCTTGTCGAAACCGCTAATCGCGGGTTGATGTGTGATGTGAACGGTGGTGGTATCCACCTCTTGTAGGTCCGGAGCAGCAGTAGAGAAGCTTGTGTGCGTGATGGCGTGAGAGCCCGAAGCGTTCGCGTCGGCGGTGTAACGAAGTCCGAGGCGAATCATTTGCCGGACCGAAGCCGCGTGGCCCTGCACGCGAATTTCTGAATCGGTCACCTGATCAACAGTAACACCCCCGCTTGCCGACGCGACAAGAACAATTTTTCCCGATGAAGCGGAAAACACGGATACAACCGGATCACTATCTCCAACGTCAAGTAAGCGCCCAACGGCACCATGTGTCGTTGGGACGGGCGGATCGGTTATTCGGGCTCGGATTGGCTGAGGCGGCGATCGAGACGGGCTCGGTCGCGTCGGGCGTTTCGCTGGCGACGTTCCTCGGCCCGGTAGTGACGAA
>JBGTAI010000293.1:0-42910 GCA_041749955.1 Pirellulaceae bacterium | reverse complement strand
TTCATCAGTGAATAGAAATCGTCGCATCCCTGCGTCTCCAAGAAATTTCCAGGCAACTCCAACACGGCCACGATTATCCCCCAAAATGACAGTCCAAATACATATCAGTTTGTGCCACGCTCAGCCGCGTGGGGTATAATTCAGCTTCGAACCGTAACCCCCCCTAGCGGCCGAACAAAATTGTCAGTTCGGCCATCCGGGCGGCTACTTGAGGTGTGAGTTCGCCGGGTTGCAATCGCCAGGACCAGTTGCTACCGATCGTAGATGGCGTGTTCATTCTCGCACTGCTGTCCAGCGACAATAAATCTTGCATCGGGATGATCGCGAACTTGGCAACACTGGATAACGCGAGGCGGATCATCTGCCAAGCAATATCGTCACTGACGCAACCTAGATACTTCTTCACCGCCGCTTGAGTGACTTCGTTTTGCGACTCGAACCAACCACGTGTCGTATCGTTGTCGTGCGTTCCGGTGTAGGCAACCGTTTCGGGTTCGTAATGGTGCGGCAAGAACTGATTTGTGTCTGGTTCGAACGGATCGAACGCGAACTGCAACACTCGCATTCCTGGAAATGCGAACTCCTTTCTCAACGCATCAACCTCGGGCGTGATCAAGCCCAAGTCTTCCGCCAAGATCGGATAGTCACTGAAACGTCGTTGGAATTCTTGAAACAGTTCGCTACCCGGAGCTTTCACCCACTCGCCTTGGATAGCGGTCTCACACGACGCGGGAATATTCCAACAAGCTTGGAAACCGCGGAAGTGATCGATGCGAACAATGTCCACGAGACGACGCATGCTTTCGAAACGACGCATCCACCATGCGAAGCCGTCTTGCTTCATAGCGTCCCAGTTATAAAGCGGGTTTCCCCACCGCTGGCCCGTTTCGCTGAAGTAATCAGGTGGAACGCCGGCGACGACGAGCGGTTGACGTTCCTCATCCAACAAAAACAACTCCGGCGAACTCCATACGTCCGCGCTATCAAACGCAACGAAGATGGGAATGTCACCAATGATTTGGATGCCTCGATCATGAGCGTGTTGCTTGAGTAACGTCCATTGGCGATCGAAATAGAACTGAAGCACTTTCTGGATTGTGATTTCGGCAGCGCATGTGTGTGACCAATGCCGCATCGCATGTTCTTGGCGCTTGGCGATCGCGGGATCCCAGAATGAATTCCACATTGAATTCAAGACGTTCTGTTTCTCAGCAACGGCGTCGTAGTGTTGCTTGATCGCCATGAACAACGCGTAATCGTCGAGCCAATCCCTGTGCCTTTGGCAGAACGCTTGGAACTCCTCGCGGCGTTCTGGACTTGCATGCGAGCTAAATCGCCGAGCACATTCTTTTAACCAAGGCAACTTGTTTCCGATAACGGCATCGTAATCAACCGTTGCCAAATCATCTCCACAGGCAAGATTGATTGGCAGTGTGTCCAAGCCAACATCGGCGGCCATCGCGTCGAGATCAATGAGCAATGGGTTACCAGCAAAGCTTGAGCTTGCGGCGTACGGCGAGTGGCCAAACCCCGTTGGCCCGAGCGGCAACAATTGCCAATAGCTTTGCTTGGATTCGTGCAAAAAATCGACGAATTCAAACGAAGCACGCCCAATGTCACCTATCCCGTAGGGGGCGGCCAACGATGACGGGTGCAAGAGGATGCCCGATCCTCGGCGTGTCGAAGCTGTTTCCATTCAATCGTAAATCCGTTGGTTTGCGGCTTCGAGTGCCGTTATCTTTTTTCGGTTGGCAGATACGCACGCTCAGTCGCGCCGGTATAGACTTGGCGGGGACGATTGATCTTTTTACCCGGGCTTTTGTGCATTTCGCTCCAGTGAGCGATCCAACCAGGCAATCGGCCGATCGCAAACAGCACCGTAAACATTTGCACGGGAATACCGAGTGCTCGGTAAATCACGCCCGAGTAGAAGTCGACGTTCGGATACAACTTGCGCTCGATGAAGTACTCGTCTTGCAACGCGACTTCCTCGAGTTTCTGGGCAACTTCGAACAACGGGTCGTTGAGGCTGAGCTTGGCCAGCAACTTATCGCAACTCGTCTTGATGATCGTCGCGCGAGGATCAAAGTTTTTGTAGACTCGGTGCCCAAAGCCCATCAGGCGAACTTGGCTGTTCTTGTCTTTTGCCATGTCGACGTACTTCTTCACGTTGCCACCGTTTGCAACGATTCCCTCAAGCATTTTCACGCATGCTTCGTTCGCTCCACCGTGAAGTGGCCCCCACAGGGCGCCGATCCCGGCCGAAATACTCGCAAATAAGTTCGCGTTGCTGCTTCCGACCATGCGTACCGTCGAAGTGCTACAGTTTTGCTCGTGATCGGCATGAACAATCAGCAACAGGTTGAGCGCTTCGACAAAATCTGGGTCGACCACAAAATCTTCGGCCGGTGTCGCGAACATCATGTGGAGAAAGTTTTCGCAATAGCTCAAATTGTTGTGGGGATACATGAACGGTTGCCCCATCGATTTCTTGTAGCTGTATGCCGCAATGGTTGGCAACTTGGCAAGCAACCGGAAGATCGAAATCTCCACTTGGTCTGGATCACTCGGGTCCATCGAATCTTGATAGAACGTCGACAGCGCCCCAACCACACTGCTCAAAATCGCCATCGGGTGCGCGTCACGCGGAAATCCGTTGTAGAACGACCGCATGTCCTCGTGGATCATGGTGTGTTCGCGGATACCAGTTCGAAAAACGGCGGCTTGTTCGGGGGTCGGCAATTCGCCGTAAATCAGCAGGAACGCGGTCTCGAGAAAGTCGCAGTTCGCCGCGAGGTCTTCGATCCCGTAGCCACGGTAGCGGAGAATCCCTTTTTCACCATCCAAAAACGTGATCGCACTACTCGTACTGCCCGTGTTCACGAACCCTTCGTCAAGGGTAATCATCCCTGTTTCAGCGCGAAGTTTACTTATATCGATCGCCCGCTCATGCTCCGTTCCTTCGACGAGTGGAAGAGTGACTTCCTTGTCCCCGTAAATGACCCGCACGGTGTCAATTTTCTTGGCTTCCAGACCGACGTTCGTGCTCATGGGGAAATCCCGAACTCTCAACAGGCTAAAACACAGATGTAAACGGAGATAGATCATCAGGCTACCGCCGAGCCTAAGATCACAACTCTATTTAGTGTAGCCGCGTAGACAGCAAGCGACAATCAGCGGAGCTAGCCAACTAATTGATCTTGCTGGTCCAATCGATGGACTCGAATCGACTCAATCTTTCGATTGCTCGCCTTCAAAATCTCGAACTGGACGTCGCCGATATTCAACCTCTGGCCTTCATCGGGAATCAACCCCGTGTGGTAAAGCACGAATCCGGCGACTGTTTCATAATCGTCGCTCTCTGGCAAATCCCAATCCAGGGCTTCGTTTAGATCATCAATCATGACGCGGCCATCAACCTCCGCGGTCGACTCGTCAATGATCGCGATTCCAAATTCCTCGTGTTCGTCGGATTCGTCAACGATTTCGCCGACGATTTCTTCCAACGCGTCTTCGATCGTGACCACCCCCGCCGTTTGCTGGAATTCGTCCAAAACGATCGCCATATGACTGCGGCTATGAAGGAACTCGCGAAGCAGCAATTCGACGCTGCGGTCTTTGGGAACTGTCCAAGGTCGGCGAGCAATTGTCTCAAGCGAATCCTCTGGCAAACGATTTGCCACCAGATACGGCAGCAAATCCTTCACGTACAGCACACCGACGACGTCATCGAGGGTCTTGTTGTACACGGGCAAGCGAGTTCGACCGCTTTCGGCGACCATCGCAAGCACTTCGTCCCAAGGTGTCGTCACGTCAATGGCCTCCACATCGCCTCGCGGGGTCATGATGTGGCCGACGGTGTCTTCGTGGAGCGTCATCACGCCTTGGATCATCTCACGCACGCCAGGCCCAAAAAAACCTTCGCGAGTCCCAGCAGTAACGATCGTACGAATCTCGTCTTCGAGTTGCTCTTCGTCTTCGTCCTCGCTCTCCTCGGTTCCCGTCAGCCTCCGTGTCATGATGTCGACCAACTCGCCAGGAGCCGCAAGCGGTCGCATGAGAATCGAGAGACTCCGCCAAAACGGCCACGAATAATAGAGAACTGGGGTGGATGCGAAACGGGTAACGGCGGCGGGAACCCAAACGTTGGTCAACATGAGCAAACCACCAGCCGCGACGCTCCAGACGAGCAACCGCGACGCAGTCACCAACTCTTCGGAGTGGTACAATGCGGCTGTACCGGCAATCAAGAACACGACGGTTCCAATCATCCGCAAATAATCGCTGCCAGCGATCGCGGTGTCCTGGTGATCGAGCAATGCCCCGAATCGTTCGCGGTTTTTCTTGAGGCGACAGAAAGCTTCGAGTGGTCGCCCAGCGAATCGATCGAGTAACTCGACGCCAAGACCGCCAACACTGCCCAAGGCAAACCCAATCGTTGATGCTATCCACCAAATAGACGAGTCGCTCAATTAATTGATCTCCAAAGGCGCGTCACTGGATTCACTCTCGCACGTTTCAGCTTCGTCAGCGCCAAACCTGGAGATGTCCGTTATTCCTAGTCGAGTCAACACCGTCCGTTCCGCAGCTCGCATCTCCGCTCGACTGACTTCATCAGTGTCATCCATCGAGCAGATGTGCAGCACACCGTGGACCACATACAAAATCAATTCGTTTTGGGTCGACCATCCCGGCAAGCTGGAGGCGGTTCTCTCGGCTGTTTCCAGGCTCACAACAAGCTCGCCTTCTACAAAAGGGGGCTCGTCCGTGTACCCAAAGCTGATCACGTCGGTCGCATAGTCGTGCTCAAGATGCCGACAATTGATGGCTCGAATGGCTGCATCATCGCAAAGACGCAAACCGATTTGGCCGATGGAATAGTTGCGCAGATTCGCCGCTAGGCACACCGCTCGAGTGAGCGAGTCAACGCATACGTCCGGATGCGGAGGTTCGTCGATCGTAATTTCGACAGTAATTGAAGAAGGAGTCACTTGAATTAAAAATCGTTAGGCGGACTGTTGTCCAGGATACTTTACTCGAGCGTGGTAGATCGCGGTGAGCGACTTGACGAGACTTTGTCGAATCCGGTCAAGTTGCC
Source organism: Pirellulaceae bacterium (assembly GCA_041749955.1). Lineage (GTDB taxonomy): Bacteria > Planctomycetota > Planctomycetia > Pirellulales > Pirellulaceae > JBBSJZ01. The sequence goes on along the minus strand of JBGTAI010000293.1, from coordinate 37,812 downwards.
GAAACGTTAAACCGCATTCATCGAACTGACCGTCGGCCATTTTCTTTTGAGATATCGCAGTCACAAGGCCACTGATTCGCGCCGGCGTCGGATCCACCAGCGTACGACTCGCACTTTCAACGGTATCTGCCAGCATCAACACAGCCGCCTCAAGCGACTGGGGCTTGGGTCCAGGATAGCGGAAATCCTTGTCACTCACTGACTCGCCGTTCGGGTCTTCTTCGCTGCGTTTCGCCGCTTCGCGATAGAAGTACTCGACTAACGTCGTGCCGTGGTGTTGGAGAATGAAGTCGATAATCGGACCGGGTAGGTGGTGGCTGCGAGCCAAGTCAGCGCCGTCTTTGACGTGAGCAATGATCACAAGCGTACTCATTGCTGGTTGTAACGAATCGTGCTGGTTAATGCCGTGACTTTGGTTCTCGATAAAGTACTCGGGCTTGAACATCTTGCCGATGTCGTGGAAATAAGCTCCCACGCGAACCAACAAGCCGTTGGCGCCAATTGAATCCGCGGCGGCCTCAGCAATCGAGGCGACGTTGATTGAATGGTTGTAAGTCCCCGGAGCACGCTGAGCCAAGCGACGCAACAGCGGGTGACTCGCGTCGCCAAGCTCTAGGAGACTCAGGTCGGTCTGGACGCCAAAGCCTTTCTCGACAAGCGGCAGCAATCCGGTCATCGCCGTTGCCGAAACGACGATACACATCCCTGCCCATGCAGCTTCACGCAACAATCCGCCGACGGTCACATAAAAACCGACTCCAGGAATATTCGGATCGACCTCCGACACCGGTTCGCCCGCGGCAAGTGTTTGCCCCGTCACGATCCCCACGCCGAGAACCGTCGCCAGTGTGATCGCGGCCGAAAAACAGCCGACATAAAGCAAGTGCGTCCGGCTTCGAATGCGTCCGAGCAACAAAGTGCAGCTGGTGCATGCGGCAGCCATCATTACAAGTTCTGAAATGTCGGCACCAAGCAACAGCGTCACGCTCAAGCAGGCTGCGGCCATAAACAAAAGCGCCGGCTCTCGTCCATAAACCACAGCACAAATGATCGATGACAACACCAATGGAATCAACTCGCCACGCCACTCGTCACGCGAAGCAAAGTAGCTGAGCACGACCGTTGCGGTTAACAGCATCAACAATTTCGCGAGCTTCGATCGCTCGAGGATGAGCGTGCGGTCATCGACGAAGAAAATGTACGTGCCACAAAGCAGATAGAACGCACCGATCATTCCCAGGTATGCGGCCATCCGAGCAAAACTGTCTCGCCATCGCATTTTCGCGGTCAGCTCTTCCCACTCTCGCTTGAGCAGCATGATCTGCTTGGGACCAAGCGACTTGCCTGCGTCCGCGAGCTTGGTATCACTGCGGTAATAAGTCGTCATCACCGGCTCGACATCGGCAGCGACTTTTTGCCGTTCCTTTTCCGTCAACTCGTCATCGTATTGCAACGTGTCCGGCAACCGTTGGCCGATCCATTCGCTGATCATGCGAGCGACCGTTTGCGCTGGGTCACCAGGGAATTGCAATCGAAACTGCTCCGCCAAACGTTTCTGCAAGTCTGGACGAACTTGGGCGATCCGCACTTTGCTGAGTTCAAACGGCTCCGCATCCGCAGGTCGACCAGCTGGATACACGCGGATCATCCGCTGGCTGCCTTGATCAATCGCATGCTGCATGGCCGTTAGCAAACCATGTTCGTCGATCGGCTGGAGCATGTTGCGCACCGCATCATCGACTTTCTGGAGCTCGGGATCGTCTGCGAGCACACTCTTGAAAAGTGCAAAGCGAGCCGCTGGTGAATCACCCGGTTCCGCCGTCTCATCGCCAGCATAGAACTGGGCAAATGCTTTGCGATCTTCTTCGTTCATTTGGTCGAACGAAGTCGCTCCGAGGATCAAAAACAATTGGTCTTTGAGAGCACCGCGAAGTTGAATGATCGGCTGGGTGCGATTGCTATAAAGCGCGAGCACATCGCGACGCTTCTGGGTCCGAGTCACCTCGGTTGCCGCTTCGTCAGGAACCTGAAACGTGACGCGTGTGATCAAGTCGCGCGAGGGCACAGCACCGGTGCGATAGGCAAACGGCGGTCTCCAAGTTCGACAACAAACCAGGATTGCGAGTGCAGCAACGGCTGCCATCGCGACACGGAACGCCCAGTCGGCTTTATTGCTGCGTTCCCACCATTGTATGAACCGAGGCTTGGGAATCCCCAATGACTCGATGCGTTCCTGGCGGCCTCGTTGTTTACTTGCGGCGCTCATAACGATGACTTAATCGGCAAGCATGGTCTCTGGAGGGATCATCCCGCCAATCCGTGCTTAACTTAAGTCTTTCGATTCCTCCGAAGTTGTTTCTGAGCTGGCCTGTGCTGAGCTGGCATCTGCTGAGCTGGGCAAATGATGTCCGTTGGAACTCGGTTTGTGAATACTCGAATCGGAACCATGGCCGTTATGGTGACCTGACGATGAATCGCTGCCGTCTTCGTAAGCTTCCACGATTCGCTGGACCAATCGGTGCCGAACGATATCGGTGCCATCCAAACGCACCACGCCAACGTCCTTGATACCAGACAATCGGCGAACAGCGTCTTGCAAGCCACTGGTGACTCCGCGAGGCAAGTCGAGCTGGGATGTGTCACCACTGACAACCATCTTGCTGTGCTCACCTAACCGAGTCAGAAACATTTTCATCTGTGCCACAGTCGTATTCTGTGCTTCATCCAAAATAACGAAGGCATCGTTTAACGTTCGGCCTCGCATGTACGCTAGCGGAATCACTTCGATCACGTCTTGTTCCATCAATGTTCGCGATTGGTCGAAATCGATCATTTCTCCTAGGGCGTCCATCAGTGGCCGCAAGTAGGGGTTTAGTTTGGCTCGCAGGTCGCCTGGAAGGAAGCCCAAACTCTCACCAGCCTCGACGGCTGGGCGAACCAAGACAATCTTGCGAACTTGGCGACTCTTGAGAGCTTCCACAGCCGTGGCAACCGCGAGGTACGTCTTTCCACAGCCCGCTGGGCCTGTCGCGAAGGTCAAATCGTGCTGGTGGATCGCGTCGACGTACCGAGCTTGTCCCGGCGTCCGGGGCTTCACCTTGCGGGCGGCGTGCTGGATATCGATGTCTTCACTGGTGATCGGAATCACGGCACCCTGGATCACCGCACCTTCTTCGGTCGCCGCCAGCTCGATGTCTCCGAGCGTGAGCGAGCCCTTCTTGCGTGAGGTATGCCGTAATTTTTCTAGCGTTCGCGTCGCCCGATGGACATTTTCGCCTTCGCCTGAAACCAGAATCCGGCCATCACGGTGAGTGATACTGACGTCGAAAAGCCGCCGCAGTTTGCGGAGGTGTTGATCGCGCGGGCCGAATAGAACGAGAACTTCAGCTGGGTTGGCGATCGACAGCGTGGCTTCGGTCATGCACAGGGCCTATTTGTGAGTGGAGTAAAGGCGTTCAGGATTTTATACGATCGCCGAGCAGGAAAAGCACATCACTTGGTCAAATACTTACGTTGCTGAGCCGGAATATTTCCGAGCCCCTCGGCCCTACACAAGGGCGACAAAACACAAAAACCCTGGCATTGCGGCCGCTAGAAGCGAATCGGTGACGTCCCAAACGCCTCCCAACCCTGGCAACCAGTTTCCGCTGTCTTTCGCCCCACAATCACGTTTAACGAGGGACTCGGCGAGGTCACCGGCCATTCCGGCAATCGCCAACACTGGTCCAAGTATCAATGCGGCGTACAAAGATGGATGCGGTAATCCCCCTGTGAGGTTCGGGAAAAGCCACTTTAAACAGATAAATGCGACGATTGTGCTGGTTGCGATGCCGCCAATCGCCCCTTCCACAGTCTTTCCAGGACTCAGCCGCGGGATCAGTTTGTGTCGCCCCACAGACCTTCCCGTGAAATAAGCCCCCGCATCACAGGACTTGGTCACAATAATGATGGTGAGAAGTGCGGCTAATCCCCAATTCCCCGTCCCGAGTGAACGCGTCGCTACTAACAACGAAAACGGCAACCCCGCATAGAGCGATACAAACACGGACGCGGTGATGCGTTCGATGGCTCCCTGGGGCCCTTTGCCAAAGCGAATCATCTCGCCGCCAAGAATCCCAAACACACTGGCAACAGCCCCAATCACAATCCAGCCAAGATTGCCCACCGGACAGTTTGCCGGGTACGGCGATCCGAACAACGGCCAAAGCATCGGCACACAACTCGCAAGCATCACGACGAACGTCGCCAGCACACTGTCACGCCGTAAACATGCCCGACCACTATTGAGCATCATCGTTGCGGCGTCCCAGGCTGTCCCCAGCCCGAAGAAGAACAGCAACGGCAAGAGCCAAAGCCCAACAACGCCGCCATTCGCCGAACGAGCATCCAGCACCAGTAACACTGAAACAATCAGGATCAAGACGGCCGACGTTCGTAAACGATCTTTGAGCATTTATTGATTCACACTGAGCCCGCCGAAGCGGCGATCTCGCGAGGCAAACTGTTCAATCGCAGCCAAAAAATCTTCGCGTGCAAACTCAGGCCAATTTTTTTGCGTGATCCATAACTCGGCGTACGAAAGTTGCCACAACAGAAAATTGCTCAATCGCATTTCGCCGCCCGTGCGAATCATCAAGTCGATCTCGGGCAACCCATGCGTATCCAACCTTGCCGAAATCGTGTCTTCGTCGATCGATTCAACATCAACGGCGCCGCTCGCGACTTCCTTGGCAATCGTTTGAACGGCTCGCGTGATCTCGTCGCGTCCGCCGTAGTCGATCGCAAGCACCAACTTGGTCCCCGCGTTCGACGCCGACATTTCGATCGTGCGATTCATTTCACTGAGCACAGACTCCGGCAACCGATCGCGCCGACCAATGACCTGCAAACACATCTGCTGGTCCATGATCAGCCGCCGTTCTTCGACGAGATACTGTTCAAGCAAGTGCATCAAGAAATCGAGTTCCGCCTTGGGACGCTTCCAAGTCTCGCTCGACAGGCAAGACAGGGTCAGCGCACCGACACTGAGTTCAGTAGCCAGCTCGCTGACCATTCGCACCGTCGTGACTCCGCGACGGTGGCCTTCAATTCGCGGCAGGTCGCGGCTTTGTGCCCATCGGCCATTGCCGTCCATGATGACCGCGATGTGCCTTGGCAACTTTTCTTTTGCCAAGTCAACATGACTTGCAGCATGACTTGCAACGCGACTTGAATGAGAATCGCCAGTCACTGAATCATCAGCCACCGAGCCGTTCGCCTCCATCAACGACCTAGACCACTGCCGCGGGTAGCAACTCAGCTGCCGCGTCCGTAAAAATTGTCTGAGCCCGATCTGGACCGACGGACAAAATGCCGACTGGAACCCCCACGAGTTCTTCGATGCGTTTGACATAAGCCAACGCACCTGCCGGGAACCCAGCAACAGTTCTCACATCGTCCACGGGCTCGAGCCAACCAGGGATTGTCTCGTAAATCGGAATGCAACGAGCGACTTCGTCGGCGTGGCTTGGCACACGCTGGATGCGTTTCCCATCCAACTCGTAAGCGACACAAACATTGATCTCGTCGAGATGCGCGAGCACGTCCATCATCATCAACGCCAGCCGCGTCACGCCGCTGAGTCGAGCTGTGTAGCGCACCGCAACCGCGTCAAACCAACCGCAACGTCGTGGTCGCCCCGTCGTCGTACCGTACTCGTGACCGAGTTCGCGGATCTTATCCCCAGTCGCATTCGCAAGCTCGGTTGGAAACGGACCGCCGCCCACTCGCGTGCTATACGCTTTGCACACGCCAATCACGTGATTAATCCAACGCGGCGGAACACCAGCCCCAGCACACACGCCAACGCCACTGGAGTTGCTGCTCGTCACAAACGGATAGGTGCCATGGTCGATATCCAACAATGATCCCTGTGCGCCTTCGAACAGAATTCGCTTGTCCGCTTCCGCCGCGTCGAGCAACAAGTCTGTCGTATCGCCGATCATGTCCTTGAGGCGGTTCGCCCAACCGGCCGCCAACGCGATTACGGCTTCGGGTGCGATCGTCGCGAGGTCTTCTTCGGAAGCTCCCATGCTTCGCAAGATTTCTGTCTTCTGCTCAGCAACGGCGCGGATGCGTTCGTCTCGTTGTGGCTGAAGAAGATCCGCCATTCGAATCGCGTGCGTGCGTCCGACTTTGTCGCGATAGCAAGGCCCGATACCACGATTGGTTGTACCGATCGATTCGCCCTTGAACTTGGTGGCGTTGATCACGCGGTCTTCGATCATGTGCCACGGCATCACGAGGTGAGCGCGTTCGCTAATCAGAAGATTCGCTGCGACATCGATACCACGAGCCTTGAGACCGTCAATCTCGTCAAGCATTGTCGTGGGATTGATCACCACGCCGGGCGTGATCAGGTTTTGCACTTCACGGTGCAAGATTCCGCTGGGGATGTGGTGCAGCTTGTAGGTCTCGTCGCCAGCAACCACGGTGTGCCCAGCATTGGCACCGCCTTGATAACGCACAACAAGTTCAAAGCGTGGTGCGAGAAGGTCAACTAGCTTGCCCTTCGCTTCGTCACCCCATTGCAATCCGATAACACAGGTTCCCGACACCCAACCAGCTCCGAAAATTTCGATTCGTTAAGCCAACGCGAGAAAAACAGCGGTGGCGCAAACGGCAAAGCCTATGCCGGATACTTGCCAGTGACAAGAACGAGAACATCAAGAATGCTGGTTTTAAGACGGGGTCTGCCCCCCTTACTTCGCCGCAGCCCAAATTGCCTTGTCGGCCGCCTCGATGAGCGGATCAAACATGGGGATCTCAGCGGCATTGCGGCCTTGTTCGTGCTTGCGGAACAAAAACAGGTACGTTTCGTTCTGAGGCCGGTGACGGTGGAAAAACAACTGGTTTTTCTCAACGATCTCGGTCGTTAACGCAGGATCGATCTGACCACAGGGCTTTCCACCCACGAGAGCGTCCGCATATCCGCGAGCCAGCTCCGCGTAACCATCAGGGCTGGGCAGCAACCGATTTGGCTCGAGCAAGCTTTCCGCTCCAGTCCACTGATCATCGCTCCACTGGACATCGTTCCAAGGCGCATCGATCGTCGGCAATCCGCTCTCCGAGGCGATTTTGTCCACAATTTCGCGACAAGCCGCGATCGTGTCGGCGTACCCCGGAGTGCGGTAACCGGGCATCGCCAGCGGCTTGACCAGCACCATTCGAATCGGTCGCTGGAACGACTTCGCTGCCAAAGTACCTATCAACTGGCGATATCCAGTCTCAAATTGGCCGCTTTTCACCTCCTCGCGAGAGGCTTCTGAGAACCCATAGGCCAGCAGCACAACGGTGGGATTGGCTGAGTCGAGATCCGCCAAAAGTCGCTTGATACCGTCGTCCGGGCCATCGAACCCTTTCCGTGCGATCGACAATACATTGTCGCCGGACCAACCCAGATTCCGCACGGAGAGCTGCAAATCAGGCCGCCGGCACTGGAGTTCAGCCTCCAACGCTCCGCATTGCTGCAATCGCTCGACAAACGTTCCGCCAACCAAGGCCACGCGATCGCCAGCTCGCAAAAGCGGCTCAGCGGCCAAGGCAGCGTCATTGGCGAAGAGCAAAAAAACAACGCCAGCAATTAACCCGGAAATTCTCAACCCAGAAATTCTCATCGCGATTTATCGCCTTCAACACTTCGGCCAGGATCAGTCCTGGCCCAATCTTAACTCATGACGCCGTCACTCACGTCAAATTTCATTGACGTCGAAACGTCAGCTTACAACTCGGCTTCGATCGCTTTGACGAGTTCTGCGTCATCTGGGGCAGTTCGTGGGCTGAATCGGTTCACGAGTTGGCCATCGCGGTCGATCAAGAACTTCTCGAAGTTCCAGCTCACTTTTCCGCTTCCGGCTGGCTCGACGTCCTTGCTGGTCAGGTACTTATACAGAGGGGAAGCACCGTCACCGTTGACATCCAACTTGCTGAACATTGGGAAGGTCACGCTGAACTTCGATGTACAAAACTGCTTGATTTCAGCCTCGGTGCCTGGTTCTTGGCTACCGAATTGGTTGCACGGGAACCCGAGCACGACAAAGCCCTTTTCCTCGTATTTCTTGTACAAACTTTGCAGCCCGTTGTACTGGGGCGTCAGTCCGCATTGGCTCGCGACGTTCACGACAAGAACGACTTTGCCTTCATAATCTTCAAGATTCACTTCTTTGCCATCGATGGTTTTCACATCGAAATTGAGGGCACATTCATGCTTGGAGGCATCTTCGGCGTTGGACTCAGTATTGGACATGGCGGCAAAAGTTCCAAAAAACAGGGCGGTTGCAAGCAGGATACGCATGACAGGTCTCGCGGGAGAGAAATGGGAGGTGGGAACACGACAGTCGTGCTTCCAGCTATTGTATGCGTGAACTGTAGCGAGTTTGCTAGTGGCAACAGTCACCGCCGGGGATTAGCCTTGCCTTACCCACGCAATAGCGGCAGATAACTTGACGAAAGCCCGTCAGGTTGCCAGCATTCGTGGCTGTTCTGTGTTTTTTAGCTGAAACGTCCCAGATTCACCCTCCATTCACCCCACGCGACCAAGGCAATTGCTGATGACCAGCACCGACGAGCCGGGTATCGTTCCCAACGCAAAACGACTTCTTTGGGCAGGTTTTACTGCCATCCTTGCTGCAGGCGTCGGTTTCGCCATCCGCGGCGGCATTCTCGATAACTGGGGCCGCGAGTTTGGTTTCACTGGGCTCCAGCTCGGTGCAATCGGCGGTGCTGGTTTCACCGGATTTTGCTTCGGCATCATCATCGGTGGCGTGATTGCTGACAAAATCGGTTACGGCAAGCTTGTCGTCGTCGCATTTGCATTTCACGTCATCAGTGCGTTTGTGACGTTCGGTGCCGTCGATGGAATGGCTTCGGAAGTTGCCTACAAATGGCTGTTCTGGGGCACGTTCTTGTTTGCGGTCGCCAACGGAACACTCGAAGCCGTTGCGAACCCGTTGGTTGCAACGTTGTTTCCAAACAATCGAACACACTACCTCAACATTCTGCACGCAAGTTGGCCTGCCGGGATGATCCTCGGCGGTGTTGCTGGTTGGATCCTCGACGACAAATTCCAGCTCGATTGGAAGATTCAACTTGGCCTGTTCCTGATCCCAACCGTCGCTTACGGCTTGATGTTCCTAGGCCAGAAAATGCCGAAGTCGGAAGCTTCGGAAAAAGGGCTCAGCCTGGGCGAAATGCTTAAGGACGTCGGTATCCTCGGCGGTCTTGTCGTTTGTTACTTGCTGTCGCTCTTCATGGGTGATGTCCTCAAAGCGTTCCTCGACCCAACGATGGCGAAGTACGCTGGCTATGCAATCGGTATGGCATTGCTGATCGGCATCGGAGTCATCACGGAATTCTCCGTCGGTTCCGTCTTGCTGTTCGTACTCTTCCTCGTCCACGCGATGGTCGGCGCCGTCGAACTTGGCACAGACGGCTGGATCCAAAACATCACCGGCAACATCCTTTCTAGCGAACAAGGTAAGATCCTGTTTGTGTTCACATCTGCGGTCATGTTTGGGCTTCGGTTCTGTGCGCACTTTATCGAAAAACGCCTTGGTTTTTCGCCTGTTGGCTTGTTGCTGACCTGTGCTGTCTTGGCATTCATTGGCCTGAATCTGACCAGCCACGTGAACTCGTTCATGATGGCGATCCTCGCGTTGACCGTTTACGGGTTCGGCAAGACATTCTTCTGGCCAACGATGCTTGCTGTCGCCAGCGATCGTTTTCCTCGCACCGGCGCGGTCGCAATCAGCATCATGGGTGGCATCGGTATGATGTCCGCTGGTTTGATTGGCTCGCCAGGCCTCGGTTACCTCAAGGACAAATATTCGGGTGAGGCCCTGCAGGAAACTGCCCCGGCGCTCTACACCGAATACAAAGCGGCTGATCCGAGTAAGTTTCTGATTTTGCCAGAAGCCTATGGCCTGGATTCCAAGAAAGTCGGGGCAATTACAGAAGGTGGCGCGACGCCGACTGCCGAGCAGAAACAGGTTCTGGATGCGTCAATCGAAGGTGACCGTCGTACGCTCAGAACAGACGCTTTTATCCCGCTGACCATGGCCGTTGTTTATCTCGCGTTGTTGATCTACTTCAAGTCGATCGGCGGATATCGCCCGATTTCGCTCAGCGAATCGGATCGCAATCAGAAAGAAGAAGACGAAGGCGCCGCAACAACCGCCGAGTCATGATTGCAGTGATTTGCTGACAAGAATGCCGAAACCCAGGGGTTGCTGATCCCTGGGTTTTTTCTTGGTGGGTTGCCCAACCTTCCGCGAATCCGGCTGCTCGATAAGATTTGCATACCACGGGCGAGTGTTTCGCTTGTGTTTTCCTGATTGGTTCCACCTTGCATCGGTTTTACTGTGCTCCGTACCCACACCTGCGGCCAACTCCGCAAAGCTGACGTCCAAACCGAAGTTACCTTGTGCGGCTGGGTCGATAGTCGACGCGACCACGGTGGCGCTGTCTTCATCGACCTTCGCGACCGCTATGGCATGACCCAAGTCGTGATCGGACCGCCCGAAGCGAACACGAAACTGATCAAAGACGCCGGACACGTCCCGAACGAAAGCGTCATCCTGGTTCGTGGCACCGTCGCACACCGGCTCGAAGGCAAGACGAACGACAAACTCGAGACCGGTGAAATCGAAGTTCGCTGTCACGACTTTGAAATTCTCAATACATGCGTGACGCCACCGTTCACACCGGGCCAATCCGTCCTGCCCAACGAAGAAATGCGGCTGAAGTACCGCTTCCTCGATCTTCGCCGCAAAGAAATGCAGCAAGCGTTGATCACGCGCTCGAAAATCATCAAGACCATGCGTGACTACTTCGCCGAGCACGACTTCATCGATGTGGAAACGCCGATCCTCGGACGCAGCACGCCTGAGGGTGCACGTGACTACCTCGTGCCCAGCCGCGTTCACGGGGGCAAGTTTTACGCGTTACCACAATCGCCCCAGCTCTACAAACAAATTTTGATGGTCGCCGGTTTCGACCGTTACGTCCAAGTCGCGAAGTGTTTCCGCGACGAAGATTTGCGAGCTGACCGTCAACCCGAGTTCACTCAGCTCGACTTGGAAATGTCCTTCGTTGATTCCGAAGACATTATCGGTCTAATCGATGGCCTCGTTGCGAAAACAGCAAAAGAGATTCTCGGCAAAGACATCAAACTGCCGCTGCCTCGCATGACCTATGACGAGGCCATGCGACGCTTCGGACACGACGCACCAGATTTACGTTTCGGCATGGAGATCACCGACATCACTTCGGTCGCCGCGAAGACGGAGTTCCGAGTGTTCCGCGGCGCCGCCGATGCCGGCAACTTCGTTCGTGGCATCAACGTCAAAGGCTCCGCAGCCACCTACTCACGTCGCCAAATCGACGAGATGACTGAGCAAGTCAAGCAAGACTTCGGCGCCAAGGGACTCGCATGGTTCCGCGTCGAAGAAGACGGCACGCTGTGGAGCCCAACGAGCAAGAATCTCGAAGCCGAACACTTGGCTGAAATTGCTCAGTTGATGGATGGCAAACCCGGCGACTTGCTGCTCATTCTCGCTGACACGTGGGAAGTCACCTGCAAAGGTCTCTACGGACTCCGCAAGCGAATCGCTGCCGAACAAAAGCTGTATGACGCGAACGATCTCAACTGCAGTTGGATCACCGAGTTTCCGATGTTCGACCATGATGCCGAATCGGGTCGCTGGGTCGCGATGCACCATCCCTTCACCGCACCGCTCAAGAAAGATCTACCGAACCTCGAAAGTGATCCCAAAGCCATCCGTGCCCAAGCTTATGACCTTGTCATCAACGGCAGTGAAGCTGGTGGCGGCACGATCCGAATCCACGACTCGGAGACGCAACAGAAAGTCTTCGGTCTGCTTGGCATCGACGAGCAAACCGCCGAAGACCGATTCGGTTTCTTGCTCAATGCACTTCGCTTCGGCGCACCACCGCACGGTGGGATCGCCCTTGGTGTTGACCGCTGGGTCATGCTCTTCGCTGGACTAGAAAACATCCGCGAAGTCATCGCGTTCCCCAAGACCCAAAAGGCCTCCGACATGATGACCGAAGCACCAGGCTCCGTTGACGAAGCTCAACTAAAAGAACTGCAACTGCGAATCGTCAACATCAAGACTTAAGTCGCTAGCTGGACGAGCTGTTTTGTGTCCTTGCGATCGTTTGCTTCGATCGCTTTGCGTTCCAGTGCTGGATCGACGAGCTTGTAGAACACGTCTCGCTGGCGTGCCTCGAAACCGAGCTCTTCGATCGCCTCGCGAATCTGGCGAAGGGTCAGGAAGTGAACGGTACCCGCCTCCGCGACCACGTTTTCTTCGATCATCAGACTGCCCATGTCGTTGGCACCGAACGTCAACGCTAACTGCCCGACCTTCAAACCCTGTGTCACCCAGCTGCTTTGAATGCTCGGGAAATTGTCAAGGTAAATTCGCGAGATCGCCTGCGTCTTGAGGTACTCAAACGAACCGACCGGTTTGATGTGAGAAAGTTCAGTGTTGTCGGGCTGGAACGTCCAGCAAATGTAAGCTGTGAAGCCGCCGGTTTCATCTTGCAACGCACGCAATCGATCCAAGTGCTCGACACGCTCCGCCAATGTTTCGACGTGACCAAACATCATCGTCGCGGTACTGATACCGCCAAGCTTGTGCCACACTCGCATCACGTTGAGCCAATCGTCAGTCATGACCTTGCCGCGAGTCAACTCGCTACGGACTCGATCGACAAGAATCTCCGCACCACCACCAGGAATGCTCCCCAGCCCAGCGTCGCGAAGCCTTGCCAGCACCTCTTCGATCGATAGCTTGTTGACCTTGGTGAAGTGATGCAGTTCCGGAGGGCTGAATCCGTGAATATTGATAATCGGATACTCACGCCGAATATCACGAAGCATCTCTTCGTACCAATCGAGCGTGAACTTCGGATGCAGCCCTCCCTGAAGCAGGATCTGGTTCCCGCCAAGTTCGACAGTCTCACGCACTTTTTCTAACAGCACTTCTCGGGGCAACACGTAACCTTCGTCGCTCTTGGGCGAGCGATAGAACGCACAGAAATTGCAAACCGCCGTACAGACATTGGTGTAGTTGATGTTCCGGTCGACGTTGTACGTGCGATAGCTTTCAGGATGCTTGCGAGTGCACAACGTATCCGCCACGCTTCCGATCGCCGCGAGATCATGGCTCTGGAAAAGCGCGAGTCCATCGGCGGGGCTGAGTCGCTCTCCGGCGAGCGCCTTGTCGAGAATGTCGCGAACTTGCGAAGTGGCTGTCTTGATCATCTTGTTTCGGTCAGTTTATTTCGTTCAGGCAAACGTCAAATGTATTTCTAGTGGACACGCGTTGTCGATTTTTGGACCAGCCCCAAAGCATCGGCTTGAAGGCGGAATTCTTCCAGCCCCTCAAGTTCCTTCGCTCCGAGAGTGAAGTGCAAGTTATCAGTAAAGTACCGGTAAACGTCGCCGGTGCTGAGTCCGTGCGTCGGGGCTTCGCGTTCCGCAATCTCCGCGAGTCGTGACAGACCCAGATCGCGACTTTGGCTGAGCCAGGCCGCAAGCTGTGTCGTGTCAGTTTCTTCCCGAGCCACCCACATCGCAAAAACGAACGGCAACCCCGTGCTGCGACACCACTGGTCACCGAGATCCCATATCTCCGTGTAAACGCCGCGAGCCGGATGCATCGCCCGATCACCGATCAACAACACTGCGTCCGCATCGATGGCCTCCGGCGTTTGCTCAATCGCGAGCTCGACGGTTTCTGGACGCAAACCAAAACGCTTCGACAACAAAACCTGGACCATCGCAGCACTCGTGCGGCTGCCGACATCGAGGGCCAGTCGTCGAATGTTTCGGACTGGAACGCGGCTCAGCAGTCGCACGCTCCACACCGGTCCGCGGCACGCGATCACCGCGTCCGAGACGATCTTCAATCCTGGCTGGCGAAAGAACTCAACCGATGGAATCAGTGCAACATCCAGCCGCGATGCCGCCAACTCATCCGCCAAACGGCTCGGCAGATTAAGCGACAACTTCCCCGCGTCTCCCATCGTCTCACGAAGCCCCTCGATCAGTGGCCTGGAGTTGAGGTAGGTAACGGCGCCGACGCGGAGCATGAAATTTATCCGGTTAAAGACTCGCTGGACTGCTGCCTTTGATAACCGATGGCTACCCGATCGAACAACAGACCCCATTCATTTCCGCATCCAGGGGAGCAGAAACCGTGACCAAACGGCCAGTTTTGGGGTCATGAAACGAGATCGTTTCGGCATGCAGGGCAATTCGAAGCGGGTGAAACGACGGCGTCACGTTTGGCGGGCACCCGTACAACTCGTCGCCAAGAATCGGGTGCCCACGGCGTGCCGACTGGACTCGCAATTGGTGCATCCGACCCGTTCGAGGACTGAGACGTAAAACCGTACAATCGTTGTGAGCATTGTATCCGACCACCTCCACAGCCGTCTCGCACGCCTTCGCACCTTCAGTCCCCGTGGCCACGACGTCAACTTTCGCCTCGTCCGGGCGTTTGAGAATCGCGTCGTTCCAAGCGAGTTCAATGCTGGTGGCGTTGCCTGAAACACAAGCGATGTAGGTTTTCGATACCTTTCGCGACTCGAACTGTGCACCAAGCAAATTGGCGGCGCGTTTCGTCGTGGCAACTAACATAACTCCGCTTACGGGCCGATCCAGACGATGCGGGAACGCGAGATACTCGGTGTGAGGACTAAGCTGGTTTCGCAATCGCGTTTCCAAACTGTCAACGCCGCTGGGCGATTGTGTCGCAATCCCCGCCGGCTTGCCAACCGCAATCAAGCTGCTGCTCGACCACAACACATTCAGCGAGTTCTCGTTACGACTTGTTGCCGATGATTCAGTCACCGTATTTTCTTCGATTCGTCACGTGTGCGGTTGTGGGTGCGTTGCAACAAAACGCGAATGGACAACAATCAACGTACAGCTTAATTCAGCACGAAGTATCAGCGACTGGAAATCAGCGCAAAAAAAAACGAGAGATCCCGGCCACGTTGAAATTCGAACTCGCGTCCAGACTTCAAACAACGGATCTCTCGTCGTTGCAAGTTGTACGGAGTCTTAGCCGAGAGTCAAGGGCGAACCAGTCGCTCGCGAAAAAAATCGCTTGATCACATTGCATCCACACCGCACATCCTGATTGAAAATCAAGCGATGCCATCGACTTTAAAACCTACTTCATCCGACCACTATCACTTCGTCACCGGCAAGCTTGCTGAGCCGATGCTGCGTGAAGTGATCGAGGGTCTGGCATCACGATTCGGCTTTCGTTTTTCAATCGATGTGATGCCGATCACCGTCGCCGCGCTGATGAATGCGACATGGCTGATCAAGCGTTTGCAAGTTCCTTCCGAAGCCACACATGTGGTCGTCCCCGGCTATCTCGAAACAGGCTGCGCCGAACTCTCCAGTGCACTGAACGTCCCCGTCATCATTGGCCCAAAAGACTGTCGATTGATACCAGAGTTGTTTGGAGATTCTGTTTCTCCGCAACAATTAACAGAGTACTCGATTGCGATCATCGGCGAGATCAACCATGTGCCGCGATTGTCGATTGAGTCAGTGGTGCGAACAGCGGACTTGCTTCGCGCCGACGGTGCCGACATGATCGATGTCGGTTGTGATCCCGCCGCGCGCTGTGAGTCGATCAGTGATTACGTGGCTGCACTCGTCGAACAGGGACATCGCGTCTCGATTGACTCGTTCGATGATTGGGAAGTCGAGCAAGCGACGCGAACTGGCGCCTCGCTCGTTTTGAGCGTTAACTCAACGAATCGCCATCTCGCTTTGGATTGGGGCGTCGAAGTGGTTGCGATCCCCGATACGCCCAAGGACGAAGAAAGCCTGTGGGAAACAGCGTCGTTTCTGAGCCAGCACAACATTCCGTTTCGACTCGATCCGATCCTTGAACCCATCGGCACCGGCTTTGCCAAAAGCTTGGTGCGTTATGCGTCCACGCGAGAACGATTCCCGGACGTCGCGATGATGATGGGGATTGGCAACCTCACGGAACTAACGGATGTCGATTCGGCTGGTGTGAACATGATGTTGATCGCGATCTGTGAGGAACTGCGGATCGAAAGCGTGCTAACCACCCAAGTCATTAACTGGGCTCGCTCGAGCGTCAAGGAATGTGACGTGGCGAGACGAATCAGCCACTACGCAGTCACTCATCAAACGCCACCGAAACGATTGTCGAGTGATCTCGTGATGCTTCGTGATCCGAAGCTGATGCATTATTCACACGAAACATTGGACCGGCTCGCCGCAACTCTCAAAGACAACAACTATCGTCTGTTCGTGGGCGCCGAAGAGCTTCACTTGCTGTCTCGGTCATTGCATCTTTCCGATCGAGACCCCTTCGCGCTCTTTGAAAAACTGCTCGAACAACCGATCTCTGAGAACGTGGATGCAACGCATGCGTTTTATCTTGGATTCGAAATGGCGAAAGCGTCTATCGCGAGGACACTTGGTAAGCAATACACGCAAGATGAAGCATTGCGGTGGGGCATGCTCAGCGAGATCGAACAACACCATCGACTCAAGCGAGCAAGCAAGAAGGATCGGCAAAAATAATCGATGGGGACTAGTCGGGTTGCCGTCGTAATTCGCCCACAAGGGATACCGCACAGTACACCGCGATCACCAACATCATCGCAATGCCTACTTTCCGGACGCCATCGCGAAGCAACGCCACCACACTCACATTTGGGAACAGCTGGTGAACGCCTAACGTATAAACGAACACTGCGACGATTAGCGAACATAAAACCATTAGCACCACATAGTCATTGAGCGCTCGCCGATTCTTCGCAGCCTCGATGACCGGTTGTCGATACACCCACCACATCGCGCCAGCGACGAGTGGCGGTAAGAACACAACAGAGCTTCCATGTTGGAGGACGTCACACCACCGCATCGAGCGATCACCCCAATGGATCGCTTCGAAACGAAGCATCGGAAACAAACGGACTCCCCAGCCTGAATAGTGCGTGAAGCCATCCCAAATAACATGGGTGGATGCACCAACCGCCACACACGCAATCGCTATCGCAATCTGCGTGATCGAAAAGTCAACTTCGCGATCGATCCAAGGAGTCAGCCGAATTGCCATTGAACGTGGCAGCAAGGTCGCCAGCGGCTTTTTCAGCATCACGTGAAAAAGAAAATAACACGCAACGCCAACCGGCAAACAGTGAGTCATGATGCCGACGAACGAGTGCATCGTGTCGTAATCAAGTAACCACGGAAAGAAGACTGGTACATCACAGATCATGCTCCCAATCGCGAGCGCCGAGAACGGAATCCGTCCTCGCAAGAACCACGCGGCAGGCGTGACGGCGGCGATATGGGTGATTGTGAACGGCATGGAGTCGTGATTACAAAGACAACGATCTGACGGAAACTTGCTGGTGATTTGGCTTTCCGTTTCATGGGAACGCCGCTGGGCCAACGCAGCAGTTTGGTCAAAACAGCCTCATATTTCGAGACCCTCTCGCCAGTAACGCCGAGGCTGGTAGCCTTTCTGTATGTCGTCCTTCGCCGAATCGTTACCGCTCGTGCATCCGCTCCCACCGGAGTTTTCGCTCTCGCACGCATTTGCGGTACTGAGTTCCCTTCCTGGCGTGCTGTGGCTTGATTCCGCTGCACAGATGGCGGATGACGTCGAAACCGTCAAACTTGGACGCTACTCGTTCTTGACGGCGGACCCGATTCGGCAACTGACGGCATCCGTCGGCGGTCAAGACCCATGGCCAGTCCTGGATCAGTGGTGTCGCGAATTGCCGTCGACCTGTCGGGCGGATCTGCCGCCATTCCAGGGTGGCATTGCTGGCGTGATCGGCTACGAAGCCGCGTGCTGGCTCGAGAGCGTTCCGGTTCCTGCGGCGAACGACCTGCCGACACCAGCGATATGCTTGGGGCTCTATGACTGGACGATTGCCGTTGATCACGTCGAGCATCGAGCGTGGCTTGTTTGCCAAGGACTAGGCCCGCATTCGGATCAAGATCGCCTGGCTAATGCCCGTGATCGTCGAGATCAAGTGCTGCAGTGGCTTGCCAGTAATTATTGTGACGACGACCACGCCACAGTTCCAACAACCACGCTTCCAACCACCACGCTCGCTGGCAGTACACGCATGGAGGGCTTCCCTACCGAACATGCGGGCGTCACCAGCAATTTTCCTGCGGGAGCATTTGGTGACAACGTCAGCGAAATCGTTCGTCGCATCCGAGCTGGCGATAGCTTCCAAGTGAATCTCGCTCAGCGATTGGTCACGGAAAACGACAGTCACCCCGCAGAGCTTTACAGTCGGTTGCGTCAAGCCAACCCGGCACCTTTTGGTGGCTATTTCGCAGGCGAAACGTTCTCCGTCCTCAGTTCTTCACCCGAAGGATTTCTGACGGTACGTGACCGCGTGGTTCAAACGCGGCCGATCAAAGGCACTGTCGCACGTACTGGCGATATCGACGTCGATCGTGATCTCGCAGCGCAACTCGCAGCTAGTGAGAAGGATCGTGCCGAGAACATCATGATCGTCGATTTGATGCGCAACGACCTGTCGCGTGTCTGCATCGACGAAAGCGTGGTGGTGAAACAACTTTGCCAAATCGAGCGGTACCAATATGTCCAGCATTTGGTATCCGTCATCGCAGGCGAACTGAATCCAGACGCCACGATTTGCGACTTACTCCGCGCGTGCTTCCCCGGCGGTTCGGTCACTGGCGCACCCAAGATCGAAGCGATGCGAACGATTGCCGAGCTCGAGCCGAACCCAAGAGGTCCGTACTGTGGATCACTCGGCTACATCAGCTGTGGAGGTGCAGCCGACTTCAATATTCTGATTCGCACGATCGTCGCCACGGCTGGCCATTTGTACTTCCCCGTCGGCGGCGGCATCACCGCACGAAGCAATGCCTTGGCCGAGGAAGCCGAAACTTGGACGAAAGCTCGCGGGATGCTTCAAGCACTGCGTCTTCCCAAAGTCGCGTCGAAACAATCGTGATCCCGTCCCATCTTCCATGAGCAACTGTCGTTTTCGCTCCAGAAAGGCCGGAAAAGCGGACTCGTCGAAACCTACGTTGCGGACCCACACAAACTTGCTAGAATCTCGCCTCTTGCAAGGAAGTCCGCCAACTGGCGTCAACCAAGCAAACGCCCCTATAGCTCAGTTGGTAGAGCAAATGACTCTTAATCATTGGGTCCAAGGTTCGAGTCCTTGTGGGGGCACTCTGGGTTCTTCACCCATCCCAATTGAAGAATTAAACCCCGACATCGTCGGGGTTTTTTTGTATCTTGATTGATTTTGCGTCGTTCGCTTCCCGTACCGCCATTCCGCCGCTTAACGTGATTCGATTGCAATGGAAGATCTTGATGTTGCCCAGCTGGCTGCCTATTTGCACCTGACACCCGACCAGGTCAACAAAATGGTGATGCGTGGTCGCTTGCCTGGTCGCCGGGTCGGCGGGCAATGGCGTTTCAGCGAGGCTGAGATCCATCACTGGCTCGAAGAACGTATTGGCGTCAGCGATATCGAGGAACTCGACAAAGTCCAACAGGTGCTCGATCGGGCAGCCGATTCGCCCGATCAACGATTATTGACGGAATTGTGTGCTGTTGAGCGGATATCGGTGCCGCTGCAAGCTCGAACTCGCGGCTCAGTGATCCGCTCCATGTGTGAGTTGGCGACTCAGGGCGGATTGATGTGGGACGCACCGATGATGTCGGAAGCCGTCCAGGCTCGCGAGCAGCTGCATCCGACGGCGCTTGACATTGGCGTCGCGCTGCTTCACCCGCGGCGGCCACAGACGTCGATTCTTGCTGACAGTATTATCGCCTTGGGTGTTTGCACGTCGGCGATCCCGTTCTCGGACCGCGGCCAAATGACGGATATTTTCTTCTTGATCTGCTCTTTCGACGACGCAATCCATCTTCGTATTCTCGCCCGGTTAAGCCGACTGGTGACGGACACGGAATTTCTGAACGGACTGAGAGCGAGCCAATCGCCCGTGGAAGCCTGGGAATGCCTGCAATCCGCCGAAATGCGGCTCGACGACTCCAAGCTATAGGCTGCCAGCGCTCGCAACGTCGAACGCTCGCCACGCCGCATCTCGCAACGCATTTAGGACGCGAACGTCATGAAGACTTTCTCGATCAGCTCGAACCAAGACACGTTGGGAACTGAGCCTGCGATCGGAACGTTGCTTTGGATCGGGGAACGCGACGCACCTGATTTCTGTGACGCGTATCGATACTGTGAAGCCTCATCTTCTCAAATCGCGTTCCGCCCTACGCTCGAAGATGCACGCCGCCGGCCAGCATCCGACGTCCAGAGAATCGTCGTTGCGCGTCTCGACCGCAGCCAGCTGTCACCCGAGGAGATCGAACTCGTCTCCCTTCGCCATGCCAACGCGTCTTGGCTTGCTCTGGAAGGCCCATTGTGCGGCGGCGCGACGCGACGACTCCCCAATCAACCGCTGAGCGAGCATTGCTATCTGCATCAGTGGCACCAGCATTTGCCCGGTTGGCTGGCAAGCGGAGTCCACTCACCGAATTCGCCGCGACAAAACATTAACCAAAGCCTGGCCGTGGCCATCATCGCTTCCAACTATGAAGTCGCCAGTACCTTGATGGACCTGGCGGACACATGCGCGTGCCCGTCGGCCTGGTTTCGTACTCCTCACTCCGCCCGCATGCGAAACTTCGACGTGGTCTGGTGGGACGACTCAACCGCGACGGAAGCGACGAGCGAACTGTGGCAACAACGCCTGCAACCGAAACGGTCCAGCGTGTTCCGCAAAGACAGCATGCATGTATGGCTCACGAACTCGACTTGTTGGTCCACGATCGAGAGTGCCTATGCCGGAGGCGTTGCCTGTGTGCTGACCAAGCCGTTTCAAATTGACTCGCTTGTGGAAACACTTTCACTCGATCAATCGCAAGGAAGCCAAATGACCGCTGAGAATCAACGGCGCATCGCTGCTTGATTCGAAGAAACCGTATCCGAGCTAGAAGCCCAAACCTGGTCCATCAAGCATGCCAGTCGGGACGCTGCCGCCGCGAATTTCAAAGAACGGTTTGAACCGTCCAGTGACGTATTCACTGTTTCCGACTGGGCAGTATTGGCGGCCGTTACTCTCGATCGCAGCGACGCCCTGGAAGTGCGATGCAAGCGACGCTGAGTGCAGTAAGTTTCCGCCCACGCAGGTTAAGTCTTGAACACACAGATAAAGATTCTCATGCACGGCAACCGCGCCCATGAGCAAGGCTTCTGCCTGTCCCTTGCATGCCTTGAGTGCCGCACCGCTGTATCCTTGGCTGACGGCCGTGCGCAGGCTCTTCAGCCCAATCAAGGCTTCGTCGATAACGACCGGTAAGATTTCCGTGACGCGGTGCATCGTGTTATTTGGAAAGCGGTCCAAATCACGATGAGTCGGTTGCTCAATGTATCCAATTCGCTCAATCGTCTCAGGATTGTCGCTGCGAAGCTTCTCCAGTAACTCGAGCACATAGTCTTCGCTTTGACAGCGTTCATTGAAGTCCAGTGAAAACGACCAAGTCTGGCTAGCCCCAGAAGCGTTTTCATTCGCAACCCGATTCACGGTGAGAACGCGGTTGAAGTCCCAATCGAGATCGTCACCAGCGAGCTTGATCTTCAAATGCGTCAGCCCATCACGTCGAATCCACTGGCCCAACGTCTCCGGTAACCCATCGCCGACGGGCGTAAGAACATCGGAGTCTTCGAGTGGATCTAGCGCACCCACGAGATGGTAAAGCGGAAGTGATGCGACGGGTTTCGTCAAAACGAATTGGTCGAGGTACAACCCCGCATACGACTCATCGAGATAGTACGACAAGTCTTGAGGCAAATGCTCACGCCCCAGCAATGCGTATGAAGATTGGCTGGCGGCTTTACCATGCGCATCGAATAAGGCAGCCTCGATCGGCGAACCTGTCATCAAGACTGCGAGATCTGGGATCGGACCCGCGAGCTCGTATTCGACCGCTAGCGACCTAGCGATGCCATCACGGATCGGCGCAAAGCGGTGACACAGATCGAGCGGATGGCCTGACTGGGCCTCACCTTGAATTGCCACAGCGAGCCGATTCGCTAATTCCAGAACGATGGCAAGCTTGCGAGCATCATCGAGAGATGGATCCGGCCATGCCCAAGCCACGCCCATCGTCATTGATCCTAAGCCAGTCGCGCGACCAGCGCCGGACTCAGCATCACACTGCACCGAGAGGACAGTTACATCCGTCACCACGCGACCGCCGAATTTCATCGGCGTGCGATAAGCAAAAGATTCGTTCTCGAGCTGGAGTTCAAATCGAGCGAGATCCGTCTTCGCCATGTTCTAACCTTGATCGTCCTACCGTGGGACCCAATGTGGCCTAGACCAAGTTCTTACGAACAGCCCAAACCGCAGCTTGCGTACGATCGCTGACACCGATCTTGCGAAGGATGTGCTGGACGTGTTCCTTCACCGTCTCGTAGCTGATGCCGAGCATCTTCGCGATTTCTTTGTTGGTGAGACCGAGCGCCATCTGACGAAGCACTTCACTCTCACGCTGGGTCAACGGGACTTCGATGTCTTGGCTCAAACGTGGAGTCGCCAAAGCACCAGTCACGCGACGCAGCTCTTCTCGAGTCCAAGCCGATTCGCCAGCCAAGGCTGTGTTGAGCGCTTCGATCAAACGCTCCGTTGATGCCGTCTTCAAAACGTAACCAGAAGCGCCTAACGCGACGGCGCGAGCAATGTAGGTCGGGTTGTCGTATGCGGAAAACAAGACAATTGGCAAGTCAGCGTGATCAAGCTTCATCCGACCCAGCGAATTCAAACCGTCGCCGCCTTCCATTCGGATGTCCATCAACACCACATCAGGCGAGTGCTTCGTGACTGCCTCCAAAGCTTCGGCAGCAGTTGATGCTTCAGCAACAACGTCAAACCCAGCTTTTTCAAGGATCGACTTCAATCCGGTGCGGATGATCTCGTGATCGTCAACTACTAAAACTTTCTTACTCATTGCACTACTTCCAATATCCGAGGCTCGAAACTGAGACGCCCCTCTAACAGGTCCGAGGGATTTAAGGTCAAAAACGATGTTTGTCTATCCAACTCTTCCACAATGGAAAATTTGGCGAGATTTTCGAACAGTCAAAGGCAACTAATCCGAATAATCACACAGCCCTTGCGAAAACTCTCCCGCTAGGGGTGTCGATCAGTACGCGAGAAGTACAACAAATGCCCGCCTTGATCCGTTGCGTTGGTAAACCCACGCTAGCACTCTTTAAATAAGCCGTTCCAATTTCGACACGAAATCAATGGCACGCACATTCGAAATTCACGCGGCTAAAACATTTCTGATCAGACCGAGGGAAGCGCTAAGAACAGAGACAGATCTGAACATAAGGCCAGTGATCAAAAATCACTGAAAAAAATTCCTGTCAAGTTTTGAATCTGTTGGGTACAAATAAAAACGAATCGCGTCATAAACTCGAGTTTACCCCCATTCTAAACGGGATCTAGCCCCTGACGATTCATAATATGCTTGCTTTATGGGTCATGGCACTTGGGATTGCTTGGTTTGTAGGGTTTGGATCGAAGGAAACGATTGCCAAACGCATTCATTATGGTGGGTCGGCAAGCCCCGCTGTAATTGCGGATCGGTATTTCCTGGCTTCACCGGTCTTTGCGGCTCCGAAAGAGACTTGAATTTATCGCTGGTCCCAATTGGCCCCCGAGGCAAGGACGTCTCGCTTCCAGGTTACACAGGGCCACCCGGCGTCCACGCATCAATCTGACGACAGCAGTTTTTCGGAATGATGAGGTTGCGAGATTACGCAGCGATACTTGATTGAGACATGCGTTTCGCTGTAACGAGATCACGGAATTGATCTCGCATATTCTTCAGCCAGAAGAACAGATAAAAGTTGCCTACGATTGAGCATAGCAGCATCACGTTGAACAGCTTCTGAGCCGCAACGGTTGGCTTTCCAGCAAGACTTGCCTGATTCTTCGACGAACCTGCTGCAACACCATTGGAACCGAGCGCAAGGTCGCTGCTCGAAGCATACCCGTCCTGGTCGCGCCTGTAGTTCCGATTCGAATCAATGGACTGGCTCAGATTGCTTTGGAGCGTGCTCGCAGTATTTGCGGCAAGTCGCTGGTCAGCCGCTAACCGTTCGCGCGCGATTCGCTCGGCTGCTGCATAAATGTCGCTCTCGGAGGGCTGGGCCGTGGAGTACCCGGGCGATGGATAAGACGCTTGACCCTGGTAGGTCGTTGCGGGAACGGACGTTTGAGTCGAGGCAAAAGCGGGGTTGCCGGTCAATGATCCCGCAGAAGTCGGCTGTCCGATTGCTGAGGTCGCTGAATTGCCCCAGTTCGGTGCGGAGCTAGTGGAGGGATAATTTGCTGGGCCCTGATAAGTTGCAGCACCCGGATATTGCGATCCGAGACCGCTTGCTGCCTGTGCGTTTGGATCGTAGGCGGACGGCGATCGAGTTTGGTTGTTGGCGTACATCGACGTATCAACTGGGTTCCAATTTCGATCCACTGGAATTCCCTTCTCATTGAACGAGTAGGCCCCTGGAGGAAGCGAGGCTTTTTGGGCTGGCGTCAATCGGTAATCCACCTCCGTCGCCAGAGCGTTTGCGGTGGCCGATGCTGGGGAAGGACTCGCAAACGGATTGTCAGAAGGTGTGTTTGTCGTTCCAGCGAAACTAGGAGTCGCGGTGCTTCGAAGGCTTTCAGGCTCGCGGCCAAAAGTGCCTGTTGCACCAAACCCGCTTGCCGCCGAGGACGGAGTCGCCGCAGCTTCACGAGCGGCGTCGATTGGTGACCACTGAGCACTCCGACTCGCCGTCGGGTCTGTGGACGGTCCGTTTAAGCGTGCTCGTGCTATAGCTCCCGTCGGATCCGCTGCGCTTGTAAACGGAGGTGGTTGCACGCGATTCGTGCTCGGAGCCACAGGATCCGTAGAGGGTCCCTGAGCTGCGAATGAGCTTCGAGCTGACTGACTAAGCTGGTCAATCGCACTGTTGGTCGCCGCACCTTGTTGGCGAAGCTGGTTGGCAGCCGAATCAAATTGGTTGGAAGCTACTTGGTTGGGAGCAAATTGGTTGGGAGCACCTGCACCCATATTTTGTTGGAGCTGTTCGATGGCGCCACGCGAATTTTCGACCAGTCCACTCGCGACATTTTGAAGCGACTCTGGCAGCGAAAAGCCCCCGCCCTGCGGATTCGCTGGATCTGGCTTCATCATCGACGCGCTGCTTGGAGCTCCGTAGCCTACTGCAGAGCCGGAGCCGCCTGGGATAGGAACAACGCTTCGGACATCAGCCATCTCTGGGATGGGAACGGGCACCAAGTCAACAGCAGCGATATTACCGCTCGGGTTTGTGCGTCCGTCAGTTGGCGTGCCAGGCTGGAACTGGTTATATGATGAGGTTTGTGTGTTTCTCGGCAGCGGTGGCGTGACTCGTGGCAAACGTTCGTTGCCAACACGAATGATCACTCGCGAAACACGTCCCTGGACCTCCGGGTCAATCGTGCTGGAGATTTCTCCCAGCCGTTTGACATTATCCCATTGGTCCGGTTGAACCTGAATCACGTATTCGACGCCGCCGCCTCCATCAGGTTGCCAACCGTAGTCGACTCCAAGGGCTGCGACTAACAGTAGCATCGGGACTCCGCCCATTGCTCAATCCTTCGACTATCGATCGGTGCCAGCTGGGTGATGAAACCGGGTAAGCCTCGTTGAGACGCACAGATCCATTTCCCAATCCATTAATCCGCCGCGGAAACGCTCCATCGCCGGTCTTCCACCCCCGATCGTAACGACCAACTACCAATTCGGTAAAGAGTGATTTGAGTGGGCAAAGGGCGACGTGGAACGCGACGGTGGCGATCTAGTTAACACAGCCGTTCTGGGCGATTACACAAACGAAATGCTAGCAATCGAAATGCGATTCATCGAAGGGTCTGGCTGCGCTACATCTGACGGCTGCGCTACAGCTGACAGACACGTGCGTGCGCGGCAACGAGACGAATGACGGCTTGGTCGATCTCGTTGGGCGTATTGAATCGGCCCACGCCAAACCGAACACTTCGTCGAGCCTCGGACTCCGTCATTCCAAGTGCCAGCAAAACGTGACTCGGTGCCGGGTCGACACTGCTGCAAGCGGAACCGCTGCTGAACGCAACCTCCGACGCAGCCGACATCCACGTTTCGCCTTCGACTCCAGCGAGCGTGACGTTGAGGTTCCCGGCAAGCCGATGGTCACTTGAAAGCGGTGGCCCGTTGAGCTTCAGCCCCTCGACGGCCGCAAACAGTTGCTCGGCAAGTTGATTCCGCATCCCAGCGACTCGAGCGTTTTCGCCTGCCAAATCCTCGACAGCCAGCTCGAGCGATTTGGTTAACGCGACGATTCCCGACGGCTGGAGCGTGCCGCTTCGCAAGTTGGATTGTTGACCGCCGCCGACGATCTCAGGCTTCAATCTCACACGTCGATTGCCGTTTCCGACGGCGAGAAACCCGATCCCTTTGGGACCATAAAACTTGTGAGCCGACGCACTCAATAAGTCGACGTCGGCAGCGAGCATCGACAGCGGGATACGCCCAACGGCCTGAGTCGCATCGCTGTGCAACAGCGCACCCTTGCGATGACAAATCTCCGCAATCGCAGCCATCGGCGCGATGGCACCGATTTCGTTATTGGCCCACATCACACTCACCAGCGCCGTGTCGTCATCGATCGCCGCAGCAAGTGCTTCCAAATCCGGCACACCAGGCAATTCTTGATCGTGTTGCAACACCGGCACGCGAACGATCTCAAACCCATGGCGAGCCAATTCATCGCACACATCGAGCACGGCCGCGTGCTCCGTCGCAAGCGTCACCACCTTGCGACGTTTCTGGCGTGGATGAAGACAGACGCCTTTGATCGCGAGGTTATTACTCTCGGTCGCTCCACTGGTGAAGACGAGTTGAGTCCCAGGAGCACCAATAAGCTGGCGGGTTTTCTGGGTACACGCCAGCACCATGTCGGCGGCTTCGCGTCCGAGTGAGTGCGACGTGCTGTGCGGGTTGCCGTAGTGTTCACTCAACCACGGCAGCATCGCCTCGATCACGCGAGGGTCACAACGAGTCGTCGCATGGTTGTCGAGATAGATCATGGATTGCAACTCAACCAACTGACTAGCATTAACCGTACAACGCATTGATCGCGAGCTGGCTCCAAGTCTCCAATCCTTCGGGCTCAGCGATCAAGTCGTGCACGTTGACGAACGCACCCTCAGCTAAATCAGCTTCGTTGCTTTCCACGAGTGGTGCATCCAAAACGAACCGATGCACAACCCCGAGATGGACTTTCCCGACTTCGTTGGACGGATCATAAATCAGCCCCTCGCGCGACTCGGTATACTTTGCCTTGATGATGACTTCTTCAGACAATTCGCGTTGCATGCCGACAGAGTAAAAGTCGCCGTCGCCAGCGGCATCTTCTTGGCTGATGTGCCCGCCGATGCCAACGCTGCGTTTGGCGTGCAGTCGCTTTTCGCCTGATCCGCCACCGCGAGTGTACGTAAACAATTGCGTCACACCGTCGGGTGTCGTGTACTCGAGCAGCACATAGGGAATCAATTGCTTGAAGCTCGGGTCGACTTCCATCGCACCGCGTGGCTGGAACGACAACTGGTCACAAGCCAAGATCGGTTTCAAAAAGCGATCGACGTCTTTTTCGAAACCGTTGATCGTGCCGATCGAAGCAATGAACGATTCTGGGACAACAAGTATTTGTTCTTCGTGAGACATAAAACGAGTGAAAGGCAAATGGGGAAAATGAGCAAGCAGAAACTAAACGATGAGCATCGCGTCGCCGTAGCTGTAAAAGCGGTACTCTTCGTCGATCGCGACTTGGTAAGCGTGCATGATGATGTCACGCGTCGCAAAGGCACTGACCATCACAAGCAGTGAACTTCGTGGCAAGTGAAAGTTCGTCATCATCACATCGACTGCCTTGAACTCATAAGGCGGTCGAATGAAAAGAGTTGTGCTTCCCACCCAAGGTTTCAACTCACCACCGCTAGCCGCAGCGGCACTTTCGAGGACGCGAACGCTCGTGGTACCAACGGCGATACAGCGGCCCCCGGCGAGTTTTCGGCGGCGGATGACTTCGCATGTGTCAGTGTCGATGCGGCCCCATTCGCTGTGCATCTCGTGTTGATCGAGCGACTCCGTTTGGATGGGCCGAAACGTTCCGATGCCGACATGCAGCGTGACTTCGCACACGGCAACTCCACGCACATCGATTTGATCCATGAGCGGGCGAGTGAAGTGCAAACCGGCTGTGGGAGCCGCGACGCTGCCTCGGGGCGCGGCGTACACGGTTTGGTAGTTTTTTAAGTCCGAGTCAACCATCTGGCCATCGCGAATGTAGGGCGGGATGGGCACGCGACCGTAGGCATCGAGCCAATCGGCTGGCTCGCGAAAACTCGCATCGTTTTCTGGGTTGATCGACTTGGGTTGGACGAGCAAGTGACCTTCGTCGGTGCGAGCGACCACGACGAGCGACATGCCATGGCGTGCATCACGGTCTTCGATGGCAATTTCTTCGCCGTTGACAAGCGTTCCGCGAGTCTTGGTGAGGACTTCCCAAACGCCAGACTCTTCGTCAGCCCGCAAGAACAGTCCCTGCCAACGGCCTCGTGTGCTCACTCGATAGCCGACCAATCGTGCAGGAACGACACGGCTGTTGTTTACAACGAGCGTATCGTCGGCACCGATCAATCCAGGCAGATCGCGAACGTGGTAGTGGTCAATTTTCCCCGTCGATCGCTCGACAACCATCAGCCGTGCGTCGCTGCGCGTGGCGAGAGGTTCCTGGGCGATGCGTTCGCGGGGAAGTTCGTAGTCAAATTGGTCGATCTCATTCATCGCCAAAGTGTAGCGACTAAGCCGATTCACCGGTGTAGGGCACACCGAGATGCGAATACGCTTTTGGTGTCGCAATGCGTCCCCGACGCGTGCGAACAATCAATTCGCTGCGCAACAAAAACGGCTCGACTTCGTCTTCGAGCGTGTCGCCGCTGACGTTCATCGTGTGGGCGATTGCTTCCAGCCCCGCTGGGCCACCGACGAATACTCGCATCAGCGTATCCAGGTAACCGCGGTCTTGACGATCCAGCCCAATCGCATCGATTCCGATCATATCGAGCGCTCGCTTGGCGACACTCGCGTCGACTTTCCCAGCAGTCTTGCTTTGGGCGTAGTCGCGAACCCAGTGCAAACGGTTATTCGCCAAGCGAGGTGTGCTGCGGCTGCGGCGAGCGATCTCCATCGCCGACTCGTCATCGACGTTGACTCGCATCTTCACCGCGTTTCGGATCACGATCTCGCAAAGTTCGCTGGTCGTGTACCAACCGAGATGCTCGCGAATTTGGAAGCGATCACGAAGCGGGGCACTGAGCATCCCAGCTCGCGTTGTCGCTCCGATGAGAGTGAAGGGACGCAGCTGGTAATTCAGCGTCCGGGCGCTGAC
The DNA here is from genome assembly GCA_041749955.1 of Pirellulaceae bacterium. Taxonomy (GTDB): domain Bacteria; phylum Planctomycetota; class Planctomycetia; order Pirellulales; family Pirellulaceae; genus JBBSJZ01. Next base: position 8,196 of record JBGTAI010000293.1, on the reverse strand, counting down.
GCCTTCACCCAAAATGATGTCGATGCGAAAGTCTTCCATGGCTGTGTACAAGTACTCTTCGACCGGTTTAGGAATACGGTGAATTTCGTCGATGAACAGCACGTCGCCTTCGGCAATTTGCGATAGGTACGGCAATAAATCTTTAGGTGCTTTGATTCCGGCACCGTTGGCCATGTGGACGCTCGCTCCCATTTCCGCTGGGATCACGGTGGCAAACGTGGTTTTTCCGAGACCGGGCGGGCCGTCGAACAGGATGTGACCGAGCGGTTCGCCGCGGCTTTGGGCAGCCTCGATGGCGATCTTCAGCCGTTCGATCACGTCGCGCTGGCCGACCATCTCGTCCATTCGCCGGGGACGAAGCGTCGCGTCGTGGGGATCAGGAGCCGGTGCGGCACCCGAGGCAATGACCTTGTCGCCGCCACTTCCACCGCCATTTGACGGTGAATCAGCGGTTTCCTTGGCTGATTCGCCTCCGGATCGGCGAGAATTCCCCTCAGAGTCGGATTGTTGGTAAATTGCTTCGCGGGCCATATCTTGTTCTTTCTCGCTCCCAGTGTCAGTGGTTTAACCTTAACGTGTTTCGCAACCCTAGCGAATGTCAAAACCTGTCCCAGCAACAATCTCGCTCAGAACATTCTGGGACTGAAACCAGACATTCTGGAACTGAAACCAGGCACACAGCGTTTTGGCTCGGCTTTACCCAAATGGCCGAAGCTGGGTCGCTCGTGATCGAAAGTGCCGACGGTTGCTGGCTCACCACGACGGATGGCCAAAGGCTATTTGACGGTGTTTCGAGCATGTGGTGCAACATCCACGGCCATCGACACCCTCGACTCGACTCCGCGATCCGCGAACAACTCGACCGAGTGGCCCATGTCACCTCGCTCGGTATGAGTTGTGAGACGACAGATCGATTTGCACAAGCACTGGTCGCAATCTGTCCTGGAGAGCTGAATCACGTTTTCCTGAGCAGCGACGGGGCCTCGGCAGTCGAAGCGGCCATCAAAATGGCGCTCCAATACTGGCGTCAATGCGACCAGCCTCGCCCAGAAAAGACAAACTACCTCGCACTGGCTCGCTCGTATCACGGTGACACGACCGGCTGTGTCTCGCTCGGTGGAATTGACCTCTTTCATAAGATTTTTTCTCCGCTGCTGTTTCAGCCCCTGCGAGGCCCGCTTCCGTGCAGCTATCGACTGCCTCCGGGCGTTGAAGCCGCTGACGCAGCCGCCCATTACGCGGGCGAGATCGAGTCCATTCTTCGCGAGCACCATCGCTCGCTCGCGGCCGTCGTGATCGAACCGCTCATTCAAGGTGCTGCGGGGATGATCACGCACCCGGTCGGATTCCTGGCTCGAGTCCGCGAGTTGTGCAACGAATACAACGTGCTGCTGATTTGTGACGAAGTCGCCACAGGTTTCGGACGCACGGGCAAGATGTTCGCCTGCGAGCACGAAGCGGTGACGCCAGACATTTTGTGTCTGGGTAAAGGCATCTCAGGCGGCTACTTGCCGATGGCCGCCACCGTGGCGACAACGCAAGTCTTTGATGCGTTTCTTGGTCGCAGCGAGGAAGGACGCCAGTTCTTTCATGGGCACACCTACAGCGGCAATCCGTTGGCTGCGGCAGTGGCCCTCGCATCGCTGGAACTGTTCGACGAGCAGCAACTTGTCGAGAAAGCTCGCACGCATGGCGAACGTATGCGTGACCGTTTGGCTAGACTAGTGGATCATCCGAACGTTGGTGATATTCGCGGACGAGGTATGATGATCGGCATCGACTTGGTTCAAAATCGCGAGACTCGACAACCACTCGCACCTCACAGTGAGCTGGTGGAAGACGTTTGCCAGCTCTCGTTGCAACGCGGCCTTTGGATCCGACCACTGGGCGACGTACTCGTCTTGATGCCGCCGATCGCTGCAACGTCCGATGACTTGGACTGGATGGTCGATGTGGTTGTCGAGTCGATTGAAGAATCCGCACCGACATCGGCTTAACATCGAAAAAGAAACGAAATGAACAGCGACTTCGAAAGCGAACCGATCGGTGAAGTGACAACGGACTGTGTCGCTCGCTATGAACCGTACTTGCGGATGCTCGCGCGAACACAGATGCGACCAGCGTATCAAGCGAAGCTCAGCGTATCGGACATTGTCCAGCAAGCGATGACGCAAGCTGTCGCCGCGATCGATACGTTTCGTGGCGAGACCGAAGCGGAGTTTCGCGGTTGGCTGCGTCAGATCTTATCGCGTCACTTAACGCACTTAGATCGCGACCTGCACCGCGACAAACGAGACATTCGCCGGGAGTGCTCGATCGAACAGAAACTCGCCACGTCGTCGCTGAGACTCGAAGGTCTATTGGCGGGCAACGTCGGAACGCCCAGCCAACATGCGGTGGCGTGTGAGCATGTGGTGGCACTCGCCGTTGCGATCGAGTCGCTGCCCGAAGCCCAACGAGACGCCATCCGGCTGCACTATCTCGAGGGATTGAAACTCAGCGAAGTGGCCTCACGACTCGACAAGAGCACCGGCGCGATCGCCGGACTGTTGCACCGAGGCATGAAAGCCCTTCGCGAATTATTGGCGGAGTAGCCCGACGGACCAATCAACGTCTATTCGCTCGCCCAAGTTCGAACAAGTTCACGTCGGTCATTGATCGGGCCATAAAGCAGCTCCATCGCATCATCACCCGCGACAAGATCGAAAGCGAGCATGACGTCTTCTGGCGTCAACAGTCCGGCTGCTTGGAACATGCGAATCTCAGCCAGAGCCTGCAGACGCTCTCTTGGTGGTGAGGTCACGATCATGCCGACTCGAGTCTTCGCCGCTGCTGGAGTCAGCTGAGGCAACTCCATCACGCTCAACTCCCTATCAATGTAGGCCCAAATATTCAGCATCTGTTCGGTGACGTAATCTGAGTTCGTACCGCGTCCTGCGCGAGCAAGCTGCATCGCTTCCATGGAGTCAATGCCCTTGCTGGTTGAAATCAGTGTCTTGCCTGTACCGACATGGAATACTTTGCAGCGTGAGATGTTTTGGGTTTCGGTTCCACGAGGCTTTGCAATTACGTCAAAGTGAACTAGCAATTCAATCCCCGCTTCCTTGGCCGCTTGTAGTGTCACAGTCGATTGACCTTCACCAACAAAGACGATGCCGGGTATCCAAATCGGAAGCGAGTCCGACCCAGGCGTGATTGGTGCTGGTGCGAGCGAGGGCGCGGGCTCGGCAGGCTTACGAGCACCGCCAAGGCCACTACCGCCTTCGCCTAACTCCCCCATGCCATCCAATGCTCCGTCGTATCCCGACATGTCATCGTAGCCTGGGTCGCCATTACCGGCACCAACCGCATTTGCTGGGGCTTCCGCCGGAGGTGGTGTCATCGACGGCAATGCGGAGCCAAACGCGCCGCCCTGAAAGCGAGACGAAAACTGCTCCGCAAACATTGTGGCGACCAAGCCCATGTTGTTCTCGAGCACCTCACCCGCATTCACTTGCGCAACCCCTGGAAGATCGCTTCCGGGTGACGAACTCCTTCCGGATGAGCGTTCACGGCCTGACTCCATTCCTCCACCGTCTAAACCACCGTCCTCGATTCCACCACTATCAAATCCACCGCCATCAAACCCGCTGTTATTGGCAGGTCGACTGTCAGCGGTAAGCGGCTTGGGCTCCGAAACGCCATCCAACTTCGTTGAAATGGAAACACCCCACCGAACTTGCCATACAGGCCGACGCAAGGCCTTGGCGTATTTGATCGCCTTGAATGCAGGCCCAGCATCTTCGAACTCAGCCACCATGTGACCAAAATACAAATCCATCGCAAGCTTTTGATGCCCCCTCGAGAATGCCTCACTCGCTTGGCCAAGCAGAATTGGCCCCTTTGGCATTTGGGCTCCAGCAGTGGGTGCCAATAGCGAGATGAAGTCGAATTGCGAAAGCGACTTGCTCAATCCCCCATCGATTGCACCGCTGATGTCAGCTGACGGTGCACGGCCGCCAGAACCATAGGGATCCATGCCATATTCCCCACCGGACCCGTAATCATCCATGCTCATCCCGCCATCTTCTTCCACGGATCCGACGTCAGGTGATTGACCAAAAAGGGTTTCACCCATCAACAGGAACGCGAGCACCAGCAAGACAGTCGTATTTCCGCATGGGTTGTGCCACGAAAATTTGCGAAGTACACGTTGAAGATTTGTAATCATTAAAGACACACACGTCGTTGGAGGAGAACGCTCTGGGCAGCAATTGTGAATCTAGCCCAGTGCCGTGCATCATAAATCCGCTGGCACTCGATTTCCCAGTCACTTTACGTGGAAAGTTAGCAATTAGAATTCTTTTGTGGTACTTCGCCCCCGTTTCCCGCGTTATGTAGATACCCGGGCAGACTGGATATCCAGGCAAAAGCGTCGAAACTGACGAAAACTCAGGCTAGGCAGGGCAAAAATGCTCATTTGAAGGAACTTTCCAGAGCACGAAGCTTCAAAGGGTTGACGCACTCCAGTAGTCTGAATGTCGCTTTTCTGTGGTGGATTACGTTTTTTCGTCGAAAATGAACGGCTCAGGCAACAAGATGCTTCGCAAGACGAACCCGAAACAACGAGAAAATTCCACGCCGCGCATGACCGTACGTCGTCGACTTTTGATCGAAAAACTCGCTGATCGACGAGTTTTAACCACGCTCACCGGAATCGTTTTCGACGATGCCAACGAATCATTCCAGCAAGACCCAGCCATTCGCCAGAATCCGGCCGAATCAGGGCTTGAATCTCGGCTTGTCTATCTGGACCATAACGACAACGCGACACTCGATGCGGGCGAACCGTACCAGCTAACGGATGCCGCAGGTGGCTTTGCGTTCACCGATATCGCCGATTCGCTTGCGATCGTCCGCGTCTTCGACGGCAGCAACACCCAACGGCAAACATTCCCGGTCCAGCCAACAATGTCGTCGGCGCAAGTCGACATTGCTGCACCCCAATCGCTTCTGGTCGACTCGTTCGGTTCGGTTGTCTTAACTGGCGATTCGATCTTCAAGACAAATCTTGAGACGGGCCAAGTCGGCGGCATCGACGCTCTTGGAACGCTGACTTCGGCTCAACGTCTATCCGACGGGCGAGTGATTGCCATCGGCACCAACGACAACGGCGAAACCGCTTGGATCGTCGATCTTGACCAACTTTCTGCGACCCCGATTGATCTGTCGGGAACCGTAACTGGCGTTACCTGGTCAAGCCTCGCACTTGGTAATGATGGGACCGGCGTCCTGCTTGATGACTCAGCGACCGGCTCCGTCGTGCGGTCGATTGATGCGAGTGACCCCACCAATATTTTCACCACAGAAACCGCGATTGTTGTCGCACCCGGCTCGAGCGTCGTGAGCAGCGACACTGGCAACCGCAGTGTCATCGCCTCACCGGACGTTGACGGGCTTGCTGTGATGCTTTGGAGCAACACGACGGCGACTCCAATTACCCAAAATACGATCGTCGTTTCTGGAATCAGCGAGCTACTCGCGTTTGACGACGTCTCGGGACTGTTGGCTGCGAGAACACTCAGCGGTGGTGTCAGCGTACTGGATGTGGAGGCTAGTTTTGCGGAATTGAATTTGTTGTCGGATGCGACGGGACCAGTCGCGATTGACGCTGAGAGAGAGCTACTGTTTTCACTTTCGCCGAACGACTCTCTTCTGGTGACGGATTTGCTTACCAGCGAACCTATCGCGGAGTTCCCGATCAGCGTTCCGTCATTGGGCACCGTCACAGCGATTGAACTCGGCCCGAGCCGAGACTCGGTTGTGCTTGTCGGCACCCTAGGGTTGCAAAAGGTCTTATTACGTCAGCCGATTGCTCATCGAGTGAATATCGTCAACGGCGTCGATCCAGACCCTATTCGTTTCGGATTCGTCTCGTTCGCAGACAACGACGCACCTTCATATAGTGCCGTTCCAACATTTAATGCTGTCGAAGACCAAACATTCACCTCGCCAGCGCCGGCAGCACGGCTTGGCATTGTTGACCCACAAGGCGACACGTTCGTTTTGCTCCAGCAAGGTGTCGCAGCCCATGGACAAGTCGTCGTCGGGATTGATGGCTCGGTAATTTACACGCCGAACGATGATTTCTTTGGAACAGATTCGGTGACGGTGATCCTGCACGATGGCGCGGACGTCTCTGACCCAATCGTGATTGAAATCAACGTTGCACCAGTGCCTGACCCACCAACGTCCGTCGACATCACGCTTGACCCGACTCCAGAAAACTTGCCTCTGGGACAACCGATCGGCACGATTTTCGTCAATGACGTGGACTTAAACGACAACCATATCATCGTTATTGATGACCCACGTTTTCAGGTGATCAATGGCCAAATCATTCTTATCGCTGGAGGTTTGGATTTTGAAACCGAGCCAAACATACCCATCAAGCTCACGTTAACGGATCCTGAAACGGGTACCGAAATCATCAACAATGCGACGCTGACCATCCAAGACGCGAACGATCCGATCACTGGCATTGGCCCCGCGAACGTGAGCGTTTTTGAAAATATTGCGGGTGAGTTAATCAGCGAATTGATCGTTTTCGATGTGGATGCCGACCAATCGCACACACTGGAAGTACTTGATGATGAACGATTCGTAATTGACGGTTTCGACCTGCGACTTGCTGATGGAGTTTCGCTCGACTACGAAGCGACGCAATCGATCGTCATCAACGTCAAGGCGACTGAAATCGGCACTGGCGGAACCTTCACCCAGGCCATCACGGTGAGCGTAAGAGATTTTCCGGAACAACCACAGTCGTTGAGCCTTTCGAACACAACGGTGTTTGAAGAGACACCCGGCGACACGGTGGGCGATGTATTGCTCGATGGACTAATCCCAGACAATCGATACACGTTCTCAGTGGATGACGCTCGATTTGAGGTGGCTGGACATGTCCTTAAACTCGTTGAGGGTGTCTCCGTTGACATTGCAACCCAAAGTGAAATTCAACTCGAGATTACCGCGACCGATTCGCAAGGCCAGTTCAATGCAATCTCCAAGTCGTTTGTGATCACCGTCATCAAGGGCGACATCCCGTTCCACAATGATGATTTTCCTGAAGACGTTGATGGAAGCGGCACAGTGACCGCCGCCGATGCGTTGGAGATCGTTCACTACCTGAATGTGTTTGGACCCGGCCCAGTCGGACAAGGCGATCCTGGCTTCGGTTTTGATGTGAATGCTGATGGCTCAGTCACAGCGCTCGATGCTTTGATCGTGATCAATTTTCTCAATCAACAGCAGTTTGGCCAGGGCGGCGGAACGGTTGGCGGCGAACCCGAACAACTGGTGGAGTCGGGAGACAGCCTTGCTGGACCAACGTCGCCACCTACATCCGGGTCCGACGAATCATCCGATAATTCTTCGTCGGGCCAACCCCAAACCCTGCACGATCGTGTGATCAGTCAATTCGGTAGCGACCCACGCGGAGCAAAGTTTTGGTCGAGCACTGCAGGTCTCGGCTCCGCAGGAACGGATGATGACAGCGATGATGCGACTGCCGCGATCGACAATTTCGTGAGTCTTCTAAGCAAATCCTAGTGAGTTGCGAATGACTCAACTTGGCCTAAATCAGCTATTATGGGTGTTTGGTTTTCCTCTCTACCCATGATCGCTGGACTTGTTTGCCATGAATCGACTGTTTCGAATATTAACTGTTCTCTTGAGCGGCTTCGCATTGACCAGTGGAATCACTAGCGCCGCGGACTCTGATCGGCAACTCTACGAAGTCCGTTCGTATTTGCTCGGCGATAACGGCGATGAAGCGGCGATTGACGCTTACCTCTCCGAAGCACTGTTGCCCGCGCTCAAGCGTCAAAGCATTGGCCCGGTGGGTGTGCTTTCTGGTGCCGCCCAAGATGAGTCTGGGGTCCGCCAAATCGTCGTGGTGATTCCGTACGCGAACGCTAACCAGATGCTTGCATCGGCGAGCACGCTTGCAAGCGATGAAGCGTATAACGCTGCCGCGAAAGACTACTTGGCTCGTGGACCCAAAGAAGCACCCTACTGCGTCATCCAGTCTTAATTTGGGGGTAGAGACGCTTTAGCTTTGTGCGAGCGTCGTCGATCTTGAATTGCCAGTCGACGCCGCGTTGCTTTTCGTTGGTGCGTTTGGCCCACGCAGCGATTTCACTTTGCAATTCAGTC
>JBGTAI010000292.1:0-8251 GCA_041749955.1 Pirellulaceae bacterium | reverse complement strand
TTCATCAGTGAATAGAAATCGTCGCATCCCTGCGTCTCCAAGAAATTTCCAGGCAACTCCAACACGGCCACGATTATCCCCCAAAATGACAGTCCAAATACATATCAGTTTGTGCCACGCTCAGCCGCGTGGGGTATAATTGCCGTATGCACGATGACTGCGGATTCCCGAATTGTTGATCCGGATTGCTAATCCTTTGTGCAAATTGAATTGTGCAAATTGAATTCCCGGCCAGAGACGAATTCCCGGCCAGAAACATTGACCGGCTTGTCGTCGCACCTAGAATGCCCGGCTGCACTGAAATGACGGCAGATTTGGAATGAATATTGCGTTCAAATTGTCTAATGCCCGAATTTTGGATGCCAATGCGGCATGCTTGAGACGCTCTGCACCTCATGATGACAAGGATGGCTGTCCCGATGTCGGCTGCGGTGTGCGGCGGATTTGGCCGATGATTGATCATGTTTCAAGCTGTGGGTGTCGGTTCGCTGGCTGCGTTTTTGCCAGCGTCTTAGGTACTCCCAGCAAGTTCCCTTAAGTTTTGTTTAACGAGTTCGCTTTGATGCCTAACAACGAACGATGGCTAGCTGCGCTTCCAGTTTTCAACGAAGTGAAATTCGTTGATCCGATTTTGGACGAAGTGCTCCTCTACGCTCCAGAAGTGCTTGTCGTTGACGACGGTTCAACAGACGGGACTTCCGACGTGCTTGCGCGGCGGAGCGACGTTCGTGTTGTTCGACATGCCGAGAACGCTGGCTATGGCGCGGCCCTGCAGACGGCGTTCAACTTTGCCATCAACGAAGGATTTGACGGCGTCGTGACGCTTGATTGTGATGGCCAGCACCAACCGCAGCGGATCCCCCGTTTCATTGATGCTGCGGCGAACGCAGACATCGTTTCCGGCAGCCGCTACCTGAAGAAATACGAAGGTGACGACGAGCCGCCAGCCGAGCGAATGTTCATCAACCGCCGGATCACTGGTGAATTGAATCGTCGCCTGGGATTCGAATTGACGGACGCGTTCTGTGGATTCAAGGCCTATCGGACGGATGCGCTTCGACAGCTCAAAATCACGGATCCAGGCTACGCGATGCCGCTCCAGCTCTGGGTCGAGGCGGCCGCAGCGAACTTGCGAGTGATCGAAGTGCCCGTGCCGCTGATCTATTTGGATCTGAATCGGTCGTTCGGTGGGTCTTTAGATCATGCCGAGACTCGACTCAGCTATTACAATCGGGTGCTCGACGACGCGATCGCGAAAGCCTGTAGCGAGGGCCGGCCAGTCCGCTCACGCAAATCGCTGTGTAGCTAATCGCTTTTTGGCGGTTGAACATCATCAGCGGCGGTTTTTGTCGTGCTCGCCGCCGTGCCACTATCACTTCCGCCCTTTGTCACATGCTGTGGGATTGGGATGATTCGCCAACCGCAGTATCCAGCTTACGCCCATGCAATCGTCATCGCCTCCCGAAAAGGCTTTTCGCGATTACCGAGCCCCATCGCCAAGCGGAAGCGCATTGGTCGAACCCAAGCTTGCAGACGCGAGTGCGTTGTGGCACCAAAACCGTGCGCTCGCTTGGCGGAGTGAGAGTTGGTGGACATCGCTTCGGCGAGCTGGGCGAAACCAGTTGATCGCTGACGCCGTCCGTTATACGTCGGCTTATCGCTCAACGTCCTGGGCCGATGCTACACGTGCCACCGACGAAGACGGTATTCCCTCGATCTTGATGGCCGGTCACCAGCCTGAATTGTTCCATGCGGGAGTCTGGTTCAAGAACTTTGCGTTGGATCGATTGGCCAGATCTATCCCTGCGATCCCAATCAACCTCGTCGTCGATAATGACGTCGCCATGAGACGCGGTATTCGTGTCCCGACTCTGGATGCTGAAACGGACCTCGTACGTTCCGAGCTCGTCTCGTATGACGACGGGCGCTCCGGCATTCCGTATGAGCAGTTAGTTGTGGAGGACCGAGAACAGTTCGACCACTTTGATGACGCCGTGCGTCGCGTCATTGCGCCGCTTGTCACTGATCCTTGTGTGACACAACTTTGGAGCCACGCGCGCGAGGCAATTCAGCGTTGTGGAGTGGCTGGGTGTGCACTCGCTCAGGCCCGCCACGCCCTTGAAGCGGACTTGGGACTGCAAACGCTCGAGATACCGCTCAGTGTTGCGGTGCGTTCAGTCGCATTCGCAAAGTTTCTGCTGTCGATCCTTTCCGAGCTGCCACGTTTCCATGATTGCTATAACGGCTCCGCAGCCGCGTATCGTCATGCTCACGGTATCCGCAGCACAGCCCACCCGGTTCCGAATTTAACTCGCGACGGCGACTGGTTCGAAGCGCCGTTGTGGATCTATGGTGACGATTCACCAGCTCGTCGAGCTGCGTGGATTCGTTACGACAAAGGCTCGCTCGTTATCAGTGACCGCAGCGGCCGCGAGTGTGTGATTGAGTCGCCTGAGTCGGACTCGGCCGCAGAAAAACTCGCCTCGGCGCAATGCAATAAGTGGAAGATACGCCCACGAGCATTGATCACCACAATGTACTCGCGGCTGGTGTTGAGTGATTTGTTTTTGCATGGGATCGGCGGCGGGAAATACGATCAACTGGGCGATCAAATCACGCATGCGTTTTTTGGAATCACACCACCACAGTTCATGGTGATGTCCGCTACCGTGCGGTTGCCCGGCTTTGAAGCCGAACCTGAATTGGCAAACGAAGAAATTCGCTTGCGTCGCGAGCTGCGTGATTCGCTTTACCAGCCCGAGTTATTTGCCGAGCAAGCAACCATTCCCTCGGCACTTGTCGAGCGAAAGAGGGAACTGCTTGCCACAGTCCCCGAACGTGGTGCGAAGCTCGCGTGGCATCGCGAGCTCAAGGCGCTCAATCGCCAGATGTCAGATTCACTTGGCGATGTGAGAAACGAGTTGAGCGCGCGACTCAGCGAGAATCATCGGCGGCAAGCGTCCCAAACGATCCTTGCCAGCCGAGAACATCCGTTTTGTGTCTTTCCACTCAAGCACCTGACGAAAGTCTACGAACAGATCCTTTCGTCCGAATGATGTTGCCGCATGCTGCGGGAGCTTGCGACTCGTTCGGTTCAGCGGCTACCGATGACAATTTGGCCAACAAGCAACCAAACAGCGGTAAAAGCGATGCCCAAAGCAGTGTGGATCGTATCAGCATTCATCATGACGAATGGCCTCATATAAAGAAGTGGAACGGGTGTGATTAGGCCCGTTCCCTGGCCTTCGTCGGTGTGTCGAGTGCATTCGACACCATTTATTTAGACACGCCTATCCAGAGGCGTATTCAGTTCATCGGCTATGTCCTAAAAAATCTTGGCTAAAATCCTGGCGACCGAACAAACGCCCTAGCCGCCAAACTTTAACATCGCCTCTCGCTCGCACCATCAAACGCCATCACCACCAAGAACCATGTCGAAAGCATCAACCAAGGATTCGGAGTCACCAAGCGTTCGTTATTGGCTCGTCAAAAGTGAGCCCACGACGTTTTCCATAGACGACTTAGCATCTTCGCCGAAGAAGACGAGCAGCTGGGAAGGCGTCCGAAACTACCAAGCAAGAAACATGCTTCGGGACGAGTTTCAAAAGGGCGATCGAGTCCTGTTCTATCACTCCGCCTGTGCCGAGCCTGCCGTCGTGGGAACCGCAATCGTCGCCAAGGCTGGCTACCCGGACCACTTTGCCCTCGATCCTAAGCACCACTACTACGACGAGAAAAGTACCGTCGAGAACCCACGCTGGTACATGGTCGACATCAAGCTCGAGAAAAAGTTCGCCCGCCCAGTCACCCTGGCTGAATTACGGCAACACAAGCCACTGGCCGACATGTTGCTACTTCGCAAAGGCAGCCGGCTCAGCGTCCAACCGCTCAAGCAAAGCGAATTTGACGAGGTCGTGCGTCTATCGCAATCAAGCTAAGGTACTTTCAGGCAAAAGAATCCTTTCGCGCAAGAGGTTGGACGGTGGTATTCAAACCGCAATCGTGCAGATATACTGCCCCGAATCAGAGACCCTGATCAGCCGAAGTGGCGGAACTGGCAGACGCGCTGGACTCAAAATCCAGTGCCCGCAAGGGCGTGTGGGTTCGAGCCCCTCCTTCGGTACTCACTTCGACGGTAATCGGTTTGACAGCAATGTCAAACCGATTGCCGTCGATTTTCACGACGAGGAGATGGAACGTGGAGTTTTTGCACAATCGCGAACACCTGCGTCGCGGCGACACCGTGGTCGTTGACTGTTCGCATCAATCCAACATTGTGATGACGGATGACGTGAATTTTCAGAAATACAAAAACCGCAAACCATTCGATCATGCAGGCGGTGGAGGATTCTTCAAGCTCTTACCAGCTTCATTGATCGTGCCTTGGGACGGCTTTTGGAACGTCACGATTGATCTGAATGGAAATCGAGCAACCATCACGCATTCCATCACGATTGTCAGAGCAACTTAAAGTGAATTCACAAGTATCTAACGCGTGTTTCAGTGCTTCGATTACCGCTGGCAGCTCCGACACGGCACACATTCGCTGTAGACCGGATGAGGCGACTTTGAGGGCGAGCTGGCCGTCTAGAAACACATTGACTTGCTTGGCGGGTGCAACGGCGCATGCCGGTTCGTGTCTGGATGAGGTGCATTCCCAGCCAGGCGGGATGTGTTGCATGCAACGTTGCGGCGGGACGGGGTCAGAGGGATCAACAAAAATGTGTCGTTCGAGTTTCTTGGCCAGATCGAACATGCATACGTCTTCTCTCGTGATGTGCTCGGCAAATAAAAGGCAACTGATGCGGACGGATTGGCGGGCGGTGAGGTCGGGGTGGTGATAGAAGTGGCTCATGTCTCTGGCTTTCAAAAGGGTGAATCGTGAACGCAGTCAAAACCAAACTTCTAGGGCTGATTTGCCTGCTGTCCTGCGTTGCATGCGGTGGCTGTGGTGGTGAGCTGACGGTCGTTGATGAGGCAGTTGCCGTTGATTTGCCAACGGATGCAGACCGGTTGGATGAAGCACAGGCCTACTTGTCGGAAGTGATCTCAGAGCCGGATGTGCGCTTGCGTCCAATTGCGGCTGTTATACGTGAAAATGGTGAGTCGTTCAAAAGTGAGTCCACTTGGAACAATGAAAAGCTAATTGCTTCTTGGCAATTGAATCGAAGCTCCAGTATTGAGACACCTAGCGAAATGAGGATTGCGGTCCCTAAGAAGTTTGGGAAGCAAAACACTGTTTCGATCGTTATCGCCGCGTTCGATCAAGTTAATCCGTTGGGCGTCTTCAAGTATTACCAAGCTCTTTCGCGAGCGGCGGACAATGCTCGGATAAACGGTCGTGATTACGCTGAAACAGACGATTTTCTGTTTCGTGTTACATCAAAATCACTCAACCAAATTGACGAGTTCCTAGTCGAGTTCTGCATGAATGACGGTGGATCTTGGTATGACGAAGTCCTTCTTTCGGAGCAACAAATATCGACGCTCTATATGACTAGCTGGGACGCGGACGATGAGGGAACGCGAAACTACCAAGGAAACGCCAATAACCCCGAAGTCGCCGATCAGTCTTGGGTTTACGCAGTGCAATGGAAGGCACGAGGTTTTTTCAAAGACGCCGGTTTCTTGATGACTATTGACGGTGGTGCACCTGAACCTGTGATGCGTGAGCTTGACTTTAACAAGGATCAATCAGCCAGTTTTCGATTTATCGATGAACAGCATTTTGCGATTTGGATCAACGACTTCTGGTTGGTCTTCAAGGAAAGAAACCAGTGACAGAGATCAAGACGCAATCATGTGCTTTATGTAACATGGAGGAATGAATCAAGTGGCACACTCAACGCTTCCATCATGCGACAGCATGGAAACATTCGCCGAAAACGTACTCACGTTGATGGACGCTCGCGGAATAACGATGGCGAAACTCTCTCGTGAATCGGGTCTCGACCGTTCGACGCTGCACAAGTCGTTGAAAGACGGAGTCGGTTCGTTCACGCTCGCAACCTGCGATAAGATCGCAAAAGTGTTGGAAACAACAACATTTGAGCTGATCTCAAAAAAGTAGGGAAAACCCCTCTTTTCTATTTGTTGGGTTTTCCCTACACTTCACCTCGTCAGCTCTTGGCGAGGTTATCCCCTCCCCGCGGTTGCCTCTTCTGAGCAGCTGGCATTTTGGTCGATTCCGGCGTGGGATTGACCGGGTTTCGGGAGAGGGATTGCTTAGTCGTGACATGGATTCTCGTTAATCGGCGAGAATGCGATGCGGCGATCCCTGGTATTTGACGCTCGTTTTCAGTCGTCGCATTGCGTTTGCCCCAATGCAGTGCGGCGGCTGTGGCGACCGTCGGGAGCCGGATGGACATGCAGAGCCGAAAACGGAAGTTCACAGTTCGTGTGTTGAGCGAGCTGCCGACACGCGACGTCGAGGAACTCGATCGATACATCGCGATCCATGGCAAACACTGGCGCCAAGCTCTGCAGCGCGAGTGGGAATCTGGCAGCCACATCTTGCGGCGTCTCCGCAACCACTTCGGTCCAAAAGGCCTGAAAAAGCTCGTCATCTCTTGGCAACGCAGCGCTCGCTCACGACGCGTTGCTTAGTTCACTTCCAGCCTCTTTTCGTGGTGTCGTTATGGTCGGTGTGTTTTGTTTCAGCTCGATGAAATGGGCTGATGGGATCGATGACCGAATTCATCTTTTCGGCGATCAACAATCCGCCTTGCGGTTGATGGAAAAGGTTCTCGTCGATGCTGGAGAAATCATCGTCGTCGACGGTAATCAATGGCGCATCGAAGGTTTAACCGAGCTTTTCACATCGTTTGATGACGCACTGAATCGCTGGAGTGAAAAGCTTGAAAGCCTTGAATTCTTTCACATCTACGAATGCGAATGTCGTGATGGCGTTCCTCTCGTTGACTTTGGAGTTTAGCCATGATTCGCGTTGTTTTTTGGATTATTTGGACGGCATTTGTTTGCTCGATTGCACGTGGCGAAACGCCTTCAATGACGCATCGCATTGACCCTGCAGATTTGGAATTCGTTCCGCAGCCGATGCTGGAGGCGGCGGGCGATGGTCTGCCCCTCTCCCCACGTTACTCGCCAAGTATGGGGAGAGGGGCTGGGCTGGCGTGTTCGGATGAGCGTGGAGTGATCAGCGATGGCGAGCGAAGATATCAAGTGGTTTCCGCTGGATCGGATCGAGGCGTTGGAACGCCAGCTATCGGATCTAGTTCACATGCCGAAGTCGACTCGGGATGGTATCGGCTGCATGCTGGGGCTCAATGGGCTCAGAGTGAGCGAAGTCTGCCACGCATTGTCGAAACACTTCCAGCCGCTCAACCGATCACTGTACGTGTGCCCGTGCGATCCGGACATGAAGCGGAATCCGAAGCAGCTTTGCAAGCCACTCAAGCATGGTGTGGCTCGCACAATCCGGCTGGACCAAACCCTGGTGGATGCGATTGTCGCGTACCGCGCATCAATCACGCACAAGCAATCGAAGTGGTTGTTACCGAACCGGTCTGGCGAGTCGATCAAGGGCCAGTTGCTGTCGGCCAAGGCTCGATCGGTGCTGTTGGAACTGGGCATGATGGACGATCCATCGACGCGGTTCCACATGTTCCGGCATACCTGTGCGATGCGGATTCTTGCCGAGACCAACGATGTACTGCTGGTGAAAAAGCACCTGGGACACTCGAACGTGCAGACCACATTGGCGTACGTGGACTGCTTGAAGGAGGTGCCAACGGCGTGTTTGGCGAAGCTGTACAAGGCACCCAAAATCACCCTGGAAATGGAGCGGCAATTGAACCTGTTCGACCCATTCCCGGAGGCGGAGAAAATCGAACATTCGTTGGCCGAAGTAGGCTGAAATGAAAAAGTGGCGCTTTCGTAGCAAAGCGCCACTTTCGCAAAAATCGCCGTGTTTTAGAGGGGTGGAAAAAGAGGGTTCAGGCGTCAGGAATCAGGGGTCAGTTAGTGTACAGGCGGTCTGGTGAGGCACGATGTCTCGGCGGTCGTCAGGGACGACACCAGATCGTTTTTGAGTAGTGAACAAACCAGCGAGAGCGAGATTGAAATGCGATACGAAATTTATGTCGATGATTGGTTTCTGATGTCGGTCAGGTACATCTCCGACGCTGCGTGGTATTTG
Organism: Pirellulaceae bacterium; assembly: GCA_041749955.1. GTDB lineage: Bacteria > Planctomycetota > Planctomycetia > Pirellulales > Pirellulaceae > JBBSJZ01. Next base: position 93 of record JBGTAI010000292.1, on the reverse strand, counting down.
GCGGACCGGATGAGTGTCGGACAGACCGTGAGAGTAGTCGACCTGTCCACCAATCGAGCCTGGATCAACCACACCGCAGAGCAAATCATGAGC
>JBGTAI010000291.1:0-21707 GCA_041749955.1 Pirellulaceae bacterium | reverse complement strand
TTCATCAGTGAATAGAAATCGTCGCATCCCTGCGTCTCCAAGAAATTTCCAGGCAACTCCAACACGGCCACGATTATCCCCCAAAATGACAGTCCAAATACATATCAGTTTGTGCCACGCTCAGCCGCGTGGGGTATAATTTAAGCAAATCAACCAACCCCAATTCTTAGGCTGGATGACGCACTAGCACCATTGCTTGGGAGGGGGCGTTGATGACGACGTCCAAATTGTACCCTCCGCAAAGTCCGTCGTTGGGCTACTGGATTTCAATTTCCAGAGGCTCGGTCCAGTGTTTCTGTTCGGCGGTGTAGTAAAGATACGCTCTCGACGCTGGGCCTGTGTATTTGCCAGGAACCGTTGCTATGACGTCGAATTCAATTGTTTTGGTGACATTCGGCTCGATCGTTCGCCAGTACAGGATGACTTCGCGGCCACGCAGTTCGTAGTAGTCAAAGCTGGCTGCAGTTTTCAATTCTTCCAGACGATCGATTCTCGGTTCGACACCTCCGGGAAGCCCGATCATGGCGACCGCCATGCCATAACCTTGCGGCGTGATGTTTTCCAATCGCATCTCGACTTGCAGTGTCTCACCAGCGGTCGTCGTGTTCGGCTGATCTAGTTTTGAGCTGAATCTCGTTGAGACTTTGAGCGGACAGTTATCGTCACTTGCTGGCGTCAACGCGGTGTAAGCCACATCGATTCCGAAGGACAGACCGTTGGCGTCTAAAGCGACAAGCTCGAGTTCCAAGGTTCCTGATTCAAGCCCGGATACAATGTGCGAGGCAGCGATCTTTTGACCGAGTCCGGTGATCTCGACAGTCGAACCGGATCTCGCATCGGATGGCAACTGGGCTTCGCCGATGATGTCGCCGGCGAGTTTGACTTGGAGTGTGCCACCGTTGGTCTGGTTCGACGATTTACCCGCCATGGCGACGAGTGCTTTCAGCGCCAGCACGGTCGCTTGCGTGGATCCGAATCCTCCAGCACCGACGCGATTGGATGTGATCCACTTGGCCGCTGCTTGAGCTTGCAGTGAATGACGTGGGCTCTTGACCCAGGCGAGTATTGCGAGTGCTGTTGTTTCCATTTGCAATGACAGTCCGCCGCTGGAGACGACCGTGGTGGCTCCACGCAGGCTGCCGTCTTGGTGTTGCAGTTGCGAGAGTTTCTCCAACAGATTCTCGCCGATGTTTGATTGGCCAACGTTCATCAACGTCGCTGCGGAGAGTGCGATGAGATACGGATCGTTTGAAGACTCCGCGACAGTAGCCAAACGATCAAGTTCACTCGTCAGCTCGCTTGTCGCTCGGTGCGGTTGTCCGGATGCGACATCGGCTTCGGTGATTGCCCACAGCACGTATGCGTTGACAATCTCTTGTTGTATCGACCAGACGTGCAAATGCCGTGGGTTGCGTTTGAATCCGCCGTTGCCGTCGCGTCGGCCCATCAGCCACACTCGAGTGCGAGACATCATTTCTTCGTTTACAACCATCACCTTGGCCATATCCGAGAACTGCATCAATCCGAATGCTGAGAGAGCTTCGTGACCAGGATCGCTGCCGAACCATTCGTAACCACGTTGTTGGCATTCGAAGCCGGTGAGCTTTGCATAGCCTCGGTCGAGCATGCCCATCGCACGCTGGGTGATGTCTGGATTTTGAGTTTGGCTTTCTTGCATGTAGAGCAGTGCCATTGCGTTGGGGTAGTTGGTCGCCGATGTTTGTTCGAAGCAGCCGTGCGGTTCGCGCAAAATACTCTCGATACCAGACATCACGTCGGCGATCGGCGAGGGATACGCTCTCACGGTCACAGCGAGTGAACCATCGACAATGTCCTTGGGCAGTGAAAGTTGCACGGTTTCTCGCTCGGTGACACGACCAGAGATGGACTGGCTCGCCGGATATCCCGATGGCGAGATGTGCAGCGTTCGACGCACGGAGTCGGTGACGTTTTGGCCGACGCCGCGCACCGTGATGCTTGCGTCTTGTTCCGCAGTTCCCGCAGGAACGCTCATTGAGACGAGCTCACGCGACCGCTGACTCGCTGGCAAGGTAACCGAGCGATTCGCGTCACCAGCGATCACAAGGGATGAATCCGTATCAACGGCTAGCTCAACACCAACGTTTTCCTTGGTGGAGTTGATGATTCCGATCGGCAAATCAATTCGGTCACCCGCGGTCACTTCCAACGGCAATTTCGGTTCGAGCTGGAATGGCAAACGCGACGTGATCTTTCCGCTGAACGAGCCGATGCGTCCGCTCTCCGAGTGAGCATCGATGCCAACGCGGAATGTCGTCACAGCATCGGACAAATCGAAACGCATCGAGGCGCGGCCGTCGGAGTCAGTGATGATCAGCGGTTGCCAATACAAAGTCTCGGCAAAGTCTTCCCGCAATCCAGTATCCGGTGCGGAATGAACGTGGGCGTATTGGCGAATCGGGAATCGCAACTCGTCAAGTAGCTGGTCGGCGATCGATTCAGCATCCAGTCCCCGAGAAGCAAGCAATTGTTCTAGTTGCTCCGGCGACAACGTTTGACCGGCCAGCGCTTCGATCGCTTGACCACGGTCACGTCGATTTTGCTGCAGCTCAGCAAGCGTTTCAGAGTTCGGACTTAATCCCCGCAAGAGTAAATCGATTCCTTGAGAGACGACTTGAGCTTGAGGTTGAGCGATCTCAGCCTTCGAAGCGGAAGCCCCACGCTGTGAATCTGCAAATGCCTTGTTTTCGTTCGCAAATTGTCTGAGTTCTTCGCTCGACACGACGGTGTTGCTGCTCGATGAACCACAGCCATAAAACGCCAGTGAGCTTGCCACCATCAACAGGCCGGCGACGTATCGGACTCGATGCAGCCGACGCATGCGGATCGCAACAGAAATCGCCCACAGGACGATGATCACGGAAAGGAATACACGAGTTTGAAGAACGACGACGCGCCAGATTGAACTAACCGCGTCGCGATATTGGGACCAACGTTGAGCTTGCGTCGCGGCACTTTGGAATGTCGCCTCGTGGTCGATGTTGGGGTTACCATCGAGTCTCAGTAGACGCACGAGTTGTTCGCGGAAATCCACGTTAGGTTGCTCGCTCGAGCCGCTCATGAATCGTCGCCAGCCTTGTGTACCGAGGAGCAAGTCGAGCGACTGGGCAGCTTCTGGGCCATCACCCAAGTAGAAGTTCGCGTGCTCGAGGTCTTCTGGTTTCTTGACTTCGCTTGTCAACAAGAAGTGTGTGGGTAACGTGGGTCGTTCGATACGGTCCAAACTCAGAGACACTTCGTCAACGACGGCGATTCCAAGCACGGCGGGTGTTGGTTCACCGGACTCGTCACGAACTTGCAACGTTAACCGGATCGGTTCACCCGGCGAGCGTTCAAGCCCTTGATCTGTGTCAACGATCTCGACGTTCAGTTGCTTCTCTTGTCGCTGATAAACAAGTCGCTCGACCAATGGTTTAGCCGGGGATGTTTCGGCATCCAGAACTGTGACGCGAATCACGCCACCGGCATCAGCGAGAGCCAGCGAAACTGTGGTCTCGCCAGCACTTAGTGTGATGTTTTGCGACGCGACAAGCTTACCGCGACAAACTGCTTGAACCGTCACCGCTTGACTTGCGGCGCTACGGATCACCATCGCAAGTGGTTGATCCGCATCAAACACACCCACGCCTGTATCGATGACTGGCAGGTCCTTCACGACGGTTGGTAACGAAGGCAAATCCGTGACGTCGGCCGGTGAAGTGATTTTCAGTGTGTATCGTTCGCCCTGCTTTGGAGTGAACTCGAATCGCCCCATGCCGTCGCGAGTCGTTTCAATACTCGCAACACGCTCGCCAGCGCGAGTCTGGACTTCGCCAGCCATGTGAATGGGTGTTTCGAGTGTATCTCGTGCCGTGAAATAGACTCGGTTGAGGAGTCCGTCCACGAGGTAGCCGCCTTCGGGGAAGAACTCAACCGCGACTCGCCCGAGTTGGATCGGAATCGTTTTGGTTTGGGTTTCTTGCGTCGCGCCATCGTCGACCACCACAGAAAGGTGTCCGACACCGTTTTTGATGAGTGTCGGCAAATGGAATGCGATTGAGCACTCGCCGAGCGCCGTTGTGGATGTCATTTGTTCATGGACGATCGTGTCGTCCACTTTGGCGACGATGCGCAGACTCGTGTCGGCAAGCACGCCGCCTTCAGCACGCTCGGCGGTAAAGGTCGCGTGGACGGTATCTCCAGGACCATAGCTGCGTTTATCGAACTCGAGTTTCGTTTTGAATCGCGGCACACGATACACCCTAACTTCGAATTCACGCTTTTCGTCGGGAAAGAACCCGTCGAGGCTTCTCGCAACCAGTGTGTACGTTCCACCGGGGGCGGCGGAAGGGATCATGAACATGCCATTGCCGACTCCGCGATTGCTGACACCTTCGCTGAATAGACCAGGGACAACCGCACCGCTGGGGTCGATGATCTCGTAACGAATCGGGACTTCGACGAGCGGTCGGAGCGATGAGCGTTCGAGGGTGAGCGAACGGAAGTAAACGTTTTCACCAGGCCGATAGACAGGTCGATCGACGGTGAGGTAGGTAAGGCAACGAGTTGGTTCGAGTGGTACCGTTACGCTCGTCGAGTCGAGTTCTCCGTCGGCGGATTTTGCTGTGACGTTGAGTTTTGCATCGTTGGGAATCACAAGTTCAGGCGGTAGTGTGATCTTACCTGTTCCGGAACTGTCCGTTTGCATCGTGCCACGAAGCAGGACTTCGCTCTTGGCCATGACCGAGAACGAGATGATCGCTGGTGTCAGCGGGAAACGTCCTGTTCGGATTGCGGTCCCATCGACTCGCGAGGTGACCACGCGGAATTCATTGCTGTTATCTGGCGCGTTGGTTGAGACGAGATTTGCTTCGATACGCACGGCAGGCCGGGGCGCCGATGGTATTCTTTGGACGTTGCGATAGCCAATCAGCAGGAACCCGAGTGATGCGGCGATCGCGGCGACGATGGTTGGCGCGGCCCAGACGCGTTGGCGTGATGGTGCTACTTGAGACGAGACATGCGTTGTTGAAGCGGCCGAAATCGTCGCGGCAGCGGACTCCGGTAGTTTCGCCGCACTGGCCATTTTGCCAGCGAGTTGGAGCGTGATTGCCCACTCGCCAGCGACTTCCGCATTCGATTCGATCGCGGCGCGCAATGCGTGAGCTTCGGCCTCATCGAGCAGGTCGTAGTGCAGCTCCAAGAGTGCTTGGCGAAGTTCGCTTTTGTTGGAGTATAAGTGGTTCATGATTGGTCTCCCACGGCTTGTCGTAGTTGACTGATAGCACTTCGCATACGAGTTTTGACGGTGCCGAGTGGCAGAGAGAGGGCGTCGGCGATCTGTTCGTAGGTCAGTTCGCCGTTTTGTCGAAGCAAGAACACGTCGCGTTCTTCATCGCGAAGGTTTTGCACTTGGCGTCGCAGCGCGAGCAATTGCTCGTCTCGAATCAGTCGCGTTTCGGGTGAATCAGCAGTCGATAACATCTCTGGCTCCTCGGCGATCGATTGCCGCCGGCGACTCCAAGCGGCCTTGCGGCAATCACGGCCCGTGTTCAATGCGATGCGAAAGACCCATGCTCGCAAGTTTTCGACGGAGTCGATTTGTTCTCGGTTTCGCCAGCACTTCAAGAACGTTTCCTGGAGCGAGTCGCGGGCGTCTTCGAGGTTCCCGACACAGTAAAAAAGCGTCCCGAGAAGTTCTTCGTGTGCGTCAGCGAACAACGACTCCAGCTTGCAGCGGAGCCGAGATTCCAGGGCATCGGAAGATTCGGGCAGTGTTTCCATGAGTCATTTCCCGGAGTGATTCGAGCGACGCTAGCCTTGCCGCTTGATCATCCGTCCAAAAGAAAGACGAGGCACCCGTATGCACGGATTTCTAAAACTCAAAACTTCTCCGATTTGATTCAATCTTGACGTGAAACAGCCAATCCTGGGACCCTTGCCGAGTTGTTGGGAGTCGGCAAAACACAGGAAAGACATTGATGAACGTTCGATTATGGACTCTCGCGTGCGTCGCCGCATGGGCCGTGGCTGTCCCGCTTTCGAACCCATGGCTTTCGAACCCATTGGTTGCTGAGGAACCAAGTGCGGGCTGGGGCCGCTTTGAATTTGTTGGGAATAAAGCGTTTTCGGACGAGCAGCTGCGAAGGGCACTGATCGCAGACCCCGATTTTCTTTTGGCAACGCATCCACACAGCGATCGTTCCACGGTGAGAGAAGTGGCCGAGCGTCTCTTGATGGCGGGCTATCGAAACTCAGGATTCAAATCACCGCAGGTTGATTTCAAAAGCACCGACGTCGGTGGCGGTGTCATTTCCATCGATGAAGGCCTGCGGTTCCGTTGTGGTCCGATACAAATTCGTGGTGCGTATAAGATCGACGCTGAACGACTTGGCAAACGATTGACCCAGCCTTCGGCCAAGGATGATGCCTTTCCAACGTTTGTTGAATTGAATGGTGAGACGATTACCCGATGGGTGGATTCAAAAGGCAAAGCCTCTTCGCCCGAGCCGCCGACTTGGGACCTCGGCTCGTTCGTCAAGTTTGATACGGAAATCAAGCTCAGCAAGAAAGTCGTCGCTGCATTGAAAGATTTCGGTTTCTCGGCGGCAAAAACACACGTCACGATCAAGCCAAACGATGCGGATTTGACTGCGGAGCTTATCGTCGACATTCTCGAGGAAGGCCCGACCGATGTTGCCGAAGTCATCCAGGTGGAGGGAACTCAAACGAACTCGTCCAATGCCGTGTTGAACTTTTTAGGCTTGATGCCGGGAATCGCCGTGGATCAAACACTGGTCCGGTCAATCACCAAGCAACTTTGGGACTGTGGCAGGTTCAAAAAACACAACGTGCATTTTGATCGTGACGAAAGCGGTCGCGGACGTTTGAATATTGAGCTTGCGGATGTTCGGGGAGTACCCCCGCTTGCGGAGCCATTGAGTGAGACCGCGATAGTTTTTGGTCGTGCGCGAAGCTGGTTGAACAGTTTGGATGACAGAGGCCAAGACGTCTCGGTCACCTTTCGTGAATCCGGTCTCGAACTCGAAGTTGTGCATTCGCGGCAGGGTTTAATCATCCAGCTTCGCAGCAACGATGACGCGAATGTTGAATTGGATTCGCGTCAAAACTTCAACCTGTCGTTGATGTTCGATGATTCGTTTGTGACATTGGTGAACTCCGGCAATACGTCGCTGTGGCAAGCCGACGCCCGTGGATTCGACGGCAAAGTTAGACTTGAAACCAATTTCGCGGTTGCTGAAGAGGACGATAAGTTTTCGCGAATGAACTTAACCGGCAGCTGCAACTCACGGCGATCGGAGCATGAGCTTCCGTTTTTGAGCACGCTGTATTTGAGCCCAGCGGACTGGTCAGGTTTCGCTTACAAGAGTGGACTTCAAGTCCGTGTTGCCGACGGCAAACTTACCGCCGTGCGTGAAGCGGATCGGCTTGAGATTGATGTGGCGACCGGCCAGATCTACCGCTGGGACAGCAAGGTGGCTGCCATGCGGATCGAGGCGTCGCAATTCTCGCGTCTGAAAGAGCGGATCGATCGATGCTGTATCGGCAAGCGGAACGACTACGAGCCAGAGAAGCCCGTGACGACACTGCTAGCCCATTTGTTTAGTCCACAGAATTGGTCGGGGATTCGCGAGGTTTGGCAGCGTCGGTATCCCGATCAGGAGCTACTGGACGAAAGTCTCGCAAGCGCAGTTACGAAGCTGGTTGATGGCGAATTGCTGCGTCCATTGGATGCGTTTGTTGTGTATGCCGCGAACGGTCAAGGCAACGACCCGTTTGAGATTCCAGACGCCCATCGGGACGACATCGGTTTAACGAAGATGGCGATTCGAATGGTCGGCAAGTACGGACTGAGGTGTGCGCCAGAGCTGTTTGGCGAAGGAACATGGCCGATGAGTGTGTTGCGAGAAGCGTGTCTGGTGATGGTCGAACGCGGCAAGTACAGCGGCAGTGTGCTCAAGGAATTGCAAGCGGATGATTCGAACGGACCACTCTGTGATGCAAGCGTCGCCTATTTACTTTCGCTCGCGAAACAACCGGTTGCGTCCAAATTTGCACAGCGATCACTCGAGCGACTTAATCCATCGAGTTTTCAATCCGATCGTGAGGTGCTGATGAGTGGGCCCAGTGGTCAATGGATTGCAAAGGTTGTCGCTGCGTGTGAATCGCTTTCCGACGACGAGATTGAGTCCTTGCATTCCATTGGACTGAGTCATCTGATCGTATCGGGCTTGTACGCGATCCGGAAACAGACCGACGATGGTGCAGGCGGCTACGGGTATGATGTCGCCAAGAACGGCCTGGAAGGAGTACTTGGCGGGATCATGCGACGTTGAAAACGTTGGCACGATGCATGCTCGTATTAGGCGTACTCACACTGGGCAATGTTTGCCCAGACCCATTCGTCGCCGCGGGTGATGCGGACGACGGTGGATGTGGCTTCGGGGTTCGCGCTGAGTTCGAGTGTGTAGTTGCCGACTCTTGCGATCGAGCCGAATTGGAAGTAACCACATTCGCTCGTAACGGTGCGTGTGAGTTCTTGACCGTCCGCGTTTCGAAGGAGCACTTCGATTCCTGCATTCGCTCCAGCGACTTGGCCTTCGATCACGGACTGCATATAAAACACGTTGTCTTGCATGTTCTCGAGACCTGTGTTGCGTCGAATGACGTCAGCCAGCTTGGTTGATCGCAAGTCCTCGAGCTGTTTTCCAGCGAAAAGGTTCTCGTACCAGAAGCGGTCGCCGTCGCGCAGACGTGTGAATTGCTCGGCGATGATTGTTTGATTCAACTCGCCAAGGGCTGCACCCGGCACGTGATCTTCCGCCAATGTGCCAACCCAGAGGTCGATGTTGTCCACGCTGCCATAGAGATCACGGAGCTTGTTTTGAAGCTCGACGTTTGACGTGATTTGGTCGAAGTCGGTGACGCGTTCGAGTCCGTAAGCTGCACGAGTGGTGTTGTAGTCCGCCAGTCCGTGGTCGCGGCCTCGCTGGATATTGAGTGACGCGAGATCAAAGCCGCCCGCCCCAGGTTGCCCGAACAAGAAGTTGCGAACGCTGTCAACAATTTCTGTGTCGATCGCCTGAGCTTGAATCGAGATCACGGACTTCATCGATGCATCAACGCCGTATTCTGGCACGAGCTCAGGGTGCATGAAGGCATTCGCAAGCAGTCGAGTTTCTTCGACATAGACTCCGTTGTCGTCCATGAAGAAGACTTCATCATTGAGCAGCGTATGACCAATGCGGAAGCCTGCAGTCGAGAATTCGGTTGCAATCGATGGATCAATCGTGGAGGCGTATCCGGCATAGGTTGCGATCGCGGTGTCGCCGAGCAGCGCGGGCAGAAATTCGTTCATGGTGATGGCTTGAATTTCAGCAACCACGATCGCTCGGGACTCTTGGAATAGTTGCTCGTCAGTCCACTCGGGGAAATCGTTGCTCAGTAGCGAGGCCCAATAGTTGTGTTCGCGAACCCAAAGCGTATGCATGGCCGTCAGGTTCACATTCTCATCAAAGCGAATGTCGCCAGCCAGATACTTACCATCGGAGACGGGCAAGTACGCCTCGTCGCTCACTCGCATGCGACCGCCAGAATATTCACGAAGCGAGGCATTCAATTCATCGGTGGAGCCATACACCATGCTGCCGTCGATCCAGGAAGTGATTTCATTGAGATGCTCTCTTGGGACACCGGTATCGCCACCTGTCGTCTCATCAAAGCGAGATCGGGAGAGGCTGATCGTTTGGGTGCCCGTACCATCGGGGTCAAAGAAGGGGTCGCCCACTGGAACACTGATCGGGAACGACTCACCATCCTGACCTTGGGATTGCGTTAAGTCGATGTCATGGTCAATGAACTGGCCCCAGACATACACCATCGCGGAGAGGTTGTTTTCGTTGCGTTCCAGCCCAGGGGTTTGGCTTGCAACGGTGTTGCTGATTTCGCGAGCACTTGGTCGGTCTTCGCCAGCCGGTGATTCAATTCCGTCGGCGTAAGATGCTGGGGGAACGCGTTGAAGCTGTTCCCCAACGGTGCCCCAGTCTGGATTATCAAGATTGTTTTTCGAGCCATCGATCGATCGGTAGTAGCCAGTCGGCTCGTCGTTGGCGTACTGGAAATACCCGTCAGTATGCAGTGTTTCTGTGTTGCGGTTTCCAGGGGCGATGCCGAGTCCGCTGACCCAAGTACCGTTGGAAAAGACGTTGTCGGATTCAGTCTCGTAGGCAACTCCGTTGATTTCGATGCGGTCGACCCAGAGATTCCGGTCGATCACGCCAGGCTCATAGACGTCGCCGACGAATTGCACACGGATGCGATCCGCCGTGATTGACTTGTCAGTGGTTTCGTAAGTGAATGATTGGAATTCACGTTGAGCGACGTTGCCAAGTACGTTCTCGAATCTGGCGACGGACGTTCCGTCGATGAGAAGCTCCATCGTCTCTTGGCCCGTCTCGCCGGCGGCATAAATCGTGATCGATAATGTGCCAGCGAATTGTTCTCGCCACGATTTGGATACCACGACGGCGGAGTTGATTTCGCCAATCTGGTATTCGAGTTCCCAATCCGCGTCGCGAGTCGGCGAACCGGTGAGATTGTCTGATCCAGCGACATCACACTGTGTCCATTGGGCAAACGCTTCAATGAATTGCTGTCCAGAGGCGTTACCAGCGACGTTGCATCCATAGAGAAGGATGTCGGCATCGGGTGAGAGTGCCGCTTGCCAGGATTGCAAGTGTTGACGGTGTTCGCGTAGTTGCTGGATATCGATTGATTGTGATCCAATTTGGAGCACGCCTTCGCTTCCGTGGGAGATCACATGGATCGATCGCACGTCACAGCGTTTTTCGAGAACTCGCGTCATTTCATCAATGGCATCGTCGCCTGCGTTGATCAAAACCAATTCCGCGGACTTGGGAATCGAGCTGCTCCACGATTCAATGTCGTCCATCGCGGAGTCGATGAATACGATCTCGGGCGTGCTCACGCGATTGCACGCGATCGATTGGGAACTTACCGTTGAGCCTGGTGATGTCGTCTCGTTTGAGGCTATGTCGCCAGTATGCGCCGCGACATCGGCCGCGAGCATCAAGCGTCGTTCTAGGGTGGTCAGCTCAGGGCGATATGGGCGATGAAATGAACAGGTGCGACGCAAGCGAGTCATGAGGAGTCCGAGCCTAGTGGGGTCCAGGCGACTTAGTGGAAAGGCGTTGGTCCAAACAGTTCAAGTTTTTTGCCAAACGCGGCCTATTTTGAGCGATTCAGTATGATTCGTTGGAGTCGACAATCAACTCAAAGCATTGCGGTTCTGAGGCTGATTTGAATGCGAAAATCAATTTGACTCGATGGTCGTCATTTTTTCGTCGCCATGTTAGGTTGGCTGGATCTTTAAAAGATGGCTCTTTCAACATTTCCCAGACGCCAAGGCGTAACGCATCATGTACCCGCGAGTTCCGATCAAGTTGACGGATTGTGCGGTCAACGGCCCGGATTCTGGGGCCGAGTTGTTTCTGGTCGAGGGTGACTCAGCCGCCCAGGCAGTCGTCAACGCTCGCGATTCGCGGACTCAGGCGGTGCTGCCGATGCAAGGAAAACCACTCAATGCGATGAAAGCGAGTCGGGCGACGGTGGCGAGAAACGAATGGCTGCAGGCGCTCGTGAATGCCATTGGGACTGGCTGGGGAGAGAGCTTCAATATCGAGAACATCCGATACGAACGCGTGCTGTTGATGATGGACCCGGACGCAGACGGCATTCACTGCGGGGCGCTGATGTTGATGTTTTTCCATCGGTGGATGCGGCCGCTTTTGGAATCAGGACGAATCAGTGTGATCCGTCCACCGGTGTATGAGATTTCGTCACCGGACTTTCCAGATCGCGTGCACGCGTTTAGTGACTCGCATTACAAGAAGCTCTGTGATGCACTCCATGAAAAGCAGATCAAGTTCAATGGGCAACGCTATCGAGGCCTAGCGAGCATCAACGCATCGGTGCTCGTGACGACTTGCATTGATCCAGCGACTCGACATGTCTCATCGCTCGGTTGCGAAGACGCGGAGGCCGCGATGCGAATCTTTGGCGGACAACTTGGACATTGAGGCGTGGAGCGCCGGATGAAGAGAGTGCTCTGTCGTTGTGGGCTGGAAAGCCTGACGAAAAAAGTATTACCTCAGCCTGGAAAGGCTGAGTTCGTTGAAGAACTCGAGGCTCCGGATCCGTCTTGTACGTGATCCGTAAGCAGCAACAAAATCGCTATTGGATGGCCTGACGGATCAGCTTACGTATTCGTCTTGCTCTTCGCCTGCGGATGGGCGTGAGATTTCGCCGGTGTCTTCGAGGTGGCGCACGATGTCCACAATTTTTTGTTGAACCGCTTCCACTTCGCTGAGCCGAACACTGCCGAGGTAACCCATTTCTTCTTTGAGGTTTTCGGCAGCACGGCTGCTCATGTTTCGCATGACCTTTTCTTGCAGCGGTTCGCTGGCACCCTTAAGCGACATTGCCCATTGGGCCGTTTCCACGTTCTTGAGCAGCGCCTGGATGTCGCGATCGCCGAGTTTCGCAATGTCCTCGAAGACAAACATCAGTCGGCGAATCTCGTCAGAAAGCTCTGGATCGTCGCGACCGAGCGAATCCATGATCACACGTTCGATGGAACGTTCGCATACGTTGAGGATTTCCGCAACGCTTTCGACGCCACCGACATTGCTGTGCTTCTGGTTCACCATACTGCTCAACCGCATTTCCAATCCGTATTCGAGATCGGCGACAGCATCCGCATTAGTCCGACCGATGGAAGCCACCCGGCGAATGACTTCAAGCTGTTTCACAGGATCGAGCCCCGCGAGAACCTCAGCCGCATACGGACTTGGCACATAGCTCAAGAGCAACGCGATTGTTTGCGGGTGCTCTTCTCCGATAAATTGTAAGAGCGTCTGTGCATCCACTTTCTTGACGAAGCCGAATGGCATCGCTTCGATCGTTTGTTGCAGATTGCTGATCATGTCGCCGGCGTCGCGACCCATCGCTTGCTTGATCAGTTCTTTGGCGCGCTCGAGTCCACCCGGAGTGGCGTAAAGCGAACTCGCTTTGCTTGTCAGGAACTCTGCGATCACGACCTCTTGTTCGTCGCCACCAAACGATTCTGTTTGGGCGATACAGATACTGATCGCTTCGATATAGCGAGGAGGCAGCTGACTGAGGACGTTCGCGGCAGCCTTCGTGGGCAAGCTCATCAGCAAGATGGCGGCTTTTTGCAGACCTGCTTCGTCGAAGACTGTCATGTTTGACATGTGGATACCAACCGACCTGCTTCCATATCATCAACTGGTGTGATCGTCGCGTTCTCACGAGCGGGAGTAGCCAAATAAGCGAGATTGGCGTTGTCAATCGAGCGAGAACTGTAGCGAACTACGTCGCTGGTATGGATATATCGACCCGAATGCCAACAGGACTTTCGGCTCGCTTGGCTCAACGTGATCTTAGTGGCTTTAACGATTACATCAGTTGTTCGGGAAGTTCGTCACAGCCATTAAGTCACAGCCACTAAACAGCGAATGGCTGTCAACGAGAGGCTAAGTGTTTAGAAGCGGATGGATCGCTGTTGCCACGAGACAACTTTGGCATCCGGCTTCCGTTAAAACTCTAGCATCCGTTTGGTCTCGAATTCCGCCGCCGCTGATAATTTGCCAATCCGGGAATCGAAGCCTGAGTGTGCGGCATCGCTTCGCAGTGTACGGACCTGACCCGCTTCCCACCGCTTTCAGGTCCAAAACAACTGCGCCGCGTGGGCGGTATTTCGAAGCGATCTCAAGCCAATCCGATTCAGTTACCTTGGTCGACATCCAGGTGTCGTCGTGGTAGTCCAAACCAACCATCATTCGGGAAGCTAGGACGATCTCGCTCAATGCAATTAACGCATCGGTTGAAATCGCCGATTCGCCTGCCGCAATCCAACTGACTCGTGAATGTCTTTCCGAGATCGCTTGGATCGACCGCTTTGCCAAAGCCGTTTCGTCGCCTCGCCATCCAATGTCAATGAGAAACTCAGTCTCGGTCTCGAGCGACTCGGTAATTCGATTCAGTAGCGAACTTGGTGCGGACTGGTTTTGGATCGCATCCAAGTCAGCGATGTAGATCTGGCGAATTCCAAACGCGGCGTACGAGCGAGCCAATTGAACGGCGTCGCCATGCACACACGCCACCGGAGCATAGGCTGAGCGATTTCCCTGAATCGCATGCACCGCCAGACCGCGACGCAGATCGATAACACCCACCAGATACTGTTGGACGAAATCACGATCCCACGAACCAGTGTTCTCGCTCACGCAGATGGCCTAGGCGATTGAAAAAAGCGTCTCAATCTTGACGATCGCGTAATCGTCCGGAAACGTGTGAATCGCTTGGACGAGCATCGATCGCAGCCGTGTTTCGACGCTGATGTAACTGAGAGCACCCAAAGCCATTCTTCCACTGGCGTCGAAGGTGTGCAAAAGTCCTTCGGTGGGACCGTTGCAAAGTTGTTGCTGGACCATCCAAAACAAATCGGGTTCGACCGGCTCGAGTTGGAAGTGTGTACGATAGGTAACTCCGCCACGGCAATCCGCACGTTCGGTGCGGCTGCCCTTGAGCGGCTTGGAAAGCAAGCATCGACGCCGTGGCAAGGGCTGCTGGGCGTTCATTGCGACTTCGCAAATTGTCATCCCGCCTGCGTTCCATGTGACAACATGTCCACAATTCGTGATTTCGATTTTCGCGTCATATTCCGTTCGCTGGATTTGCCGCGTTTGGTGAACCGCGTACAACTCTGGATGCAATGAACGGCTGAAGACGTGAAACGCTAATTCAGCAACTTTTGGGCGAACCGAAAGCACGGGCAGTTATCCGACAAACGAACCACAAGTAACATTTTCATTAATGAACACGCCAGCACGTTACATTGTCACGCGTATCCACTGACGCCATTATACGCATCGCGTCGAAACGGACTGAAGAGCGTTTATGCTTGATACACCGAAGAATCTAATTTTTGGTTGCCAGAGCGTTTTCCCCATTGACAACAGCGAGCTGTTTTGAGCCATGGTCGTCGTCATCGATAACTACGATTCGTTTACCTACAACCTTGTCCAGCGACTCGGGGAAATCGATCCCACGATCGATATCCGCGTGTTTCGTAACGACGAAATTTCGCTTGATGCCATCGCCGAACTCAAGCCCTCACGCGTCCTGGTTTCGCCCGGTCCGTGTACTCCAAGCGAAGCGGGCATCAGCGTCGAGCTCATTCGACGTTTCGCTGGCGAGTTTCCCATCCTTGGTGTCTGCTTAGGGCACCAGTCAATCGGCCAAGCGTTTGGTGGAAAGATTGTTCGCGCTCCGCAATTGATGCACGGCAAGACAGACGCCATTCATCACGACAACAGCGGGCTGTTTGCGAACGTCGTGAATCCTTTCATTGCGACCCGCTATCACAGCCTCGTGATCGAGCCGTCGACGTTACCAAGTG
Source organism: Pirellulaceae bacterium (assembly GCA_041749955.1). Classification (GTDB taxonomy): domain Bacteria; phylum Planctomycetota; class Planctomycetia; order Pirellulales; family Pirellulaceae; genus JBBSJZ01. The sequence goes on along the minus strand of JBGTAI010000291.1, from coordinate 6,166 downwards.
AACTTGTCGAAACGGCTTGGACACAAACCGGTGGCACTCGCCAAATCATGGGGGTTCGACACCGTGAATTCAAACTCGAAGGATGGCAGTTTCACCCAGAGAGTTTTTTGACTGAGCCGGGAATCGAATTGCTTACGCGATTCTTGTCTTGGTGAGTAACGTCTCGATGATCACAGCGAGCGCAGCGCTGCACATCGGCGTGCTCATGCTTGGAAGTGTTTGAGTATCGCGAGCGACTTGCTCCGGAGCAAGCGGCAGATGCACAAACGCCGTTCGTGTCTTCATGCCAAACGATGTCGCATAGTGCTGGCTTAAGTACAGCACTGCGTTGCAAAGATACGTGCCGGCATGGTGGCTGACACAGGATGGGATGCCTGCGGAAGTCAGCGCCGTGTGGCATTCGCCAAGCGGTAATGGTGACTGGTAAGCGGTTGGCGCGTCCTTGAGCAGCGCAGATCCGTCGCTTCGAACATTGAGTCCAACGGCTTCCAGCTTGATCAGCGGTGAACCCGGAGACTGGCCCAAGTGCAAGGCAAAGTCAAAGTCTTGCTGGAGGTCCTTGCGCAATCGCTCGCTCATCTCGGTCAATTCCACCGGGTAGCGCCGTGTCGTTAATTCTGCAGGACCAGCGTAAAAACGGGTCAGCTCGACCAAAGCGAGCCAGCTCGAGTTCGTCGACCAACGGTCATACGGTTCGAATGCCGAAATAAGAATCCGAGTCACTGACTTGCCTTTGCGATCCAGATTATTGATGTAGTCATTTTTTGTTACCAAATCATAGTCACACGTAGGAATCGTGACCTACGTTTTCAAACGCCCCCCCGTGTGCGCAGCTCTTGCAAGAAAACAACCTCCATTTAGATTCGCCCAAGATGAGTTATTCCGATTATCCGGCCTCGAACGAGCCACGGACTCTGCGAATCAGCTTCGGCAGCTTGCTGGCTATTGCAGCTTTGGGGTACGGGCTATTCGTCGCTGTCCCGCAATTACAGCGGTCACTGACGATGAAGCCAGTCGCCCAAACGCTGAGTTGGCAAGAACTCGTACGAGATGGCCTTGCGGATAACGCGCACGTCCATCTGCACTCGGTCGACATCTCCGAAACCCAGGACCAGATCACGTCAATCCAAAAAATGATTGCGGAAATGGATCCTCAGGGCGATCGAGCGGAGATGAAACAGAAAATCCAAGAATCGCTCGCGGGCGTGGATGCCATGAAGTTGCTCACGCAATCATCCAGTCCAATTTCTGTGAGCCCTCGCGGAATCGATCCCGCCAGAGTGCCGGTTCTCGTTGTCATGTCGCGGTTCGATCCTGAAGTCGCTCGCGCCAAAGCCGAAGTTGCTTCGGATTCGTCGATCACTGGTTACGTTCGCAAGTCGTGGGACCTAGCGTGGGTTGAGAAGCTGATGAGTCACCTCGGTGACCATGGCATAAAGATAGATCTCGACAGTCGCCCAAAATATGTCATCTCACCAGTCGCGGTTGTACCCAATCGCAATCATTCGATCGGTCTAGTTGTCGCGTCGGGATTACTCACCGCACTTGGGTTGGTTGTCGCCGGCAGCGGCGGCCCCTCCGTGCTCGCATTCATTTTCATGCCTATTCCAAGCCTGATCAGCATGCTGGGATACCCTCTTCGCTACGGTCGCGGTGGGTTTCTGACTCGTGCGTTCTACCTGTTTGTCGGGTTCGCGGGTCTGGTCGGCGGTTGCCATCTCGCTTGGAACTTGGGCGGATTGAATCGCGTCGACGGTGATACGTTATTGCAAAGTCTTGGCTTTGTTACATGCGTCCTTGGTGTTGCTTCCGTCGCAGGTGTACTTCTTAGCCCGCGTACAGCACGACCCTCCGAAGTGACAAGCATGCAAACGGCAAAGTATAGCGAACCTAAAAACGAAGTTTACCTTGCCAAAATGTCAAGCACCCAGTCGATCGAGAAGCCGGTTCCTTCGGATCAATACGTTGACCCAAGGCTATCCGATGCAAGCGAAATGCATCTGCCGCCACTCATGGATGACCAAGTCCAAACATTATGCGCAGCGGGCTTCGGTATACCAAAACGCATCTACGTTCATGAGGACGACCGACGCCATCTGACCGCTTTAGCCTTGGGTTGTCACCAGATCGTTCTTTGCGAAATTCGCGAGAACGGCAATTCAAGCTTAACTCGATATATCAGTGTTCTAAGCGACGGAATGGTGATCGTGACACTCTCTGCAAGCACCCCCAAGGTCTCGCGTTTGCGTGTCGGCGTGAATGGCGTCTACTCGCGTTCAAAGTCTGACTCGCCAGTGGACATGTTGACCGAACACCTGGATCGTACCGTTGGTATCGCCGAAGAGCGTCGCTCGCAAGTTGTTCCGCTCGATGAATACGAACGGCTAGATGTCTTCTTGCTCGCACGTCGAGTGCTTCTTGACATTCAGCACGAATATCAAGAGGTCAAGTGGACCATTCCCAAAGCCACCTATGGACGCTTTGCTTTTCCCGGCCAAAAAGTCGAGCAACTCGTTAAGCAGTAGCTGCTGCTCGCAAGTTGACCAAACTGTCGTTGACCAGTTTTTCGACACCCGGCGCGTAATCAAAGACTTCCACACTCACCCAGCCGTCGTATTCAACGTCGGCTAGCGTTTGCATGATTGGCACAAAGTCGACGTTGCCCATGCCCGGGCCTTGACGATTCGGATCATTGGCATGGAAGTGAATCATCAAGTCCGCGAACTCACGAATGATTTCGGTAATCGGCTTGGCATCACAACTCATGGCTTTGACGTCCAAGTGCAATTGGACTTGGGGGCTCCCGACTCGTTCAATCAAATCGCGTGCTTCGGCGGCGGTGTTCAGAAAATTGCCTTCTTCCGGGCCCAGCGGTTCGACAGCAATTTGGATGTCGAATTCCTCAAGCGTGGGAACAACCGCCTTGAGAACTTCGGCCGCGTTTTGCATCGCCGATTCCATTGACTGGCCGTTACCAACGTTTCGTTGCTGTGGCGATCCCAGCACCATTACTTTGCCGCCCAAATCGCTACAAAGCCGAACGAGTTCGGTCATGTAACTTGCTGTCGTGGCACGGACAGCGGAGTCCATCGTGGTAATGTGGAAACCAGTAGTCTTTGCCAACAGCCAATGCAACCCGATGATTTCCAAACCGGCGTCTTCGACCGTGCGACGATAGTCCGCTCGCTCGCTCGCAGCCAGTTTTCGAACATCTTCGTTCAGCATGAACGGAGCCACTTCCCAGCCTCGGTAGCCGGAGTTCACGGCAAACGAAAGTGCCTTATCTAACGGCCAATCTCCAAACGTCTCGTTGCAAATCGCGTAACGGAATGTATCGATAGTCAAAGGTCTAGTATCCCGTTGCGAATTCTATTCTTGCTCTGGAGCTTCGTACTCAAAGCCCATTGCATCGTCGACTGACTTGTAAAAACCGCGGACGATTGCACCCGCCTCTTCGTTGCCCAAAAGCATCGCCATCATCCGTTCTTGAGGCTGCTTGAATCGCCGCTGGAGTTCATCAACCGACGGTTGGAATCCGTTGGGGCGAACCACATAGAAGACGCGTTCCGGTTGATTCGATGCAACACCGGCTTCGCCAATCTCGTTCGTGAATACTTCACGCATGAAACTGCTGCCTACTGAATCGAGTTCTGGAACGTTGCCGATCGAGGCGCGACCAAACCCGAACGAATTCATCCACGTGAACGGCGAGAGTTCCTCGAACAAGAACTCTTTCTTGTCGGCGGGAATCGAGTCTGCTAGTGGCTTGTCTTTCGCTTCGTTAGCTTTCTTTGCGATGCCCTCGGCAAACTCACGAGCAAGTTGACGTGCCTCACGTGTGCGGATCGCCATGATCACTTCTTCGCGTACTTCGTCGAGTTCGGGTGAGTAGGCTTCTGTTTCATCCGTCTTCCACGAAACGTAGCTCTTACCGGATTGGTCATCCGCGGTTTGAAGCGGATAGAACAACTGCTGTTTCGGAATAAACGATTGGCTGTTGCGAACCCCGTACATCATCACGGCAAACGACGGGCCTCGTTGAAAGCGTTCGGTACCGACTTCGTAGGACTCAGCGATCAACTCGGTACCGATCGTGACTTCGTTTTTGGGCTCGATGGTTTTCGTGTCCAGCCCAAGTGTTTTGGCGAGTGCTTTCAAGTCCGGACGCTTAGGAGCATCGACTTTCTTGCCTGCTTTCACGTCGGCATCATAAATCGACTTTTCGTTGAAATATCGCCGCATGACGCTGGTTACTTCTTCGATGGCTGCGGAAAGTTTTTGTCGTGCGACTGGGCCAGCCAACTCGTCGGCGAGACTCTCCTTCACGTCGTCGAAGGACATCACCTTCGGAGCTGACTTTTCTTCGGTCGCCGGCTTCTCGTCGGTCGCTGGCTTTTCTTCAGCCGGTGCTGGCTTCTCCTCTGCAGGTGCTGGCTTCTCCTCTGCAGGTGCTGGCTCTGCAGGCTTCTCTTCCGCCATCGGCTTCTCTTCTTCTTTCGTCGTTTCCGCTGGCTTCTCGTCGCTCACCGGCTTTTCTTCAGCCGGCGGTGCTTCTTTGGCGGGCTCGTCTTTCGGCACTGGCGCCGCTTCTTCGGCAGGCGTGGCTGGTTCAGCAGGCGGGGCAGGATCGTCTGCTGGCACCGCTTCCGCAGGTTTCGCTTCCTCGTCTTGGAATGCGACCAAACGAATGCCGTTGTCCGATGCGTTCATTCGAGACTGATCGGCCTCCGCAGGCTTTGCTTCTTCTGCGGAAGGTTCTTCGGTCACAGGCTTGGCTTCTTCAGCAGGCTTGGCTTCTGCTTCTGACGTCTCAGCCGCCGGTGTCGTTTCAGCAGCAGGCTCGTCTGCAGGGATGTCATCGGGCAACTTGAAGTCACCGCCAGCTAGTCTGCGATCATACTCTGCTCGCAAAGTTTCTTCGCTGATCGTGGCAGCCTCGCGATCCACGAAGGACTGGAGATTGGCAACGACGTATTCGAACGAGGCCGTTTCGCGGCGTCGGAATCCTGGATCCGGTGACTGGTCGTTTGCGTAAAGTTCCTTGCCTTCTTCGTAAACAGCTCGGATTTCAGCAGCGCCCGGATTCTTGTTCGTTTTTTCCATGAAGTCCTCGACCATGACGGCAAACGCACTCGCGTCGGCTTGTCGGTTGAGCTTCAAGAAGTTTTCCCACTGCTCGACCGGGGTGACGATTGGCAATTGGCCGTCAACAACACCAGCCAAAGCCCCCCGCTGGTAAAGCTCGGCGAGCAATTGATGCCGCAATTGGTCGTACAGATGGAATTTGCCCATCTGGTTGCGAGTGCTCTGCATCAGAAAAGCGACAATTTCTCCATCGCTCAGCGTTCCGTCTGTAAAACGAGACAACCAAGTTGAGATCGCAGTATCGTCAAGTTCGAAGCCGGCGTCTGTGGCTTGCGCCGAGTACTGGAGCGTCCGGATACTCGCAAGGGAACTTGGATTGGAATCGATTCCGATGGATTGGACTTGGCGAGATTGCGTGTCGTACGAGAATCCTGGAGTCCTCGGTGTGCCGCCTCGAGCAATCGTTTCTTCGGCGAGTTCTCTTAGGAATCGCACGATCGATGCGTGGTTGCGAGTGAAGTGGTCCACCCGGCTCTGCTTGAGCTCCAAACCATCGAAACTTGCCAACTTTGCGTCGGTACCCCCACCAGCATTTCGTTGCATGTACGTTTGCAACGCTGGCAGCACAACAAAAGCGATCATCGCCAAGAAGACCAGAACGATCATCATGGGTTTGAGGTTTTTGCGAAAAATCTCGAAGGGACTATTGCTCATCGCTTTGGTTCTTTCTGACACACGTTTTCTAAAAAGACATCGAGAGTCATCTTGACAATCCGTCGACTGCCCTCAACTCTCATTGGGCGATCGAGACTTCCTAACAGACCAAGTCGGCCTGAATTTCCGATTCTTGTGATCGATAGCCGACTGTTGGGTTATCTGATCGCTAGAAAGACCGCCATAGTGGCTGTCCAAAAAATCGTGACGTTCTCATGCCGTAAGCCGCCAGGGTATCGCCCCCGGTTTTCAAGGGTCAAGCGGGAATCGTCGTCTTCACCTCACCTTTCTGCTGACTAGATACATCTTTATGGCCAAGAGCACGGGCAAAAGTCTAGTGATTGTCGAATCACCAGCGAAAGCACGA
>JBGTAI010000290.1:0-3635 GCA_041749955.1 Pirellulaceae bacterium | reverse complement strand
CGATAACACCAGCGTCCTTGCCGAGAGGTTAGAATCAATCCATCAAAGTTGATGATTCTACCCACTGTCACCCGCTCGGAAACTCGCCCTCCGACAGCATCCATTGCTAGCCAAAACGTCCGTAAAACGGCACCGCGCCCGATTGCACCCATTTTGCCGTCGCAGCGAGGTGCCGACTCCTACAAAACCGACGACGAATTGGTCGTGCCACTCGATAAGAATTGGATATCGGTATCGTTTGATGAGCTTCAACGGCGTCTCGAACAACAGCGGTTGCGGAGTCCCCGATTGCCTATTCCAACTTGGGAAAGCGTCGCGGCAAAACTGCCCTCGGCCATGGCCGCTAAACCGACTCGGATTCATTGGAGCCTTGTCAACTATGGTTATGCACCCGAGTTGGCGATTCCTTGGACGACCGCGACGCGAACGCACTGGTCCGAAGCACCTGCGGAACGGATTTTAGAAGAAAGCGCGTTCTGGGTGCAAACACGTGCAATCGAATGCAACTACTGCATGGGCCACTGCGAAATGTTGCTCGAAGAAGCCGGATTGGATCATTCGGCCGTCGCTCATCGAACCAAGCTTTTGGCGGAATCCGACTGGAGCGAGTTCCCCGTGCCTGAACAACGAGTTTATGCCTACGCTCGCAAGTTAAGCCGCACGCCCTGGGACTCGAACGCGGACGACTATCAATCATTGGTTGACGAATTTGGACCAAAGAAAGCGATGGGACTTTTCTGGTGGCTGTGTCGTGGCCTTTACATGACTCGCATCTCCGATGGATTCCAACTCAATTTGGAACGAGACAACGTGTTTACCAACCACGGAACGGTCATCACCGACTCCGATCACCAATAGTTTTCGCCTCATCACATTCAAGGAAATCATTCATGTTCACAAGATATCAATTTCTGTTACTCGTCTTGTTCACGTCATCTCTACCGCTGCCGTTTGCTCGGTGCGAAGACTCGGCCAAGCCTCACGAAAGTGCCGACGACACGATCACGCCCGAGGCGAGTGCGATCGAGAATGAAATGCGACAATCATTGGCGCCTGGTTCGGAAGCGATTGCAATGCTGGATGCGATTGTCAAAGGAAGTACACTGGGCGGTGAAGACGGCTGGTTCCCACTCGCGAAAGCGAAGAGCCGATTCGATTGGGAATATGTCTTGGACACATACGATGCGAACGCAGACCAGGAGATCACGGAGGAAGAGTTCAATGGTACCGATATCGACTTTGCCCGTTTGGATCGCAGTGGGGATAAGAAGCTGTCGACCAAGGACTTTGATTGGAGCGAACACTCTCTGGTTCCAACTCCTGGATTCATCATGTTCTTCATGGCCGATCGCGACGCTAACGGCAAAGTGACTCGTGAAGAATTTGCGGCGTTGTTCGACCAGTTGTCGGGTACCGATTCGAACTATGTGGCTCTCGATGATCTGCGGACGCAATTCCAGCCACCACCTCCTGGAGCTCGCGAACAACGTGCCGACCGTCCCTCGCGAAGTACCTTAGTTGCTGCCTTACAACGGCAAGAGTTAGGCTCATTGCAGGCTGGACCCAATGTCGGTGACACCGCCCCCGACTTTACGCTCGTCAACCTACAGGGTGAAACGGTAACGCTCTCGAACGAAGTTGGAGAGAAACCGATCGTCCTGATTTTTGGTAATTTCACTTGTGGCCCGTTTCGAAGTCAGTCGGGGAACATTGAAAAGCTCTATCAACGATACCGGGATCGCGCGAAGTTCTTCCTTGTTTACGTTCGTGAAGCTCATCCCAGCGACGGTTGGTGGATGCTCAGCAACCAGCGAGCTGGAATCGACTTGACGCAACCGACCGAACAACACGGTCGGCGAGCGGTTGCACAAAAATGCCAAGCTCATTTGGATTTGGACATTCCATTCTTAGTCGATGAGATCGATGACACAGTAGGTTCGCAATACAGCGGGATGCCCAATCGACTGTATTTAATTGACCCACAGGGGAAAGTCGCTTTCAAGAATGGGCGTGGCCCATTCGGTTTTCATCCTCGCGAACTTGAACAGTCACTCGTGCTGTTGCTCAATCAAGCAAATGATCCGGTGAAGCAATCCCAATAGGACCTTGAGCACGACTGCTTGCTCTCGAGAAACGACGATGGCTGAGAGTGGGGCACGCTCGCCGGATTCGTATTGCGATAGAGAGAAGACGAACGCGTCAAGACACTTTTAGCAAGAGTGAACCAATATGGCACGATAAGGTGCGAGAATCACATAGCTCCTCTTAGAAATCCGCGTCTCGAAGTGCTCCGGCTTCATCGACCGGGGCGTCGAAGGATTGAGGCACCAGAGTCGGCCGCCGGAGAAGTTTCAGTGCCCGCAGCCCCCTTACAATCTGACCAAGGACACGGCCTTGTACGCACTTCGGGCCAGCAGATGAAGCTTCGACTTCCACCGAGTTGGCCTCAACAAAGTGATTCTGCTATCGAGGAGGTTCAACTGGCCCGTGGCATGAGGAAAGTACGGAGATCTCTTTCCTGACTTTTTTCGCCTGCTTTATCACCAATCACTTACTATCACCAATCACTTACTGCGGGGTGCACGCTGTCAACTTGGCTTCCTCCTCATGTTGTGGCCTTCGTTTTAGCTGATCGCGGCGGAAGAAATCCAACGCCGAGTGCCGCAAGCATCGAAATCCAAAAGATCCAGAATTCTGGACGCGTGTAATCATGAAAATCCACAACGTGCGGGTGAGTTTCGGAATTGCCGCCCCAGTCAGCCAGAAGCTTTAGTCCAATCACGATCACCAGAAGGTACGCTGACAATTCGAAACGCGGGAATTTCTCAAGTAGCCGTATGAACATGGCTGCCGCAATACGCATCAACATGATGCCCAGCAAGCCGCCAGTAACAACGACCCATAATTTAGGATGCAAAGCTGTGGTCGGATGATCCACTGGAGGAGCACCGACTAACGCGATGGCTGCGAGAATTGAATCCACCGCGAAAGCGATATCGGTCAATTCAATGACCAGAACTGTCATCCAGAAATTACGACCAGCTCGAAGTCTCTCTTCTGGAATCGGCACGGGAACGCGTTCTTTGATCTCCAGCATTTCCTGATCATCTGTCAGCCCCTCGCCAGTCGCGATGTCGCGCAGTTCTATCTGTCCTGCAGCGTCGGTACTCAGCGTAACGCCGCTGTCTTCCTGAGATTCGAAGAACAAATGCTTGACGGCAATATAGATGAGGTAACCACCGCCGACCAGTTTTACAACGTGCCATTTAAGGAGATAACTGGCTGTTGCGACCGCAATAAAGCGAAACACAAATGCTCCGACAAGTCCGTAAGTCAGCGCGCGGCCGCGCAGATGCTTGGGAACTCGTTTGGCAAGTAACCCAAGTACCAACGCGTTGTCGATTGACAACAGACCTTCCAGAAGCACAAGCAGCAGTACGACAAATAAATCCTGATGAGTATAAGTCTGGCCCCAGAACATCGTCGCGCCGTCAGCTATACCCCACGCGGCTGAGCGTGGCACAAACTGATATGTATTTGGACTGTCATTTTGGGGGATAATCGTGGCCGTGTTGGAGTTGCCTGGAAATTTCTTGGAGACGCAGGGATGCGACGATTTCTATTCACTGATGAAG
>JBGTAI010000289.1:0-61887 GCA_041749955.1 Pirellulaceae bacterium | reverse complement strand
CTTCATCAGTGAATAGAAATCGTCGCATCCCTGCGTCTCCAAGAAATTTCCAGGCAACTCCAACACGGCCACGATTATCCCCCAAAATGACAGTCCAAATACATATCAGTTTGTGCCACGCTCAGCCGCGTGGGGTATAGTCGCAGTCAGGGTTTCGGTGTAAGGCACGTTCACCGTGTAAGTCTGCTCAACGTTCTCGGTGTAAGGAACTTGGACGGTGTAGGATTGCTCAACTTGTTCGGTGTAAGGAACCTGAACCGTGTACGATTGCTCGACGTTCTCGGTGTAGGGGACGCTGACCTGATACGATTCTTCACGCATCTCCGTGTAGGGAACGTTCACGGTGTAGGTGCGCGTCGCCGTTTCTTGATACGGGACTTGGACCGTGTAGGGAACTTCGACTTGCGTCGTCACGGGAACTTGCACGGTGTACGATTCCTCGACGGTGCTCGTCTTAGGAACCTGAACCGTGTATTCCTGTGCGACTTGTGTCGTTACTGGGACTTGCACGGTGTAGTCTTCGGTTCGCTGTTGGGGAACCATGACGGTGTAAGTCTGCGTCTTGGAGACTTGACGCGGCACGGACTTCGTGACTGAGCGGGTTCGGGTCTCCGTACGGGGAACCGACTTCATGACAGTGTAAGAACGCTGACGCGTTTCTTGCTGCATGACAGTCTGTGTGACCATTTTGGTTTCGTTGACTTGCTGCGGAACCATGATTGTCCGGGTGGTCATGGTGGTGCCACATCCGCAGCCAGCATCCGAAGACACGGGTGCGGAATCAGTGCATCCACCGCAAGGTGCGGCAGGTGCATCACAGCATTGGGCGTTTGCCTGGACAGCGCCACACAGGGCAGTCAAAGCAACAGCGGAGGACAGGAACAGTTTTCCCACAGGAGGGTACCTCAAAGGAAGAGAAATGGTCAAAGGTGACCAAGACAGGAAAGCCAAATGGTTCGCTAGAGAGCACGCAATGGACACTACTTGACAAAAGTCGACATGCCATTGGCAAATTGGAATTGACGCAAAAACGAAAATGGAAAGGTTTAGGAATCTGAAATGGCTCGATGGACGAGTCGCTACCGTGCTCGACGGGTGTGCCCATCGTAAGAGTTACGTGTGTCATAACGTCGAGCATCTGGACCGATACTCCCGGGCGCTGACACCTTCTCCGCTACGAAAAAAAGCAGAGAACTTGGCCTTGGACGCGAATCCGCACGACGCAGCAATTTCGGCAATCGCTAGCTCTGTTTCGATGAGCATTTTTTTTGCATGCCTGAGTCGCACGCTGCGGATCATTTCCGCTGGCGAGCAATCCATCGCTTCACGAAAATGTCGCTCGAATGTCACCCGAGACGAGGCTTGGGATTGCAGAACGTCAGTGACGGCGATGCCACGCAAGGCATTTTTTTCAATGAACTCGACCGCCCTTGCGATCTCAGGATATTGAATGGGTTGGCTGCAACTCTGGCGCAATTGAATCCGTTCAATCGGTAACAAAACGGGGGTGGTGACCTGTGGGCGATGAAGCAAGTTGCGTTTGAGCAGTCGGGCGGCATGGTAACCCATTTCACGTACGGGCTCGACGATTGCGGAGATACTGTGGATCGGCAATCCGCATTGCCAGGAGTCACGAGCCGAGAGAATCGAAAGCTGTTGTGGAACTTGGATATCGCACTCCGTCGCTCGCTTGTTGAGGTCAATTGCGATCGCGGGATTGCTTACTATCAAAGCTGAGTTTGTTGCCCCAGCAAACCGCTGGCGGAGCGAATGTGATGGATTCGCAAGTTTTGGAGCAGTGAGTTGCGTCAAATTTCCGATCAGCCAACGCTGCACCGCCAGAGTCGCGGGCCTGCTCACGCACTGTAACGCGTGCCAGAGCGGGTCGTCGGAATGCTGCGTTGCGAAGGTAAGCTTTTCGATCGAAGCGCGTGCAAAGTGCTCGATCGCCGCGGTTGCGATACTCATCGGATCGGTCTTGACGGTAGCCAAGCCGCTAGCGCCCTCTCCAATAAACACCATCGGTGAGTTACGGCCTGCGACGCGCGAGTCGTTCAGCCAGGATGCTGTGCGGTATTCGTCCGCGTTGGCAATCAGGATCACGCCACTGAAACGACTTTGGCGAAGAATCGCTTGCCAGGTGTTCACTTCCTCAATCACGACGGTGACGCTCCAATCTCGACAACTGGACGCAAAATCGAAAACTCCGTCAATCGCGGTGACGCGATCGAGACAAGATGGAGAAAGTGCGAGTAATATGGAGGACACGAAGCGAGCCGTTAAGTGTTGTGTTTTTGCGTCTTGTGTTTTGTGGGTTTGCGTCCATCGGAGGTCGTTCCGCAAAAACAACGCTCGAAATCAAGTTCTTGATTCGGTGGAAAGATTGAAGATAGCCGTCGTTACCCATAGAAAGTCAAATGGCTCGCAAGGTGTGACATGAGTGATCAAGAAAACTCAGTTACCATGTGGGTGCACGCGCTACGATCCGGGAACGAGTCCGCTGCGACCGCGTTGTGGGAACGCTATTTCGATCAATTGGTTCGCACGGCACGAGGTCGAATGCGGGCGATGCCACAAACGGATTACGACGAAGAAGATGCGGCGATTAGCACGTTTCAGATCCTGTGTTCGAAACTCCGTGAGGGTGCCTATCCCGATCTAGCCGACCGTGACGAACTGTGGAATCTTCTGTTGACGGTTTTGGTGCGGAAAGTGAACCGTCGCTACGCGTACAACAATGCTGACAAACGGATTCAAAGTCAGTCGCTTGAACCGTCGGCCCTCGTCAATCAAGCTGGCTCGGAGTGGGAGATCGTTCAGCGGGAGTCTTCCGATCAATGTCGTGTGATGCTCGCCCGCCTCAATGACCCAAACCTGGAACAGGTTGCGATTTGGAAATTGGAAGGATTTACGAACGATGAAATTGCGACCAAACTCAACCGTACGCGGCGGACGGTTCAACGAATGTTGGATTTGATTCGCAGTATTTGGATAGACGAGCTGCACGATGATTCGACCGACCACCCTCCCGTGTCCGCCTGAGGATAAGACAAAGCGTCAACGCCGAGTGCACGAAATCTGTTGGGCGTTCGAGGAGTCCATCGCTTGCGGGCAAAGCCCGACGATTGATGAGTACCTCGATCAAATCGAACCCGAGTTACGCGACGATCTTCGAAATGAATTGATTGCGATCCGCGAAGAACTCAGCGCGGAGGATACACGCTCTCGGTCGAATCAATCGACTCTTCGGTTTGGCAATTCCGACGTACCTGTGCACGACCGGTATGAGTTTGTCAACGAACTTGCTCGGGGCGGAATGGGGATTGTTTGGCGGGCGTACGACCGGCATCTCAATCGAGAAGTGGCGATCAAAGTATTACAGCCTCGACAGAATTGCCAGGAGATGCGTCGTCGTCTTGAGCAGGAAGCTCGTATCGGTGCCCGATTGCAGCATCCCGCGATTGTGCCCATCTATGAACTGGACCAACTACAAGATGGTACGCCCTTTCTGTGTATGAAATTGGTCACCGGTCAATCGTTGCAAGAGATTTTGCTCAGCGACCAGAAACCTGACGTGGATACCAAGCGAGCAATTTTCAAAACGGTTTGTGAGGCGATCGCATTCGCTCATGACCGCGGCATCATTCATCGCGACCTCAAGCCTCATAACATCATGATTGGGGAGCACGGTGAGATCCAAGTGATGGATTGGGGACTCGCCAAGGAGCTCAAACGTAAACAACGCGACGAGGAAGACCAGTCGGTCTCGGATTTACATTGGACTGTCAACGAGGACTTGTTCCCCAGTAACACGCAATTCGGAATGGTGATGGGAACACTCGCGTTCATGTCACCGGAACAAGCACGTGGTCAGGTAGCTGAAATCGATCGACGCAGTGACGTGTTTTCGCTCGGTGCGATTCTTTGTCAAATGTTGACGGGGTCGCCGCCGTACATCGCTTGCGATTCGTCGACATTGCATCAACAAGCTAGCCACGCGAACTTGGGACCAGCTCGTCAACGGTTACTTTTGTCAGCGTGCCCACGATCGTTGGCAGATCTGACGATCGAGTGTTTATCGGAATCTCGCGAGCATCGCCCAGAGAATGCCGGTGTTATTCTCAGAAAACTGAATTCCGCCAACCCAGATCGTCGCAGCACATCGATAATTCTTGGTGGCTTGGTGATGTTGCTGGTATCGCTAGTTGCCTATGCAATGTTTGCGTCGCATCGGGACAACGTTACCAATGACAATTTGAAAGTTGCGAGTATCGTTGCCACGCCTGCTGCAGAAGATCCAACTGCGGAGGCCAGTATGACGTCGGAGGCAACTACGATCTCAAGTGACCTTAGTGCGGTGCAGTGCATCAACATCACCAAGGAACTGCTCAAAGAGGGGGATTTGGCCGAAGCAGAGGATTTCGTGCGACAGGCGGTCTTCTTGCATCCGGAAAGTTTTCACCTTCGCTTACTGCATGCGCACAGTCTGCAACGCGATGGGATGGAGCAACAAGAGGAACGGGTGTTGCGTGACGCGATCTCTCGATTTCCGGCCGACCCAAAGCAGCGGACTGCGTTCGAATCACATTTCCGTATCCAATTATTTCATCTGATGATGGACCAAGAGCGATTTGATGAGGCAGAGGCAATGTATGCAGAAGCATTTGCGTTCTACCCCAATGATTCACTCCGGCGAATTGATATCGCTGAGGTGCTACTAAAGCACAATCGTCAGGAATTTGCCGACCGGGTTCTGTCGGAGGTCGCCGCTTTCGGTGGAGATTGGAGCAAACGTGCTGAACAACTACGAGCCGCATCGCTCACCGAATAAATTGCTCGCATCACACCCAACTGACCGGAGTTGCTTGCGGGTGTTGCATTGCCTACAAACAGAACGCAAAGAAAGGGATTAGCGAGCTTTGTCACCTGACAACGAGCGTGAACGGTGTGGCGATAGGCCGTTCCAGTTCCATCGCCTCGATGATGGAGCTGAGATCATCTCGGATATGAAACCAGCATACGAGCAGCTCGCCGTTCACGTTTCAGCCCCGGACCGAACACCCCCGGCCCCGGACCGAACACCCCCGGGGTCTTTTCGGAGCTCGTGCCGAACGGTGTGTCTCCTGACACCTCTGTTGCTTTATCGCGACGATGGAATGCACGTCGTCCGCGCGGTCTTGGCCCGATCGTGAGTTGGCTTATCGGAAGGAATTTGAGCGGCGGCGTGCTGGCTTGCGATTGAGCATCGACGGGACGTGGGTTTTGGCCAATTGGTGTAACATTGTGGTGCGATTCGTTGGTGCCGACAATCGTACGTTTACAAGCGAGTGTGTTTCGCCACCCAATTGATTCACATACGTCTTGTTCTCGTGGTAGGCACCGATGAATTCCGTCGGTGACTCGATTAAGTCGCGAATGATTTCGGTGCTAAATTGTTGCGGGAGCGATGGGAAATCTGCGGCTGGATCGATTCCGGAAACAAGTTCGAATGCAGTGTTTCCCTGGATGAGATGAAACGACGAGGCGACCGTTTGATCATCGATATTGAACTGGTAAAGACGACCCGTTCCGTCGGCGATCATTCGCGGCGCCGCCATCGTCAAGAATCTCGTAAATTGGCCACCAACGAAGCGGCCACATTTGTATTCGTGGTAGCTTTGTTTTTGATGCAGCGAAATCAGTGTGCGAATACCCGGCATCACAGTGCTGGAGCAATCGCATGATGCAAAGCAAGCACGTCCGGAATCGCCAGACGTTCGTTGGTAGCTCGTCCAGGCATCACGATCAGCTTGCGAACGCATTGCCCAATAGTCCTCCCATGATCTAGGCACATCGCTGCGCCACATCGTGTGCTGGGATTCAACGTTGATGCTAACGCCGAATGACTCCAGCGATTCCAGTATCAACGCAATCGTGCGATCATTCGGGCAGACGTTCTCAAGCGATACCGAATCCCATCGATTGCTTGGGTCGAGAGCCATGCTTGCAAGCCATTCTGACATCGCCTGTGCAACATCATTGCGATAGTCGGCATCAACGATTATCCCCAGTCCTTCGCTTCGTACGGCTCCCGAGCCGAGTAAACGCAGAACGCGACCCTCGATCTGGGACGTTTCTCGCATGAACGGGAAGATCCCGCGTACTTGACCCGCCTGGGTTTCAGCGACAAGCACGTAAAGCTGTTCGGATTTGATGTGGGCGTCCGCCCAAATGCGTTGCCACTGCCAAGTGCAAAAAACCGACGCTGGTGAGAGACGCTCCCAAGACGGACGTAATTCATTCAATTCGACCAAGCTGGAAATACGTCGAATCATGAGGCACATAGAAATTACCTTCGAAACGTCTGAGACATGACAAGCGATGCGCCGCCGATGTCGGCAACAGATGTTTCTTCGACATGGGCGGTCCGCTGAAAGAATCCTACAGCCTTGTAGCTGTCATGCTGGATTCGTCATTGAAATTATTTCGTTACGATTAGGCAACCTGTGTTGTCGCAACGGTTTAGTCGGGTTACGCGAGTTGTTGATAGCGGAAGCTTTGGCTGCATGCAGTTGATTTGTTGGTGGGGTATACTGGGGGCAATCTGGAACTACGATTTTTGCGTTGTTGAGTCATTCGATCGTGCCTGCCCCGCCATATCTCAAACTGCCCGTGTCTTCTTCGCTCCCAATCCGGTTGGCCCTTTGTTGCGTGTTCGCTTTGGCTGCGACCTCAGCGAGTGCCGAGCTCGTCTTCAATCGGGATGTGCGGCCAATTTTGTCGGAGCATTGCTTCACGTGCCATGGGCCTGATCGAGCCACGCGTGAAGCGGACTTGCGCCTCGATGTGGCGGAGTCTGCACTCGACGTGATTCGTCCAGGCGACTTGGAAGCGAGCGAGCTGGTTCGACGAATTCGGTTGACGGATCCCGACGAGATGATGCCGCCACCTCATGCGAACAAGTCACTGTCCAAGACGCAGCGTGAGATTCTAGAGACTTGGGTCAGCGAAGGTGCAAACTACCAAGACCACTGGGCATTCATTCCGCCAGCACGAATGGAGCCGCCAGCGACGTTGCTCGATGAATGGTCGACGAATCCCATCGACCGTTTCGTGCTGGAGAGTCTGCGTCGCGAGGGGGTGCAACCATCACCCCGCGCGAAGGCAGAAACGCTGGTACGACGGATCACGATCGATTTGACCGGTTTGCCGCCAACGCTGGGTGAAGTTGACGAGTTCATTGCGGATGATTCGAGCATTGCTGTCGATCGGTTGATTGATCGTTTGATGAGATCGCCACGATACGGTGAGCATATGGCGTTACCTTGGCTCGAAGCTTCACGTTACGCCGACACCGACGGATACCAGAACGATCGTTATCGTTACCAACACGTGTGGCGTGATTGGGTCATTGAGGCGTTTAACAGTAATATGCCGTACGACCGATTTGCGACCGAGCAAATTGCTGGCGACATGCTCCCCAATGCAACGCTTCGGCAACAGATCGCAAGTGGATTCGGTCGAAACCATCGCATCAACTCCGAAGATGGCTCGATCCCAGAAGAATGGCGAACTGAAAATGTCGTGGATCGTGTTGATACGTTTGGCACGGTTTTCCTTGGGCTCACGATTGGTTGTGCACGGTGTCATGACCACAAGTACGATCCGATATCCCAAAAAGAGTACTACCAACTCTACGCGTTCTTCAACAATGTGGCTGAGTGGGGCGTGGGCCCAAACAATGGCAACAGCCCGCCGTTTATCGAAGTGCCGGAGTCATGGCCGGATTTGAGTCCCGAAGAAGATCGCTGCATCGTCCCCGATCCGGTCGAGTTGCGAGCTGCTCGTGAAGAAGGCGGCAACGGATTGAAGCGACCGCAGGCTGGTTCGCCATCCACAGTGATGGTGATGCATGAGTTGCCAGAGCCTCGCGAGACATTTGTGCTGGTTCGTGGGCAATACAGCGTGCCAGACAAGTCGCAACCGGTGTTGCCAGCGGTTCCGGAGTCGTTGAGTGTTGGACGAGATGCTCAGCCGTCGAATCGGCTTGAGCTTGCACGTTGGTTGTTCGCTCCGGAAAATCCGCTGACGGCACGCGTTGCGGTAAACAGGATCTGGCAACAATTTTTTGGCGTCGGACTTGTTGAAACAAGCGAGAACTTTGGTTCGCAAGGGTCGCTGCCCTCACATCCGGAATTGCTCGATTGGTTGTCACTCGAACTGGTGAAAAACGACTGGGACATTCAAGCGATTCAAAAGTTGATTCTTCGCAGTGCGACGTACCAGCAAGATTCACGTCTTACGCCCGAGCTAGCGGAACGTGATCGCAAGAACCGTCTCTTGGCTCGTGGACCTAGAACTCGATTGCCAGCGTTCACGCTTCGGGATCAAGCATTGGCGCTCAGCGGTTTGTTGGTCGAAAAAGTGGGGGGGCCATCGGCGAAGCCCTATATGCCACCGAAGATCTGGTCGGCGATCTCGAACAATAAGTACGAACAGGACCACGGCGAGAATTTGTTTCGTCGCAGTCTTTACACCTATTGGCGTCGCACGATTCCGCCACCGACGATGATGGGCTTCAATGCAGCCGCTCGAGAAGTTTGCATCGTTCGCACGGAGACGACGAATACGCCGCTTCAGGCTTTGACGCTAATGAACAATAAAACGTTCGTTGAGTCAGCGAGGTTTATGGCCGAGAGAATACTGCACACGGAGGATTCGGGTACGCAAGAGAAAATCCGTCGCGGTTTCCGAATGGCTTGTGCTCGCCAGCCAACAGAGAATGAGTTGAACGTGTTGGTGCAAGCACATGCGACGTTTCTGAGCGACTACCAAGAAGATCCTGAATCAGCCCTCCGGTTGCTGTCGGTCGGAGAAGCACGTCGCAATCAATCGTTCGATGTATCGGAGCACGCAGCCATGACGATGGTCGCTTCGTTGATTTTGAACTTGGATGAAACCATCACGAAAGAGTGAGTCGGAGTCAACGAACTATGGAAAATTGTAACCCGTTCTCGCGTCGATCCATGTTGCTGGGGTCGCTCGGATTGGCTTCACTGTTGAACCAGGATCTTACGGCTGCGCCAGCCGGCACGCCGCATCGTGGGCTCTCTGGTTTGCCGCATTTCCCACCAAAAGTGAAACGAGTCATTTACCTGTTCCAGTCCGGTGGTCCTGCGCAAATGGACCTGTTCGACTACAAGCCGGGGCTCGCCGATCACTTTGGCGAAGACGTTCCAAAAAGCATCTACCCAGACGATCGCAAGACGACGATGAGTTCGGCACAGGCCAATTTTCCGGTCGCGCCGAGCAAGTTTAAATTCTCGCAGCACGGTGATGGCGGAACCTGGATCACAGAACTGTTGCCGCACACGGCGAAGATGGCGAACGAGATGTGTGTGATTCGGTCGATGCACACTGACGCAATCAACCACGACCCTGCGATTACATTCCAACAAACCGGATCTCAGATCCCTGGCCGGCCAAGTATCGGCTCTTGGCTCGGTTATGGTTTGGGCAGCGACAACGATGACTTGCCTGCCTTTGTTGCCATGAGCAGCAAAGGCTCCGCGAAACAAGGCCAGCCGCTCTATGATCGGCTGTGGGGAAGCGGGTTTCTTCCGTCGAAGCATCAGGGTGTCATGTTTCGTAACCAGGGTGATCCGGTGCTCGACATTACGGACCCCAGCGGCGTATCCCGTGATGTGCGCCGAACAATGTTGGACTCGCTTGCGGCAATGAACTCGCTCAAACATGAACAGGTGGGCGACCCAGAGATCCAATCACGAATTTCGCAATACGAGCTGGCGTATCGAATGCAGATGTCGGTTCCAAGCTTGCTCGACTTCTCCGACGAACCCGCACACGTATTGGAGATGTACGGACCTGATGTGAAGACGCAAGGCAAGTATGCCCACAACTGTTTGATCGCTCGCCGATTGGCGGAACGCGGCGTTCGGTTCATCCAGCTGTTTCATCAAGGTTGGGACCAGCACAACAATGTCCCGGTTGAATTGCCGAAACAATGCATGGATATCGATCAAGCCACCGCGGGGCTCATCGCAGACTTGAAACAGCGCGGGATGCTCGACGAGACGTTGATCATTTGGGGCGGTGAATTTGGCCGGACAATCTACTCCCAAGGCAAGTTGACGCCAACGGTTTACGGACGCGATCACCATCCGAGTTGTTTTACGATGTGGATGGCGGGTGGTGGAATCAAGGGCGGCATGAACTACGGAAGCACAGACGACTACAGCGTCAATGTGGCGGAGAATGGCGTGAGCGTTCATGACCTGCACGCGACCGTCCTGCATCTCCTCGGCATCGACCACGAGCGACTCGTCTATCGCTACCAAGGCCGCGACTTCCGACTCACCGACGTCCACGGGAACGTCGTGCGTGAGTTGCTCGCGTAGCACTCTACAGTGCTCTCAGGAAACTGGATGGCTACTAGACCAGGAGTGTCAATACAGTTATTGGCGGAATCGCTAGACTCTAGGCAAATGCTTCGATCCAGTTGTCAATACACGCCGCGGATGTGCTCGTGGACGGATTCTTGGTAGAACTCAGCGAGATTGGCGTGCATTTCGGAGGAAAGCGGTGGCAACGCAGAGACAGATGCATTGTCGCGTGCTTGATTGGCGGTTGATGCTCCCGTGATCACGGTTGATACGGCGGGGTGGTCCAAGATCCAACGCTGTGAGAACTGGGCCATTGTCATCTCGGGCGGCACCATTCCTCTGAGTTGATCCGCGAGTTCAACGCCTTTGGCGAACGGCAAACCAGCGAAGGTTTCGCCGACGTTGAACGCGTCTCCATCTTTGTTGTAATTGCGATGATCGGACTCTGCGAACGTGGTCGATGCAGTGTACTTGCCCGCCAGTAATCCACTCGCCAATGGCAAGCGAACGATGATTCCGACGTTGTGCTCTACTGCGGCGTCAAAGAGTTCGTGAATCGGCTTCTGGCGAAACAGATTGAAGATGATTTGAAACGAGTTCAATTCAGGTTGCCGAATGATCGTCATGGCTTCGTTAACGGACTCGACACTGGCGCCAAAGTTCTTGATGAGTCCTTCGGATTGCAACGTGCGTAACCAGTCGAAAATGTCGCCAGCTTCTAACACAGCTGGCGGCACACAATGCAATTGCACCAGATCGACTGACTCGACACCCAGCCGATCACGTCCTGCTTCGATGTGCTCGCGAAGTCCGGCGAGTGTGTACGGACCGGGATAGTTGCGGCGGCCAACTTTGGTCGCGACAAACAAATCTTCTTGACGATTACGGATGAATTGTCCAATCAGTTTTTCGGATCGACCGGCACCGTAGACATCGGCGGTATCGATGAACGTCACGCCGGCATCCACAGCAGCGGCGAGAATTTCGAAGGCATCGTCATCGCTGACGTCTCCCCAATCCGCCCCGCCAAGTTGCCAGCAGCCTAAGCCAATTTCGGAAACGGATTGTTGCGACTTTCCAAACGGGCGAGTGTGCATCGTGCTTAGCAAATCTAGGTGTGCGGGAGCGAAGTTAGTATCGTGATCGGATCTTATACCAAATCACAGCGACCGCCGAACGGTGAATGGTCGGCGGAGCTGAACGGTCAGCGGCTCGCTCGTGTCGCGGTCATCACGCGTTGGATCGCTTCGACAGTTTCGGGTGAGGGGCGGAAATTACCGGGCCGGTGACCTTCAGCAATCTTGAGCGGTGTCCAGTTTCGTTTGTTCTTTTGGTTCCATACGTTGATGTCCGCACCCTGATCAGCGAGGAACTGAACCAGTTTTGTCCAGCTCTTGTACGCGGCACCGTGCATCGCGGACTCGCCATGTGCTTCGACTGCGTTGATGTCGGCACCAAGTTCGAGCATAAGCTTCACCGTCTCGATCGCCTCCTCCTCCGTCCCAGCTGACTCGTCACCGTTGCTCAACACACCGACACCGGCTGCGGCCAGTAGCGGTGTGCATTGATCTACATTGGCTAGCGTCGGATCCGCGCCGAGCTCCAGAAGCAGTTTCAACAGCGGCAGATCGCCTGTTTCGGCAGCAAGCAAAAACGCAGTCGCACCGGTTCGATTCAACTTTCCGTTCCCGGCACCTTGCTTTCCGTGGAGAGTATTCACATCCGCCCCACGGGAAACCAGTTCACGAACAAAATCGAGGCTGCTGACTCGTCCAGATCCAACTGGCGACGGATCACCATCGCCGCGAATCGGCTTGCGAACCCACGTGATCGCATGCAGTGCTGTGAACCCAGCCCGACCGTCGTTCGGGTTGGCACCGGCATCCAGCAGTGCGACTGCAAGTTCCAGGTGGCCATTTTCGACGGCAAGCACGAGGGGAGTGGTTCCCTGCATCGATTGTTTTGCCGCGCTCTCGTCTGGCTGCATCGTGTCGTTCACGTCGATACCCGCTTTGAGCAAGCATGACACGACGACGGTATGACCTTCGCGGACAGCAAAAAAGAATGCGGTGAACCCGGATTTAAGCGACGCACGAAAGTCGGCTCCGGCATGAATAAGAGCATCGACAACATCAGCATGCCCATCGGCAGCCGCCCACATCAGCGCCGTTTGTCCTTTACGTTCTTTGGCGTTCACGTCGGCGCCATGTGCGACGAGCGATTCAACGGATCCGACGACACCCGTTCGTGCTGCGGTCATAAGAACCGTCTCACCGCCCTCGATGGCTGCGTTCGGGTCAGCACCAGCTTGAAGCAAAAGCTCAACAATCTCGGCGCTGCCGTTCTTGCATGCGAGCGAGATCGCGGGGATGCCATATCGATTTTGCGAGTTGACTTTCGCGCCAGCGTCAACAAGCAACTTCGTCGTTGCCAAGTCGTCGTGGTACACCGCCCAATGGAGCGCTGTCATGCCGTCGGGATGTGTTGCGTTGACGTCGGCGTCTTGCTCGAGCAACGAATGAGCTGTTGCGAGATCGTTTGCCTTCAATGCATCAACAAGTGGAACCGAATCTACTGCGTGTGCATTGGTCAGCGACAACAGAAGTGCGAGACAAGCCGCGCCGATTGATAGAAACTTCACTCGTGTTGCTCCTCGCCGTTCCCATAACTCCGACATAAACTCAAACTCAAACCGCTACGCGTGATCAACAAGTAGCACAGGCTGCCAGCCTGTTCCTGGTGGAATAACAGGCTGGCAGCCTGTGCTACGTTCTAATTCGTCCGTTATTGTTCTCGCGATTCTAAACATCCAGCGGCGCGAAAAGTTCATCAACATGTGATTCGCTGTCGGCGAACGACTCACATTGCACGCCGACCTTGTTCAATAGCGTCAAATGCAAATTCGCCAGAGGCGTTGGCTTGTCAAACTTGATATGACGTCCGCCCTGCATCTTCCCAGCAGCACCGCCTGCGACCAAGATCGGCAGATTTGTATGATCGTGGACGTTCGGATTGCCCATACCGCTTCCGTACAAATACAACGAGTGATCCAGTAGCGAACCGTTGCCTTCTGGAGTCGCGGCGAGCTTCTCGAGAAACTCCGCGAATAACGAAACATGGAATTGGTTGATAATCGCGACCTTGGCAATTTTTTCTGGGTCGCCGCCGTGGTGAGTGAGAGGGTGATGCGGTTCGGAAATTCCAATTTCGGTGTAACTGCGGTTGCTCGTTTCACGGGCGAGTTGGAACGTGATCACTCGCGTGATGTCGCCTTGTAGTGCGAGCAGTTGGAGATCAAACATCAGCCGCGCGTGCTCGGCGTATGAATCGGGCACGCCAACCGGGCGATCCAAATCAGGAAGCGGATTCTCTTTCGTATCGACTTCGGCTTTTTGAATGCGCCGTTCGACTTCGCGAATCGACTCGAGGTACTGAGTGACCTTGTTGCGGTCATCGGATCCGAGCGTGTTTTGCAACCGAGTGATTTCCTCAGTCAACGAATCCAGCAGACTCGCACGACGCTTGAGAGCTGCACTGCGCTCGGCCAGGTTACCGCCTTCGCCGAACAGAGTCTCGAATACGATCCGCGGGTGCGCTTCGGCGGGAAGCGGTGTTGTGGGTGACGACCACGACAAGTTGTTTTGGTAAACACATGCATAACCATTGTCGCACTGGCCGACGACATTCAACAAATCCATCGAAATTTCGAGCGACGGCAACTGCGTGTGCTGGCCGATCTGCTGTGCCGCGATCTGATCGACGGTGGTACCGAGGTAGTAATCGGTACTCTCCGTCCGTTTGGCCTTGGCGGCACTCAGAAACGCAGAGTTCGAAGTCGCGTGCGTGCCCGGGTACGCGTTCTGGAGTTCTAGATTTGTGATCGCCGTGACGTGCTGTTTGACTGGAGCGAGTGAACGTAGCGTCGGCGAAAGTTCGTCGAGCGTTTCGCCCGGCGGCGTCCAACTCGTGATGTCACTGCCCATCGGCATGTAGACGAACCCGAGACGTCGAAGCTGGGTCGGGTTGGCTGCGGTATCGGCAAGAGCCGTCATCGCGGGAACCATTGCATCAAGCAGCGGCAACGATAACGCTGCCCCAGCACCCTTCAGAAACGTACGTCGCGGCAGTGCTCTTTTTCTAAACATCATTTCGACATTCTCGTTTGAAATGGAGTGCTTTCTACGATCCCAAGGATCAATGATGAGAAACGGAAATCATCCGCTTTCGCGTCTCGTACGATCTTGCGGACTGCCGGGGCATCGATTGGTTCATACCCGCGGCCAATCGCGTACGTCAACAATTTCTCCGTCATTGTACCGACAAAGATCTCGGGGCGATCGATCAATCCTTGCTCCAGGCCATCGATACCAACAAAAGAGCTGCCGTCGGGCAGCCCGCCGTTTGCGTCGACGGGTTGTCCGTTTTCAAGGTCGCGCCAACGGCCCACGGCATCGAAGTTTTCTAGTGAAAAACCGATCGGATCCATCAAGTCGTGACAACTCGCACAAACTGGATCCGCACGATGTTGGGCAAGTCGCTCACGCACAGGCAGCTTCGCGGATACCGTGGTTTCGGTCAAAGCAGGCACATTGGGCGGCGGCGGAGCTGGTGGAGTCCCTAAAATATTCTCAAGAATCCACTTCCCTCGGATCACGGGTGAAGTGCGTGTCGCGTAAGACGTCACCGTCAAAATGCTGCCGTGACGAAGCAGCCCACCACGATCGCTGTCCTCGCCAAGCGTCACACGCCTGAATCGGCTGCCATAGACATGCGGAATGCCATAGTGCTTGGCGAGTCGCTCATTCAAATACGTGTAATCCGACTTCAGCAACTCAACGACGCTGCGATCTTCACGCAGAATGCTTTCGAAGAACAACTCGGTTTCGCGGCGCATCGCTTGGCGCAAGTTATCGTCAAAGTCTGGGTACAGTCTCGCGTCGGGAGTGATCGATTCCAAATTCCGAAGGTACAACCACTGGCCAGCAAAACTAGTGACCAAAGCGATCGAACGTGGATCCGCCAGCATCCGGCGAGTCTGCTGTTGCAATACACCTGGGTCACTCAGCTCACCACGCTCAGCAAGTTGCAGTAGCTCGTCATCCGGAATGCTGCTCCACAGAAAGAACGACAATCGAGACGCAAGCTCCACGTCATTGATTCGATACACCGTGTTCGCGACGATGCCACTCGGGTCACGCTCCACACGAAACAGAAACTTTGGATTGACGAGCACACCGCTCAGTGCCATTTCAATACCGTCTTCGAAACTACCGTTCTCCGACCCAGCCTTCTCACGAGCTTCGCGGTACAGCGCCATCGGCTGTGACAAGTCCGCTTCGCTCACAGGTTGTCGACCAGCGCGTCGCAAAAGAGTTGAGATAATTTCCTTCGCACAGTCGTCTTCGTCGGTCGGCCCCGTTGGCTCACGGACGAAGATCTGCTGACGACTTGGCGTGTCGCCCGATCCAGTCGCCTTGAATGGTCCCGTGATCGAAACTTGATAGACCGCTGGGCCGATGCGAGGATGCCTATACATGTTGTAATGGACATTGAGCGGTTGCCGTTTGGTCTCCAGCAGTGACGACGGCTTCTTCAGGAATGCGACACCGACTTGGTGAGGACCTGCTGTGACGGAGACTCGCGTCTTTAGGTGTTGGTCGACATTTTCATGAGTCGGTTTGCTATACCCATCGTTGGCGTTTGACTTGCCACGTGGCGGCTTCACCGTCCACAACTCCGCACGTTCTAGATCCACAAGTAACTCGATGTCGTGTGGTTCCGACAAGCCTTCGACGCTCTCATTTCGATCGCGAGTCAATCGGACTTGAATCTCGTACTCACCATCGGCGGGAAAGGTGTACGGAATCAAGACGCCGCCGCGAGTTCCGATAGGCAGTCCTTCGACATGTTCTTCTTGCGTTACATCGGGAGCGATCCGAATCGTTTTCCCGTCTGGTGAACTCGACACACGACCCATGGCCATGCGACTGATCTTTTGAGCCGCTGAGATATAGCGACTGACGAGCGTTGGTGACAACTCGCCCACCGTAATGTTGTCAAACCCGTGGCTAACTTCGTCGGCCGGTAGCAAGGTCTCGACGTCAATATCAAGCGAGAGCAAATCTCGAATCGCATTCTGGTATTCGAATCGCGTCAACCGCCGAAACGTCTCCGTGCGTCCAGGTTGCGGAGACTGGAGCGCAATCGCATCGAGCGTCCCTTCGATGGACTCAAGCGTCTCGTTCATCAATGCTTCGGTCGGGCGTTCCGCGTCGCTGGGCGGCATCTGACGAGCCCTCAGTTTCTTGACGACCTTTTCCCAGCCGACAAGATGCTCCGAGACTGGGGATCCAAGGATCGCCTCCAAGTCAATTCCGCCTGTCGCTTCGTTGGCGTTGTGGCAATCCAGGCAAAACGTGCCAAGGAAGGCGTCTGTTGTCGCTGGGAATTGCCGAGTCGTCGGAGCATTCTCATTCGCGGAAACCGAATGCAACGAAGACGCGAATGCCGAAAGAACGAAAGCCATCAAAACGATGACCAGCGAGGTCGGCGAGAAAGTCCGTTGATCCATGAATTGACAATCCAAATGTATCGCTGCAACAAGGAGTCTCCATCATAGCGACAAACCGGGCATGCGTTCCATTCGATTTCGAACGTAAATCGGGCAAATCAGTTTTTCAAACAGCGAAACGTAGGGTGCCGTGTTTGCACGCACCAGTATTTAGCAAAAGGTGCGTGCAAGCACGGCACCCTACGAAAAGCCAACGGCTCCAATTTGAAACAGTGAGTTACCCGGCGAATGTAAATTGCAGACTTCGCAATAAAGCGAGTCCATTCGCATTGGCCCCTCGCCGCCCGCATAAAATCAAGCGAAACTAGCTGGCCTCAACATTCGCTTCGCTTGATTCGGAACATTTCATGGCTTTTGCAATACGCACGATGATTTTCGCGATCGCCGCATCACTCGTAACTTCGCACTGTCTTTACTCACAACCGGTACCGAACGAGAAATCGCCGATGACAAAACGCCCGATGACCGTAGAGGATCTGTTTTCACTGCATCGTGTGGGTGCACCGAGCGTCAGTGCCGATGGGAAGTGGGCTGTTTATGCAATTTCCGATATCACGGACTCCGAAAACAACAAGTCCGTTTCGCGACTTTGGATCGTTGCGACCGATGGATCTTCGCCGCCGCGTGTGCTAACCAGTGCGACTTCGAAGGACAGCAACCCGAAATGGTCGCCGGATGGTCAGTGGATTTTATTCCAGTCCACTCGCTCCGGAAGCAGCCAACTCTGGGTCATCAATCCTTTCGGTGGCGAAGCGACACAACTGACAACGTTGAGCACAGAAGCATCGAGCGCCGTGTGGTCCCCCGACGGCAAGAAGATTGCATTCGTTTCAACCGTGTACCCAGAGTTTTCGCAATTGCCGCCTGCCGAGAGTGACGCGGCAAACAAGAAGAAGATGGAAGCGATCAGCGAGTCACCGGTGAAAGCACGTGTGTTCAAACGGCTGTTCTATCGACACTGGGATAGTTACGTCGAAGACAAACGCCAGCATCTGTTCGTCGTTGACTTTGCTGGTCAAGTCAACGGAGAAGGAACCGCAAGTGTCCCACACGACGTCACGCCCGGTGATCGCGACGCGTATCCAACGTCAATGACGTTCTCGGCCGCACAGGACTTTTGTTTCACACCCGACAGCAGCCATCTTGTCTTCACGGCCGTCCCCGCAATCAACGAGTCGTGGAGCACGAATTACGATCTGTGCCGAGTCCCTGTGACTGGCGGCACGACTGACTGGGAAACGCTCACAACGAACAACCTTGCCGCAGACGGTTTGCCTGTGTTCTCGCCCGACGGAACCAAGCTCGCCTTTCGCAGCCAACGTACACCTGGCTACGAAGCGGACAAGTGGGAAATCATGGTCGCCGATTGCAGTCGCGACGGAGCTCTCCTTGGAGCCCCAAAGCCGTTGACACAAGATATCGACATGTCATTCGACGAGATCGTATGGCAAAACCGTGAGCAACTCATCACGACCGCAGAGTCCGGTGGATCCAAGCCGCTGTTCTTGGTGTCGCTGGACAAGCCGAATGTTGCTGAGCGGGCACAGTCCGTCGGCTCCGCAGCCAATCTCAGTATCTCCAAAGACGGAGCCACACTCGTTTGCAACAGCAGCCGCCTTACACACCCGGCGGAAGTGTTCAAGGTTGAACTCAACAAAGAGTTTTCACAAACCAATGCGCCAGGCATCAATCTTTCTCAAGCGAACGACAAACTGCTCTCCGAAATTGATCTGGCCGAACCGACCAGTGTGTCGGTTGCAGGAGCCGACGGTGATCCGATGCAAATGTGGATGTTGACGCCACCCGGTTTTGACCCGTCCAAGAAATGGCCATTAGGTTTTCTTGTGCACGGTGGACCGCAAGGCGCGTGGGCGGACAGCTGGAGCTTCCGCTGGAACCCGCAAATTTGGGCTGCTCAAGGGTACGTCATCGCAGCACCGAATCCACGAGGCAGCACCGGCTTTGGCCAAAAATACACGAAGCAAATCAGTGGCGATTGGGGCGGTCGATGTTACGTGGATTTGATGGCCGGGCTCGCTTACCTGGAACAGCAGCCCTACATCGACACCGACCGCATGTTCTCCGCCGGCGCCTCGTTCGGCGGCTACATGATGAACTGGTTCCAAGGCAAGACGACGAAGTTCAAAACGCTCGTCACGCACTGTGGCGTTTACAACTTCGACAGCATGTATGCGACGACCGAAGAATTATGGTTCGACGAATACGAACACGGAGGCCCGCCGTGGGGTTCCAATCGCGAATCGTATGAAAAACACTCGCCGCATCTACTGGCCGCGGATTTCAAAACGCCGATGCTCATCATCCACAACGACTTGGACTTCCGTGTTCCAGTGAGCGAAGGCCAACAGTTATTCACGGTGCTGCAACGCCAAGGCATCCCAAGCAAGTTCATCAACTTTCCGGACGAAGGCCACTGGATCCAAAAGCCGGCGAACAGTCGCTATTGGCACAACGAAATCTTCGCCTGGCTCAAAGACTACTGTCCCCCAAACGCACCGTAGCACAACTTATCGCTTCCGATTGGACTCTGTTTTCTTTGCACTGTTACCTGATTTGATATGCGACCCGAAGTTTGTCGCGACACACCCGACCCAAACTCTGGTGGTCGGATTCATGATCGGCTTTGCTGCCTTCTGCGTCGATCACCTGCTCGGAAGTTGTCGGAAGGGAGTCCCTGTTCCTTGCCTCGCAACTTGCTAGGATTTTGGCTTCCAGCGACGGTGTTCTCATTATTGGATCAAACAGTATGGTCATCGAGTTGCGGGGTCGACAAACATCGCCGCTTCATTCTCGGCACAGACATAACGACGGTTGACGTCAACATCGTGGTAAGTTGCCTCGAAACCGGATGGCCACTGAACCAGAACGTTATCGATGCTTGCAACGTTACCGATGCCGACGCTAAGAATAGGCTCGTTGCTGCACTGATACCCGTCGCCGGCTGTCACCCAGTCGACCCACTTTTGGTTGGCCGTTGTTATTGTTACTCGTGAACCGGTCGCGCCACGTTCACTCGTGGTTCCAACCAGTTCGAGCTGAATCCAGTTCCTGTGTTAGTGGGACTACTACTCCCCGCCGTCCAAGCGGCTCGTGAAGCTGCTCGGCGAATGAGCTGCAGCAATAATTTCAAGCAATTGGGCTTGGGGCTGCATAATTATCATTCGACTTATAACACCCTGCCCTCGGGCTGGGATGGCACCATCAGCACCATCAGCAATGGGCGTCGAGCGAATCAGGTCTTGATTGGCAGTCTGCCGTTCGTTGAGCAACAAGCTTTATGGGAGCAAATTTCGAATCCTATGGTGGTCGGTGCAACGACGTTTCCTCCATTTGGTAATGGGCCGGGAACGGATAGCCCCAACTATCCACCTTGGCGAGCTAATGTGCCAACATTCCGTTGCCCAAGCGATCCAGAAGTTGGCACTACTGGTGCTGGGTACTCCAGGGACACACATCGATCCTGCAAGACCGCGGTTCTTCAGCACGACTGCGACCGTTTGGCCGCGCGGTCAACGTTGGGCTGATGGTCACTTCCATGAGACAAGCATTGGAACAGCACTTTCTCCAAACTCGCCATCTTGTTTGCGTTTCAACGATGCTTTCGATGGGACACTAACGGCAACGAGCTATCACAGCGGCGGAGCCCACGCTTTGATGGGCGATGGTGCTGTGAAGTTTATTACTGAGTCGATCGATACAGGTAACAGCGATTCGCGGCCAGTTTCGATGAATGGGACCCCTTTCTTGCCCGCAGGCTCTGCAAGCCCGTATGGTGTTTGGGGTGCGATGGGCACAATTGCTAACGCAGAAGTGATTCCGGCCATCTAGGACTAACGAGCAGCGAGCTTCTCGTATGCTTCAGATTCCTCCCAGCTCACTGGGAGGATATTTTTTGTCTATGCTGAGGGAAATCACCGTCACGTTCGACACGACGCGTTTCACTCCCGTCAAGCTCGCTTCTCTCAATGACAAAGGATGGGCTCGCACGCGTTGTTGGAAGGTCTTAGCTAGTTCGAACGAGGAGACGGAATGGCTTCTTCTCGGGTTATTTTAAATGACAACTCCTGAACACACTTTGGTTGGCATCCATACTGCGATTGCACTTAGGGTTCATGAACGCTTTGGTTGGACCGTCGTTGCGCTAGCTGGCATTGCCTCAAATTTTCCAGATTGGGATGGATTGCCGATGCTCGTCGACATTGCGAGATTCGAAGCCGGGCATCGAGTTTGGGGACACAATTTTGTTTGGATCACGATCTCGTCTTTTGTTGTTGCGTGGCTGCAATGGCGATACCACTGGATTGAGTCGCTTGCGATGCGACTGAGAAACTATGCGCCCGCTGGGTTTGGCATGGAGCAGCAAGCTAAATCCATTCCCTTGGTAGCGATGTTCTTGGTTTGCTTTGGTGTGCAAACGATTCACCTTCCCTGTGACATGGTTGTTTCCGGCGGCCATGGGCTTTCCGACTGGCTCATTCGACCCTTCTGGCCAATTTCCAGTATCGGATACGTGTTCCCATTGATCCCATGGGGCGATGTCGGACCCATTTTGATCATGATGGCGGGAGCAATCTCGTTGGCAAAATTTCCGAGTAAGCTATCCTTGCAATCGATAGCCACGTTGTCGGTGCTATGCGTCTATCTGCTAATCCGTGGATGGATGCGTGGGACGATTGGGTCATGAGAACACCATGACGTTCAGAGGAAAGGTCATTGCGTCCAAAGCGAGCCAGGACAGATGTTGGTTGAAGGAGCCTCATTTTGGAGGCATATGGTATCTGCAACGTTTGGTCTGTAAGGGCGGTCGCCCTCCTCATCGTTAAGATAGCGGCCATACTCTTTTCGCAGTCTCGATTTAGCTGGGAGCGTCGCTCGTATTTTGATTGCGAATTGTGATGAAACGTTTGTACTTTGCCGCGATGGAGATAGGTTGGCCGACACCATTTATTTACTCTTTCCAAGCCGAGCTAAGTTCGCGAACCGTTAACGTATCAATCGTTGCATCACCTCCGATGGCGTGGATCGAAATCACCTTCGGGCCGAGCAGCGGGTGAATGTAATGTGCAGCGAACGTCTCGCCATGAAACGCATAGGCTTCCACGTTGAGTCGATCAACGAGTAGTCGCAATGAAACCTTGCCGTCACGAGGTGCGAGATTGTCGAGGCAAACCGATTCTTTTGATTCGCCCTTGTCATCGATGCCGCTAAACAAAAGAACTTGTTTCTTGACGTCATAGCGAACTGAGACGCGCGGAAGATTGAATACTATCTCGGTCGCATTGCCGGGCCTGAAGGTAACTTCAACGTCAACGAGATCGAGATCGCTTGCGCCAGATAGTGCGTTCACGCCCCTGTTGAGCTTTACCGAACTCAGTGTGTGTGTCTTCGTCACAAGCGATTCGATTTCGGGAATCGGCCACACCAACAAGCGGACGCCGTCGGGAGTTGTCTTGAGCGTTAAGTCGCACGGGAATGCCATTTGTTGATTGTGTGGGACACCGAACAACTCGGCTGAGTTCGGACCGCCACGCATCCAACCGATCTGGACAACACGTCCGTTAGGTGCTTGGTTGAAGCTTTGTGCCGCGTAGAAATTGCCGCGAACGTTGAGGAACGGTTCGGACTCGGATTTGAATTCCTTGCCGTCAAAGTTGCCGATTTCGTAGTCGAAGCTGGCGTCGTAAATGACGCACTTGATGTTGTTTTTGTCACCATCGACTGGCAAGAACACCACGTCCATGCACTCGAACGCCCAGTCACGCATCAAGTCGGATGCGAATTCCCAGTCAACGAGATTCTTGGATGTGAACCATCGAACGCGACCTGGATTCTGTTGCACCCAGAGCGCCATGACCCACTGGTTCGATTCTTCGTGCCAGAACACTTTGGGGTCGCGTTCGCCGTCGTCGAAACCTTGGTTGGGCACGACCGCCCGGCCTTCGTTCCAGTATGTCCAAGTGGTTCCATTGTCGGTGCTGTACGCCATGGCTTGATAGAATTTTGGCTTCCCAGCGAACGTATAGAACGCGCACATGGTCTTAGTGTCGCCAACCTGCTTGCCAAGACTGTTGTTGTGATCGATCACAGCGGTGCCTGAAAAAATAGTTCCGGCATTTCGATCGACGCGGTAGGGCAACAAGGCGTGATCGTGCTGTTTCCAGTGAATCATGTCGGTGCTGGTCGCATGGCCCCACGTCATGTTTCCCCAATTGGTGCCTTTGGGATTGTGTTGGAAGAACAAGTGGTACTGCTTTCCGTCATAGACCATTCCATTGGGATCATTCAGCCAATTCTTTTTGGACATGAAGTGGAACTGTGGTCGCAACGGTTGGTCGTACCCAACTTCTGGATAGCCTGAGGCCGAGATTTCATCTGTAAACGCAAACTCTTTGGTCGTATCCGGCGCCGGTGCGTCCGTACCACGAAAATCGTCAACGTTGATGTGCCCCCAGCCGCCTTTTGCCCGGTCAAAGATCTGGAGACGAGCGGTCTTGCCGAGATAAGGTGTCACATCCGAGCTATGCATGACCATTGACTCGTCGTCGACGCCGGTGGAGAGTTCGATGTGCTTGCCGTCAAGCAGCAAGCTCACACCCACTTCGCCTGGAAGATGCCCTGCGCCGATGCGAAACGTGATGTATGGATGCTTGATCGTGAATTCGCAGGACGTCAAGGTTCCTGTTAGTTGATCCCCAGCGGTATCGCCTGGCTTGCCTTCGACACCGTTGTACTTCTCGTAGCCGCCGATCCACCATGTGCCTTGCATGTTGGCGGATTCACGATTGCGAGCTTTCGTATTGTCGCCCTTGGTGGGTTGGAATTGGAACGCTTTACCCTCAACAGTCCATCCGTCGAGCGTGCCCGATTCGAAATCAGAGTTGGGAAAAAGCAGCTCATCACCGCGACAAACGGAGACAGCGAAAACGCACGCGAATGCAAGGAGAAGTTTCATGAGTGAATATCGGGAAGTGTTGTGGATCACAGTTCTCTACTGAACGGCTGTAGGATTCCACGGGACGAGGCCGTCTTTCTCTGTTAGAAACTTTGCATCAACGGTTTGATACCAAGCGTGCAAGCGTTCTCGCATTTGCTTGACTCGCTCAGGCATCGAGTCGGCGAGATCGTTTCTTTCGCCGATGTCGTCTTTCAAGTTGTAAAGGTGAACGCGTCCATCCTCGTAGCGTTCAACCAGCTTGAAGTCGCCCATGCGAATCGCGCCACCAGGGATTCCGCCCTGGTTGCTGTAGTGCGGGTAATGCCAATACAGTGCCTCACGATCGAGCGATCCACCTTGAAGTGCCGGGCGAATGTCAATGCCGTCGACCAAGTGGTCCACGCTCACGCCGGCCGACGCGGCGATCGTCGGAAATAGGTCAATCGAACAGATCGGCTCGCTGCTTACGGAGGCTGGTTTCGTGACGCCTGGGTAGCGAACGATCCAAGGTTCTCGAATGCCGCCTTCGTAGACCCAGCCTTTGCCGCCTCGCAGTGGCAAATTGCTTGTCGGCGAGCCCTCGGAAGTTGACAATCCACCGTTATCAGCGGTGAAAAACACGACCGTATTGTCCGCAACGCCGGCGTCGTCCAATTGCTTGAGAACTTTCCCGACCGCCAAATCCATGGCTTCCACCATGGCAGCGTAAACGGCGTGCTTTTGCAAAATCCGAACTTGCCGTGGCTTGTCACCGAAGACCTGTTCTTCGTCCGCAAACTCTTCACCCGTGATCGCACGGGCCTTGAGCTTGTACTTTTCCACGAGGTCTGGCCGACCGATTAGCGGTGTGTGGACAGAGTAGAACGAGAGGTAGGCGAGAAACGGCTTGTCTTTGTGTTCGTCGATGAATTGGGCGGTGTCACGAGCGAGTCGATCGGGAAGGTGGTCGCCGACGGGGCTCTCGACTTTCATTTGCGGATTTTCGAACGGCGCGAAGTACTTCTTGCCAGTGTACGGACCACCGCCGCTGTGTCCGCCAATGTTGACATCGAAGCCTCGGTTTTGCGGAAAGTACTCCTCCGTTTCACCGAGGTGCCATTTCCCAGCAAAGAACGTGGCGTAGCCTTTTTCCTTCAACGCTTGCGCGATCGTGATCTCGTCCAGCGGCATTTTGTTGTTGAGCGGCGCGGGGTTGAACTTCCCGCTTCGAACACCTGAGAAGAAGTTCGTCGCTTGCACGCGCGTCGGATACTTCCCCGTCATCAAGCTATATCGCGTCGGCGAGCAGACGGGGTTCGCGGCATAGCCGTTCGTGAACCGCATGCCGGACTCCGCCAGCGCGTTGATGTTGGGCGTCTCATAGAAACACTCGGGGTTGTTCGCACCCACATCCATGAAGCCTAAGTCGTCCACGAGAAAGACAACGAAGTTCGGTTGGGTGTCCGCGGCGCTAGCGACCGTTGCGATCGACAGAAGCAATAGACTGAGTAGGGTTTTCATAATTCCGGCTTTACTTTGCAGTTGCTTTGTCGACTGGAGCTTTCTCGATTGGGGCTGGCTGCACAAAGCTCTCGATCGTCGGCTCGCCGTGGAGGAACCCGAGACTGGCTAAGAACACATCCGCTTCACGCACCGTTTCGACAAAGCAGTCAGTATCGTCCTTGCTTTTCCTTCCTGCGTTGAAGAATCCGTGGCCTTGTCCTTCGTACAAATGATTATCGTAGCGAACGCCAGCATCTTGCATCGCTTTCTCGAATGCCTTGGTGGTAGCGACCGGGATCAGGTTGTCCTCGGTGCCGAAGAACGCGATGGTTGGCGGCATTTGGGCATGGATGTTGTGCTTGGGTGAGAAGGTTTCCCAATAGTCTTTCACGCGTTCGTCGCCGTAACCATCGGGTCCGTTGTCATAGACGGGGTTGAACAGCACAAGGGCATTGGGAAGGCAACTCGTTTTCGAAGTATCTGCATTCTCTTCGAGTTTCGTACACGCAGCGACGGCGGCGGCGACGTGCCCGCCAGCGGAACCGCCACCCGCGGCGACATGGTTCGGGTCGATCCCCAATTCAGTCGCATGATCTCGCACCCAACGTATCGCGGATTTGCCATCGAACACGCACGTCTTGGGTTCCACTTGATGCGACGACTTGGTTCGATACTCGGCGGAGATCGCGACCATGCCACGCTCGGCCAAGTACTCGCAATGCGGATAGAACTGTGACGGGCTGCCGCCGCTCCATCCACCACCAAAGAAGAACACGATACAAGGCGTCTTGTCGCTCGCCTTGTGCCCGGCGGGCTTGAACACATTCAAATCCAATTCGTCGGTTGTTCCATCCGCCTTCTCCACCGTCTTGTAAGCAACGACTTCATCGGGAACGTAACTGGCTTTAACAGGCTTGCCTTTATCCGCCGCCATCGCGAACGAAGGGAGCGAGCACAGGGCAACGAACGTAAGCGAGATTATTGATGAGTGGGGCATGTTGAGCGGATTCTCTTTTGAATGAATGACTAGGTGTTGCAACGTCGTGCAACAGTGTAACACAGACGACTTGTTCAGTTTTCTCACGCATGAAATCTGTTATTCAGAATCATGCCAGCCACGGCGTGACGACTTCGCCGGCGACGTCGGTGAGGCGGAAGTCGCGGCCTTGGCTTCGATAGGTCAGCTTGGTGTGATCGAGACCGAAGAGGTGCAGCAGCGTCGCGTGGAAATCGTTCATGTGAACTGGATCACGCGTCACGCCCCAGCCGATGTCGTCGGTCTCGCCATACGTTTGCCCGCCTTTGATCCCGCCTCCAGCCATCCAGAGCGTGAAAGCGAACGGATGATGGTCTCGGCCCGTGTTGGCGGTCCGCCCGTTTCGGTTTTCACCCAGCGGCGTGCGGCCAAACTCGGCACCCCACACGACCAACGTGGATTCGAGTAATCCACGTTGCTTCAAATCCTGGAGCAGCGCCGCGATCGGTTGGTCGACGACCCACGAGTTGTACCGCAAGTCCTTTTCCAGATCGCTGTGTTGGTCCCATGCTTCATAAACGATATTCACAAACCGCACGCCGCGCTCGACCATGCGTCGAGCCAACAAGCAATTGCGTGCGAATGACAAGTGAGCGTTGGCAACGTTCCCGCGACCCGTCGCCTCCGGATGCTGTGCTCGTTCGACGCCATAGTCGTCCAGCGTCGTGGCCGACTCGGTCTTGATGTCGATCAACTCCGGAGCCGCTGATTGCATGCGGAAAGCCAGTTCGTAAGACGCGATGCGACTGGCAATCTCAGGGTCGTAAATCTGGGAGTAGCGACTCTCGT
Source organism: Pirellulaceae bacterium (assembly GCA_041749955.1). Classification (GTDB taxonomy): domain Bacteria; phylum Planctomycetota; class Planctomycetia; order Pirellulales; family Pirellulaceae; genus JBBSJZ01. Next base: position 34,672 of record JBGTAI010000289.1, on the reverse strand, counting down.
TGAGCGACTTCAGCGTATCCAGGCTTCGTCGTTGCAGCTCCGGCGAAATGCCTTGCGGGTTGCTCAGGTTCAATACCGGGTCGCCTTCGTTGCGAAACAGCACCCCAGCATAGTGCGACGGCATGAAACCGCTCGACCACAGCGACGCGCCGCCACTCGATCCACGCCCGCTCGTGAGAACAACATATCCCGGCAAGTTTTGTGACTCGGAACCAAGTCCATACGTCAACCAACTTCCCATCGTTGGTAAACCAAACGTTGCCCGGCCACAGCTCAATAGCAATTGCCCGGGATGATGATTGAACTGTTCCGAATGCAGCGAACGCACCATCAGGATGTCATCGGCACAGGTTGCGATATTCGGCAAGAAGTCCGAAAAGTCCATTCCGGACTCACCGTGCTTGGACCACTTTCGCGGCGAGCCCATCAAGACCGCAGATTCTTTCTTGATGAATGCGAATCGGACTTTATCGAGCAAATCGTCTGGCAGCGGTTGCCCATGAAGCTCGTTCAATCTTGGCTTCGGATCGAACAGGTCCAACTGCGACGGCGCTCCGGCCTGGAGTAAGAAGATACAATTCTTGGCCTTGGGTGCAAAATGCGGAGGCTTCACAGCCAACGGATTCGCTGTGGCTGAATCTATCTCAGCGGCGCTCGCTTGCGGACCAAGTCGGCCATCACCTTGCAGCATCGCAGACAACGCGGCCAACCCGAGACCACTCGCGGACGTCGTCAAAAAATCACGACGTGCTTGTTCGATTCGATGTTCGCTGGAGTTCATGTTGTTCCCTATTCGCGAGTGATGAACTCGTCCAAATTGATCATGATTCGAGACGTTGCGATCCAGGCCGCTTGATCAGTTAACGAAAAGCCACTTTCGGACGAATCAGCCCCAACAAGCTTTTGGGCTTCGTCAGGTTGATCTGCGAATGTTTGTCGTAAGTCATTGAGCAATTTCGCCAGCTCGCTCGTTTCGAAGCTATCGGGTTCACGCGACAGACACAATCGAAACGCATAGTGGACGCGATCGACGTCGGACTTGAGTTCTTGTTGCGAAAGTATCCGCGATGCCAGCAACCGAGCGGCCTCGGAGAACGTAGCGTTGTTGAGCGTGACGAGCGATTGAAGCGGCGTATTGGAGCGGTTGCGATCGATGCAGGTCGTATTGGCATCGGGACAATCGAATGTAATCAAGTTCGGGTGCGGCGACGTGCGTTTGAAAAATGTGTAAAGGCCGCGACGATAGCGATCGTCACCTTCGGACACATTCCACTTGAAATTGCCCGCGTAGCTGAGTTCCGCGATGCCTGGCGGAAGCACCGGAAAGACGCTCGGACCACCGACATTGCGCGACAAGACGCCTGCGACATCCAAGCTGATATCGCGGACCACTTCGCCTTCCACACGCAATCGGTTTTGTCGAGCGAGCCATTGATTTCGAGGGTCTTGCTCAAGCAACTCTGGGAGGAGTCGCGACGATTGGCGATACGTCGCTGACATCACGATCCGCTTAATCAGAGACTTGCGAGACCAAGCATGCGACTCTCCGTCCGGATGCTGGCCCATCAAGTCCAACGCGAGCCAATCGAGCAACTCGGGGTGCGTCGGCGGGTCACCGCGAACTCCAAAATCGTCTGCCGTTTTGACGATCCCCACACCGAACAAATGCCTCCAGATATGATTCGCGGTGACACGAGGCGTCAACTGGTTGTCCGTTGCAACAAGCCAACGGGATAAGTCGAGTCGATCCGCTTGCGTGTTCTCTTCACGAGGCTCGAGGGGAGGTAACGTTGAGAACCCAGCGGGCTCGACCGTGGCCTCTTTCATCGGCTCAAGGAACTCACCTCGCCGCAGCACAAACGTCGTGCGGGGATCTTTCGTGCGTTGCCGAAACACGCGTGCCTTGATTTCCGGCTTGGTCGGTTCCTTCTTTTTCAACTCTGCAAGTTGATCGACTAGCGGTTTAATTGTCGGTTCGCTGGCACTGACGTGATCGAGTAACGTTTGTCGTTGCGACTGAGTCCGCTCGCTCGGCGAGATCGCAAGGATTTTCGCAACGTCCTTCGGCAAGCTCGTGTCGGGCGCGACTCCGGATTGGAGCGAGAGCTTCAATCGACCGATCGTGTGTTGGCCGCCGTAGTCCTGGTTCAATGTGATCCGCACATAGACTGGCTCGCCGCTTGGGATGGGCTCCTTCAGTCGAAAGATGGCCCAATGGTCTTTTCCGAAATGTGGAGCGATCGCCCATCCAGTATCGCTTTTACCGTCGAATGCCGAGGCCGCCTGAAACTTCGTTGCGGATTGTTCATGGTCGGCGCTGGCACTACTGAATGGGATCGAGCGAGACTCGGCGAAGTCTTCTGATGCGGCGATCTCCAGCGAAATGCCTGTCAGCACAAAATTGCCTTTCCCAGTGCGGCCGGGGCCTTTGCCAGGCAACGACTTGTCGGCCAACACATCCAACCGCAATGCATCTGCATCCGCGGCATTGGTTCTTGCAACGATGACATAGGTTGACGTTGGTGCGTCTTCACCGGATGCGAGGAACGATCCGTCATCGAGCAGCTTCAGTTCGATGCCGGACTCCGCAGACGCCGTTGGCTCGACGAGCGGATGTTGGACCAGCGGATGGTTCTTTGCGTCAGCAAGAGCTTGTTGGGTGGCGTTTTCCCACTGCTGGAGAACTTCACCAAGTTCGGCCTGTTTGGATCGCAACTGGCTCGTCAGCTCTTCGATTTGGCGATCATACGTCGCCTTGTCGCGATGGTACGCCTCGACTTCGTGGTCTGATTTTGGAATGTCGTGAGTGTTCTCGTCGCCGTTATTGAAGAATGAGAAGAGTTGATAGTACTCACGTTGGCTGATCGCATCGTATTTATGTGAATGACATCGGGCGCAACCGACGGTCAAGCCGAGCCAAACGGCACCCGTGGTTTCGGTGCGATCGAAACACGCTTCGACGCGAAACTGTTCCTGGTCGGTTCCGCCTTCGGTATTCGTCAACGTTTGGCGATGGAAAGCCGTCGCAAGAATCTGCATGTCGGTCGCACCGGGAAGCAGATCACCCGATAGCTGCTCAATCGTGAATTGATCGAACGGCATGTCATCATTGATCGCTTGGATGACCCAATCTCGCCAACGGTACGCGTCTGGACGTGCATTGTCTTTCTCGTACCCGTCCGAGTCGGCGTAGCGAGCCATGTCCAACCAATGTCGACCCCAACGCTCGCCAAAGTGTTTCGACGCAAGCAATCGACCCACCAAACGCTCGTAGGCATCGGGATGATTGTCAGTCACAAAGGCATCCACCTCGTCGATACTTGGAACCAGCCCCAGCAGATCGAGGCTGAGTCGCCGAATCAAAGTATGCCGATCTGCTTCCGGTGAAGGCGCCAGTCCACGCTCGCGGAGTTTGGCCTGCACAAAACGATCGATGGCATTGATGCCCCAGTCGCCATGTTGAGGCGGTGGCTCGTTGTGAACCAACGGTTGGTAGGCCCAGTGCTCGTTCTTTTGACTCACGCCCGAGAGTGCGTCCGGCCAAACGGCTCCCTCGTCGATCCAACGTCTCAGCTTCGCGATGTCCTCTGGCGACAACGGTTCGCCTTCCGGTGGCATCACGCGATCTGGATCCGCACCGGAAACCAATCGGACCAGCAGACTCTTGTCGCTTTCGCCAGCGATCCATGCTTTGCCGGAGTCGCCACCCGTCACCGCCGCGTCACGCACATCGAACCGCAATCCGGATTCCTGTTGCTCATTGCCATGACACGCGTAACAGTGCTTGGAAAGCAACGGAAGAACGTCCGTGGCGTACAAGTCTGGCGTTTTTGCGATCGCAGCTTCGTCCGCCAAGCAAAGCGGATTCCCAACGAACGCGAGAATGGTGAAGGCGATCAAACAAGCTCGCATCACAAAAGATCTCCTGGAAGGTTGGCTTGAGAAGGCGGGGAAATTGCAGGCGGGAAATCGGCGGGTACACGCGGATACTGAAGGATTCATCTTAATGCAGTTGACATGCCCACGCACGGACAACCGTGTCGAATCGTTCGTGATTTTCGTGGCAAGCGATTCCGTTGTCGCGCTGTTAGTAACCGGAATATTCGGCGCAAACGCGCCTCGATGGCAAAAACGCAAATTTTGCGAGGGCGTATAGCGGATTTCCAGGACGCGGTTGACCTAGGGTTGAACAACAGGCGGAATGATCCCGGGGCAACTGTTAACCCAGGGGCGTTATGGCGATTCGTATCCCACGACGAAGTCTTTTGATCCCATTTAAGGTGTCAGCCCGATGAACGGCTCCACAACCTCATGTGGCCCACGTATCGCTGATCGCTACCAACAACTATCGATGGTCGGTTCCGGTGGTCAATGCGAAGTGTTTCGATGTTTTGATCCCATCGATGACCAATGGGTTGCGCTGAAACGATTGAAGCTCGATGAAACCGATCGTGCCGAAGACAATGAGCGGTTTCTGCGCGAACCAGATGCTATGTGCAATATCGAGCATCCAGTCATACCCTCGGTTTTTGAAGTGGTGGTCGACGCTTGGCCGAAGCCGTACTTCACAATGGAGCTTTTGGATGGTGTCGATCTTCGGCGCGTCCTTCATGGGCTTCGCAATGAAGTCCCTTCAACACATTCAGCTTTCCCGCTTGAGCGACTCATCGATATCGTGATGCAAGTTGGCGACGGTTTGCAAGAAGCGCACGAGCAAGGCTTTTTGCATCGCGACGTCAAGCCAGAGAACATCATGGTGACAGCAGCTGACGAAGTGAAGCTTGTGGATTGGGGAACATCCAAGCGATTTCGTCAATCCGAATATTCTCCAGTCGCGACGAAGCCGACAAAGGGACCTGCGGGAATCGAACGTCGACAACGGGTGCGGATCACGCGAGAAGGTTTTTGTCCAGGCACGCCGCTGTATATGTCACCGGAGCAAGTGACGGGACACGTCGCAGGTCAATGCGAACTCGACGAGCGGTCCGACGTCTTCAACCTGGGCGCCGTTCTTTACGACTGCCTCGCGCTGACGACACTGATCCGCGGCAACAATGTGGCTGAAGTCTTTGAATACACGCTCAACGGGCCGTTTCTTCCTCCGTCAAGAGCCGGACGCCGAAGTGAGCTTCCAGCGTCAATCGAAGAAGTTTGCATGCGTGCCGTGGCTATCAATCGTGACCAACGCTACCCGAGCGTCGAAGCGTTTTGCAGTGACTTGGAGCAAGCCGCGGCCGATCTCGAAAACGAGTTCGTTCACGCCAAAACGTGAGCACGTTACAGAGCGTCTGCTGGAACGTCGAGCACTTCACCCACATCAACCCAACGGCGTTCTTTCCAGGACCTTAGGCCGGCTTCCGCTAGTGCCACGCCTCGCGCGCCACTGCGCAGCGACCACGGGAAATCGCCTTCGCCGGCGACGTGTTTCAAAAATAGTTCCCACTGGGCTTTGAAAGCGTTGGTGTGTGACTCGAGTTCAGGCAGCTTTACCCAACCGTCACGAAACTGGATCGATTGAGGAACATCTGGATTCCAAACGGGTCGTGGCGTCGACGCGATGTCTTGTACCCAACAATCCACGAGACCCGCCACAGCCGATCCGTTGGTCCCGTTGATTTGAATCGTCAATAAATCGTCACGACGCACTCGTGTATTCCAAGAACTATTGAATTGGCACGCGACTCCGCTTTGTGTTTCAAAGATCGCATACGCCGCGTCATCCGCCGTGCATCGATAAGCTCGGCCCTGTTCGTCGATTCGCTCCGTGACATCAATGCAAGCGTGTGTCATCACCGACTTCACGGGACTCACAAGATCGCGAATCAAATAGTCAAAGTGACAGAACATGTCGCTGATCATGCCGCCACCGTCTTCGCTTCGGTAATACCAACTCGGTCGCTGAGGCGTTTGAGAAGCATCGTGGCCGGTGAAGACCCAATAACCGAACTCGCCGGTCATATTCAAAATTCGGCCAAAGAACCCCTCATCGCAAAGGCGTCGCAGGTGCTCGATGCCTGGCAACCACAACTTGTCCTGGACCACGCCATTCTTGATCTCGCTAGACTCACAGAGCTTCGCGAGATCTAAAGCATCGCGAGTGTGCATTGCCACAGGCTTCTCGCAATACACCGCCTTGCCCGCTTCAATCGCTTGCCTCAAGAACGCTGGACGAGGCAACGTTCTTGCGCTGTCAAAAACGATGTCAACACTGGGGTCGGTGATAACGCTCTCAAGATCCGTGCTCCAAGCAACCGTGCGACCGATTTCTTGCGAAGCAATTTCCTCAGCGAGTCGTTTCAGCTTCGTCTCGTCACGACCCACGAGGATTGGCTCGACCGTGAGAAAGTTCCCCGAAGCGAGTCGCACGCCGCCTTCACGCATGATCGCGAGGATCGAGCGAATGAAGTGCTGGTTCGTGCCCATCCGCCCCGTCACACCGTGCAGCGCGACCTTGAGCGTCGTTTGTATGCTGTCTGATTTTAAAGATAGATCAGTCACGGCTTGACACTTCGACTGTGTCCTTGCTTGACAATGTGATCCATTTCTTCCGTCAAGCGAGCGACGACATCCGGCCGCGAGGCATACAAATTCGTTGTCTCCGCGAGATCGTCCGCCAAGTTATAGAGCTGACCCACAGGTTCGCCTGGACCAGGTTGGATCGATTTCGGTTGGGAGAAACCGCCGGAGCCGAGACCTGTGATGAGTTTCCAGTCGCCTGAGCGAATCGTCATCATCGAACCCACGCTGCCAGCACGCATGACAAAATTTGTACGAGCGGGTTTGGTCGAGGCTGTCTCATTTGTCATTGCTGGCAGAAAGCTGAAACTGTCAGGCCCCGCCGTATCGGGAAGCTCCGCTTTCATGATGTCCGCAAACGTGGCGAGGAAATCAGTGAAGCAAACCAAGCGATTCGACTGCGAAGACGTCGCGACTTTACCCGGCCAACGAACGATCAATGGCATGCGATGGCCGGCCTCCCACGCGTCCGCTTTCATTCCGCGAAGTCCGCCGGCGGAGTCGTGATCGAATCGCTCGACATCGTCCTCGTACCAAGTTGGGCCATTGTCGGAGGTGAAGATCACCAGTGTGTCTTCATTCATCTTTGCATCATCGATCGCTTTCAATACGCGTCCGATTTCCGCATCCACCATCATCAGGAAATCACCGTACATGCTCGCTCCGCTTTTGCCCGCGAACTCCGGTGATGGTAACCACGGAGTATGTGGAGCTGGGTAGGCAAGGTACATCATCAGCGGCTGGTCGATGTTGCGATGCTCGATGACTCCGATGGCCTCGTCCGTGAACCGAGGCAGCACGTCTTGGAGTTCCAGCTCGGGCGCGATCCCTCCAGCTCTCCAGAACGCGCCTTGGATCGGCGACCAACCGTCACTGTTGTTGGCCTTGATGGTTTCCGTTGGTGGAGCAACAGCTTGATTGTCGCGGATATAGAAGTAAGGCGGGATATCCGTCGAAGCTCGGATTCCGAAGTAGCTATCGAAACCGCGATCGACTGGACCTCCAGGCAGCGGTTGATCGTAGCCATTCTCTTTGAAGCCGACGTGCCACTTGCCGACCATGGCCGTTTGGTATCCAGCCCCCTTGGCGAGCGTTGCGATCGTCATTTGGTCGTCTTCGATCAACGGTTGTTTCGGCCAAGCGTTGACGTCGATTCGAAACGGATACTTGCCAGTCAACAATCCGTAGCGGGACATGTGGCAGAGCGGACCCGGTGCATGTGCGTCCGTGAATCGCATCCCGTCACGTGCAAGCGAGTCAATGTTGGGCGTTGCGATCTTCGAATTCGGATTGAAACAGCCTGGATCGCCATAGCCCATGTCGTCAACGAGGATCACCACAATGTTGGGGTGATCCGAAGTCTCCGCCGCTTGTGCCGATAAGAGTCCGGAATCGAATGCGAACGCCGCAAGAAGCAGTGCGGAAAATGTCGTGATTCTTGGGTGAATCATGGTGAGTTCATCTCATGGGATAGGTAACTGAACCGTCACATTGTACTCTTTATTGCCCCGTCAACGTTTGCCGTTCCGATGTGCTGTTTTCTCAATCTATGACCTCCGAACTGAACTCCGAATTGACTCCCGCTGCGACGCATCAAACGAGTGATCGGCGAATTGCCATCCTCGCACTCGTCGCGATTAACGCGATGTGGGGTTGTTCGTTTCCGGTGGTGAAGACGCTCAATCTGGAGATTGACGAGCATTTCGCGGTGACTGCGTTAACTGCGTCGAATGCATTGCGAGTCGCCTCCGCAGCCTGTGTGTTGGCTATCCGTTTTGGATTGGCGTTTGTGTTGTTCGCTGTGTTCTTTCGCAACACGATGCGACAAGTTCGCTCGCCACACGTTTGGGCGGGCACCGTCATGGGCACAGCGTTCTTTATCGGAATCATGTTGCAAGTGATAGGGCTTGCGACAATCCCCGCCTCTCGTAGCGGTTTCTTAACGAGTCTCGTTGTGATCTTTGCGCCGATTCTCCAATCGATCACGAATCGCCGACCACCCCGCTTTGTCGTGATGGTCGGAGCGGCTCTCGCACTCGTCGGCGCGTCCGTGCTGACGGGTTCAGTGATGGTGGATTTCAGTGGAGTTCGGATCGCTGAGGACGCACTCGCCAAGTGGACGTTGGGCGACACGTTGACGACCCTCTCCGCGTTCTTTTTTTCAATCCAAGTGTTGCTCGTTGATCGCTTTGGCCAACGCTATGATTCAATTGGCTTAACACCAAGCATGTTTGCGACCACGGCGATCCTCGGGCTTGTTGTCTTTGCCGTTGTTCAACCGAGTGTTCCGGAGGCCGCGACCAGTGCGGGCTGGATCGCACTTCTGGTTCAGCCTCGATTCTTCGGACTGATTATTTTCCTCAGTATCTTCGCGTCGCTGCTCGCGTTCGCGTGGATGAACAAGTACCAGCCTTACGTCACCGCGAGCCAAGCCGCTGTCATCTACACGCTCGAACCACTCTTCGCATCCACTTGGGCGATGATCTTGCCAGGCATGTTGAGCGCTTATTGCGTCGTAGCCTACGCCAATGAGTCGCTCACCATACCACTGGTTATCGGCGGTTGTCTCGTCATGCTTGCCAACGTCGTCGCACTTTGGCCAGCACGCACCAATCTTGAAAATACGAATTCAAGCCGGTAAGGAATTAGTTCGGCATCACGTCGCCTAACGACACGATCGATGTTAAGTTTTGGACTTAGCGGGTTAACTCGCAGCCCCCGAAGACAAGCGTGTTGGCGACGCATTATTTCAGAATATGGACAACAATGAAATTAGCTGCTGGCACGCTTCGATACCTTTGGATTGACCAGGCAGTCGTGCCCGCAATCATCAACGTGACGATCAATTTTCTTTTGGGTATTTTGGCGTTTCGTGGACAGCCATACGTCGCAACTTGGAGCCTCGACAAGGGAGCCGCGTTGGATTCAATCGGCACGTGTTTTTTCCTGCCTTTTATTACATGTCTAATCGCAACGCCGATTGTTCGGCACCACGTTGCGCGAGGAAAGGTGGAGCCAGTCCCTGCGAGCGACGTACCGGGTTGGGCTCGCTGGTTTACCTCGACCAAGTTGCTCTATGGAATCAAATTTGGAACGGCAAGTTTGTTGATTCTCGTGCTGCCCGTTTATGCCGCCTACTTATCGTTTGCTGGCGACGAAATCGAAACGCTGTGGTTCATTTGCGTCAAAGCGATGTTTGCTGGCTTGCTCGGCTTTGTCGTCACTCCAATAATTGCCTTTATCGCTTTGTGCAATCAGTCGACGAGCTCAGATTGCCGCCGTACGTAGTCCTGAAATGCGTAGACGAGTTCTTCACGGGTGCTGATTGTGCCTTGAAACGGACTTGATTTCATTCCACGCTGCAAGTCTGGATAGAGTCTCGCATCCTCAGCGAGCACGGTTTTGACAATGCCGCACTTGAATTTGCCCCAAGCTCGAGTGACAAGACTAGTCCGCAATGTCTCGTGAGTAGCGCGAAGACTGAACAACGCGACATTCAATCGACAACTCTCCGGGGATGTTGGTGTCACAGTCATGACTTGGAGCATCGTATCGACACGGATTAGAAACAGATTGGGAAAGCCGTGATACAACCGATAGAGATGAGTGCTTCCAGGTTGAATCGAGTGCAGTAACCAATCTGCAAATCGACGGTACGCCGGAGGCGAAGCGAGCGGCGCACGCATGATCGTTGAGTTGTCGTAGATCTCATGCTCAATTTCTTCCTCGAGTCCGTACCGGATGAGTGTTTTCGGATGGACAGAAGGGATGTGATAGGACTCCACCGTGTTCTCGACAACAATCTTCCAATTAGCCTGAAAATCGTAGGCCCAGGCTTGAGATAGACGCCATCGCTCCGCAGGAAATTCTTCACAGACTTTAGCGAGTGGTCCGAGTTGAGTGTCGAGTTCTTCAGGTGATTCGTTCAACGATACGAACACGATTGGTCCGCGAACTTTGGTTGGGAATTTTCGCAAACACTCTGGTCCGCCCGGCAACGGTCTGAAGCTTTGTGCGTCAGGGATACGTCCAGCGCGGCCATCCTCGCGGTACTCCCATCCGTGATACTGGCACGTTAGTTTTGCGGAATGACCTCGCGCCGCATTTGTTAACATGCAATGACGATGGGTGCACACGTTCAAGAACGTATGCAAGACACCATTCACGTTTCGCACAAGAATTGGGCGGCCTAGCAACTCGGTTGTAAAGAAGTCACCGTCCGATGGCGCATCATTTACATTGCCGACCACTAACCATGCCGGCGCAAATAGTCGTGAAAGCTCCCGATCGTATTGCTCAGGATCGAAATAGAGTTGAGGGCGTAGCACATGCGGCAAGCGTGACGAATTGACAAACATTAAGCTCTCCGCGGCCGACTATCCGTTGTCGAAAAAAACTGCACTGGCGAACAGGACGTGACTCTTTGCAGCCATTGTCCCCGCCGTCCAAATCATATTCTATCGCTACCCAAACGCCATACTTGCCGATGCCAATGATCGACAACGCATCGAATATGAGACGGCCAGAGGACAAGATGACATTCGCGATCCAACTGAAATAGTGCGAATCGAACGACGCGTGAGCAAACGCTTTGAAAGATGCCGTTAGTTGTGCTGGTTTATAACCGATTCACGTCGCCGTCGAGTCGGTCACCGCCTCAGTGACGTTCTCCGTCACTTGCTTTCGGAGAGTGGGCAATCGACATGCCCACGACAAAAGACATTGAAGCAAGCGGGGCAGTAAACGGCCATCAATGTTTTCTGCGAGATCAACGCATTTCAGGCTGACAGAGACCTATCACCAACCCTCACGTTTCCGCTGAATATCCCAACGTGCAGTTTGCGGCCAGTCCGAACAGTACTTACTTAAGGACCGGGCAAAATTTACTTAAGTACCGGGCAAACGTCGAACCACTCGCGTTTCTGTTCGCCCATCCATTCCGTAGACTCTGTCGGGCCCCACAAGCCAGTTTCGTAGGCGTAAAGCGGAGGTGCAGCGGGGCTTCGCCATGCAGCGATGATCGGGTCGATGATGCCCCAGGCCAATTCGACTTCGTCGCTGCGAGCAAACAAGCTCGCGTCACCCATGATCGAATCGAGAAGTAAACGCTGATACGCGTCTGGGTTCGCTTGACCCGCCGCCGCTTGTTGGAAGTTGAAGTCCATCGAGCTCGTTCGGGTCTTCATTTCGGAGTCCGGAACCTTCGTCTCGAACATCATCTGGATGCCTTCGGCCGGTTGGACTTGGATGACCAAACGATTACCGACGGGAGTGCGTGTTTTACTGCCGAACAAGATGTGTGGCACTTCACGGAACTGGATCACAATTTGCGTCGTGCGACATGACATCCCCTTTCCGCTTCGCAAGTAGAACGGCACACCACGCCAACGCCAATTGTCGCAATACAACTTCAGCACTGCGAACGTCTCTGTTTGGCTGCCCGGCGGAACGCCCTCTTCTTTCAAGTATCCGTCGTACTGGCCGCGTACCGTGTTGTTCGCGAAATCGCTGCCGACCATCTTGCGGATGCTGTGCAGTACTTTCACTTTCTCGTCGCGAACGAGCGCCGCATCGAACCTCGCCGGCGGTTCCATCGCTGTGATCATCATCAGTTGGAGAATATGGTTTTGGAACATGTCGCGAAGAATGCCGGACGTATCGTAATATCCCGCGCGACGACCGATGATGACTTCTTCCGCCACCGTGATTTGGATGTTGTCGACGTAGTTGCGATTCCAAATCGGTTCGAAAATGCTGTTGGCGAATCTCAGTGCAAAAATGTTCTGAACAGTCTCTTTGCCGAGATAATGATCGATGCGATAGATCTGGTCTTCGCGGAACACATGATGAATCGACTCATTGAGCTTTTGAGCCGTCGACAAGTCGGTTCCGAAAGGCTTCTCAATGATCACACGACGATAGCCGTTTTCGTCGCTGGCCAACCCAGCTCGCCCGAGCTGCTGGATCGCTTCGTTGTAAAGTTGCGGCATCGTGGAAAGATAATAAACACGGCCAGACTTACTTCCGCCCGTATCACCGCTGGATTCGATCTCGCTCAAAAACTCACCGAGCTTGACGAAATCCTGCGTGTCCTTGATGTCGCCAGCGTGATAGAAGACGTTGGCGGAGAACGCTTCCCACGTCTCGTTGTCGAAACTTGAACCCGTGAATTCGCTTGTCGTTTCGCGAAGCATTTTTCGCCACTCTTCGTGTGCGAATGTGCTGCGAGAAACACCCACAATTTGCGTCTTTTCGGGTAGCCGTTTCTTTTTGAACAGGCTGTAAAGGGCCGGAATGAGCTTTCGACTCGTCAAGTCGCCGGATGCACCGAAGATCACGATGGTGTGCGTCATGAGTATCGAATCCCTAATGGTTGTAAGTTCCGTTAGCCTTAACTGGTGGCAACTACTGTAAACCGCCGGAGGGATGGCGCACAGCTGGGATCAACTCGTACAAATCGAAAGCGATTCGCGGATTGGGGATTAGATCAGCGGCTAGGGAGCTACGGCTGGCACAGCGTTTTCTGGCCAGCGTATATCTCCTTTTCTCGCTCGAGCCTCCCACTTCTTTACATCTGTTGCTCGACGGATCGCGTTCTCTTGGTCGGCTCGATAATTCAGAGTCGTGCCAGTAATCTCACGAAGATTTTCGAGAGCCAACACTCTCACTGCCATGGCTGGCGAATCAAGCATCTCAACGAGCTTGGCATCCGCACCACCTTTGAGCTGTTCTTGGGAATAGCCTGTCAATAATTCGAACAACTGTGCCCCGTCCGCCGCTTCCGTTTGGCCGATCGAGGCTCTCAGCTCTTCGGCGCTTCGTACACTTTGGTTCACTACCGCAAGCATCGCATCGTAGTGGTCGTCCCAATACGCTTTTTGGCGAGGCTCGTTCAAGATCCCATCGCCTCCGAAATAGATGTCACCGCGTCCCATCCACAAGAGCGTTCGAGCGGCCAGTGCTCCTACTTCTGCACGCCGAAACGGAATCGCCTCCCGAAGCGATAGCTCAAGCGGATTGGTTTCGCTGATCATGGACAGCAAGCCACTTCTCGCGAGTGATTCAAGTGATGCCTCGTTCGGATCTGGCTCGTCGATCCAATCCTGCATTGCCGTCACAGCCGTTTGAACGGGATCGTTATTGCCAACAATTTGCAATTGTTGTCCCGTAGCAAGCTGGCTCGTTACCTGGGAGCTCGTGATCTCCGCGGCGCCTTGCACGATCATCAAGGTTGCTGATCGCAAACGAGACGGTTCGACTAATGGGTCCGCGCCTGGTTTGCGAAGGTGTTCGAGGCTGATCGCGACGAGCGAGTCCGCATTCTTGAACTTGATGGAAACTGGGCGACCGCTCAGCGATACATTGAGCACTGCATCGGGAGTCTTGTGGCGAAGCAGGATACGCCCGCCAGCCATGTACAGCATCGCCTCCGTGTCTTTACGCATCCACCCAATCTGCGTCGGCCCAGCCATCGTTAAATCCAATCCGTCGGTGCCCTCGAGTCGCGCACGGAAGGACGGCGCACACAAAATCTCAGTGTTGGCTGAAACAGCACCTGCGATAGGAACCACCTTCCATACAGTGTCATTGCCTCGCACCATCACAAGCGTTCGCTCCGTCAACAATTTTGCAAAAGCGTCTGCCGGCGTTTCTGCTACGGCTACGGCATCCGCCTCAGCAACCTTCGGTGCGTCGCCTTCACCGGTCGCTGGTGGCGCTACACTAACAACGGGGCTCTCTGGTGCAACGCCTGCCATCTCTGGTTGCGTTGCATTGGGTTGGGTAGTGTCTGTCGCTACAGTCGCCGCTGGCTCAAGCATCTCCGCTGGAGCAACTGGTGGTGGTACTGTCGGCACTGAATCGCTAGTCACTGCACCGACTTCTGCGCCCGTGATCACTGGCGGTGGAAGCATGCCAGATGATTCTACTTCAGCCGCACTGGCTGGATCGTTGCTCGCAAGCGATGGAGTGCCAACGTCGAGCATCGGCGGAGCAGCGTCTGGCGGGACTTCGATCTCCGGGACAGCTGACGCCATTTCGGATGAAGGTTGCTCGCCCGAACCGTTGTCGACAAGCCCCTGCTCGGCTCGATCAATCGAGCTCTCACCAAGTTGTGATGCAGACATCGGCTCGTTACCGTCGACTGGAACGTCAGCGTACGTGTCGATCTTGTCGTCATCCAGCATCGCGGTTCGAGAATTCAGCAACGGTTCAAAGAGCCGCGACAGCGCGAACAAAAGGACGGCGGCGAGTCCCAACGAAACAAGCCACGGCGTGATCCGCGACGTTCGAACGGTTCCGCCATAGAGATCGCTCAAGCCAGGCTTTCGAAGACCACTGGCAGCAATCGCTTTGCCGTTAGCATCGCGTCCGGAGTCGCGGTCATCGCCGAGTCCCGCTTGACGCAATCGAGTCGGCGCATCGCTCACGCCGGAATCGCTCGGACCAACTGGACGCATAGGCTGCTTGCGCGACGACGTAAGAACGCCGACCGTCGCTGAGTCCGCTGTTTCGTTATTTTGGATAAAGCTAGATGACTGAGCGACATCCCCCAAACCCAACGCGGAATCTCCGGGAATTGCAAGCGACGCGAAACTCTCGTTCGTCAGCGGAGGCCGATTGTCTTTTGCCGAAAGCGACTTAAAAGCGTCTGAGTTAGGCAATTCATAGATGCGATTCCGAAGAGCGGGCGACACCTCCGCGGGCTTACCGAGCACGAGGGTCAAAATTTGGTGGCACCCCGCAGCCTCCGCCAACAACGGGTCCGACTCCAAGCAAGCCCGTTCAATCTCAGCCACTTGTTCGTTGGGCAGTGTACTGTCGAGATATTCGCTCATCACGTTGGCTTCATCGACCGGCCCTGCCGCCACTGGCGACGCGGCACCGAGCGTCGGCGATGACAATGTCACCTTGATGCGCTTGATCAGTTGCGAAGCAAAACTGCTTTCCATCACTTTGCCATGCAGCGTCTCAGACGATTCCTTATCCAAGGTTCGATCAAGGTAGGCCAGCAACGTTCGAAGAGTCAGACGCATCGCAATCACCGAAACAGGCGGATTTGGACCAAAACAGGCAAGGAATTACTCCACACCAACCTATTAGTGACCTGGCGCCAGTCTATCCGTGCACAAAAACAGAAATTTTCGCGTCCAGATCAATCGCCAGTCCGTAAGTCTGGCTTTCCAACGTCCTTAAACCCCACCACTTTTTTCTTGCCATTGCTTGCTCTTGTGAGAATGATTCTCCGCGTTGAATTTTCCTCTGACGGAAGTTGCTCGGAGGGTTATCGATTAGGTACGGCAGGTGTTTGCATCGTTAAGTCTGGGCCATAAGCGGAGGAAGGATCGCGTCATCAAGTTGGTCTCTCAAGCCTCCTCTTTCGGCTGGTCGACACCAGATCGTGTTCGCTCCAATGCCGAGGCGAAGGCCATTTATCGGCTTACCGACAACCCCAAGGCAAACGTGGATCAACGTGGTAGCGTCATTGGAGGTGGAGCCGCCTCCTGGCGAGGCCCCGAGCTAAGCACAGAAAAGCTAGGTTGCTTGACTGGCGACAGGTGCCTCCGAAAGATTTCCTGGCGCAATCCGCTCTCTCTCTAGATGTGACTTTCAAAAGAAGTGCTGGTCATTCGCCGAAGTTGTCTCAAGCGGCCGCCAGCTAAAACCGATACTACCGTCATCACCGATTTATTCGGAATGCAGCGGAAGTTTCGGTGGACCTTGACTGCCCCGAAAACTTCCCCTAAGTTCCCTATTACTTGATTGTTCAGGTGATTCAGGGCGACGTGGCCAAGCGGCTAAGGCGCTAGATTGCAAATCTGGTATTCGTCGGTTCGAATCCGACCGTCGCCTCTTGTTCTAAACAGCGTAATTTGTCGGCTGAAACGCTTTAGTGCGTTACCACCACTTTGGTGTGCGGCCCCGTTTGAAATCGAAGTTGTACGGAAAAACTGTCCTAACCGACAGGTACACCTTCCAAACTGGGAGTCTCCATCAATGGCACGACCACGTGCAAAAGTACCCGCCCGCCAATACCACATCAGCGGGCAATCTGTTGTCCAAATTGGCGGTCGAACGATCTATCTCGGCCCTCATGATTCTGCTGAAGCGATAGCTCGCTACGCAGTCCTGCTGGGAATCTACCAAGCTAACGAATTCGCGTTACCTGCGGATTTTGATACCGCTTCACTTGAAGAGCGAGTTACGTTAATCCTTGGAGCTGGTGCGCCGTCCGCGATCGCGACCGACCAAACATCGCAACCGATCTTGGTTCGGCATGTCACAGCAGCGTTTCGTTATCACACCGTCACGAAGTACGCCAAAGCGCCCACCGAAAAAGGCCGATACGACCAAATCTGCAAGTTGGTCGATGAATTCGATGGTGACGGACTGGCGGATAAATTTGGACCGGTGAAGCTCAAGCGGTTTCGTGACAACCTGGTCGAACGTGGCCTCTCGCGAAAGTACATCAACAAAATGACGAACAGCGTCATCGTCGTTTTTAAGCACGCGGTATCGAGCGAGCTCATCGGCGTAACGATATTGCAGAGACTGCAAACGATTGACCCGCTTCGAAAAGGCCAAACAACAGCGCCAGACCATGACGCCATTGAACCCGCGAACTTGTTTCATGTTCGCGCGACGGCAAAGCATCTTTCACCAATCGTCAAAGCCATGTTGAGAATCCAAATTTGCACGGGGATGCGTCCCAAAGAACTCAGAATGATGCGTCCCTGTGACATTGATCGAAGCGGCCCCGTCTGGATCTACAGACCAAGCAATCACAAAACAGCTTGGTGCGGAAAGACAAAAGCAATTCCACTTATTGAGGACGCTCGTGACGCAATCACGGACTACTTGCAACGTGACCCAGAGTCGTATTGCTTTTCCCCTGCCGAGTCAGTGGCCTGGCGTCGCGCTGTCGGCACCGCGAATAGAAAGACTCCACCAAACCAAGGTAACGCGCGGGGGCGTAAGCTGGATGGAGGCGGACTCAGAGGTGCAGCTGGCAAGCGACTTCCCAGAACGCAATACACAACGACTTCATATCACCAAGCAATTAAGCGTGCCGCAAAAAAAGCTGGCGTTCCGCACTGGTTTCCCTACCAATTGCGACACTTAACAGCAACAGTCGTACGTGCAGCACTCGGAATCGAGGAGGCGCAAGCACTGCTTGGGCACTCCACGGCCGCGATGACAGCACACTACGCTCTCGAATCAATCGAAGCTGCAACCAAGGCAGCCAAAGCAGCGCCAAAGCTGTAAACTCACTCTCACGTCGTCAGCGGAGTAATTGCCCGCGTGCCGATCATCGTCAACGGTCCTGTAGCCGCTGGCGATGATCGGCGACGACTTCTCAAGCAACTACAGGACTCTGGAAATGCCGAACCGTAAGGCAACGTCGACGACAACTGAATCTCGTCGCGATATTGTCCTCAACATAGATCCGCGCGGCTTCAAGCTTGGAACATTCATTCAATTGGAGTTCAAGCCAACGACCAGTCGGACGATGCAAGTTGCTGACGATCAACATCGTAAACTCGTTGAATCTGCAACGATCGCGCTTCACGAAATCGAGACACTTTACCATCGTGATCACCATCAGGAACCAACCGACTGTGATGCAATCGTGCGGTGGATTGCTAGACGCCTAGTGATCGATCCAATTCAGGCAATGGAGTTACCGGTATCACACATCATCTCTGAAATTGCACAGTTGGAAAACGACAAGCCTGTTGCTGGCGCTTCGACGCCTCAGTCCCGTACAGAGCTTAAGCGTCGTGCTGAGAAGCTTGCAGCTATGTGTCCCCCAATTGACTTCGACCCGAAAGCAGTTGAAGCAATTATAGATTTACTTCGTGCACGCAAAGCCGAATTGAAGGCGCTGGACTTGCCCAGCGACGATCCAGCAAAACTCTTCGACCTAGCGAGTGAAGCTGGTCTGAATATCGATGACATGAACTATGGCGATGTTCACGAACTCTACGTCTCAGCCAGAGCGGAAGTGATTGCTGAGAATGTTCTTGAACAGATGCGAGCGATCCCATCGAGAACAATACGCACTTCCCGCGAAGCCCGGAAACGAAGAGGTAGACCAACTACATACGAGATTCGATTGTCTCAATTCAATGAGTTCACCGAAGGAGAAAACCAGACTCCGCCTCTTTGGACATCTCTCAGGGTCTACGTGGCGTCGAAACCCGGATTGACGTACGAAGCGACCAAACAAGCCTTTCGAAAAATCAGGAACGGTCTAAGGGAAAAGAATTCGTCGAAACGTTCTTGATTACCCGCGAAGTGGAGGAAATCAAAAAAATAGCCGTTCGTTCTAAGCCCGCATTTCGTGGGCTTTTTTTGTGTCACCTCAGCCTCTTGCGTAGGAAAAAAATTGCGATTTCCGAGGTAGTATTTGTTTTCCCTGTTCAATCTTTTGCACGCAACAGGTGTTGCCTCTATTTCACTGACGGGAGCGAGCACGTGAAGAACGAGCAAAAGATGAAGCTACTTACTGAGGAACTCATGTCGCTGACGCAAGCAGCCAAAGAGCTGCCGGGCCGACCAGCTGCGTCAACGATTTGGCGTTGGGCAAGAAACGGAATTGGAGGCGTGAAGCTTGAAACAATTCGCATCGGAGCGGGCAGGATTTTCACTACGCGACAAGCTCTCACGCGATTCATTATCACAACTCAATCGAAATCCGCATGATTGCCTTGGCTCTGATTCAATCAATCGGGAGACATTGAGCTGTGGTTTCATCGAACTGGAAAATAGATGGACTCATCTGAAGTGTTGAAGGCACGTCAGCTAGTTTTGGACGACTTCGAGGTAGACCCATACGTGGCGATCGAATTGGCAGAGTTGCACACGCTTCACGACAAAAGGCGACCGATTAGCGTCAACATGCAGAAGCGAGTTCTGAAACGGTTCGCTTCATTCTCTACCGGTCTTTGCAAGATCGACTTGTTGACCTTGGCAATGCAATGGCACGTCAATGAACGAACGTTGCGTTCAACGGTTAATGTACTGGTTGCCGACGAAACTCTTATCGAAGAGAGGCGAGGCAATCAGCGGATACGAAGTATTCATTGGACCGAAATCGGCCGACGAATCCCGAGAAAACTACCGGGCAATAGTGCCCGGTCGAGTGATCAAGAAACTACCGGGCAATTGATGGCTGACTGCCCGGTAACTACCGGGCAGCGTGCCCGCCCTAAAGAGAAACAAGGTAACAGTCAATCATCAACATCTGTGATGACGATGAAAGTTTCCAATTTCAATTGGGACGACGCGGCCTCCGCGATTAAGACAGTCGGCGTAGACCAAGTTGACTCAACAATCCGACTCGCCAAGCAAAGAGGCTTAGGCGCCAACGATGTTGTTGACATTGCTTTCGTGTGCGCGAATGTCCCTGAGCTGAGTGCCGGTGCGATTGTGACGCGAATAAGAGACGGTGTGTGGCCGCGTGATGACGTCCCTGACGTAGATGTACTCCGCTCTCAGATATTGAGAGGCCGCGAACGAAAAAAGCTCGAGCGTCACAAGCAGCTTCTTGAGCGAACTCGGTTCAACGTTATGCGAGACGCTCGCGATGCCGGACGGCCGCTGAAAACCGAGTCAGAAATCTCAGCCGAAGTTGAGCGAGTGATCGCACTTCGAGCACGAACGGACGGAGCATGAATGCGGGAATCGCCAACTCCGTCGTTAAGCGAATGGCTGGCAGTGCGTCCACGCCACCATGTCAGCCACACAATAACGTCGACAATCATGTTGATTCCGCGGCCCGGTTTCGGCCTGGCTGGATCCGTACCACATGCAGTGTCTGTGGTCGCTTCATCGGATATCGACGCATCAATTCCCGTCAGTCAAAACCATCAAGAACGCATTGATACTGCGAGAAACGTTGCGAAAAGTAACTCCAATACGTGTCATCAAAACGCATGAAAGGGCAGGGGGCATCGGAATCTGGAGCTTGATCGGACGGGAGACCGTGCAACAAGACACACGCGCGCAATGTCAAAAAAACGATTTTGCTGTCGGGGAAAAAGATGCCCGTTTTCCTTGTTTTAGATTTTTCACTTTAGTAACCCCGGTCGCGTGACCACCGCGTTTAAGGTTTTCCCATGAATTGCAATTTCCGAACCGGCTCGCTGACCATTGACGAACTATTCCTGATCATCAGGCATACCCAGCTATTTCTGGGGCGAGCTGCTGGCGAGGGGCGAAAGCCTGGCGTCTTCGCTTCGTGGCTTTACGTAACGGCCTGGGCTGGTTTCGACAGGCTAAAGCAGTGCGACGATGGTAATCCGCAGCCTGCAGCGCCGCTGGTTGTGCCGACACTCGAGCAAGATCAATTGCCGGAAGCCCTCGCGGTTGTCAGAAGTGCGCTGGTGTCCGACTTGATCCTGGCGAGCGTGGATGTTGCCGAACTTTTCAGGGAACTGGAATCGCTCCTCTCACAAGAAACACAACAGTACAAACATGATTGACACCAAATCTATCGTGTGGATCGGAACCAACGAAGTCGCCGAAATGATCGGCGTGCAACCTGGCACCATCATTCAATGGTGTCGTGAAAAGCGGTTCCCTCAGCCCGTTCGCTTCTCGCGTCGCGTCCTCAAATGGGATCGCCACGAGGTTACCAAGCACATTGAATCGATGCCGCGTGGTGTCGAACTGATCGAACCCCCGTTTTTAGAGAGTCAACATGACGATTAACGTCCTAGATCCATTCGCTGGAGCTGGTGTGGTCAAAGGAGTTTCAACTGGGAAAAGCCTAAAGGAACTTCGCGAGTTCAAGAACCAGCTTGCGACCGACATGCAAAAGCATTTGGATGCAAATGAGAATGACTGGAAAGACGAACACGAAGCACAACACGGAAGTTACGTTTCGGCAATGCAGGACGTAACAAAGCAGATTCGCAGACGTGAATCGCTAGATGTACCCTCGTTTGGGTCCGATGCCAACGATCAATCGGCGTCTTACGTCACGATGATCGACGGAGCCGGTAAACGTCACTTCGCTGTGACCAAAGAGCAGAAGTTCGCCAACGTGCCGTTTGTTGGTGGCTCGCGACCTCGTGATTGCCGATACGCCGCTGGCGAGTATTTGCGAGCAATGGTGACGGGAGTGACTTCATCGACGCCGCCAAGCATTGGAGCGGCATTGAGTCGTGGCAATGCGACTTCGGCTGGCTACTTGTTGCCGCCTCAGTTCTCAGCCGACGTGATCGACTTGGCACGTTCCAAGTCCGTCATTATGGAAGCGGGGGCGATTACCATCGCGTTGACTGGGGCTGATTTTTCTATCGGGCGCTTACTCAATGATCCCGAGGTAAAGCCCAAAGCCGAAAACGCGAAGTTCCATGAGTCTGAAATCACGCTAGGCCGAACAACAATCACGCCACGGCTGATTGGATGCATCGTGACGGCTTCACGTGAGATGATTGAGGATGCGCCCAACGCCGCTGAATTGATTCAGTTGTCCATGGCGAGTGCCCTCGCAAACTCTTTGGATCGGTTCGGAGTCCACGGCTTAGGCACTGGTGAAGAACCGATGGGCCTAATGAATTATCCAGACGTAGCGTCAACGAGCGATTCGGACCCGATCAGCTACATCAACGTGGCTGGGGCAGCAATGGCCGTTCGCGTCAACAATCACGAACCCATGGCGGCAATTCTCAACACCATCGACGATCACGTCTTAGGCATGACTACCGACAGCCAAGGCCGTTGGCTTGGCCCGCCGCCGCCACTTGAGAACGTGATGCGGCTTGAAAGTACTCACGTACCGCAAAACAGCTTCGTCGTCGGTGACTTCACCAAGTTTGCGTGGGGCATTCGAGAAGGGGCGACCGTCGAGATTGGAGAAACGTCCGAAGCGTTTGAACGACACCAAGTCTGTTTCAAAATCTTCTTCCGTGGCGATACTGCACTGATCGACTCGACTGCGTTCCACAAGGTCACAACGAACGCCGAATAGTCGGCGCTCAATCATTAGCGTTTCAGCCGTCAGTTAGCTGAGGGCTGCCTGGGATTCATCGCCGATGAATTCTGCGACGGTGTCACGAGTGTCCATCGGATCGTAGTAGAGTGAGTCAATCAACTCATGTAGGCCACGAAGCGCTTCTTCATCGAGACCGTACAGCTCACGACGCAACACGTCCACGATGCGAAACGCCCGGAGCTCGCCACCGGAAGCGCCCTTGCCTCGTGAGCCACGCTGAGCGACGCGTAGTAAATGCTCGGCTTCATTCGTCATTTGAGTTCTCCAGAATTGCAAGTTGATCAAGGATAGCTTCGTTCAAAACACGTAGATCGTCGATCGACTCGCTAAATGGAGCGATCACACCTTTCGCCGCAATCAAAGTGAGCCGTTTTCGCTTCACAAGGTTCTGAGACGGATCATCTTCCATCGCCTCTTCAATCTTGTCGGCTTGGCGGTCAACTCGTTCTTCCGCGTACGGATCGGGAGTCAACGCGGCCTTGGCCTCTCGATCTAGGATCGGCATGTTGGCTGGATCCGCCCAGCCTTCCTTTTCGCCAAGTTCGTCAAACTTACCATTGATCATTCGCGTGAGTCGTTGCCAATCCTCGCGAGTGTTCCACATCGACGCGTGCTTTTCTTGGTGACGCTCGATCGACTTCATCACGGCAGGCTTGCCGATGAACGGAAACAGCACTTGCGCCATCGACTCAGTGAGTTCACCCGCAGCCAACTTGGACCGCCACGGTTCGGGAAGCTGGCTAAGCTTGCAAGTCCTACGAACCCATTCAGTCGATCGACCAAAACGCTTACGGACCTGGTCAATTGACTGCCCGCCGCCTCCGTAGGCTTCCGGCCTTAGCAATTCAATCACGTACCGCGATCGCTCGAGCGGATTCAAGTCAGACCGCAATAGATTCTCGACTCCAATCAATTCGAGCGCTTGGGCGTCCGTGGCACGGCATACCGTCGCGTTCAACTCTTTCAGCCCAACCGACTGAGCGGCCCGCATTCGACGGGTTCCCGCAAGTAGCTCTAGCTTGCCGTTGTGATCACGAACCAACACGGGATGAAGTTGGCCGTTTTCACGAAGCGACTTGCCCAGAGTCTTCAAGTCGGACTCTTTGTAATTCTCCCGCTTGGCAACGGGATGAACAGCCAAGTCAGAAAGCTTCACGCGGATAATCTGTGGGATATTAGTTTGAGTGCTCATGCTGCACCGCCTTCATTTTTGTTGGATAGATTCGGTAGAACGTTGGTCATGTCGTTGCCCGGAAGCTTCGACGGATCGACATAGCGACGTGTCATTTGCTCGGAAGAATGACCAAGCAGTGTTGATGCAGCGCCAATGCCTTCACGCATCGCGAGTAGCGTTGCAGTGGTTCTACGAACCTTATGCAGCTTCGTCATTCGCACGCGGGTACTTGGCGGGACGCCGGCAGCCGCAAGCACTAAATCGAAGTCCGTGTAGAAACGGTGCCAGTCGAGTTTGGGTAGCACGCTCGCTGCCTCCGCGACTTGAATAGCTCGCAACGCCTCAGCCGCATCGGTTCCGAAACGAAGCTTCTTGCCGCGTCCGCTTTTCATCAATTCGCCTGGAACGGACAACCAACGCTGTTCAACATCGATGTTGTTCCACTTCAGCTTCCAAAGTGTTCCGCGACGTAGTCCGGTCCAGTAGGCGAGTAATAACACCGCTCGCATAACCGCGTCCGCTGGCAAGCCGCCCAATGGTGGCTGAGTCGCGAGGCGATCGCAGTGTTTCAGGATTGAACGGAACTCGTCCTCCGTCCACGAATCAGGCTCATCGTGAGTCGCTCGGAGTTTCTTGATCGACGGCCGTTCGACGACCTGGCCCAGCTCGACCGCAAGTCTCCAGATGGCGAGAATGTGAGCCCTGCAAACATTCACCGTCACCTTGCGTAGTCCCGCGTCGACTCGATCATTCAAGAAAGACGCGACAAGCGTATCGTTCAGTTCGTTGATCAAGACGGGTCGCCCCAGGAACTTTTCGAACTGTCGAATCTTGGTTCGATAGTTCTCAATCCCAATCTTGCTTGCGCCAACGAGTCGTTGTGGTAGATAAACCGTCTCGAAGAAATGCGAGACCGTTCCCGGTGTCATCACCGGCTCGATCACGACAGCTTCACGACACGTCTTGACAGTCTTCGTCCGTGAATGTTCGTCAATCGAGTCTGCAACGCCGATGGTCGCGGCATAGCGCCAAATCGACCTAAGCCGCTTGCGAATCATTCGCGGTTGACGATCAGAAGCATTTTCATTGAGCCACTGAGCGAATCGATTGACCTGGTCGGCCGTCAAGTCAGCCAGCATCGCCGGGTACCCAAGGAACGCGGCGTACAACTTCACCGCACGCCGACATTGTGAGCGGTAATCGCTCGATGACTCGTTGGCCTCAAGCGGGAGAAAAACAATCTCCAAGAACGCAAGCAGACTTCGTGTCGCTTGTTTGGCTCGATCGACACTTGATCGAGGCCGAGAAGTTTGACGTTGGACGTCACATGAGATGGAAACAGTTTCCATATTCGAAAACCTTCCGCGAACTGTTGCAGTACGCGCACGCAACAGCCGTTCGACACGCTTGAAAAACCGGCTCTAACTCCGGCCCGATTGGGCATTGTTCCCCGGCCTATGCCGGATCACGACTACGCGCACGATCGACGCATCGAACGGCTGTTGCATTCCTAAATGTCAGAGGGTCAGAGTAGGCGTTGTCGTCGATCGGGAGGAACTCGATCAACCGAGTCGAAATTGTTTTCAAGCAATCACGACCGCCAAACAGATGCGAGGAGTTTTACGGGCGATTGCCGCGAAGTCAACACGTTTGTTAGAAAAACGAGAAAAGTACTCCGCCGCTGAATCCGGGGTCAGCGGCCGGACGATCGTTTCAAACTAAAGAGGGGCCAAAGGTGGCAAACTGTGACGAATTCCCGAGCGTACGTTTTCGCCATCAAGCGTTTGAACGAGCGAGAATGACTCTTGTCGTCACTCGATCGATGCGTCACGGTGGCACGGCATCCGCGATTCAAAAAGGCGTGACTGTCGCAACGGGCGAATTCGTGTCACTAGCTGCGACCAAGTCCGCGCTCTGGCACCTGGTCAAACTCGGATTGGTTGAACCATCGATTCACAATAATGCGCGGACCTGGAAAGCCGTGAAATCAGAACAGAACAACGGGAGCTCGTACTGATCAATACGGATTAACGGTGCAAAGCTTGCAATAAACGTTGCAATCCAGTAACTTGAAACATTCGAATAAACGGGGTTTTTCAGCATGAAAAGCCGACAATGTTGGAATTGCAAATCTGGTATTCGTCGGTTCGAATCCGACCGTCGCCTCTTTCTTGATTCCCAGCGGGCAATGCTCCATTGCCCGCGAAACTAGTTGCTAGCGACTCGTTTCGTCGTGATTCGGCTACTCGACTTTCGAGTCCGCTGGTTTCTTCTCGGCTTCAGCAGCAGCCTTATCTTGCTCGTTGGCAGCATCTGGGTCCGTCGCGAACGGCTTTTCCTCTTGATAGCGTTTCAACGTTTTCTCGGCGAAATCTTTGTAGCTTTCGCCCACCATTTTGATGACCTTTTCTTGCCAGCCCACGGCCTCGTCGAACTTGCCGGCTGCAGCCAATGATGCTGCGAGGGCCGAGACATCGCTTACGTTCTCGTACTTCGAGATTTCGCATGCGGCCTTTGCTGATTCGATGGCGACTTCGGCGTCTCGCAAATCTTGGTTCGGTGTCGTTGCCAAAAGCCACGCACGGTTCTGGAGTGCCAAACCGTACTTCGGTGCTAAGGCCAAGGCTTCGTTGTAATCGTCCAGAGCGTCAGGATGCTTTCCGAGTTGAAAGAGGTTGTAGCCTCGGTTGTTTCGAGCAACAGGATCTTCTGGCTTCAGTTCGATGGCGCGAGCAAAATCTTTCACCGCTTCTTCGTAGTTCGCTTGTTGAAAATGCACATAGCCGCGTCCCATCGTGGCATTGAAATCCTTGGGATCATCCTCAATCAACGCGTCAAAATCCTTGACCGCGTCATCGGGTTTCCCAGCGGCTTTGAAGGCGATCGCACGTTGGTTAAGCAGTGACTTGACGCTTTCCTTGGCTTCGCGTTTTTTCTCAATCGCAGTCGAGTAGTCTGCGATCGCCTCGTCATACTTGGCTTGGTTCATCTTTGCCGCAGCTCGGTTGATCAGCGGCGAGACGTCTGCGGGGTCAAGCTCGAGAGCTTTGTTGTAATCAGCGATTGCCTTGTCCAGTTCACCGCTGGATGCGAGAAACAAACCCCGGCTCGCATAAGCGTGTGCTTGCTCGTATCCAAGCTCAATTGCTTTGTCAAAGTCCTCGAGCGCCTTTTCGGGCTTATTCAATGCCCACCAGCTCGACGCCCGAAGCGTGTAGAAGCGGCCTTCCTCTGGATGCTCTTTGATCAAATCGGAGTAAATGTCTCCGGACTCAGCAATCTTCACGGCGTTGGCTTTCTCGACAGCGCCTTTGATGCCGTTGTGCGTCATGACCACAAAGTCGTTCTCACGCTCTTCGACGATCGTCAACAAGTCGCCCTTCTCGATTGTGTTCTCGGCGTCGTTCCCTTCGCCGAGCTTCATCTCAACACGGGCTACCACTGGCTCGCCAACGGCGATTGCGTCTTGGGCGAGCAAAACCTCTCCCGTTAGACAAACACCAAAAGTGATTGACAAGAATGCAATCGAACAACAAATCGCAACGCGATGAAATTCGAGGGTGGTCAAAACAGGTAGGAGCACAGCAGGAGCTTCCTTGTTGAGTAACGAAAAAGTGAACAAAGTTAGTGAACAGTGATAGCGTATTCAGAACTTTCGTTCTATCTACCCGGCGTGGCAGGTTCAAATGCACAGTATCCCGATTCGTCAAAGTTTGTCATCTACATTGCCATGGCCAACGAATCGCGGCTTAATGAGTTCTTGAATGGTGCCAAACGACTGCGAAACACAGGAAGAATAGGGCGATTGCGCGGATTATTCTGGATTGAGCGCTTGTATGGTTTCTAACGTTACATATGATCAAGCGTAGATGACCACATCTGGCGGGGGGCATTAAGTGTTCTCCCGCTCAATTCCTCAATCTTAGGGTTTGCAACAGTGAAGTTTTTTGGACGTTTCTCGCTGGCATCGCTGGCAAGTTTAGCCTTGGTCGCCATCAGCCACGCTGGTGATTGCGTTCCTTGTGGTGGATGCAGCGACCCATGCGGAAGCGTATCAGTCAGTGCGGGATGTGCCGGTGGCTGTGGCTCAGTAGGCGGTGCAGTCGTTTACTCAAGTGGCGCAACCAGCAATTGTGGTTCTGGCGAAATTAGCTACGGCTCAAGCGTGATGAGCTACGGTACCTCCGTCGAGACCGGGCCGATGATTGGCGAAACACTTTGCGAGCCTATCACAAACTATAAAGTTGTAATGGAACCGACTTATGTAACCGAAAGTCGTCCGGTAAACGTTACGGAGAACACCACCGAGACGCGTTATCGCACGAAGACCGTTTACAAAACAGTTCCGGTAACCGAAGAGCATTATCGCAGCAAGGTTGTTAACGTCCCGAAGACGGAAACAAAGACTGTGACTTATTCGGTGCTCGTACCTGAGAAGAGCGAAAAATCTGTTGAAGTCACGGAATCAGTTCCAGAATGGAAGGAGATTTCGGAGGACTATATCGTTCGCGTCCCAACGGTTGTTGAAGTCGCAGAAGACTACACCGTTAAGGTTGCTCAGCTTCAAGATGAACCATTTACATACACCGTAAATGTTCCCTTCCCGGTCACTGAACAAAAACTTCAGACGGTTGTTAACGCAGTTCCTGTAACGAAGACTCGCACAATCGAAGTTTCTGTTCCGCAAACAACGATGCAAACGGTGACGAAGGACTTTGGCCACTGGGAAGAGCAAGTCGTTGAAGTCGAATCGGCACCGATGGCAGCATCGAGTTACGGCGACGCTGGTGTCGTCAACGGCTACAGTGTTGGCGGATGTGGTTCGTCGGCTGGTGGATACGTTTCGGCTGTTACCAGCTGCGGTTCGGCACGAGCCTGTGGCAGCTGCTTCGGCCGCGGTCGCTTGTTCCATCGTGGTGGCGGATGCTCGTCCTGCAGCAACTGTGGTGGATGCGGCGTCGCTGCGAGCGTCGGTTGTGGTTCAGTTGGCGGATGTGGTGCTTCACCAATTGCGATGAGCTACGGCGCTCCAGCATCGGCAAGCTGCAGTGCTGCACCAGCAATCAGCTATGGCACAACAACGATGACGAAGAAGGTCTGGGTTCCAAACGTTCAAACAGAAACCGTACCTGTGACCACATCGACAAGCCGGACCGAAGTCATCAACTTCACGGTCTATGAACAACAAACGACCCAAGTACCATACGAATGCACAACGATTGCTTATCGTGCCGAGACACGTAACGGTACGAAGAAGACTGTCGTTTACGTTGACGAAGTTCGCACACGGATGCGAAAAGTTGTTCAATACAATGACGAAACGCGTACGCGTGCTCGCAAAGAATTGACCTACAAGACGGTAACCAAAACCGAAACGGTACCTTACGTCACGTACCGAACCGAAGAACGCACCAAGGAAGTCTCCTACACATACAACGTGCCTGAGTACACCATGGAGCCGTACACAACAACTCGTTATGAGCAAGTGGCTGAAGAACTTGTCGAAGAGTACTCCGTGACGGTTCCAGTCGTGGTGACGAAGGAACAGATGGTACAGGTTTGCAAGATGGTCCCACGATTGGTTGAAGAAACGATCAACCCATGTGCAAGTGCGACTGTTAGCTACGGCAACTCAGCTAGCTATGGCAGTTCGGTGGGATCCGGCAGCGTGATCATGTCGGTTGGAGCTGGTTGTGGATGCGGTACAGGTTCCAGTGCACCAAGCGTATCGGCCGGCTGCAGTGGTTGTGGCGCTGCTGCGTCGTCGCCTTGCGGTTGCCAGTAATCATGGTTTTCACGCCAGCCTCTCGCAGGTCGGCGAAATAGAAATCAGACAACATTGTTGATCATCTCAAAAGCCGCTGGGCCAAGTGCACAGCGGCTTTTTTCATGAATCTGTTGGAGATGGTAATGTGACTGTCTGTCGTTGCGCTCAGCCCACGATTGAATGAAGCCGATTAGCCGGACATTTGCGGAGTTTTCCAGTAAATTGAACGTGCAATGCCGAATCTTGCGACTAAAATTCTGGTTTCGACGCCCCTCGAACTATGCTGGCGTCTGTTGAAGATGTGCGCACCCAGGCACAGAACAACCCTCCTTTACCGCCAATAAGAATTGACGCGACCGATTCTTTTGAATAGCCAGGACTACTGAACTGATGAAGAAGTTACTCACTTACGGCGTTCTTGCTGCAGCATTGTCCACAACCGCACTGGTGCCTTACGCACCTGCTCAAGACGAAGTCAAAAGCGAACCAACGCTAGCAGATTTACCAAAGCCTAAGCCGTCAAATGATGCATCCATTCGCACTGCGACTCCAAAGGTTCGGCCACTAAGCGTAACGGTAGACTTGATCAGTAGTACTGCGATCGTGGGTACGTTGACTGATATTACGAACCTCGACATGCAAACGTCTTTCGGCACAGCGAACATCCCACTGTCAGAGGTCGCCGCAGTGCGTTTCGCCACGGCGGAAGATTCGACCACCACCGTGGTGATGCTCAACGGTGATTCGATCACCGGAGCAACTGATGTCAAACAAGTCACCGTTGAGACCGAATGGGGTTCCGCGTCGATTAACGGACAAGCGATCAAGTCGATCATGTTTGTTCCGAACGTTGTCTGGAGCCCAAATAATGGACTCAACGGAAAACGTTGGGTGTTGGTGAGTGATAAGCAAGCCGCTGAGCAGGCCTCATCGCAATCTCAAGGATCCCCAACTCAAGGATCGCCATCGTTGCCACTTACTGAGCCTGTGCAGCCGATCCGGAACCCCGATGGCTCGTTCAGCTATCCAAGTGGGGCACCCATCATTCGTAACAGCCGATAATCCGAACGTGATCCAATAATCACAACGAAACTTGAACTCTCTCCGAAAGCTGGCTGGTCCACAAGACTCGCCAGCTTTTCTTTTTGCGTTCAACACTCCGTTACGCGATAAAACGATCGATTCGGAAGCAACTCAGATCGAATCCAGTTTCGTGGTCCATCGCTAACTTGGCAGCGATCTCGCCGAGGACGCTCGTGAACTTGAATCCGTGTCCGGAAAGCCCAGCAATCACTGTGACATTGCGGTGCGTCGGCAAGACGTCAACGATAAAGTGTTTGTCGGGCGTCATTGTGTAGTAACACCCCGACCAATGCTTTTGATTCATGGTGACGCCCGGCAAGTGCTTGAACAAAAACGATTCAATTGCCTCTTGCGTCGCTGGATCCGCCACGTGGTCACCGGCAGCAACTGTGCCGAGTGTGATTCCGCCAGTATGACGAGCCACCTTCAGCCCGCGTCCATCGCGCTGGGGGCACCCATAGAAATCGCCTTCAGGCGTCTCGAAATAGAAGCATGGGAAACCAGTGTTTGCGTTGTATGAATCGTCTTCGGGCTCGTACCAGTACGAATACTTGCGAACGACCTGAATCGGTACGGCATACTTCCATAGCCACTCTTCGGCCCAGGGGCCTGCCGCTAAAACGAGACGCTTGGCTCGAAACGTTGCGTCGTCCGTCATCACCGTGACGCCCTCGTCATCGGCTTGCCAATCCGTGACCGTTTGTTCCTTGATGAGCGTCGCACCGCTCGCAAGCGCGCCATGGAGATGAGCTTCAACACACTGTTCGACTGCCAAAAAACCTGCATCGCGTTCGAGCACCGCTGACCAACTCTCATCGCCGCGCAGCATCGGGAAACGCTGAGCCAACTCGCTCGAGGACAGATTCTCGATCGGCAAATGGTATTGGTTCGCACTTTGCCGAACACCAGAAACAACCGCGCCGTCCTCGGGTCCGACTTGAAGAACGCCCGCTGGAAAATAAAGCTGCTGGCCAAACTCCTTTTGCAATGATTCCCACAGTTCATACGCGCGGCACATCAGCGGCACGTAACTTGGATCCTCAAAGTACGCTTTGCGAATGACGCGAGTGTCGCCGTGTGAGCTGCCAAAATCGTGTGGCGGATTGAATCGATCAATGCCCAGCACACGTTGGCCAGCCCGCGCGAGGTGATACGCGGCAGCACTTCCAACTCCCCCAAGCCCAACCACAATGCAATCGTAAAGACTGTCGTTTCCGGTCATTCGAGACACACCCGATAGCAATAACGTTGATTAGAACGTTTGTTGATAAGAAAAGATCGGAACCCGAGATTCGACTTCCTAATTCAAATCATATCGCATGGGCCGGTGTGAAGGTGCAGCGTGAGAACAGACTTTTCCCTAGTTTCGTGTAGTACGCCATCGAAGGCGACGCGTAGCGGGTCTCGTGAGAGCCTACACTAAAAAGCCGGCTAATGCTTAACGACTTCGCCGATCGGCGAAGGGTGCGGCCCCAGTTGCGACTGGAGTTGGCATCCCTGGCGTTAATTCTCCGGTTGCCACGGCATCTGAAGCCCGACGTCCAGCCCCCAAGTAGTCGCTCCAGCGTCGGCCGCTTCGCATGTCCGTTGGGCCAGGTGCCACTAAGAACACAGTTCCCAAGCCGAAGATCAATCCTGCCATGGTTGAGCCAAGCGTGAGCACGATTCCAGACGGGCCAATGGGTGAGTCTCCGACTTGCGGCGGGCCTAACTCAGCAATCAAGTCGGTCGAGAGTGCGGCCGAACGACTTGCTTGAGCATCTGAGAGAGCTTTTTCGCACTCGCCGAGCAGGGTGGTGCGTTGGCGAACCTCCGCATCGATCTTGGCATAGTGCGTACGCACTTCGGCGAGTTTTCCCAGTCGCTCCGTCAAGCTCGCACTCTTGGCTCGCAATCGCGTCACCCGATCACGTTCAAGCGTCAACGTGGGTTGCATCGCGCGAATCACGGCCTCTGTCTCTTGTTGTATTCGGTTCTTGATTTCAGTCTCCGCCATCATCGCCGTGCGGCGTTTGGGATGCAATTCCGTATAGTTTCCGGACAATTGGCTTGTCGCTAACTGAGCATCAATCAGCCCATCTTTGAGCCTTTGCAATGATGGTTGACTGGAGAGCAAATCTCCGCCACTGATGACGAGTGCCGTTGGGTCTTTTGATCCCGCAACAAGCAACCCGTGAAGCGACTCGAGCTTGTCGAGATCCAACTCCGCCACTTGCAATTCGCGCGCCGTCTCTTCAAGTGTCCTGCGCGTGGTTCCATCGCCAGAAATTTGGTCGCTCAAGTTTCTGAGCTCGGCGAGATCACTACCGAATTGAACTTCGATGACCGACATTCTTTCAGCGGCTTCGTCCAAGTTCTGTTTAGCTAGGTCTCTTGCATACGTCAGTTCATCGATGATGCTGTCCGCACGAATGCGACGCACCATGCGGTGGTGTTCTGTGAGGTGGCTGTACATCGCGCGACAGAACTGTTCGGCACGCTCGGCGCTGTTTGCTTTGACTTCGAGATAAACGACTTCGCTGTTTCCGAACTCCGAGCCTTTCGGGGCACGTAGATTCACCGCATCACTCGCAAACGAATCGATAGCACTTGTCGACGGCCAGGATGAGTCAGGTTTTCCGGATGGCGGCCCGATTTGACGCAAGGCGGGACCCACAACTTCTGGGTTCTGCACCATTTCAAGAATCGTTTCTTGAGCGGCCTTCAGTTCTGTCGTGCTACCGAAGCGTCCGAGACGATCGATTGCACCGCCAGCTTGGTCACGCACAACCAGTGGCTGCCGCGCCGACCATGTGCTGCTACTCAGCAGCGAGAATGTCATACCACTGAATCCAAACAGAATCGCGGCGCCAAGCCAAAGCGGCGAAAACAGGACGAGTACGTTTCGGATGTGTTTCCACGGAATCGGTGCTGACGACATGGTAGACCTGGAGCCCTAGCTATGAGTGAACAAGACGTTCAAACCCTAGGTTGCAGTCAATGCACCGAATTCTAAAACCCTCTGACCAAAACTCGTCGACACGCGTTGCCAAGCAAATCGCTCCGAATGTGCCGATTGTAACGATCGCATTCCATAAGCAGGCTAAAAATCCTTTGACCCCATCATGGCACCGTCGGCTCGATTCCCGAGGTTCCGAAACAACTCCGGATCCACTCGCTGCGTGTAAAACTTGATCGCACCATCGCCCAAGCAAAAGTGTGCGCCGCCCGGGTGATGGCTGCTGAACCCACCGACAAAATCCGGATCAACGGGTTGAGGATCCATGAAATCAAACCCGGTGGAATTGATCTCGCTGCCTGTGTTTCGTAACGAGGCACTGGTTCCAGACGCCCATCCGAGACTGTCATTGCTGGGTTTGAACTCACCCACCAAGAACGTATTACTGCTGCCATCGAGAATGTCGCCGTAGCGGATTTTGCTGTTGAGAAACAACAGCCCCATGTTGTCGTCGTTGATCAACGCTTCTTCGTGGTGATGAACACCAGCGTAATTCGTTAGCCCGTAACCGTCCGCACCTGGCGAGACTGGATCCGACGGGCACCGCAAGGTTCCAATTTGTTGTTTTCTCGCTGGCAGGTTAACTTCTGCATACGTCCCCGCATCGATGTCAAATTGTTTGGCGATGCCTGTTTGTTCGAGGTACGGGAGCAAGTCCACGAGAAATCCAACGTGTTGTCCAGTGGGCTCGTTGCGTATTGGACCGTCCGGATTGATCACACCTGCGGGAAGATGCTCCATTGCGAAATCAAAGTTATGCAGTGCAAGACCGACTTGCGCTAGATTGTTTGAACACGAGCATCGTCGCGCTGCTTCGCGAGCCGCCTGGACGGCCGGCAAGAGCAACCCGACCAAAACGCCAATGATCGCAATCACCACGAGCAACTCGACCAGCGTAAATCCAATTCGTTGCGACGTCCGGTTCATCATTATGTGCCTTAAGTGACAGGTGATATCTGTTAGTCGGATAAGTTGCAAATTCAAAATTCCGGTAACCGTTCACGGCCTGCGGCCTTGAACAGCTACCATTCATAATCTTAATCGGTCGGTCAATGATGCGATTGTCAACGTTGCCCCCAGTCAATTGTTGCTCAGTGGCTCATGTAGAGATTTGCAGTGACCGTTGTCCAG
>JBGTAI010000288.1:0-5717 GCA_041749955.1 Pirellulaceae bacterium | reverse complement strand
CTTCATCAGTGAATAGAAATCGTCGCATCCCTGCGTCTCCAAGAAATTTCCAGGCAACTCCAACACGGCCACGATTATCCCCCAAAATGACAGTCCAAATACATATCAGTTTGTGCCACGCTCAGCCGCGTGGGGTATAGTTGCGATCGCGCGAACGTACGCGACGAGCAACGCCATTGACGCTGCGAACCAGCCCGCGATTGGATCGGCGTGAACGGCATACCCAGCAGCAATGAGCAGTAACGGATCGCTCAGTCGGTCTGGGACTTCGTTGTAAAGCGGTCCGGTCGCCGAGGCACGCCCGCCTTCGACAGCAACCATTCCATCGAGCAAGTTCGCTATCAACCGAAGTTGAATGCCGGCCGCGCCGACCAACCAACACAATCGCCGAAGTATTTCCGAGTCAAACAGCGATGTGGCGACAAGTCCCGCTGCGCCGATGCCCGCGAATAAAACGCTCGAGACCGAAATGGAGTTAGCGGAAACGCCTCGACGTGCGAGTGTCGCGGCAATCGACTGGAAAATTGGCCAAGAACGTGTCTTCAACGGCCGGCGATCTGATGGTTTTTCTGGCATTGAGAGCTAAGAACTGTATCAAACGAACGAAGGCGGCCGGCGCGTCGACGGTATGTCGCAGAATTCTAGAGACTTTCCGGGTGAAAACGATGCGCGGCCGGCGTTATCCCCCCCGATCTTGCCCAGGAATCCGTCCAGAACCGTGAAAATTGCCTTCATGCCGCAAAAAACGGGTTTACCGCGTTGACGGATCGAGCACACAGTTCCTACGATACGCGGCTCGATTGAACCGATTCCACATTCATCTGGACCTCCTGCGATGGCAGTCCCCAAACGCAAACACTCGAACGCTCGAACCGGCAGCCGCCGCGCCCACGATCACCTGCAAAAACGCCAAGTCGCTTATTGCCCTCAGTGCAGCAGTGCTGTTCCGACGCACACGATTTGCCCAACTTGTGGCTACTATCAAGGCCGAACCGTAGTCGAACAGCAAGACGACTGATCCTACGTGGCACTTGAAACTGATTCCGTCGGGATTCTTTTTCCCGGGCAGGGCGCTCAAAATGTTGGCATGGGCCGTTGGCTCTTTGACAGCTTTGATGCTGCGCAAAACCTCTTTCGCCAAGCGAACGACATTCTCGGTTATGATCTGACCGAGATCTGTTTTAGCGGACCTGAAGAAAAACTTGCCGCTACCGAATTTAGCCAGCCCGCACTGTTTGTGACGGGAATGGCTGCTGCGACCGTATGGGCTGCAGAGAACCCAGGCGAAGCCGAGAAAGTCACCGCCGCCGCCGGTTTAAGCCTCGGCGAATACACGGCCGTTTGCTTTGCAGGCGGCTTGGCGTTTGAGGATGCTCTACGGCTCGTCCAGCGACGTGGCCAGGCGATGCAAGCCGCCGCTGATGCTGTGAAAAGCGGTATGGCAAGCATCCTTGGATTGGAACTCGCCGAAGTGGAACATGTCTGTGCCGAGAATCGTGGCGTGGACGAAGTGCTTCAACCAGCGAACTTGTTGTGCCCAGGAAACATTGCGATTTCGGGGCATTTGTCCGCGATCGATACGCTGGAAACCCAGACCGCTGGTAAGCTGAAATTGATCCGACTTAATGTCGCAGGTGCCTTTCACACCTCGTTGATGCAATCCGCAGTCCCACTGCTGCAGGCGGCATTGGACGAAATGCCGATCCAAGACTGCCGTTTGCCCGTTTACAGCAACGTGGATGCGGCGCCGCATCAATCGGCAAGCGAAATTCGTGATCTGCTCAGCCGCCAAGTGGTGAATCCCGTTCGTTGGGAAGACTCGATCCGACGCATGATTTCGGATGGAATCGGCGGCTTTCTCGAAGCTGGGACGGGACGTGTTCTGCGGGGAACGCTCAAACGCATCGAACGCAAGATCCCAACGGATGGATTTGGCGACGAGCCGTGATCCGAATGCTTGTGATCCGAATACAGAGAATTTAGTAAATCGTTTCTTAGAGCTGGGGCGTGAATGCCTTGGCTGTTCTCCAGTTTGAAGAATTAGTCCGAAATGAAATTGTCGATTACCACCGACCTGTCGGGTCAAGTTGCGGTAGTGACCGGGGCCTCGCAAGGGCTCGGAAAAGCAGTTGCGTTGGCTCTGGGTGCGTGCGGTGCCACGGTCGTCTGTTTAGCCCGCAATGCTGACAAGCTCAAAGACACGGTCAGCCAGATCGAAGCGGATGGCGGCAAGGCCGAAGCATTATCATGTGACGTCACCGATCGAGCCTCAGCAGCAGCAGCCATCACCGGAACTCACGAAAAGTACGGTCGACTCGATATTCTCGTCAACAACGCTGGTGTGACCCGAGACAAGCTCATGCGGGGGATGGCCGACGACGAATGGGACGATGTGATTGCAACTAATTTGACGAGCTGTTTTGTGTGCTGCCGAGCAGCCGCGAACTTGATGCGTCGGGCCAAGTACGGCCGAATTATCAACATGGCAAGCATTTCGGGACTGATCGGAAACCCCGGCCAGGCGAACTATTCGGCCAGCAAGGCGGGGATGATCGGATTGACTCGCACGCTTAGCAAAGAGCTCGCAAATCGGAATATCACCGTGAATGCGGTGGCTCCGGGCTTTATCGAAAGCGATATGACAGCGAAGCTTGGCGACGTGGTCATGACGGAAGTGGCCAAGCGAATCCCGGCGGGGCGAGTTGGCAAGCCAGAAGATGTTGCTGCGGCAGTCCTCTTCCTGGCTTCGAGTGCGGCCGGGTATATCACTGGCCAGACGTTGGTCGTCGACGGCGGAATGGTCGGTTAGACTGTTTCCGCATATTGACGCCTTTTGCTTGTTTCCCCTATCTTTTCGGCGAAAGCAATCTTCGCTTCGGGCTCTACTCCCTTAGCACTTACCGATTTGCGGTGTGGATTGCTTGAACCCCCACGAAAACATTTTCCTTACAACAGTTAAAACTTTTTGGAGTTAGCCCATGGCTACCGTCGAAGAACGCGTGGTCGATATCGTGTCTGAACAACTCGGCGTCGACAAAGACAAGATCACTCGCGAAACTTCATTCGTGAACGACCTAGGTGCCGACTCGTTGGACACCGTTGAGTTGGTAATGGAACTCGAAGAAGAGTTCGATATCAGCATTCCTGATGAAGCTGCTGAGAAGATCCAAAAGGTCGGCGAAGCGATTGACTTCATTGAAAACGCCAAGGGCGAAGAATAACCAAATCGCTTTTTCGCCGACGAGTTGCTCCAATGGCAATGACTTTGGCGAAAGGTGCTCGACCCTACGAGAATATTTGCCGCCCGAGTTGTGACGCTTTCGAAGTCATTCGTCAGCGTTTCAATCCCAGGGCGGCATTTCTTTTTGTTTTCAACTCATACTTCCAACTTAACATTGCTTCAGTCGAAGGGCCTGTCCATGCAACAACCATCGAATCGCCGAATCGTTGTTACGGGTGTGGGTGTGGTCACGCCGTTGGCACTTGATGTACCCAACTTCTGGAGCCGACTCACCGCGGGCGAGTGTGGCATTCACGCTCTCACCACGATTGATACCTCAAGACATAAAATCCACATCGGTGGCGACATTCCTGACTTTGAAGTCGGTGAGTACGCCGACCCTCGCGAAGCAAAGCGACTCGATCGTTTCACGCAATTCGCAGTTCACGCTGGCGGGCAAGCGATCGCTGATGCCGGACTCAATTTTGAATCGCTCGATCGCGCACGCTGTGGCGTAATTCTTGGAAGTGGAATTGGCGGCCTTGGTGAAATCGAAGCACAAATCGAACGCATGATCGAAAAGGGCCCCGATCGCGTCAGCCCCTTCACCGTTCCGAAGATGATGCTCAATGCAGCAGGTGGAAATCTCTCGATCACTTATGGACTGCGCGGACCCAACTACGCGGTCGCAACTGCTTGTGCCAGTGCGACCAACGCGATGGGTGATGCACTTCGCAGTATCCGCATTGGCGAAACGGATCTTGTCATCACCGGCGGAACCGAAGCTGCGATTACCCGGATGGGTCTGGCTGCATTCCAAAACATGAAAGCCTTGTCGACTCGCAACGACGACCCGGCGACATCGAGCCGACCATTTGATGCCGAGCGAGACGGCTTTGTGCTCGGCGAAGGTGCCGGGCTGCTTATTTTTGAAGAGCTCGAACACGCCAAGGCTCGCGGAGCGAAGATCTACTGCGAAGTCCTCGGCTATGGCACGACAAGCGATGCCAGCCACATCACCGCTCCTGATCCAGACGGGCGTGGTGCCTCTGCTGCGATGCAAGCGGCGCTGAACGATGCTGGTGTGAGCCCTGCAGAGGTCGATTATGTCAACGCGCACGGCACCAGCACGCCACTCGGCGACAAGGCGGAAACGCAAGCGATTAAGAACGTTTTCGGCGACGTTGCTTACCAACTCGCCGTTAGCAGCACCAAGGGCGCACTGGGTCACTCGCTCGGCGCCAGCGGTGGTATCGAAGCCGTGATCCTCGCCAAAACGATTGAGACCTCGGTCATCGCGCCCACCATCAATCTGCACAATCCTGACCCGAACTGTGATTTGGACTACGTGCCAAACCAATCTCGCGAAAAGTCAGTCGCGATTGCGATGAGCAATAGCTTTGGTTTCGGTGGCCATAATGCGTGTGTGGTCTTTGGCCGAGTCCGCTAAATTGAGTTGTGTAGATCTCTGTCACACTCAACTTAAACACGCGGCCCAACTATGCTCGATCGCAGCGAATACATCGAACAGGCTTACCTGTTTAAGCTGCTGAGGGAAAGAACGAGCGACAGCGTGCCGATGCAAGAAGCACTCGAGCAAGCGCAGTATGAACTGCTCGCAACCACCAACCTGCCCATGGCGGTCGACTTTCTATTGACCGAGCTCAAACACACTGGTGCCATGAGCGCCGCAATGAAGCGACTGTCCCATTACTTCCATCCTTTCCAAACGTATCTGATCGCGGAAGCGGAACTCGATACAGGTCGTTTCGCGATGACCACCGCGCTCCAGATCCTCGAGGCAGACGCGGGTTACCGAATCGACATTTCCCATCCGGCTGGCATCTTTCTTTTCCAGCTTGAAGTGCTTTGTCGCAATCGCTTGCACTACGACGAAGGCTTGCTTGCGATCAGCAAAGATCCGGTTTACGACGACGCTTGGTCCAATTGGATATTGCTGGTTCGTCGAGACATCGGCTTAGTGGACCTGGCGGATCTGCTGTTCCTCGTCAGCTCGGAATACGAGCGACGGCTGATTGCTGAGAACAAGTCCACGGAAAACAAAGGCCCTTTTCTTTTCGGCGAAAAAGAAGGCCGAATCGCGTTGGCCAATCGGCAAAAAGACCCACTCTATTTGTTCGCGGCGATGCAGCGTCATTTGGGTTACCCGACCGTTCCACGACCTGCGCTAGTGGATCCGAATGTCGAATTGGTTCCTCAATTAGCACGTCGAATCGAACGCCTCGAATCGCGTCTGCAACTGCTCGAGCAGGAAAACAAAGCGTCTGGTATCGACCTGACCAAATTCTACGAGAAAGGAAAATCAGCCTGGCTCCCCGACGATAACTGAGCTGGTGATATACCCCACGCGGCTGAGCGTGGCACAAACTGATATGTATTTGGACTGTCATTTTGGGGGATAATCGTGGCCGTGTTGGAGTTGCCTGGAAATTTCTTGGAGACGCAGGGATGCGACGATTTCTATTCACTGATGAAG
>JBGTAI010000287.1:0-10603 GCA_041749955.1 Pirellulaceae bacterium | reverse complement strand
ATCCGGCTCAAAAAGGTTACTCTTGCTTTCACCCATTGCGTGATCCTCGTTGCGGTTTTGAAGTCGTTGAATAACTCCTTAAACGCAATGAATCACGTGATGGGTCTCTTAAAATCACACGGCTTTGGTGAATAATTCGGGTTTATACGATTGGATACTATGCTGTTCGAAATGAGATGGGCGGATTGAAAGGCGTTCAGATTCCGCACCCGTTCGGCGGCAAGTTTCGTCAAATGATGGTTTACGTTGACCCCGATAAGTTGCGAGCGTACCACGTCAGTGCCACGGACGTGGTCGATGCCATGCAAAAGGCAAACCTCGTTCTCGCCGCCGGCACAGCAAGGATGGGTGGCACCGATTACCAGGTTCACCCAAGAAACACGCTTCCGACGACGGCGGAAATCGAAGCGATTCCGGTCGCCATCCGTGATGATCGACCGATCTTCATTCGCGATGTG
This sequence comes from Pirellulaceae bacterium, assembly GCA_041749955.1. Classification (GTDB taxonomy): domain Bacteria; phylum Planctomycetota; class Planctomycetia; order Pirellulales; family Pirellulaceae; genus JBBSJZ01. The sequence goes on along the minus strand of JBGTAI010000287.1, from coordinate 10,145 downwards.
GCGCGTGTGGTTGACGATGCGGCATTGCAATACAACATCGTTCGGGTCAACGGAAAACGAAGCGTGTATTGCCCGCTGCTTCGTGAACCGGGTGAGAACACGATTGCGGTCGTTGATCGAGTCACCGCGGCGCTGGCGGACAAAATTCCCAAGATGAAGGCTCAGGAGAAGATTCCTGAGGCGACCGAAGTCACTCTCGTTTCGGACCAATCCGGATACATTCGCACGGCAATGTCGAACTTGTTCAACCAAGTCGGTCTCGGTTCACTCCTGGTCGCGATTGTGGTGTTCGTGTTTTTACGTCGACTACTTCCGACCGTCATCATTGTGGCAACCATTGTGTTGGCGATATTGATGGGTGCACTCGGATTCGCCTACAGCGGCCAAACGATCAATGTCATGACACTTGGTGGGATTGCCTTGGCGATTGGCACCGTTGTTGACGCCGGTATCGTGGTCGTCGAAAACATCATTCGTCACCAACGAATGGGCAAATCAGCTTTTGATGCGGCACGCGACGGCACCCAAGAAGTCTCCGGGGCGATTCTCGCAGGCACCGTCACGACGCTTGCTGTCTTTCTGCCCGCGGTCTTTCTCACAGGCATGATCAAGTACCTGTTCACGCCGCTGTCTCTAGCAGCGACGCTGACGATTGGCGCTTCGTATCTTTTGGCGTTGACCGTGGTCCCAGCGTTCTGTGCGACCTTCGTGCGAGAGAAAATTCGTGTAGGTGACGCTGCCAAACTCAGCGACAATCCAGTTCGCGATGATGCCAAGCCGCATGGATTCTATGGCCGCTTGCTTGCATCCGCATTGAAAGTCCCTGCCGTTGTCTCATTGGCAATTGTTATCGGCGTGGGGGCTTCATTCGTCCTGCTTCCACGGCTCGGAACGGAGTTGTTCCCCGAAGTCGACGCGGGAACATTCGAGTTGCGATTGAAAACCTTGCCAGGGACTTCGCTTGAGGAAACCGAGAAACTTGTGGCACGGATCGAAGACACGATCAAGGGTGTGATTCCTGAGAAGGAAATCGAAACCTTAATCGCCAACATCGGCTTGCCCGTCGGTAAAGGTGCTGGTTTCTCGACAGTGCTTAGTTCCAACTCCGGACCCGACACGGCTTACGTGATCGTCAACTTGAAGCAAGAAAACCGATCAACGAGTACGAGTGTTTACATTACCCAGTTACGAGAAAAACTCGCGCAAGACTATCCGCTCGAAGAGTTTCTGTTCGTCTCCGGAGGCATCGTCAACATGGCTCTTAATGAAGGCGTGCCAACACCGATTAGCGTGCAAGTGTCGGCTGGGTCTTTGGAGCAATGTCGTGAAGCTGCCGAGCGGATCGTTGCGGCTGTCAAGCCGATCGCGGGCGCCGAGGATGTTCAAATCGCCCAATCATTGGACTATCCACAATTCGATGTGCAAGTCGATCGGACTCGCGCGAAGTACCTTGGCGTGGACCAAGAGGAAGTCGCTCAAACTGTGTTGACGGCCCTGGGGTCGAGCGTTGGTTACTCACCGACCATTTGGATCGACCCCAAGTCGGGAACTGACTTCTTCATGGGTGTTCAGTATGAATCCAACGACTTTAAATCGCTCGACGATGTTCGCAATATTCCTTTGTCGCTCAACACGGCCGACGGCCCGGTGACGATCCCGCTTTCAAATATCGCGACGGTCAGCCGTGTCACGATCCCTGGCGAAATTGCCCACTACAACATTGCGCGCGTGAATGATGTTCACGTGAGTGTCTCCGGGCGCGACATCGGTTCGGTCGCTCGTGACATTGAATGCACGCTCGCCGAAATGGAATTTGCTGGCGGTGTGACGGTGAGGTTGCGTGGCCCCGTGGAAACGATGCGAACGGGCATGAGTTTACTTGGAGTTGGACTCGCGGTCGCGACTGTGCTCGTCTATCTCGTGCTGATGGCCCAATTCCGCTCGTTCGTTGACCCGCTCGTTATCATGTTGGCCGTTCCGCTTGGATTGGGCGGCGTGATCGTGGTCCTTTACGTCACGAATACCTACATCAACATCCAATCCTTGATGGGGACGTTGATGATGATTGGCGTGGTGGTCAATAACTCGATTCTACTGGTCGAGTTTGCAAATCGAAGACGAGCGGACGGATTGTCACCGCGTGACGCGGCACTGTCGGCTGCGCAAGTACGATTGAGACCCATTCTGATGACGTCGCTCACACTGGTAGCGTCGATGATCCCACTGTCGTTCCAGCTATCGCCCGGTAACGAGGCGATGATACCGCTCGCGCGGGCGCTGCTTGGTGGAATGGTTGTCTCGACGGTTTTAACGCTCGTGCTTGTGCCGTGCGTCTATTCCATGCTCCATCGAAAATCGGTAAGTGCCGCCTGATGCCTGTGTCCAGGCCTTGAGCGATTCTCTGCGAACACGTCCCTCGCTAAGCTTCGCTTTAACGAGGGAAGCGTCCCGACTTTGCGAACTAGCGTTTTGGCGACCAAAACTCGAACGCCACGGGAGCGTCATGCTCCGGTTTGACAGTGCCGTACTCGAGCGATTCGGGTCGCTGCATTGGCAGGGTCTCGTCGGTCGTATTGACGAGTTGTGCAACCACGGGCTGTGGAATCTCAAGGTTGCTGCCGCCGATCATGTCACCGCCGGTACCTGAGTCACAGCAGGCGCCCGAGTCACAGCATCCTTTTGAACCCGAGCATCCGCTCGAGCCGCAGCTACCATTCGGACAGCAGCACCCGTTCTCACGCTTTTCAGCTTTCCATGTGTATTCACACTTGGGGCACTTGTACTTGTCCGTTGTTAGCACACACACCGTTCGCAGCTTTGCACCGTTGTTTGCACAAGGGTTGCATTTCTTTTGCCAAGGAAAGACGACTCGAGGAATGCAAATGACCTTTGACTCAACGTCAAAGCACGTCTTTTCCTCGTCTACCTTTTCCGCGGTCAGCTTACAAACGTGTTGGCAACTTGGGCACACACAGCAATCGTTTGATTTGCCGTGGTGTCCGAATCCAGCTTGGCTCTGTGTGGGCTGGATCGTTGCTGTCACAGTGATCGTTGCCAGAGCGAAGGTGATTACCTTCAGTAATTTGATGCTTTTCATTTTGCTTCTCCGTGCGGTCGACGTGACCCTTGGTATATTTGATTGGTGAGATACGACTTTTAATTGCCGCTCGCATTAAAAATCGATCATGTAGCGTGTTCCGAGAATCGCGAAGTCACCGTTGCGACTTGGTCCAGCGCCAGGAGTTGGGGTTCGTCCTTCGCCCGCTTGACTGATTTGACCCAAAACTAAGTTCGTTTGGATTTTCGAATACGCAGTCCAATACCAATTGGATCCAATCGTAATGGCGTCGCTGATGCCGCCTTGGATGTCGCTGTCGGTGAGATCGAGGTGGTCGTATCGTACGCCAACCGAAAATGCTCCAAGTCCACATCCTGTGCCACCCTTGCAGCGGTCGACCACGAAGAAGTTTTCAAAGGGCTTCACGCGATCGATCGTGCCGGATGTGCGTTCCAACGGAATGTACTCGCCCGTCAAGAAGTAATTGGCGTAGATGTAACCGCCATGAAAGTGAAGGTCTTCGCCAGAGAATCCGCCAAGTGGATCGCGTTGGACCCAGTTATTGAAATACTCGCCGGTGATCTGCAGGGCACCAACGTTGAGCATCGATTCGAAAGCTAGTTGCTCATAGTTGTTTGCACCCAAGATCCGTCCGGTATCAAGCCAACGGGAATCGCTGCGGGCAAGTGGCCGCGTTCGGAATCTCGCTTCGTTGTCATTGGACCCGATATCGATGGTGCCATCGCTGTCCGTCTGGTTGACTGAGCCAGCGATCGCACAGTGGTAGTAGCCTCGTCCGCCGCTCACCTCGTCGTACCAAGGACTTGCTGCGAGGCGACCATAGAGACCCGCTTCGTCAAAGTTGCCGTTGTACCGTCCTGTGGTGCTTATATTTTCGAGAAGGAAGACACCATATCGCCAGTTGATCATCTCGTCGTCTGAGTGGCCGTACATGGCGATCCCAAGTCGTCGGGCATCTTCATTGAAGGTTTCGACCGACAATGGACGTTCCATGAAAACGTTGTGTCGGCTGCTGTTGAGGTGATCCAAGCCGATGGGGCGTTTTTGATCGCCAATCAACAGTGTTTGGTTGTGGGGAAGATTGTTGAATCCTAGATAAACGTCTTTGAACTCGGGCGTTTGCGGATTGTTGAAGTCGATCTGCATGCGGTAGAGCATGTTGTTGGGGACATCGCCCTGGAGTTCCAATCGGACTCGGCGAAACGCCCAACGGTCTTCCGGTGCGTTGGCTGTGTTTCCGGTTTCAAGGAAATTGATGTCGTCATCGGTGTCCAAGAAGCTCCACTGGTCGAGGTGGACTCGACCGCCAATTTTCATGGTTGGCTTCTTTTTCTTGTCCGCAGATTCCTGGTCGACTTTGTCCTTGTACTTGCTCCATGCTTCGTCAAGGTTCTCGACTCGTTCAAGCAATTCCTTGTAGTCGGCCATTGGCACAAACTCATCGGCTTCGTCTTTTTCTTCCGAGTCGTCGGCTTCCGCTTCAGAGGTTGTCTCGGAGTCCAACAGCGATGAAGTGAGCAGCGCTGCTTGGGCTGGTTGTGCGTCGAACGCGAACAGTCCGAAATTCGTGTCGTTGCCGAAAGCCAACGGACCAGACATGCATGCAGCGCCAGCAATCGTTGCGGCGAGTTGATAACGAAGCCGCCTAAAAACATCAGTCGCCATTGAGTGTTCTCATCCATGAGAAGTGAGTTTCACAACCTGCTTGCAAGCATCCTTGTTCGCAAGCGGTCCGATTGTAACCAAAGCAACAGATGTGCCCTTCGTAAGGAGCGAATCGGGTGGCCTGATGTTACGATTGTATTAAGATTTGGTTACCTAGCGTTTCAGTTGGAAGAAAGCAGTCAACGGGACAGAGTATTCGGAGGAATCCTTCGAACCAGACACATCGATTCATTCATTAGGCTCTACGTCATCCGCATAGTTTCACACTATCCGGCTTGTCCAATTGGGACGTGCGTTACGACAAGCTGATCGATTCCGTTTTGGTCGCTTCGCAGCGAGGCTAGGGTCCGGACGTTCTTTTTTCCGTACGAAATGCAACTTGTTCTGCTTAGCAGTGCGTTTGTCGCGAGTCAGTGGATGTATCCGCGCGGGGTGACGCGAATGAGTTTGTCTTTCTCGCGGCTCCACAATCCAGTGCGATTAGTGATCATGCCGATCCGTGTCAGAGATTTTCCCAACTCACTCGCGAGTAACTTCTCCGCATCTGGACTACTGAGCGTGAGAATCAACTCAAAGTCTTCTCCGTCTGCCCAGGCATGTTCAAGTGGTGTTTCACCGGTCGTTTCACTGCGCCGAATCGCATCGGCGTGAATCGGGATGCTTGGCATGTCGATCTCTGCGCCAACGCGACTGGACGCACACAGTCGATCCAAATCGAGTGACAACCCGTCGCTGATATCGATCGCTGAGTGAACGGTGAAGTGCTCACGTAGTTGCGCGACGAGGTCCAATCGCGGCGTCGGTCGCATGTGCCGGCCGAGCAGGCTGCCGCCGAGTGGGCCAGTGACCAGAATCGCATCGCCAGCTTGAGCACCGCTGCGTAACCAAGCTTCGCCCGAGGCCACTTCGCCGAGCAAGGTGATACTAATGGCCAGCGGTCCGTTATAGGTCGTGATGTCACCACCGGCGATCGCGACATTGAATTGCTGCGCCGCTTCGAGGATGCCTTCGTAGACTCCGCCAGCGATACGAGTCGCGTTTTCTTTGGGCAGCGTCAGCGTCACGAGCGCGGATGTCGGCACGGCACCCATCGCCGCGATGTCGCTCAAATTGATCGCCATCGCTTTGTAGCCAACATCAGCCAACGAGTGCTCGCCGGAGGCGAAATCAACTCCGTCGACGATTTGATCCGTGCATGCGATCAAGGGACCACGAGGCGATTCGATGACGGCAGCATCGTCGCCGATGCCGACTTTGACTTGCGGCAATCCACGACACCGTCCACGCAAATAGGCAAGAAAAGACTGTTCCATTAGGACTGGCGGGGCTCGCGTAAGGACAAGGAGGTTCAGGCAATCGGTTCAATCGAGCCAGAATACCGACGTCGCTGGTCTCTGCCGAGGCGTCCAATGCGTTGAAGTTGCGAGATTTTGAGCGTTTCAGAGCGTCCCACAGCACCTGACACGAAATCGCTATGATGGGACTCGGCACAGGAACTTTATTATCCACAAGACCGTCGCACTCGTTTTTTTGATGCAAGAATCGATCCAGTCCGTCACCCAGGAAAGCTTCCAGTGGGCCACTCAGTTGCCTTGGTTGCTGCTGGCCGTGTTGTCGATACCGCTTGTTGCACTGGCTCTCTGGCGAAAGGTCTATCCGACGTTAGGTTGGATGGGCATGATTGGTTTGTCGCTTGTGCTCTCGATCGTGGCGGTCGCTGTACCCGGAGCCGCCATTGTTGTGATGGTCGTGGACGGATTGATCGTGATCGTCACGGCGATCGATTGCTTGTTGCTGTTACTAACGACCGCGAACGGCATCACTGGATCACGCCAGCTTCCTCAAACGGTTTCGCTCGGTCAGAAATTCGCAAGTGAAGTCACGATCATCAATCGAACCGGCCTGACGCTTCGCGGCGCCGTGCGCGACGACTTGCCCGCAAACTTTGTGGCATCACCAAGCGAGCATCGATTGCGGCTTCCAGCAATGGGCCAGATGACGGCGCGTCGCGAAGTCACCGCGAAACGTCGAGGGGCGTTCAACTTCGAGTCAATCTTCTTGCGTGTTTACAGTCCACTGCGATTGTGGACCCGGCACATCGAGTTGCCTGTCGCGAATCGATTGAAAGTGTTTCCGGATATGAAGCAACTTTCGGACTACGCACTGCTCGCGAGAACGAATCGGCTGAGTCTGATCGGTGTTCGACAAACACGACGGATCGGTCAGGACAGCGACTTTGAGCGGTTGCGAGATTACAGCCGCGATGACAACTATCGACATATCGATTGGCGAAGCACCGCACGCCGACGCAAGTTGACGGTGCGCCAATTTCAAACGGACCAGAGCCAACGTGTCATCTTCTTGCTCGACTGTGGTCGCATGATGACGGGCGAACGGGACGGATACTCGTTATTCGATCATTCGCTCAACGCAGCCCTGATGATGGCCTACGTCGCCCTTGTGCAAGGCGACTCCGTCGGGATGCTTTGTTTCTCGGACACGATCCACACCTACATTCCACCGCGTGGTGGATCGAGCCAAATGAACCGGCTGATCCAGGCTGGCTTTGATCAATTTCCGCGGCTGGTTGAGTCACGTTACGACCAAGCATTCCTGTATCTGTCGACGCATTGCAAACGGCGATCGCTCGTTGTGTTGACGACGAACATCATCGATGAAGTCAACGCGGCTGTCGTTGTTGACTACCTCAGTAACCTATCTGGGCACCACTTGCCGCTCGGTGTGCTGTTGCGTGATCGCGAAATGTTTGACGCGGCCGATCACCCCGAGGGCGGCCCGATGCAGATGTATCGAGCGGCGGCCGCTGCCGACATCTTGCTATGGCGAGAACAGGTGCTGAAAGATCTCCGCCACCGAGGCGTGCTCGTTGTGGACGCTTTTCCCGACGAGTTAACGGCACCGCTCGTGAATCGCTACTTGGACATCAAAGCCAAACATTTGCTTTGAGGTGGTCGTGTTATCCCGAGTATTTCGGGCCCAGGATGCTCATCGCGGCGCCTCGTCCAGGTATCCCGCTCACCGCACCGCCTCTCGCGGCTGACGAGCCCGCTCGATAGATTCGCGGATGATGCGTCTCCACGCCCCAGCGACCAACCTCGTGCTCCTCGTCGGTAAAGAACCAACTCAAACTGTTGTGGAAGATGTTGCCGAGGTCCAGTCCCACTTCTCGCTCGAGATCCTGAGGTGATTTGATCTCGATGCATGGATTGCCGTCATGGTCGTGTGCGACACAATCCATGAATGATTCAGCACAGATTCGATCCAGCCCAGCGAGATACGAATTCAGCACCTCCGTTTTTCGCTTGTCATGTTCGTCGTTGTCAAACAAGCGATACGGCATATCCAGCCCGAACAACGTCAACGTGTGGAAGCCGGCCGCACGCAACTCAGGTGACAGGATCGAATCATCCGTCAGCGTATGGCAATACGACTCAGCCGGAGCCGGTGAAGGGACTTCACAACGCTTTGCCGCTTCATAGGACGACGCCATTTGTTCGTAGCCTTCGTCCAAATGCAGCGTCCCCGCGAACGCGATGTTCGGATCGACATCACGAGCTCGCACACGCGGAAGTCGCTTCAGCAGCACGTTCATCTTCATCACAGAACCTTCGTCCGTGGCTTGACGTTTTAGTGGCTCGCCTAGCAAGGTCGCCAACGTTTGGGGGCCTGCGTTGACAAGAACGTTGGTCGCATCCACACAGCGAGTCTCACCATCCACCACGTACTCGACGGTATGGGTTTGTGCCCCGACGCTAATTCGAGATGCTTTTGCTGAGGTGACGAAGTGGGTTCCAAACTGTTTGCATCGATCGACGAGTGAGTTCACTAGCGATCGCATGCCTCCGAGCGGCACATGCCATTGGCCAGTGCCGCCGCCAATTACGTGGTACAAAAAACAGCGGTTTTGGATCAGCGACTCATCATGCGGATGCGTGAACACGCCAATCTTGCCATCCGTCATCACGAGTCCGCGTAGCAAGTCATGGTGAATGTATCGTTCGATGAATTCGCCGAGGGGTCGTTCGACAATCGAATCCCATGCTTCTCGTTGTTGGGGTGTCTTGCACAGGGCCAGTAACTCGCTTCGTGACCGCAGTGGCTCGACGAGTGTGGGCCATGCCAAGGAAGCGAGTTCACCGCACAAGGAATAGAAACGTTGGAGGTCGTCCCAGTCACGTTGATCGCCAGTCAACGCGAGCACGGATTCTTTCGAGATGTTTGCATCGACATTCGACATCACAAGCCCTTCGTGTTGACCCGCGGAAGTGACGTAGGGCGTGAACGACGAGACGGATCGCTGGCGCGTCTTGAAGTCGAGTCCGAGTTCGTCGACGATTTGGTCCGGCAACAGCGAAATCAAATACGCGTAGCGCGAAAGCCAAGCGTCGTAATCAGAGAAAATCTTTCGCGACGCTGTGGCTCCGCCGATGGAGTCGTTTTGCTCGAGCACGAGCACAGTGCGGCCTGCGCCGGCCAAGTACGCTGCGGCGACCAACCCGTTGTGCCCGCTTCCGATGATGACTGCATCGTAATGTGTGTTGATAGAAACAGGATTTTGTTGCATGTTTGATTTTGCTTTGGGTTGGCTTGGTTGGGCCGTTGGTGGTGGTCACTCAAGCTTTGGGTGTGACATTCATACTATTCGGTCGAACGAATGGATTCAGCGTGCAATTTTCGCGAGATTTTGGCAACCGCATCGTCACTTTCGCGACGCAGCGAACCTCTCGTCAGTCGAATCCGTTACGATGTCGAATCGTTTGCCCACGCAGTCCAAAATCCGAGCCAACTGAATGAATAGCGACCAAGAGCCAGATAGCACCGACCGCGACTCGCAACCTGCGGATCCGGCTGGGATTCAGGCAACCAACGATGTGGATCCAAGCCAGTTGAAGCATTTTGTGAGCACCATCAAGAATGCTGAACAACAGGTAGGTGAGCACATCATCAAGGCGCTGCAACATGGGGATACGGTCGCGGTCCTGACAACGGTGATGATCGGCCCTGACGGTACACAACGAATCGTGTCCGCGGCACTGGATCCAAAACGAATGGCCCAAGTCAACGAGATCCTGCAATCGGCCGAGAAAGAACGCGAGCCACAAGAGCCTTGTCTCGGTTTTCATTGTCTCATCAAACCGAAACACGCTTGATCCTGTCTCGAGTCGAATCGCCTAGTCATTCAAGTCTGGTTTTCGGAACATCACCAGCAAATGGTCTTTGGCTGAGTACCACGATGGTCGATATACCCCACGCGGCTGAGCGTGGCACAAACTGATATGTATTTGGACTGTCATTTTGGGGGATAATCGTGGCCGTGTTGGAGTTGCCTGGAAATTTCTTGGAGACGCAGGGATGCGACGATTTCTATTCACTGATGAAG
>JBGTAI010000286.1:0-7075 GCA_041749955.1 Pirellulaceae bacterium | reverse complement strand
GGGCTTCCGTGCGGCAGTGGTGCGATCGAAAGTGGAATCCGACGCGTGATCAACTTACGTCTGAAAAGCAATGCGATGTTTTGGAAGATCGAGCACGCGGAGTCGATGCTGCAAGTGCGTAGCCAAGTGGTGCCCGATCAGTGGGACAGCGTTATGTCGGAACTCGCAGAATTTCGTCGAACCGAGGCGTACGATGGCTGGCAATGGGAACCCCAAAGCATGAGCATCAAAAATGAAAGTTCTCCTACATTGGCGACGTAACCCCGCAAATCACGGCGTTTTTCAATCCATGTTATTGGAATGCGCCCGGCGCACATGACGTTTGGACACACTTCGGTTGGTCGTACGGTAGCACGCACTCGGATGTTTCTCAAAAAACAGCTTTGGGTGTGGCCGATCATTGCCGTTTTGTTGTTGTCCATCGCGGGTTACGTGGTCAGCGAAGCCATCGATCGGACGATGAAGAACAGCCTGCAATCGGAGCTTACGACCTTGCTCAGCGTTGAGCGTGCCATGTTGGAAAAGTGGTTCAAGGTGCAGGAATCCAGTGCGACCGCGCTTGCTAACGATGCTGGAGTCCGACGGACGGTGCTCCAGCTCTTGGCGGCACAAGATAGACTCCTTGCTCCAGATGGCACAGTTGCAACGGAGTCCATGGATGTAAAGGCTGTCACTGTGGCGGAGCTGCAGGCTGAATTGAAGCGTGAGCTTGAAGCGAGCATGTCGTCACATGATTTTGTTGGCTATGAACTAGCCGACAAACAGCAACGAATCATCGCTGCAAGAACGCCGGAGTTGATCGGCCAAACCATTACTCAATTTGAACCGGTGTTCACCAAGACGCTGGAGGGTGTCGCGAATGTCAGTGTGCCGTTCAAGAGTTCGGTTCTCCTCAAGGACAAAACCGGTCGCATGCGCACAGGAACACCGACCATGTTCGTCTGTGCTCCGGTTCGCGACGATAACTTTCAAGTTGTGGCAGTACTCGCGTTGCGAATCCGTCCCGAGCAAGAGTTTACGGAGATCCTTCAACTTGGCAGGCTCGGTGAGTCTGGCGAGACCTTCGCAGTGGATAAGCAAGGTTTACTGGTCTCCAACAGCCGATTCGATGAGAAGTTGATGCTGTTAGGTGTATTGCCTGATCAAGAGGCCTCCGCTTCCATTCTCGACATTCATGTGCGCGATCCAGGCGGAAATTTGTTGGAAGGGTTTCGACCGATGGTCCGCCGTGCCGAGTTGCCGCTGACCGAAATTTGTTCGGCAGTGACCAGCGGCACATCTGGTGTGAATATCGAAGGCTATCGTGACTATCGCGGCGCACTTTCCGTAGGCGCTTGGACATGGCTGCCGAAGTATGACATTGGTTTGATCACTGAGATTGACGCGGCCGAGGCGTTTCGCCCGCTGACCATCCTCAAGTGGTCGTTCTATTCGTTGTACGCAATGCTGGTCGCCAGTGCCGTCGCTATCTTCGTATTCACTCTCGTCGTTTCGCGATTACAGCGCGAAGCTCAAAAAGCTGCGATTGAAGCCAAGCAACTTGGGCAGTACCGATTGGAAAATCGCTTGGGTGCTGGCGCAATGGGGATCGTGTACAAGGGACATCACGCCATGCTTCGACGTCCTACAGCAATCAAAATGCTCCAGGTCGATAAAGTCAACGAAGCGTCGATTGGGCGATTCGAACGTGAAGTGCAGATTACTTGCAAGCTGAATCATCCCAGCACGATCGCGATCTATGACTACGGACGTACGCCGGAAGGTGTGTTTTACTATGCGATGGAGTATCTCGACGGGATCGATTTGCAAACGCTCGTGGAACGCTACGGGCCACAACCCGATGGCCGCGTGATCCAGATTCTTGAACAAGTTTGTGGCTCACTATTCGAGGCACATTCGATGGGTTTGGTGCATCGCGATATCAAGCCAGCCAACATCATGTTAAATCGTCGAGGTGGTGAACCCGACGTGGTGAAGGTTTTGGATTTTGGTTTAGTAAAAGCCCTTGAAGATAGTCAATCGTCGCAAGAATCCGTCGGGCTATCGGGAACGCCGTTGTACATGTCGCCCGAATCGATTCAATCTCCAGACACGGTGGATGGACGAAGCGATCTGTATGCCGTTGGTGCTGTTGGCTATTTCCTGTTGACGGGGCAAACCGTTTTCCAAGCGGATTCACTCGACGTACTTTGTAAGCAACACATTGCGGCGATACCTGAAACTCCGTCGACTCGACTTGGTCGGCCGATTTCAACGGGACTCGAAAGTTCGTTGATGGCGTGCCTTGAGAAGAATCGTGCTCGACGTCCGCAGACAGCTCGTGACTTAGCAAAGCAGCTTGCGGCCAGCTCAGTGACAGCGAGTTGGACGTCGGATGACGCCGATGCTTGGTGGGGCCGACATGAACGCGAATTCGTCCATGCGGATTTAAGTCAGGTTGATTTGGACAGGCCTGTTCATCGTTCCGCAAGCGTCATTGGTGCCACAGCAAGAAAAGCAACAAACAGTGACTCACAGCCCGGCAACACCGCGAATCGAAATATTTCATCAGGCTTCGACCAAACGATTGCACCAGACAACCCGCCGACTTGAGCGAGCGTCGGCTAAGGAAATGCCCGCGCGTTGGAACAAGGCCTTGCGTCAATGATGCTTGTTGATCATTGATCAGCACCGCCTGCTTGAACCATGCCCGTTTGAATTACTCCAGCATAAAGGTTGCCGTCAGTGTGCCACGAGTCGCCCCCTCCGTTACGCCCTTCAAGCTGTTTGTGGAAGCCCGGTACAACTGTGCGTGCTGCTAGGTCTTTTGTTTTCTCGAGGCACTCGAATAGGTAGTCTCGTTCCGTATCGACGTCCGGTGCTGTCACGTGCGTGATCTGTCCTGTCGTATGGCTCAGCCCGACACGTTTGTCGTAGACGGCGGATCCGATCCACTGTGGTCGCCCATCAGTGCTGAGCTGTTCCGTCTTCCAGAATCGAACGTGGTGTCGATGTCGTGGGTTGTCTCCAACGGGTTGTTCAAACGCCCAGTCTTCTTTTCTGCCAAACAAGTAGAGACTACTGACTGGGGCCGAATCATCAGGGCGAGAAAGCACGGTATCGACGGCGATCTCAAGGTCGCTCTTCAGTCCTAACGCGGCAGCGGGATACCAATCGGCCGCTTTCATGATGTTCTGCAACTGAATTTCAGTTCCTGTAAGCGCAACGTTTAGCGGATCGCCGGGATGATGGTCGCTCGTCAGTGTGAGCCGCGGATTGTCATCCAGTGCCGGATCGCGGGCTGCGAACTCCTTCCAAGCGTCCGGTGCGAGCACGTAGGCGAATGCCAACCACACAAGCAACCCGGCAATGAGGCGGAGGACCAGCTTGCTGCGTCTGTGGCGCTGCTGAGGTGCCATCACCGGTTCGTTTTCCATCGTGGACTTTTTGTTAAACGTTGTTTTTTGACGTTGCTCGTTTGATGGAAGCAACAAGCATGATTGGCATATGTATTGCGTCTGATGCGATCCATTCACACCACCTTGATTCTAGAACGAATGGATCGAGCAAGCGAGCGGATAGGCACAGTTAGATAATGCAGTTGTGCGGCAGAAGCCATGTTCCGTTGGGAGTATTAGGCTTCGGCACATCAACCTTTGGGATTGCGGCAATCTCATTTGATAGATGCACTTTTGTTTATCTGTTCATCGGTTGCTAATCAGCAGATCAGCTGTGGAGCAACTGGAATTGCGGTGGAGGATTTTTGCAGGAAAATAATGTTGGGACGTATGTACCCAGAGACGCATCGAAGAAGACTAGTATGGAATGAGTGGATGCATGCATTGATAACGTTGTTGGTCAGCGTAACATGCTACAGTCTTCTCGTTCGCATAGACCTTTGAATCTGATTGTCAACTTGGAAATCACCATGATACAGAACGTTCGTGTTTTCTCGTTTTTAGTTGCCCTGAGTGTGGGCGTGTGCGGTATTGCCGCGGCTGACGAACCCAATGCAGTGACAGCGAGCAGTGCCCCGACGACGTCAGCTGAGTCTGACAAAGACTTGGCCGCGATCCGCGCACAGTCCGTAGCGTTCGTCGATGCATTCAATCAGCGTGACGCAAAAGCTGTTGCGGCGCTTTGGACCGAGGACGGCGAGTACATCGATGACGCAGGCGTCAAGTTCGTTGGACGCGATGCGATTGAAAAAAGCTATGTCGAGTCCTTTGCCGGCGGATCCGACGCGTCGCTTCGCATCGTTATTGACTCGTTGCGATTGCTCAGCAGCGATACAGCGATTGAGGACGGGCGTGCTGTTGTAGAGCCGCCGCCAGCTGGGATGCCAGGTTTCAGTAAGTATGAAGTCGTCCACGTGAAGGTCGATGGCAAGTGGTTGATGGCGTCTGTTCGCGATACGTGGGTCGAGTCCAGTGTGTCCCAAGAGGACGCCGCCGACTTGGGATGGTTAATCGGCAAATGGGTTGCAGAAGAACTCGGCAATCGCATGGAATCTGAATTTCGCTGGGTCGCCAACGGAAGTTTTGTGGAGCGAACTTACACAACCACTCGCGTTGATGGGACCACGACATCGGGTGTTCAGTTGATCGGTTGGAATCCAAGCAAGGGCTGTGTGCAGTCGTGGGACTTCACCGCAGGCGGCGGACATGCGGTCGGAGTTTGGTCGCTGAATCAATCAGGCTGGACATCCAAAATGACTGGAGTGACCGGCGACGGCGCAGCCACGTCTGCTGTCAATCGACTTCGCCGGCTCGATGACAATGCCTATGTTTGGCAATCGATCGACCGGACTGTCGGAGACGTTTCGCTGGCCGACTCCGACGAAGTCGTGATTAAACGGGTTCCGGCCGCCAAATGATTACACCGCCAAATAGTTACGTTGCCAAATAATTACACCGGCCATTACGTTCACTCGCCAAATCAACAAAGAGATAATGATGACACGCAAAACTTTTCTTCAACCACTCGTAATCATCGCGGTGCTATGCATCCCTGTATCGGACAGCTGGGGCCGCGGTCGCGGCGGCGGCGGAGGAGGTGGTGGTCGTAGCATGGGAGGCGGTGGTGGCTTTGGCGGTGGTGGAAGTTTTGGCGGCGGAGCCGGTGGCTTTAGCGGTGGCGGAGGCGCCAACTTCGGGGCTGGCGGCGGCAATCGTTCATTCGGAGGCGGCGGATTCAGCGGCAACGCAGGTAGCCTTGGCAATCACCAAAGTCTGGGTGGCGGTGCTGGTATGCAAAGTCGGAGTCCGCAACCGCAACGACCGGCAGCCGGTGGCAGCGGCGCATTTGGAAGCGGATCATTTGGAAACGCGGGTGCGGGAGCAGCAGGGCGGGGTGCAGGAAGTCTTGGAGGGCAAACATCACTTGGCAATCGCGAGGCAGCTCCTAGTCGAAGTCAACTCGACGGCTTTCTCGGGCTTCCATCCGATGGCGGATTGCACGGCATGAGCACGTCACAGTTCTCAGCAAACGGCCAGCGTCCCAGCGGTGATAATTTTGATGTCAACACCGGTACGGCAACTGGTCCCAACGGAGGCAAAGCGGCGGGTGCCGCGGTGACCGGTCCGCAAGGAAACACGAAGGCTGGCGCTGTGGGCGTCGGTGCGGACGGTGGCGTTGCCCGAGTTAGTGGAGTTGAAGGTGCCAACGGGGGCCAAGCGGCACGTGGCGCGGCCATGGGGCCAAATGGTGGTGTTGCAGCAGGCAGTGCCGTTCGAGGACCTGATGGAGGTGCGGCGGTACGCGGTGGCGCGGTAGGGCCCAATGGTGGTGCGGTCGCCGGCAGCGCCGTTCGTGGACCCAGCGGTGGCGAGGCGGCACGTGGCGCGGTGGTAGGTCCCAACGGCGGAGCTGCAGCTGGATTCGCTCGCGTGACTCCATCGGGACGTTACACCAGTGCTGTTGCAGTGCGCGGCAATTACAACCACTGGGATGTTTACGGAGCCGGCTGGTACATGAATCATCCCGGTGCATGGTATGCAACCGGTTGGGCCGCCGGCGCCATTTGGCGAACCGCGACTTGGGGTTCTGTTGGAACTTGGGTCGCTTATCCGATGGAGTCGCCTGTTTACTACGACTACGGCAACAACATCACGTATCAAGGCGATACCGTCTACGTTAACGACGAGCCCGCAGGAACAGCGCAAGAGTATTACGACCAAGCGAGTCAACTCGCACAGACCGGCGTCGATGCTTCATCCAACGGCGATTGGTTACCGCTTGGCGTGTTCGCGTTAACTAAAACCGGCGCCACCGAATCCGAGGTGTCGATCCAATTAGCGGTCAACAAAGAAGGGATTATTCGCGGAAACTACACCGACACCGCGAATGGCAAGACACAAGTGGTGCAAGGTTCTGTGGATAAAGAAACGCAGCGAGTTGCCTTCTCGGTGGGTGACAACAAGTCCAATCTCATTGAGACCGGCTTGTACAACTTGACCAAGGACGAAGCGCCAGCACTGATTCACGTCGGAAGCGAAAAGACAGAGCAGTGGCTTCTCGTGAGGCTGAAGAACGATCAAGACGCAGCTTGATTGACTCGGGCGATCTCTGGCAAGAAGTTCAACACCCAGTAGATCGAAAGCCAAGGAACCCAGCGTTGCGACATACCGCAACATCAAGTTGGCGAGAACTTCAGAGGCTACGAAAAGTAGATTATGAAAGTCTCCGAATCGGACGAGAGCAGTGCAAGTCGATCGCTGGTTAGGTACGTGGCCCGCGACTTCAATGATGAATCCAGAAATCTTTTCGAGAAACAGCAACGCGAACAAAAGAGCAACAAGAAATGAAAAGACAGCGACATTTTTGCCTGAGCGTGATGTTCGTGGCCGCCGTCATGGCGCTCGCAAATTCCGCCAAGGCTCAGCAAACAACGGGCGAGCCCGGTTCACCGAGTGCGACGACGACGATCGACGGACGATACATCCCGAATCCGCCAGCGCCCTTTGCTGGAAAGATTGGTATGACCACAGCCGATTCCAAACCTGGATGGCCGGCGAATGTGGTGCCACCCAAAGGCGCACCCAACGTGCTGCTGATCATGACCGACGACGCTGGATATGGCGTTAGTAGTACCTTC
>JBGTAI010000285.1:0-9802 GCA_041749955.1 Pirellulaceae bacterium | reverse complement strand
GTACGGATTCTCGTTGGTGTTGAGCTTGATGAACTTGCCTGGCGGTGGTTGCTCGCCGGGCGTGTAAGGCAACATCCGGGCCAGGGCAGGGCGGAAAACAGCCGGCTGGTTCTGCGTGATTCGAGAAGGGGCACTGGATGAAGCTTCGGACATCGGAATCTGGGGATAAAGAATTTGAATTGATTGGGAAGCATCGTCGCGGCTCTCCGACCCACCAAGAGTCTACCAGCACAAGCTAAGTTCGGCGAATCCGGACAGAATTTGCGTGACCGGTCAGCCCCTCTTTCTCCGCGAGCCGCTCGACGTCCGATGCAATTCGCGAAAGTGCCGCTTTGTCAAACTCTGTCACACTACCGCTCCGCAAGAAGCTGTTGCTCGACAAGCCAGCCGCCCAGGTGCATGTGCCACCGGTCGGCAGCACGTGGCTTGGACCGGCCGCGTAGTCGCCAAGTGCAACCGGTGTGTGGTGACCAAGAAACGCGGCGCCACTGTTGCGGATCTTGGCGATTAGCTCACGCGGCTTTGCTGTTTGGATATGCAAGTGCTCTGGCGCAAACGAGTCCGTCAGCTCACATGCGTGGTCGGCGTTTCGGACAAGGATCAACGCACCAAACGCATTGAGGCTGTCGATGGTCAGGTCGCCTCGCGAGAGCGTCGCCAGTTGTTTCGTCAGCTCACTGTGCACTGCATCAATGAACGACTCATCCCACGTGATCAAGATTGCTGAACCAGGCGAATGTTCGGCCTGGGCAATTAAATCAGAAGCGACAAAGTCGGCACGCGCGGTGGAGTCCGCGATGACAATCACTTCGCTCGGCCCAGCAAACGAGTCGATGTCGACGGTGCCGTAAACATATTTCTTGGCGAGTGCGACGAAGAGGTTGCCTGGGCCGACAATCTTGTCGACGGCGGGCAAGCAATCGCATCCGTAAGCCATCGCTGCGACAGCTTGCGCTCCACCGACGCGATAGACTTCGCTGACACCAAGTTCGTGGCACGTCGCGAGCATGTCGTCGTTGTAAGCACCGAACTTTGTCGGCGGCGCGACGATCGCGATTTCCTTCACACCAGCAACCTGGGCTGGGACAACAGTCATCAGCACCGTCGACGGATACGCAGCCGCACCGCCAGGCACGCACACGCCGACGCGGCGTAGTGGTACATAACGCTGGGTCAGTCGCACGCCGGGCGCTGGCTCGACGATCACGTCGCTTTGCAGAATCGCTTGCTGGAATCGGGCGACGTTATCGCGAATGCGGCGGACGCTGGCGAGGAATTCTGGATCGGCTTTCGCGTGTGCAGCTCGAAGATCCTCGGCGGGAACCCGCAATTCGTTCGCGGCCAAGCTCGATGCGTCAAAGGCTTGGCTGAACCGCAACAGTGCCTCGGTGCCGTGTTGCCGAACTTGCTCGCAGATTTCTTGGACGACCTGGGTTGGCAACAGCGGCTTGCCAAATACTTTTTCGGTGAGTTCACGACCGCGAGGGCTGACAACATCGCCTCGAGGGCTGAGTTTTTCTCGCAAGTCAGCTAGAATCTCGGCACTGCCAGAGCGTGCGTCGACGCGTTGGATCGTTAATGCGGGCGTTTCAGACACGGAAGTTTCGGACACGGGCATGGCGGAGTGAAGTCGGGAAGCTGGGGCCGGCGAAATACGGCCCACAATGTAGATCGCGTGATAATGTAGCTGGAATGACCTGGAACTGGAATGAATCGCATGACAATGATCGATCTGAGAAGCGACACCGTAACGCGGCCCACCCCAGCAATGCGGGCAGCGATGGCCAATGCAGAAGTCGGCGACGCGGTCATTGACATTGACCAGACCGTTGACCGCTTGGAGCGATTAACTGCGGAAATCCTTGGCAAAGAGGCCGCGATATTCATGCCCAGCGGCTCGATGACCAACCAAGTCGCGATCCGGCTGCATTGCGACCGCGGCAGCGAATTCATTTGCGAAGCCGACGCTCACGTCTATCACTACGAACAAGCCGCGTTTGCCCAGCTCTCTGGACTTGTCGCACACACGGTAGCGGGGCAGGGCGGGGGGCTCCAATTGGACCAACTCCGAGGCCTGATTCGGCCCGAAAACGACCACATGGTGCGGACTCGGCTGGTTTGCCTTGAAAATACCCATAATCGCTGGGGTGGTCGCATCCAACCTCAAGACGAAGTCGTCCGAATTTGTGACTGGGCCCACTCGGAGAACCTCAAAATGCACCTCGATGGAGCACGATTGTGGAACGCGGCCGCTGCGACAGGTATTTCCGAAAAAGAACTCGCAGCCCCGTTTGACAGTGTCAGCGTTTGTTTCAGCAAAGGTCTCGGGGCCCCCGTCGGTTCCGCGCTCGCCGGAACAGCCGATTTTGTTCGCGAAGCAAAACGAGCCCGCAAGTTGTTCGGCGGAGCGATGCGACAAGCCGGCATCATTGCCGCAGGGGCCTTGTACGCGGTCGAGAATCATCGTGAGCGTTTGGTCGAAGATCACCACTGGGCAAAACATCTCGGCGCAGTCATCGAGGGCCACAAATTGCTCCACGTGCGAGGTGGACGCATCGATACGAACATCGTCGTCATCGACATTGATCCCGCATTCGGAACGGCGGCATCGCTCGTTGCCCAACTCGCCGAACGACAAGTCGCCTGCTTCGCGATTGGACCTCAAGCCATTCGGTTTGTAACGCACCTCGATCTCACACACGAGCAAATGACCCAGGCGTGTAACGCACTCGCCGAGATCGCACATGGCGAGTCCGCGACCAAGTTGGAATATCGATTTGCGTAGCCACATCACGTTGGCGATCACGTCGATCATCATCGCTACCGTTGTGATCGCGTTTCGCGTGCCATCGTGCAGTGAAAGTTTCTGGGTCGATGAACTCCACACGGCCTGGACGATTCATGACGATCTGGCGGACGTCTTGCCGCGGGCTCAAATCGGTCACCAGCAACCTTATTACTTTGGGGTGCTGTGGCTATGGCGCCAGGTGTTCGGCGAGAGCGAACTCGCATTGCGGATGACAAGCGTGCTCGCCGTAGCGATCGCAAGCGTAATTTTGAATGTTGCTGTCGCTCGATCAACTGGGATTGCGTTCGCAGGCCTTGCCTCCGGGATGTTCTTGGCGATCGAATCGAATTCAATTTTCTTTGGCACAGAGCTTCGACCTTATGCAGTCGTCATGCTTGCTTCGGCCGCGGCATGTTGCTTGGCACAAATCGCATGGAACCGCCAGCCAGCCGAACGCGGCGCGGCGTGGGTGTCACTCTTTGTCGCAATCGGCATCGCTGCCGTCATGCAACTCACGTCACTTGGGATACTCGCTTGGCTACCCATAGCAGTGATATTGCGTTGGTGCTGGATCGATTGGCGAAATGCTTTGCGTCCGCGAAGAGTCGATGCGTGGGTGCTGTTGGTGATTGTCGCTGTCGTCGTTCTCGTCATGCCGCGGCACGTGCTGGAGACGTGGAGCACGCGTTCGAATTGGACGAGCTTTGCAACGGCCAAGTCGGTCGATGAGATATGGCGTCTGTGGCCTTGGTTAGTGGGACTGGTTGCTCCACTCAGCTGGTTCGTGCTGAGTTCACTGTTTGCGCGGCAATTCAAGTTGCCAAACGAGATTTCGTTTGCGGGTTGCTTAGCCGTCATCCTGGTCGCAGCGACGTGCCTGTTTTGGCTCGCGTCCTACGAGGGCGTTGCGCCGCTTTGGCATCGTCGCTTCATGATTGCCGGCTTGCCGATGCTGGCATGGATTTTTGGTGCGACGATTGGTGGTGGGGCAGGGCGGTGGAAGATTCGCCAAGGATGGCAAGAAACGCTCTGCTTCTCGGCAACAATCGGGCTGCTCGTTGCACTGGGATGCTGGAGCCAAAACGTGCTACCGCGTATTGCCGAAGGTCGCTGGCAACTCATCACTCGCGGTGAGAACTGGCGTGGTGCCATCGCTTATTTGAACGAGAGAACCAAACTCAACGACGCGATCGCAATCGATGCTGGACTGATTGAACAAAATGCTTGGCAAAATGAGATCGTCTCAGCGCCACTGGTAAACGATAAATCCGAGTACTTGTCCTATCCTCTGCGAGGGCCTTACGAACTAACGGCTGCGACGAGTGTTGTCGCCCAGAATCTTTCGCCGATGAATTATTGGACGATCACGCATGATCGTGGCTGGATTCTCTCACGTGGCCCCGCCAAACGACTGAAAGCGTTGATCCAAGAGCACATTCGTGTCAATCGAATCGACCCAAAGTCGCTGAGAATCGAAGTGCGATCATTCGGAGGCGTTTCAGTTGCCTTGGTCGAAAGAATTTCGCGCTGAGATCTGATACGATCGCGTTCGTTGGTTCGCGGCGGTTTGATCAAGAACACCTAGAGGAACGGAGTAGCAAACGTGGAATTCGTTTGGGACGATGGCGGACGTGCCGATTCAGGTTATGTCGGGTTGGCGGGCGACTGTGTCACACGAGCAATCGCGATCGCGACGGGGACGTGCTACCGCGATGTCTATCGGGCGCTGGGTGAACTGTCGGACATGACACCGCGAAACGGTGTCGTCAACAGCGTTGCTACGGACTATCTCACGAGCCTTGGCTGGGTTCACACGCAAGGTCGCGGACTTCGGTTGATGCCGGAAGCGTTACCCAAGGGCGCAGTGATTGTTCAATTGAACGAGCCGAAACGCCATCGTTGCGGACATTTTTCGAGCGTCATCGATCACGTCATTTATGACACCTGGAACCCCAGTGACGATGAGGACTTCGTTGTCACCGGATTCTGGACGCGACTCGAGGTGGCTGGCCAGACAACGTTGCCAGCCGCGTCACGCCAATCGCGACAATCTGAACAGCAAGTGCTGACCCAGAAAGAATTCGACAAGGTGCTGCATCGGTTGCGTTCGCTCGACAACACCGCCAACAACTCAGCGAGCACCGAAGGCGAGAAACGCAATGCGCTGCGGATGATGCAGAATCTGATGCTGCGTCATAACCTGTCACGAGAAGATATCACCGACGACGACAACGTCGACAGCATGCGATTCACGCGGATCGCATGCCCAGTGAACGGCCGCCGTGCGTACAACTGGGAAAAGGATCTTGCATCCTATTTAGTTGCCGAGATTTTCCCCATGACAAGTTGGTACTTTGGAACCCGAGGACATCGGACGCTGTTTTGGTTTTACGGACCACTGGATGACGTCAAAAACTGCATCTCGCTTTTTCGCGAGTTACTGATGACAATCACTGCGTCGGCGTATTTGCAGTACGGTGGTTACTCGCGAGGCAGCGGTGCTTCTTACGCGGAAGGTTACGTGCGAGGTTTGCCTCGCTACCAGTCGACGACGGAAGACCTTGGCGGCATTGCGAGCGAGTCAGCATTGATCCACACCCGAACCATTGCTGTCAAACGGGCTGCGCGCGACTGGCTGAAAATGGAATGCGATATTTCAATTGTCTTGAAGGGGGGCAGCGGACGCAGCCAACACGACCCCGACGCAGCCGACCGAGGCAAAAGCCACGGTGCAAAGCACGACTTACGCGACGCCAGTGGCCGAAAACGAATTGGTAACACCTAGGCCCAAAAATGCTGCAAAGTCAGTTGAAGCGGCTTCGGTTCCAGCTTTTTTGTTAGCTTTCTGGGCTGTTCGACGGTCTACTGTTTTACATGGGAAACGTCTTATTCCGCGTCGTCTTTTTGGCTTGCCTTGTCTCGGCACAGGTGGCGATGTGCGCCGAACCGGACACGACAAGTGCGGCCGATCGAGGCTACCGACTGCTCACCGAAACGCCGCTGTTAACGAGCGATTTTTCGCAAGCGGTCTTCGACGAGGTGTGGCGTTCCTGGCCAGAACCGCTCCGCAGCCAAGCCGAGAAAGCGTCCCTCGAGCAACGGCGAGAGATGGCGTTTGCTCGTTACGGGCTAACCCCACGCCCGCAGGATGATTCCGGCAAGCCACTACAATACGTGGTCGGTGATGATGGTCGCTGGACCATGAATTGTTTCTCCTGTCACGGCGGAAGCGTGTACGGAACGCCGACTCCAGGAGCACCCAACAATCGTTTCATGCTGCAAACGATGACCGAAGAGCTTCGATCGACCAAGTTCCGTGTCGGTGCACCACTTTCGCGAATGGATCTGGGCTCTCTGGTAGTGCCGCTGGGAACAACCGTGGGAACAACAAACGCAGTTGTGTTTGGCATGGGGCTGATGCACTTCCGCGACGAGAAACTCAATGTGCTGGATAAGATGCCAGCCCAATTCACGCATCATGATATGGACGCGCCGCCATGGTGGCATTTCTCGAAGCGACCCTATATCTACATTGATGGCTTTGCCCAAAAGGGACATCGTGGACTGATGCAATTCATGTTGGTACCTGAAAATGGCCCTGAGTTTTTCCGGGATCACGAAGATGAATTTCGGGACGTCTATGCCTACCTAAGCTCGCTGGAAGCACCGAAGTACTCTGGATCCATCGATCATGCGTTGGCAGAGCAGGGCAGGGCGGTGTTTGAGAGCAACTGTGCCGAGTGCCACGGAACGTATGGAGATCGCGAGAGCTATCCCAACGTGTGTGTACCGATTGACGAACTTGGCACTGATCCTGTTCGGCTCAAGGCGTTAGGTGTCGCGGGACGGACACTCTATGCGAAAAGCTGGTTTGCTCACGGAGGAGAGGCGGATGAGCAAACGACGGTTGTTGATCCAGTCGGCTATGTCGCGCCGCCGCTTGATGGGATCTGGGCCAGCCCACCGTATCTGCACAACGGCAGCGTCCCGACTCTATGGCACATGCTTCATCCCAGCGAGCGGCCTACGGTTTGGCGACGCAGTGACGAGTCCATGGACGAGGATCGCGTCGGCTTCAAGATCGAGATCGTTGATCGCGTGCCACGGAGTGAGACCGACATCGCGAAGCGACGAGAATACTTTGACACAACTCGATTCGGCAAAAGCAACTCTGGGCATGACTTCCCAGACGTCCTGACCGACTCCGAGAAACATGCCGTTCTGGAGTACCTCAAGACGCTGTGATCACTACCAAACTTTTTCGAGGTCCACGGTGACTTCCGGCAAGATACTCAGGTGCAAGACAGCTGCTTGCTCGACGGCATGATAGACGCCGTTTGCGAGCACAAATTGCTCCAATCGAGTTTCGATCGGATCAGCTATCCAATATTCGGGAACACCGGACCTTTGGTACAGTTCTTTCTTCAACACACAATCATTTCGCGTCGACGACGGTGACAGGATCTCGATGATCAGGTCCGGCACGCCCTTGATCTTGCTCGGCGTCACAATGTTCATCGGCCGATTGAGAACCACGAGAATATCTGGCTGGATGATGTCATAGTCAGAGAGCTGAAGGTCCACGGGAGCATTAAACACTTGGCCGAGCCCCGGTAGCTCAATTTGCGTGTAGAGCTGGAATTGCAACCGCCGCGAGACTGTTTGGTGGTAGGTGCTTGGAGCCGGATTCATGTAGTGCACGCCGCCGATCACTTCGTGCCGATTCCCATCATCGGGGAAACAGCAATAAGCCTCGTACGTTAGCCTTGTCGGAATAGTTGCTGGAACGCTCATCCCCCCAGTATCACGTGCGAAATTGCCTCAGTCAAACCAAAACCGGCCCCTGAAACGGCCGCATCTACTCGATTCGGCCTGACGTGCGTATAACTTAGCCTTACTCAATTTGTTCCCGCTTACGCCCTCCGGAGCCTCTGTACCGATGGCATCGACCCAAATACTTGCTGCCCGCGCTGGTGAAATCACTCCTGAAATGGAGTTTGTCGCAAAACGCGAAGACCTCACCGTCGAGCTTGTTCGTGACGAAGTGGCGGCCGGTCGCATGGTCATCCCGGCCAACAAAGTCCACATTGCTGGCGTGCTTGAACCCATGGCAATCGGGATCGCAGCTCGTTGCAAGATTAATGCCAACATCGGCAACAGCGCTGTGACCAGCAACGTTGACGAAGAACTTCAAAAGCTCCACACGTCAGTTCACTTCGGTGCCGACACCGTGATGGATCTTTCGACGGGCAAAGACATCGACAACATTCGTCGCCAGATCATCGCCAAGAGTCCAGTACCGATTGGCACCGTGCCGATCTACCAGATGCTCGAACAACTCGGTGGCAACATCGAAGATATGCGTGCTCAGCACTTCCTTGACATGGTCGAGCACCAAGCCAAGCAAGGCGTCGACTACATGACAATCCACTGTGGTGTCATGCTCGAGCACCTGCACCTCACCGTCAATCGAGTCACCGGCATCGTTAGCCGCGGTGGCTCGTTGATTGCCAAGTGGATGATGGCCCACAATAAACAGAACCCGCTCTACGAAGCGTTTGATGACCTTTGCGACATCATGCGTGAGTATGACGTCACCTGGTCGCTCGGTGACGGACTACGCCCCGGCTCGATCGCCGATGCTTCCGATGCTGCTCAATTCGCTGAACTAGATGTTCTCGGCGAATTGACCAAGCGAGGCCAAGACAAGGGCACACAAGTCATGGTCGAAGGCCCGGGACACATTCCGATGCATCAGATCCAGATGAACATCGAACGTCAAATCGAAGTCTGTAACGGTGCGCCGTTCTATGTCCTTGGGCCACTCGTCACGGACATCGCTCCCGGTTACGACCACATCACCAGCGGTATCGGCGCAGCGATGGCGGGCATGTACGGCGCCGCCATGTTGTGCTACGTCACTCCGAAAGAGCACCTCGGCCTTCCCAACGAAGAAGACGTCAAGCAAGGCGTCATCGCCTACAAGATCGCCGCTCACAGCGCCGACGTTGCTCGCGGCCGCAAGGGTGCCCAAGACCGTGACGACGCATTGTCACGTGCTCGCTTTGCCTTCGACTGGAAAGAACAGTTCCGTTTGTCGTTGGATCCAGAGACAGCCCAACGCTACCACGACGAAACGCTACCGCAGGACACCTTCAAGAGCGCTCACTTCTGCAGCATGTGCGGACCGAAGTACTGCTCGATGAAGATCACCGAAGACATCCGCAAAATGGCCGCGGAAAAGCAATTGGTCGAGCTACAATAAAGCTTGTCGAGCGGCATAAGGTTGATCGACCAAGCTCTTCAGACTCCTTGAGGGACGATTCATGAGGACTGCCATACCCGCCGAAACTCGAATGCTACTGGAAAACGTACGTTGGGAAACGTACGTTGCCCTGGCTGACGAGCGAACCGGGAACATTCCTCAAATGACCTATTCGCAGGGAAGGTTGGAGCTGATGAGCCCAAAGAAGGAACATGAAAAGATCAAGAGTCTGCTTGGGGCTCTGATCGTTGCTTACTGTGAAGAGCGCGAGATTGAGATCGAAACGGTCGCTTCGACGACCTTCCGCCGCACGGATCTCGAGCGTGGCTTTGAAGCCGACGAGTCGTACTACATTGAGCTCGCCGACTTGATGCGTACCAAGGAAGAAATCGATTTAAGTATCGACCCGCCACCAGAACTGGTAGTCGAAATCGAGATCACACGGTCTGCCATCGCCAAGCTGGAACTGTTCTCGATGATGGGCATTCCAGAAGTTTGGCGACACGACGGAGTGTCGCTTCAAATGTATCGACTGAATCACGGCGAGTACGTATCAATCACTGAAAGCGTAGCACTCCCTGGCTTTCCGGCCGACCTCGCTCAGTCCCTCGTTGCCGAGCGACTCAACCAAGGAGTCACCACTCTCATTCGCCAGTTCCGCAAGTCGCTGGAGTAAGATCCCTAGCTGGTTTCCAATTCAAATTAGGGCCTTTGTCTTTTGGTAGGGTGCCGTGCTTGCACGCACCTTT
>JBGTAI010000284.1:0-11901 GCA_041749955.1 Pirellulaceae bacterium | reverse complement strand
GCGTGCAACCACGGCACCCTACTTTTCGGAGTTGGAAGAATTGATTTGCCCTGCAGGCGCACTTTCCTTGTTTGGCAATGCATGCTGGCGTTTGTACAATTTCTCGTTGTTCAGACTCGCTCGCTTCGTTCAGGTCGGTGTCGTACAAACCTTGTGATGTGCAACCTCATCTATTCAATTGGATTCTGAGATGTCGGTCACCATCACCAGCGACACCGCAGGCTTTGCGCTCGATACGGAACCGATGGTTTCAACGCTCTGGCACAATGTGACCGAGATCGTTGCCTTCAAACGCGACCTTCTAACCACTGACTTGATTTGTCTCGCATTCCACATTGATGATGGGACTGTGATCGAGACCGACGAGCAAATGGTTGGCTACGCCAAGTTCATTGACCTTGTAGCCTCGCAATTCGAGTTGGCTCCGGACTGGTGGTCGAACGTTGCTTTTCCTGCATTCCAAACCAGCATGGCAACAATTTGGTCATCGACCGCGTAAGGCACGATCGCACAATATGGTATTTGCGAGAGTTTCTATGGGTTGCTCTTGCTGTGTCGGTGAGTCAACGTGAAGTCGACGAGCAATCCCTTGTGATCGGATGGCCAATCCACTTCAGTCACGATGAAAGGATCTTGCGTCAGCGTCGTTTCCAGCTTGTCGTAAACGTAATACCGCGGCGAACCAACAATCGCTGCACGTCGTGCTGTTAATCCGTCGCCTTTGTAATAAACAAAATCAATCCGATCGCGTTCGTCCACCTTGGGAGCCCAAGACGTTGATTTTCGACCAAAGGCCTCCGACGGCCAAGTTGCACCGACGTGTGTCGACGGGTTGGGGTAAAGCTCGCGATACGCATCGACAAAACCTGCCTCCGTCAGTCGAACACTATTTTTCCACTCGATCACCATTCCATTGTGGCTCAGCACATCCTTTGCTTGGGGCGTCCAATCCAAATGTGAACACTCATTGAAGTCACCCGCATAAATGATTGCATGGTCGCGGTGTTTCTCTGCGTAATTCAGTAACGCTGCATGCGATTCATCTCGCTTGGACGCCGCGTCCATGGAATGAATCCGGCTCAGATCCGTCACCGGATTGGGTTCTCCATCGCCATCTGGATCGATCGGTTTGAACGAATTCCCGTCATAACCACGCGGCAAGTAGATCGCAAAATTCTTGTAGTCCAAATGTGCCGAACAGACCACGACCGTCTGATCGCGAGGCAGTTTCAAGTGACTGGCAACGACACATCCGGAATCTTGCCCCGTAAAGTCACATACCATCTCTGACTTCACGACAGGAAAACGACTCACGATCCCAGCATCGCCGCCAACATACCGCCCATAGAACGTATGCCCTCGCTTCGCCAACGCAGCGATCAATCGCTCGTGCAAGTCAACTTGCTTGTAGTTGCGAACCTCCGACAACGTCACCACATCCGCTTTGGACCGGATAATCACGTCGACAATCTTCGCAAAACCATCGGGTACCGACGTTCCTTCCTGCCATATGTTCAATTGCAGCACACTCACGGTCGTCGCATCATCGAGCGTACCCTCATCAGCCAGGCAAGCTCCTCGAAAAGTGACTGCTGTTATAAGAAATATCCACAGCAACGAGAGACGAATGACAGTCAAATTGAATCTAAGCATGATGCTGTTACAAGATCAAGTTTTCGCGGTGAAAATCGTTTGCTAACGCTAGACTGTCCAACGTCGAAAATCATCTGGGTCGACGTTGCGTCCACTGAGAACGACCACGATGTCGCCGTCCTCACTATTGCTGTGGCTAAAGCCGCCTGACAGGAGTGACGCAATGGTAATCGCTCCGGATGGTTCTGTTCGCAGTCCATGATGTTGATCGAGCCACTTCATCGCCGAGCATGTTTCTTCGTCAGTGACAGTGACGGCCGTTGTGACGTGCTCCCGAAGAATGGGCCAGTTGTGATGCCCCACGTCATACGATAACAAGCCGTCACAAATACTGTCAGGAAGATCCACGCGAACCCGCTCACCAGCGGCAAGAGATTGCAAAAAGTCGGCAGCCCCGGTTGGTTCGACGGCAATAATGTTTGCATCGGGAAACCCGTCCGCGATTGCCAAGGCATGACCAGCCATCAAGCCACCACCGCTGACGGCGCACACGAAATGCGAAAGCTTGCGGCCTTGCGTGCGAAGCTCGTTCACGATTTCCAGTCCACCGACTCCGTTGCCAGCGATCACATCGTTGTCGTCATACGGTGAGGCTTGGACGGCGTGCTCCTGGTCCGCGATCTCTCGAGTCAGTCGATCGCGTTCGCCCGTCTCGTGGTCTCGCGATTTGTCGTAAGTTCGGATCTCGGCCCCGAAAGAACGCGTGCGTTCAAACTTGACTTGCGGTGCTTGCTCTGGCATCACGATGATGACTCGCTTGCCGAATGTATTGCCAGCGAACGCCAATCCCGATGCAAAGTTGCCTGACGAGTGTGCGGCAACGGGTCGATCAGCTATTTCGCCTAAGTGGTTCGACATCCAATTCAGTGCACCGAGCAGCTTGAACGATCCCACGGGAGTCCAACCGTAGTCCTTGATCCAAACGCGTCGAGTCGCGGGGAGTCCCAACTCTTTTTCCAAAGCATACGAACGCACGAGCGGTGCTGGAGAAATGTATCTACGGATGACGGCCTCAGCAGCACGGACATCGTCGATCGAAGCGACTTGATTGGGAGTCATCGTTAACTGCTTGGCGTTCAATGCGACTATGGATCCAGCGGGAATAGTTGTGTTGTTTTATTGCTAGACATCACGACGGAGCGTGATGAGTACTTACAAAATGCGTCACTTATTCTTTGCTGTCGAGCTAAGGATCCCGTGAACAAAAACTGGCGAATTGGCACGTAGAACAGGCTGCCAGCCTGTTATTTTATCAGGAACAGGCTGGCAGCCTGCCCTACTTATTGATCCCGCGAAGCTAAGCGAACAACTCGTGAACGATTTTCGCTTCATCGGGGCCGGTCAGTCGATGAGTGCGCCCGCCGTGGTGGAACGCTAGCTCGTTGTGATCCAAGCCCAACGCGTGCAAGATCGTCGCGTGCAGATCTCGGAAATGGACTTTGCCCTCGACAGCACGCGAGCCCGTCTCGTCGGTTCGACCATGCGCATAACCGGCCTTGACGCCGCCACCGGCGAGCCAAAACGTAAACCCTTTTTCGTTGTGGCCCGTTTCGTCTTTGCCGTTGTCTGGCGTTAGGCCCGGGCGTCCGAATTCGCCACCCCAAACCAACAACGTGTCTTCCAGCAACCCGCGTGCGGCGAGGTCTTCGAGCAGAGCCGCTATCGGAGCGTCCACCGTTTCGCAATTCGCTTTCAAGTCACGGCGGTGATCTTTGTGCTGGTCCCAACCGCCGTGATTGACTTCGATAAATCGTACGCCCGCCTCAGCAAATCGTCTGGCCAACAAACATTGGCGACCAAAATCCGTGGGGCGGCACGTGCCGATCGACAACTTCTTGCCGACGCGATAACGCTGCAACGTTGCTTCTGTCTCGTTGCTTAAGTCCAATAACTCTGGCGCAACGCTCTGCATTCGAAACGCAAGCTCCATCGATTCGATGACACCTTCGAGTTTCGTATCGCCTGGCCGCGCAGCCAGGTGATCACGATTCATCGATTGCACAAAATCGAGTTGGTTGCGTTTTGCCATTTGAGGCAAATGCGACCCAGAGATATCACGGATAGTTGCCAACGACATGTCTTCGCCGTTTGTGCCAATCGGAGTCCCAGCAAACTCGGTCGGCAAAAACTCGCTTGAATAGACCGACGGCTTGGCTGCGTTCAAGCTCACGAACCCCGGCAAGTTCTCGTTCTCGGTGCCCAAGCCGTAAGAGACCCATGAACCCATGCTCGGACGTTTCCTGAGTCGCTCGCCGGTATGCATTTGCAGAAACGATTGTGCATGGTTGCCTGTGTCCGCGTACATGCCGTTGATCACACACAACCGGTCAACGTGCTTGGCTGTTTCCGGCATTAACTCCGAGACCCACAAGCCGCTCTCGCCATGTTGGTCAAACTTGAAGGCAGAACCGGGGTGCGGTTTCTTGCCAACTTGAGGCTTGTAATCGAACGTGTCCATTTGAGCTGGGCCGCCGCTCATGCACATAAAGATGACACGCTTGGCTCGAGCTGGCATCGCGGGTCCGGCCGATGCTGCGTGCGCATTCGACTGGCAGAGCGATTGAAGCGCCAGGTACCCGAATCCGCACGAGGCCGTTTGCAGCATTGTTCGTCGTGACGTCATGTTCTTCCTTAATCCACGTATCGAAATTCGTTGGTCGTCAACAATGCTTGACACAAACTCGCCCAAGCACGGAGTTGCCGCTCATCGGGCTGTGTAATCGTTTTCGCAATTGCCGCCTCAGTCGTGCGGACATAATCAATCGAACTGGCAAGTTCACGTTCACTCGCGTCGCGATGCAGCGTCAGTGAAAACAGCCGTCGCACGCGGTCAGCGTCGTCTTGCTCCTTGTGCTGTAGCAGTCTCTGAGCCAATGCGCGCGACTGCTTCACGACGAAGTCGCTGTTGAGCAAAAACAGTGATTGAGTCGGCAACGTCGTCGTCTCTCGGCTGCCCGCGACGGTGACTCCATCAGGAAGATCAAACGCAACGAGTTCCTTGGGCGGTGCGTGACGAAGCAGGCAAAGGTAGATGCTGCGGTGGTTACTCTCACGGTGCAAATTGGTTGCTGCACCTGGAGGCCAATTGATCAACGCGTCCACGGTCTCGATCGCGGAGCCCTTCTCGGGCGAGTAATCGATTGATCCGCATGCTTGCAACATGCTGTCTCGCAATGACTCCGCATCAAGCCGTCGTCGATTGTGGCGGGCGAGCCAGCGGTTATCAGGATCCGATTCCAGCACACGCTCATCACATGCGCTGGCCAGTTGATAAGTCCGCGAGAGCACGATCGCTCGAATCAGCCGCTTGATCGACCATTGTTCATTCACAAACCGCTCGGCGAGATGGTCCAGCAATTCTGGATGCGATGGCCGTGCTCCATAAACACCAAAGTCGTCCGGCGTGGCGACAATACCTTGACCAAACAGATGCATCCAAACGCGATTCGCCATGACTCTCGCGGTTTGCGGATGATCGGGTCGTACCAGCCATGATGCCAGCGCCGCACGTCCGCTTTCTTTCTCATTAATCACCACGTCTTCGCCCGGCGACGACTCGATATGGAGAGCCGTTCGATAAGACGTCAAAACGCCTCGGGGGACGACTGGTCCGAGCTTGCTGCCTTCGCCATTGATATGCACTTTGCTGTCGCCAGGCTTCTTTTTGTCGAGAACCCCCATCGCGTAACCATCCACGGGACTGGGACGCACACCACGAGGTTGTCCGGACGCCGTGTGCAAATGCACTGCGTCATCAACGGCTAACGCTCGCGCGAACAATGCGAACTCGCCCATGTGCCCGTCCAACGGCGCAAAATTGTCGCTGCGGTTTGCCAAGCAAATCTCAGTGGACTCGCCAAACGCTGGTTTGAGTTCGCCGTCAATTTCTAGTTGCCCGTTCAGGAACAGCTTGATTGACGCCGCGTCACGCACCAGCACCACGTGGTTCCAGGTGTCTCGTGCAATGACTGTTGAACCGCTGAGCGTCTTTTTCGCCTCGTTGCCGTTGAACACGAAGATCTTTCCGGAACGCGTTGACTCATGATTGCCGCCGATTCCGATATGGTCGCCAGGCAGTGTCTTGTCGCCAAACTTCGCACGAGAAAACAAATATGCCGTGATGGGACGCGCGTCATTCTTGAGCGAGTTTTTGAACCAGAACGAGACGCTGTACGAAGACGTCTTCTCCGGAAGCGTCCCGCGGATCGTTGTGTCCTTGACCAACGCAAACGTCTCCGTCGAATAGCTGGCGTCGGGCGTCACCGTCAGACCATCCGGAACACTGTCCAGCTTGCAGTGAAGCGAAGGCGATAGCTCGTCGATCTGTTTTGAGTAGTTGTCGGGGAACTTTGGCGGCGAAGTGCGATCGGGAGCCACCGCTTCACTCTCGTTCCAAGTCGACTTCAACTCATGCAGCGGCGTCGGCGGGGCTGTGAGCTTTTCATTCCCAGCGGCACCGTAGAGCGTCTCAGTACTGGAAAAGATCCCCGCGAGTGCATAGTAGTCACGTGTCGGAATCGGATCGTGCTTGTGGTCGTGGCATCGCGCACACGCAACGCTCAACCCCATCACGCCCGTACAGACCACATTGATTTGGTCATCCACGACATCCATCGCGAAATTCGTGTTCATCGCTGACGCAGGCTTCGAACCGATCGCAAGAAAACCGGTTGCCGTCAGTTGACGATTGCGCTGCTCAGCCGACTCGGCTGGAAGCAAGTCTCCAGCGATTTGCTCGGTAAGGAACTGGTCGTACGGCACGTCATGGTTGAAAGCGTCCACGACATAGTCACGGTATCGCCATGCATGAGGGAACGTCGCGTTGCGGCCGAGTCCGTCGTCACCGTTGGACTCGCCGTATCGAGCGACGTCGAGCCAGTGACGTCCCCAACGCACGCCGTATTGTGGACTGGCAAGTAGTGAATCCACGACAGACTCAGTCGCAGAAATCGCATCTCGTGAGTACTCGTCCACAAACTCGTTGACTTGTTCGTGAGTCGGAGGCAATCCGATGAGGTCGTAGTACAAGCGTCGAACGAGCGTTTGAGGCGTGGCATCATGTGTCGGCTCGAGCGTGTTCTGTTCTAAACGAGCTAGCACAAAATGATCGATTGGATCGCGGGGCCAGTCACGGTGTTGCACGTCAGGCAACGCGGGTACTTGTCGAGGCATGAACGACCACAGTGTCTCCAAGTCACCGGTTGGCTTGGGCGTGGGCATCGCGGCATCCACCCGCGGGTCCGTCGCACCGAGTGAAATCCATTTCACAAAATCGTTGATAACTGCTTCGGGCAGCGGTGCCTCCGGCGGCATTTCCAAATCTTCGTATCGAAGAGCCTGGACAATCAAACTCTCGTCCGGCTTCCCCGGCACGACAACTGGTCCCGACTCGCCGCCAACCAACATGCCATCACGTCGATCCACAAGCAGGTTGCCACCGATGCTGTCCGAGTCCGCTGAATGGCATTCGTAACAATGCTTGACCAATACGGGCCGAATCTTGGTCTCGAAGAAATCGCGTTGTTCATCGGCACACACTTCCACAGTGCTTGCAACGCAAGCAAGAACCAACAGCAATGCCGAGAATCGTTTTCGGACCATGATGACTGGGCGGAGAAGTAGGGCGGGATGCGGGGCGGGTAATGCCATTATCAGGCATCTCGGCGCCTGATGCAATCATTCAGACGCTCGACAACGCAAATACGGGCGGAAATCGAATGCGAAGCCGTCACTCGCCAGTACAGTTCGCAGGATTTAGTCCTCTCGTATAAGTTCAACTCCACTGATGATCGTTTTTCCGACAGACGCGGATAATTCGAGGGTCAAATCATCTGTCACGACGATGTTCGCAAATTCTTCAGTCACGCCTCGCATCATGCCACCAGCCTCCTTAGCAACATCAAATTGCTGCAGCACATACTGCCCTTGAAGTTTGATGTCTTGCACGCGCTCGCCAACTGCAACGTCAGTCGGTTCGGCGAAATGAAGGCGAACCCAATAGCGTCCCGGCTTAAGATCTTGCAAGACGAAACGATCAAGTCCTTCAGCCATCGATG
The DNA here is from genome assembly GCA_041749955.1 of Pirellulaceae bacterium. GTDB lineage: Bacteria > Planctomycetota > Planctomycetia > Pirellulales > Pirellulaceae > JBBSJZ01. The sequence continues at coordinate 4,192 of JBGTAI010000284.1, read as the reverse complement.
CGCTGACCCAAGGATACGGCTCTGCCTTCCGCATCCACACGCTGTGTCGGTAGTGAAGGTTTGGCGAACCGGAGGCATCGATGCTGACGCTTGGTGATGGCCCGCCAACGGACGGATAATCCAACCAGAGCGTTCCGTCGCGTGTTATTCGATCACCTGGTGCACCGAAGTTGATTCCGATGCGCTGGATCGTGCCAGGCTCAATTTCACTCTCGCCCCATGCCGACCACTGTTCGTGAGTCTCGGGCATCGCAACCAACGACATTGCTGTCGGCAATGGATAACTGCACGTGCATCCTTCGTAATAATAAGGCACGTTCAGCAATCCGCCTGACGGAATAATACTGTTGGTGCAACCGCTTCGCGGACCACTGAGGAAGACCGTTCCACTTTCGATCGTCTTGTCATAAAACGCCGCAGTGCCAGAACGCAGCGTATAGAAATCACCATAGTCCACACCGCCATCACAACCATAAGTTTTCGGAAACGCTCGAGGCTCCATGACTCCTGTAAGTGGGTTCTTTCTTTCGCCAACAATCGGTTGATCTGGTTTCCAGGCGTCGGATTGGCTCGCGGGCCGATACTGACTTGGCTCAGCGATAGACGGCGAAGTCGCTGTTAAGTTGTTTCGCAAATCCGTTCGCTCGGAGTCGTCTAGCACGCGGCCAGTGTAAATATCGGACAGCACTGGCGGTAACAGCGGATAATCCGTTGCATACACACCTTTCTCACGAGGTGCTCGCCAATCCTTGGGTCGTGAAATCATCGTTCCCGCGTCGAAGCGTGGCTGGGGAGATCGTTTGAAGTGAGCAAGCGTGTCGTCAAACCAAAGCACGCCCAGTGGAAAGCGAACCAGCTCGTCTTTGCTGGCGGTCCAGTCACCTGAATACTGAGATGTTCCGGGCAGCGAGCCTGTGCGACGGACCACTGACTCATTTGAGCCCGAAACAGTCTCCACAGAAAAATTGCCGGTCTGAATTGCCGTCACATTTTGAATCGCCTTACCTCCCACGACGATGCCGCCAAACGGGCGCAACGTTTGCAAAAGGGGCTCGAACTCGAAGTCAGTTCGCTCACTCACCAGCACGGTTGTGATGTACGGAGGTAAGCTGAGATCTTGCAATTTGCAATGTATGACAGCAGCTCGACTTCCGTAGTGCCCAGCATCAACAATCTCGCTGCGAAGCTGTGCAACTCGATCGGCGTCATCATCCATCACGACAACATGGTATTGCGACGACTCGATCAGGGCTTTGGTTAGCGCCCCATCAGTTAATCCAACCACCATCGCAACGCCATGTTTGCTGGATGCATCGTCTCGAATCACCGACAAAGCAGTTCCAGTGTTGTCGGAAGTCCTCAATTCTGTTGTTTCGAGTTCCCATGTAACTGGGCTTTCCGGCGAGGCATCTGCCTTCTCTCGAAAGCAAATAATGCGCCCGTCAAGAGTGGAGACAAACATCGCGCCGTCGCCAACGACCATCGAGTGGATCTCACCGTCGACGCCTTCATACCCATCGTCAAACTTCAACGTCGAGCCATCGACGCGAATTTCACGACTCAGTCCCTCTACACCACCTTTGCTTTCATAAACTTTGTCTTCGTGCTGTTGTCGATTAATCGCTTCGTCAAACGTCAACTTGCCCCGTCTGATTGCTCGCGCTGTGTCTGGATCCAGAGCTGCAAACCAACCGCCTGGATACCGACCAGCACCTGGTAATTCAAACTCGACGAGTTCGCCCGTTTTCCGGTTCAGTCGTGCTGGGTAGGCGGTGGAACATGGCACAATCAAATCGTCGCCATCGATCACCAGGTAACCTTGCGGCGCCAGCCCGCCGATCGCTTGTGTGTTATGCGGTTGCTGGCCAAACAGATACCCCATGCGATCATTTCGCCAAACCACATCACCGCTGGCGATATCCATGGCGTAAACAAAAACACCCTCGAATGGCCAGACGCCGGCTGCAAAATAGACTTTGCCATCGGCAACCACTGGACCACCGCGCACGGGCCAAACAGAAATCAAACGTTGATTGCCAAGCAAACGCCGCTGACTTGGGACGGCGCGATGTTTCCAGCTCAGCTTGCCTGTCGCCAACTCGACACAATACAGACAACCATCGTCTGATCCGAAACAGACGCGGTCTTCCCATACAGCCGGCGCGAATCGAACCGGCCCGTCGGTCGTGAACCGCCAAAGCTGTTTTCCTGTTCTCGTGTCATACGCGGTCACCGAATCAGTGCCTGAGGATGCGACCAGCAAGTATCGACCCGCGACAATTGGTTCGTAGCCAGCATCGAACTGCAACCGGCTGTTGTGGAATGCCGGTATCAACGGTGGTAATTCTCGAATCCACGCCAGCTGTGAATGCTTAGGCAAACTCTCCTGTGTCACGCCACGACGACCAGCATCGTTGCGGTACATTGGCCAATTTTCAGCCGACGCCGTTTCGAAAGCGAACAGGGCACAAGCGATTGTGGAACAAGCGATAGCCAGATAAAGGCCCGGTTGCCTTAGTGGAATTGCCGGATGCCTTAGTGGAATTCTTAGTCTCATTTCATGCCGCTGTTGTGGTCGAACGGGTGACGAAGAGCGACGTCGATCGCCGTATTCTAGAAATTCTCAAAATCGCCAGTTACTCGGCGATCCGCTTCAGCACGTAACGTCGTGGCTGGGGTTGATTTTTCTGGAAAATCGTGTCTTCGATTTCTTTCGCAGCCTGCTCATGCTCGACGATGCGTTCTTCCATTCCGTTGTTGCCCTCGGTAAGTTTTGCGAGCTCTGCGGCAAGCTTCTCGTCGTCTGGCGAATCGCTGGCTTGCTTGCGAACTCGCGCAAAAGCTTGAAACTGTCGCCACTCACCACGGAGCTTATTGAGCGGGCCATCGTTGCGTTGACGGTTCAACTCAGCGACTTGCATCGCTTGCTGGTACTGTGGCGTCTTGTTGTTGTCTTGTAATTCGATGTGACGAGCGAGTTGAACATCGGTGTAAGTCCCAATGACTTGGTCATCGATGGATAGCTCGTACTTTCCAGGCTCCAGCCCATGCACTTCCAATGCTTCGCGGCTTGCACGATGCCCAAGAACCAACATTTTCGCACCCAGTTGAGCTGCCTCAGGGACGACCCACGGCAGACTCTCTGCGGTCCAGGTGAACGCGACAGTATCCTTGCTGTTCTCGGTCTCAGTCGCCTTGCCACCGGTGCCGGTGACCTTTGCGTTTCTGTCCGCGGTTACCATCACATTGATGTTCGAAATGCCTTTGCGAAGTCCCATGTCCTCGATGATCGCATAGGCCATCACGAGTTGGCCAGGCGCGTCGGGATGCACGGCGTCTTTGATCATCGTGAAATCGGGATCCTTTTTACGCTGTGCGATGGTCAAGTTATTGAGCGGGCCCCACATGTCTACGAATCCGTAGCCGTTGTCGGTTGCAACTTCTCGCAACCAAGTTCCGTAATACGTCAGCACAGAGTTGTAATGGTCCGCTGGTTTGCGTTTGCGAGCCAATGCGGCACGCGAGTCATACATGGTCGGCGTCATCAAAATCGGTATCGCGTTGATCTCGACGATCCGTTCAACGAGCGTCGTCATGTTGTCGTGATACGTTTGCCAAATCTCCTCATTGAACGGCTGGTATTGACCATCATTCATGCCAAGCAGCACCGTGACGTATTTTGGCTTGTAAGCAGCCACATCGCGATCGAATCGTTCCAGTGCGTCCCAAGCCTTCGCGCCACCGACACCGGCGTTATGCATTTTGAATCGCAGCTTCGGAAATCGCGTGTAGAGAAAGTCCTCGACGTATTGCGTGTAAAGTCGTTGGTGCGTGATGCTATCACCGAGAAAGACGATGCTATCACCGTTTTGCAAATCGAGTTTTGCAACAGGCGATTTGTCTTGAGCGCTTCCGATCGAGACGAGGGCGATGCAGAATGCGAAAACTGAACACAGGAGACTGAGTCGGCGGAGAATCTTCATGGCGGGTGAGTCTGGGTGGGAGAAAGGCGATCAGGGAGGGACGCTAACGTTCTTGACGAGTACTCGTTTCTCGTCGTTGTCGGGGGATGCATTGTAACTCAGTCGGAGATGTCGCGTGCAATCCTAGGCTCCAGTGAACAGGGCAAATCTGTTTTTCAAATTGCTTAACGTAGGGTGCCGTGCTTGCACGCACCAGATTCAGCAAAAGG
>JBGTAI010000283.1:0-31589 GCA_041749955.1 Pirellulaceae bacterium | reverse complement strand
AAACTCGATCCGCAAAGCCACCTGCATGCCACACTCCGGCCGTACCAGGTCGACGGAGTTCGGTGGCTGTGGTTCGCGACGCGACTGGGCTTGGGCGTCTGCTTGGCCGATGACATGGGCCTCGGGAAAACGATCCAAGTTATCTCATTGTTGTTGCAAATCAAGTTCCCAAGCGATTCGACGAGTAAGCCCGCGTCCAGCAAACGTGGAGCGAAAACCACAAGTGAAATCGTGTCCCCGAGTTTGCTAATTGTGCCGACGTCCTTGCTCGGCAACTGGCAACGTGAAGTGGCCAAGTTTGCTCCCGAGTTGCGGATGTTTGTCGCTCACCGAAGCGTTACCGACGTGAGTCAACTCAAGCGGGTCGCCGAAGATCCTGCCGCCGAACTCCGAGACTACGATCTCGTCGCAACAACCTACGGGCTGGCACGGCGAGAAAAGTGGCTGTCCCAAGCCAAGTGGCGGCTGGTGATTCTCGACGAAGCACAAGCGATCAAGAATGCGGGCGCAGCACAAACGAGATCGATCAAAGCGATTCCCAGCGAAGGGCGGATCGTGCTCAGCGGGACGCCCGTCGAGAACCATTTGGGAGACCTTTGGTCGCTATTCGATTTCTGCTCTCCGGGCCTGTTGGGCACAGCGACGGAGTTCAAGAAATTCGTCAAAGCCGATGACCAGAAAGCATTGTCGAAACGGTTGGCGAGTATTCGGCAACTCATTCGGCCTTACGTGCTGCGTCGGATGAAGACAGACCCGAGTGTCGCGCCGGACCTTCCCGACAAAACAGAGATGCGAGTCGATTGCGGACTGACGCCGACACAGGTTGCTTTATATCAACAGGTGACCGACGAACTCGGACAGTCCATCGATATCGCCACCGGGATCCAACGACAGGGAATGGTGCTTGCGGCTCTGATGCAATTGAAACAGATCTGTAACCATCCGTCGTTGTACCTGAAGAGTAAGCAATTCGACGAGAAAACTTCGGGCAAATATGCCGAGCTCCAGTCGATTTGCGAGACGCTGATCGAGAAACAAGAGAAGCTGCTTGTATTCACCCAGTTCCAATCGATGTGCGATCCGATCGAAGCGTTCTTGAGTGGCGTGTTCGGACGCCGTGGGTTGGTTCTCACGGGGAAAACCGCAGCCAGCAAGCGTGGCAAGATGGTGGCGGAGTTCCAGCAGGAAGGTGGGCCGCCGTTTTTTGTGATCTCCGTCAAAGCTGGCGGAACCGGCTTGAATTTGACCCAAGCGAGCCACGTCGTTCACTTTGATCGCTGGTGGAATCCGGCCGTGGAAGACCAGGCAACGGACCGAGCGTTTCGCATCGGCCAAAAACGCAACGTCATCGTTCACAAGTTCGTCTGTCGTGGGACGCTCGAAGAACGAATCGACGAGTTGATCCAGTCCAAGAAGGCCATTAGCCACGAGTTGTTCGGCTCGGACGGCGAAATCCAATTGACTCAGATGACCACCGACCAACTAATGAGCTTCATCGCGATTGACATTAACAAAGCAACTGTTTCGTAAAGGATTCGATAAATGGCGTGGCAAAGATTCAGTCGTTGGGCACCCTACGTTCCTGTGGCCCAGCGTCGCCGCGCGGCGGAGAATGAAGCCAAGAAGCTCGCGAAAAGCGGTAAAACACTTTCTCCCATCAAGATTCCCGGACGCCAAATCGCGACCACGTTTTGGGGTAAAAGTTGGTGCGCAAATCTCGAACGCTACAGCGACTATGAAAACCGATTGCCTCGAGGTCGCACTTATGCACGCAACGGATCCGTCGTCGATTTGCAAATTACCGCTGGCGAGATTAGTGCTCTTGTCAGTGGTTCGAGTCTTTATCGAATCAGCATCAAGATCGATCCGATGGAGTCAAAGCGTTGGAAAGCGATCTGCAAAGATTGCAGCCGTTCGATCCATAGCGTGATCGACTTGATGCGAGGGAAGTTGAGCGATGAAGTGATTGCCAAGCTGACAGATGCCAAGAACGGGCTATTCCCCGAACCCAAGCAGATCAAGCTCGGCTGCAGTTGTCCCGACGGCGCCTGGCTATGCAAGCACCTAGCCGCCGTCCTCTACGGTGTCGGTTATCGGTTGGATACACAGCCCGAGTTGTTATTCTTGCTCCGAAAGGTTGACCAAGCCGACCTAGTCGCGGAGTCCTTTTCATCCAGTAACGCGAACGATTCGAGGGGCTTGAACCAAGAATCCGAATTCGCATCAGAGGACTTAGAAAACCTATTCGGCATCGAGCTAGCGACGGTCACACCGACCCCCGCTTCGCCAGGATCACCCAAAAAACGCAAAGCATCAAAACCGAAAGTGGCTCAAAAGAAATCCACAACCAAGAAGGCCACAACAACCAAGGCCGCAAAGAAAACCAAGACTGCAAAGAAAGCCGTGCCTAAGAAGAAGGCCGCAAGCAAGACTTCAAAAGCAAAGAAAGCCACAACCATGAAGCAACTCGAAGCCCCTCCCAATAAGCTATCGGTTGCCGCAGAAATCTCCAAGCGATTCAAAAAAGCCAAAACGGCTTCACCAAAGAAACCCACCAAGAAGAAATAGTCTAGCGTATCGCCATTTAGATTCATCTATCTGGGCTACGGGCTTGGTTGATAGCCGATGGTCATGAATTTGAGGATGGCGGTGAGTAGTTCTTCTTCTTCGACTTTGTCGTTGTGGCGGTAGACGATTTTGCCGCCGGGGGCGACGAGGATCGTGTGCGATTGAGGACATTGCCACGCGGGATCAATGGCTTGGGTGAGCGAGTCCATAGTGGCTGCGGTGTAGCGATAGTTATTGGGCTTACCGACCACACTTTGAACAATCGGTACTTGTCTGTGTCATTACGAACCAGTGACGCGATGCCAGCCGCGTCGATGTCGTCGAGTTAGCCTTGGTATTGCAGTATTGCAATTTGCGTTGTGAGTCAAAGAAGACGATGCGGACGCTTTTGCCATCCAGTTCACGACGCAACGTTGTCCGACGAGGGCTTGTGCGTGGCACGCGGGACAGTTGGTAGGTCAGTACCGCGTGCTATCGCAAACATCGAGAGAAAAATGTTGGCGGAGTTGAAGATAAGTTTCATTTGGAGCACTCACGTCGGTAGGGTTTGCGATACCAATCGAATCGACTTCTAGCCCATTCGCACAGCTTGCGACACATTCAGCGTGCTACGGCCGCATGAAGCGGAGCATTCGGTAGATCGCATCGAGCGGCTTGAGGGCAAGCAGAAATAGCACCAAAGTTTTTGGCATATAGACCGGTGGATTTGTTGGGGACTCCTCGTTTGTGTGACTTGGCAAGCGATATTGGATCGTGGACGCTGGGGCTAGCTGGGTGTGGATCCATCCTGAGAGTCCCAGCGCGCGGGCACTTGGTAGCGCATTGAGCTTGCCTGCTATCTCGTCGCAGTAGGGGAACATTTCGACTGGATAGATCGCGTCTAGATTCAGCTTGGCAAAACGTTCTTGGTTTTCGATTTGTGTTTGTTCATGCTTTGTTGCCAGGTTTGGTTCGCGTTGAACCTTGCCAGCGATTAATCGACAAACGTATTGAGCTTGCATTTCGCAGATGCTTGGGATGTTGCCGATGATTGGGCGGGCGAAACCGACGAGAAAAAGATTCGAATAGCGAGCATGAACACAGCCCAGATAGAAATCACGCAGGCCGATGATGCTGGAAGAAATTTCTTTGAGTGTCGATCGGTATCCAATTGCGGGAACGATGTTATCGGGGGCGATGTCGATCGTTTCGTTCGAGTTGAACTGGCGAAACGTTTTCATTCGATCATCCAATGGCGGGCCGATGATCTTAATGCGGCCGGTGGCAACGGAGTCGAGGAAATCATCGCTCTTGTTGTGGAACATGTTGAACAGTTCGTCTTTGGCGGTGAGCGTTAATCGCAACGCCCACTTCTTTCTTTCCTCGACGAAGTGCTTTGACTCATGGATGTTTGGATTGGGCGTTTTTTGGGCGCTGGGGAACCAGCTTTCGAATCGTTCTTGGTATTTGATTCGGGCTTGGACGAATCGCTGGCCGATCCAATTGCGAATGTCTTCGTGAATTGACAGCATCAAGCGGTTGCGAAGAAAGTCTGACGGAACGCCACGAATCGGATGGTATCGGGGGCTGACGCGGATGCCGGATTGAAGAGACAGATAAACGTCGTTCGATAGGACAGGGTTTGCTAAGCGGTTGGCATAGTCGACGGCGGATTCGCCGCCACCGAGCACGACAATCCGTTTTCCTGTGATATGTCCGAGCCCTTCGGGGCGATTGAGGTCGGAGGGGCCGAGTGTTTGGATGTCGCTCGCGATTGGTTTCGCTTGTGCAGCTAGGCCAGTGCAAATGACCAAGGCATCGAATTTCTCACGCGTGCTTGGCGAGTTTTCATTCTCGGTTGATCGAATGGTGAGTTCCCAAGAGTCGCCGTCATTTATTGGTGTGATGTGTTCAACCATCGTATGGAGTCGAATGCGTGAGCGCAGTTCGAAGGCGTCAGTAAATTGGTTGAGGTATTTGCCATACTCGCCTTCGCGAAAGAACTCGCTACGACTCTTGCCTGCGTCGTCGCGCACGCTTGCGTCATAGATCGGGTAGCAGGCGAATTGTGTGGTGTATTTGGTGGAGGTGGATACGAAGCCGGGATAGGGATTGCCCCAGCACCCGCAAATGCTGTTCGATTTCTCGAAACAGATGATGTCCCAATCGGGAAGCAGATCCAGGGCAATTTTGAGAGTGACTAGGCCGCTGCTTCCACCGCCGACAATCGCAATCCGCTTTTGCGTGAGTGTTTTGTGTTGGCTTTCGAGTTCGTTCATCGAACGACAGCAGTCAGGCTGACCATGACGTAATTGAATTGGCCGGACTCAGGCACAAAGAGCATGATTCGATCGCCGTCATGCAGTTCATGCTCGCGTAAATATGCATCGAGCATGACATAGATACTGGCGGCGCCGGTGTTGCCGGCGGTCGCGAGATTCGTCCAGTAAGGGACTGGGTGGTTGGGGTCGCTGAAGTGTTCTTGCAGCACACGTTCCATTTTCCGTCGGAAGAAGAACGACGACATATGCGGCAGGATCATGCTGTAGGTATCTAGTGACTCGTTGTGTTGTTTCAGTGCCTCGGCGAGAAACTTGCTTGACGTTGGGACAAGGTGTCGCGAAAGGATCGTGACGTCTTGCGACAGTAAACCATTTTCATTGTCCAGCTTCATGCAGAGCGGCGCTTCGCTCGCCATCGACATGGAATGCGTCCAGTCGACTTGCAGCGAGAGCCCTTTGTCTTGCGGTTGGTTTTCGAGAACAAAGGCACCCGCGCCATCGGACAGCATGGATCGAAGGAATACGGACATGAACCACTGGGTCTTGCGCAGGTCGGTATGTTCGCTTCGGTCATCGATCGGTTGCATGACGCTGGACTTGAGCACTTGTGACGCGTGTTCGGCGCCGACACACATCGCTGACTGGTGATCGCCGCATGCGACACCTCGGATTGCGGCGATCATAGCTTGTGCGGCTGAGGTACAGATCCCTGCGTGGGAGCTGATTTCGAGCGGACGATCGAGAATGCCAACGGTCTTGAGCCGATCGTGCAGGATCGTTGCGATTCCGGGACCGGCGAACGGGGCGTAGGTCGTGCCAGCGGCGAGATAGGTGATTGGTGACGTCGGGCGAAAGTCATTCAATGCGGCGGCAACTGCTTGGGTGGCCAACCCGTAGACGTCATCCGTTGCTACTTGGTTTTCATCCTGGGCGTAGTGTCGTCCGACGATGCCGTTCATCGACAGCACTTTATGCTGGACTTCCTGCTCACCCTCGATGACGCCCAGATAACGCTGGATTTGTTCGTTGGGGACGTTGGGGCCCGGCAACATCGACCCCGTTCGTGTGATGAAGCAGTGCATTGACTCAAGCCTCGGCGTTTGAATTGAGCGGTGGGCAATTCATGAGCCAGTCGTAGACAACTTCATCGAACACGATGTGATAGTACAGGTATTGGTTTGGGTTCGAGAAGAATGCACTGCTGTTGTAATGGCCGCGGTTATTGACTTCTTGCATGAAGAAATCGAAGTCCGCTTGAGCATCCAAGTTGCCGGCGTACAGTCGCTTCATGCACCACAGCAAAATCGAGTCAGAACCAAAAGAATTGAGTGCTGTGATTGTGGTTCGCAAGTCGCCAAAGATCGTGATGGTGGTCACGATCAGTAGCACGATGTTGGTGGCACCGAGAAGTTGAAACGAGTGTTTTCGGTTTTCTTCGAGTGCTCGTTTGCCGAGTTTGTTGTGGTCTTCGGGTCGGCTCGATCGGATCGCGTCGAGGTGATCGAGGAATATTTGTTTGTCGAATCGATCGACGAGTTCATAGGAAAGTTTGTCGTGGCCGATCGTCATGTGGTTGTTGATGGCGGTCTCGAGATCATTGACGTCAAAGTCACCATCAATGCCGTTGAGTTTGCTTGGCGGTTCGGGCGGTAGGTTGTGATTGCCTTGCAGGACGTGGCGATAGAGCAGCGGTTCAATTTGGACGTGACGCAGCATTAATTCAGCGGCGTCATGACGCGCCAAGTATTTTAGGCCGAGCGTCATACAGCGATCGATCAACGTGGCTTCGAACCCGAGTGGGACTCGATGGAACACGAACTTGAGCGGGAAGACGATTATCCTCAGAAAGAAATAGAACACGAGCAGCAGAGGTCGCAGCAAGATGAAGTCCCAATGGGTCTTTTCTTTTGCGAAGACATCGTTGACATAGTCGGTGATGTACGGGAACCGATGCATCGCTGGGTTCATGGCGACGATTGTGCCCTCGTTTTCTTGGTGGTGTTTTGTCAGTCGATGTCCGCTTCATCACAGGGAGCCTGTGACGAGCGGAACGCTTCGCTGGGTTTAGCGTTTAATGCTCAGAAGCGAGGAAACCGTTTGCTCAAACGAAGCTGAGCGGGTGAAGAGATGCAAATGTCTCTGAGCCGGTGACTACAGTTCGCCCGAAGGGGATTCGTCTTGCAAGTCGCCTTCGTTGAGGATGCGGAAACCCTTTGTGTGAAGGGTTTCCATCGCCAACTCAATGTTCTCGACCATGATCGCGACAGCCGGTTTACCGTGGGGGCGCACGATGAGCGGGTAGGCTTGGATGATGTTGAGTTCAGCCTGCAAAAGCGCTGTGCAAACTCGCAGGAGGGGTTGGGGAACATCAGGAAGCTCGACTCCGACGAGGTCGGTTTCGATAATGGCCAGACCGCTTCGCTCAAGCAGTTCGCGGCCACGATCGGCGTCGCTGAGCAGGAATCGCACGAAGGCACACTCCGCAGCGTCGTTAATCGACAAAGCAACGACGCGAATTCCGGTGCCTTCGAACCGTTTGAGCACCTCGAGCAGTTGACCGACGCGGTTCTCAAGAAAGACCGTGTACTGTCGAAGGGCCGGAAAGTTGCGTCCCCGCATGGTTTCGAAGCCAGTGCCAGAACCAGAGCCAAAGCTCATATTTTCATTTCTCAGTAAGTGGAAAACGTTGGCAGGCAAGAGTTTACGCGAGATTTACCGCAGGGGTCAATTCAGTCTGCCGATTCTTGTGTAGAACAGTTCCGTTTTTTGGTATCACCGCCATTACTGGTTTGTACCGAGCCGAAAAATGCCTGAAATTGGACCCGAAGAGCAAGCCGAATGAACACCGCGACCTCGAAAACACTGGATTCCGGAAGCTCACATGTGCTGGAAATTCGAGTCACGTACTATGAAACCGATGGCCAGCGACGGGTGCACCACGCGAATTATCTGAATTACTTTGAACGCGGCCGCGTGGAGATGCTTCGTGATGCGGGGGTGAGCTACCGGGATTTTGAGTCCGAGGGGCTGATGCTCGTGGTCACGGAAATGAACGTCCGCTATCTCGGGGCGGCTGAGTTCGATGACGTGTTGGAGCTCGAGACGATGGTTGTTGACGTTCGAAATGTCCGGATTCGGCATCGCTATGTGCTGCGTCGCGGCGGCGAGGTGCTGGTTGAGGCGGAATCGACGATCGCCTGCGTCGATACAACTGGAAAACCCCGGAAATTGCCGGCGAGTTGGCGCCGAACGAAGTAACAGCGGTTCAGAACGCAGTTGCCTTGTGTTCAGGTGGCGAACACCGAATTAAAAGGCGATTCGCTTGGAGATTGGGGCCGTTGACCGTATACTACGAGATCCACCCTGAAGCGATTCAATCTGACTTGGCCATGCACCGATGCTGTTTTGGCCGCGAATCGTCCCACCCCAAGACCTGCGTCAACCGACAACGGTTCCCACCCCATTTCCCTCCGTCCAATCGCTTACGCAGCTTGTTTGATGCTGTGGTACGCAAGGATCAGCCCGTCGTATGGCGAAAGCAAATCCTACCGATCGATTCCTTCGCTCGTTTGACTCAACCAAGCTGCTGCTTTTGGTGACAGGTTTGTCGTTGTGGTTTTGCGATGGCGTTTTCGCCAAGGAACCAGAGACTGCCGAGGCGTATTGGTCGAAGAACGGTTGGCCGCTGGTGCGAGAGTTTTGCATCGATTGTCACAACGCGGATGTTGCGGAAGCGGAATTGGACTTATCGGATTTGGAAACTCTATCGGCAGTGGGAGCTGGGGCTGGGCATATGAATCGTGTGCTGGAAATGGTTCGCTTCGGTGCGATGCCGCCAGAGGATGCGTCGGTTCCAACGGATGCTCAGCGAAAGCAACTTGTGTCCGCGATCGAAAAAACGCTCTACGCCGTGTCCTGTGATTTACGTCCGCGGCCGGGCAAGGTTACTGCGAGGCGTTTGAATCGAGTCGAGTACAACCATTCGCTTCGCGACTTGTTTGGAATGGACCTGCATCCCGGTGACGCTTTTCCGTCGGATGAAGTCGGTGGCGGGTTCGACAATAACGCAGACGTGTTGTCGCTCTCGCCGATGTTGGTCGAAAAGTATATGACGGCTGCTGAAACAGTGTCGCGACAAGTCGTGTTTGATCCCGAGACGTTTCCGAAGGTGAGTGAAGATCGCACGGGTGACCGGTTTGCGGTTGTTGGCGATAACAAAGTCGGCAGTTTCTTTGGACGTTTTCTCGCTCCAGGCTCTTATGTCTGGGCTGAATATGACTTGCCCAGCGACGGTGAGTATCGAATCGAGTTGCGTGCGGGTGCGACGCACGAACTAGGGAAAGACGAGAAGTCATCGGCTGGGATTTTTGATCGATCCGGAAAGCTGCTTGGAATCGGAGACTTCAAGTACTTCGGCGGAGGCGGCGATTCCGAGCGTGATGAAATACGTGTCACGCTTGAGGCTGGGAAGCAGCAGTTGTTCGTGATGCAGCTCGATGACGTTCAATCATGGAAGGTCGGCGAGATAAATTTCCCCGACGTGAACGTGATCGACAGTCGACATATTCAAATGCAGCGGAAACAGCTTGGTCAACCGCTCAAGCCAGACGGAAAAATTGACGAAGCGAAGTACCCGTTTATGGTGCGTCGGTTGAGTGTTTCGGGGCCAAGCCAACCGCCTGGGGATTGGTATCCACCGAGTCAGAAAGAATTGGTGCGACGAACGCCGACGCGTAAAGGCCGTGATTATGTCAATGTCCAAGAGGCTGCGATAGAGTGTTTGCAACCGCTGATGCGACGGGCGTTTCGTGGCCCAGTGACTCAAGAAGACGTTGTTCCTTACGCGGGGCTTGTGGCAGAAGCGATTAAGCGGGACGAGTCGTTTTATCGAGGGCTGCAAATTGCTGTTTCAGCGGTCTTGGTTTCTCCACGATTCCTGTTTCGAATCGAGACGCCGGGCGATGCGTTGAGTGAGGCGTCGGCTGAGGATGACGTGCCGCTTGATCCGTACCAGCTGGCAACGCGACTGTCGTACTTTCTTTGGAGTAGCACGCCGGATAGCCAGTTGTTGGACTTGGCGGACCAGGGCAAGTTGGACGCAAGCGAAGTGGAGCGGCAAGTCTGTCGTATGCTGGCCGACCAGCGTAGCGACTCGCTTGCGAGCGAGTTTGCGGCACAGTGGTTCGGGCTGAGGAACTTGAACGGTTTCGAGCCAGATTCGGATCGCTTCAAGGGAGTCGATCAGGAGTTGCTTGCCATGATGGCCGAGGAAACGAAGCAAGTCTTTATGAACGTTGTTCGTGAGAATCGATCCATCGATGAGCTGCTTTCAGCGGACTACACGTTTGTGAATTCGCGACTTGCAGAGCACTACGGATTAACGAACGTTGAGGGTCAGGAATTTCGCCGAGTCTCGCTCGCGGATCAACCTCGGCGCGGCGTCCTTTCTCATGCGAGTGTTTTGACGCTGACGAGTAACCCGACTCGCACGTCGCCGGTAAAACGTGGCAAGTGGATTCTCGAAAACATCTTGGGAACTCCTCCTCCAGATCCGCCACCGGGTGTGCCTGAGTTGGAAGAAACCAAGACGGCGGGTGCGAACGCGACGTTGCGTGAGCAACTCGTATTGCACCGCGAGAATGCTGCGTGTGCGTCGTGTCACCGCGTGATGGACCAACTTGGGTTTGGACTCGAGGAGTTTGATGCGGTGGGTCGATTTCGTACGAACGACGGCGAACAGAAAGTGGATGCGAGCGGCGAGTTGCCTGGCGGTCGGAATTTCTCGGGCGCGGCGCAGTTAAGCCAAGTGTTGGCAACGAGCGAACGCGAGGCTTTTGTACGCACGGCAACAGCTAGATTGATGACGTTCGCGCTTGGTCGTGAGCTCTCGCCAACCGATCGATGTACCGTGGATGAAATCGCCGAACGTGTCAGTGCGACCGGTGGACACTTCAAAGATCTTGTTCTCGAAATCGTACGAAGCCGCCAGTTCCAGTATTACCAATGGCCGGGCATTGAGTCTTAAACGAAACGCTGAATTCCTTAACGAAAAGTCGATACGATGAAAAATTCAACTGACTCACGCGTTCTCAGTCGACGTACTCTCCTGCGAGGTGCTGGCTTTGCTATGGGGTTGCCGCTGCTCGACGCGATGTCACCGCTTGCACGAAGCGTCTTTGCCGCGCCGGCGATTCAAGAAGGTGGAGCCGCGCCGACGCGGATGGCTTGCATCTTTTTTCCCAACGGCGTGATCATGCCGGATTGGACGCCGACGGGTTCCGAGCGTGATTGGAAACTCTCCAAGACACTCGAGCCTCTCGCTCCACTCAAAGACAAGCTCAATATCATTACCAACTTGGCGCATGAGAACGGTCGTGCCAATGGTGACGGCGCAGGTGATCACGCGAGGTGCGCTTCCACATTTTTAACAGCCGCACGGCCAACGAAAACGAGCAGCAATATTCGGCTTGGAATCAGTGTCGATCAAGTCGCGGCGAGCCAGTTGGCTGGCAAGACTCGGCTTGCGTCCATCGAACTGGGGCTCGTGGACAGTCGCAATGCCGGCAGTTGTGATTCGGGATATAGCTGCGCGTATTCGTCGAATATTTCCTGGCGGAACGAAACTCAACCGATGCCGAAAGAGACATCGCCGCGGATGGCGTTTGAACGAATGTTCGGTCTGGGCGATACGGCCGAGCGTCGTAAGCGAGATGTTGTGCGTCAAAGCATTTTGGATGTTGTGAGCGCAGATGCTTCGAAATTGATGAAGACCGTGGGGCGTACTGATCGTCGCAAACTGGATGAGTACTTCACGAGTGTTCGTGAGATTGAAAAACGCATCGAGATGACCGAGCAAGAGGACAAAGCGGCGCTGCCGGATATCGATATTCCGCTCGGTCGCGTCGAAGCGTTTCGCGAGCATGTTCGATTGATGTACGACTTGATGGTGATCGGTTTCCAAACGGATACGACACGTGTCGCAACGATGATGGTCGACAATGCCGGTGGCAGCCGTTCGTACACGGAGATCGGAGTCAAGGAAGGGCACCACCAATTGAGCCACCACCGTAATCGTGAAGACCAAGTCGAGAAGCTCAGTAAGATCGATTACTACTTGGTGGAACAGTTTGCTTACTTCCTCAAGAAGCTCGACGAGACACAGGAGTCAGGTGGAAGTTTGCTCGATCACTCGATGGTGCTTTACGGTAGCGGCATTAGTGATGGCAATCGTCACAGCCACGGTGACTTGCCGACCGTTCTGGCTGGAGGAGCCGGCGGCAAGATTCCGACAGGTCGATTCATCCAGTGTGGTAGTGAGCGGCCGATGGGCAATCTGTTCCTATCGATGCTCGATTGTCTCGGCACGCCAGCTGAATCGATTGGTGACAGCAGCGGTCGACTCAAAGAACTCGGTGTCTGAGTCAGCGGGCGGTTGCCGTAGCGGAAAGTTTTGGCGTCGGAGCTGGCGTCAAGATTTGGTCGGGTGTTTTGGTCACGAACCAGCCTTCGGGCGGATCGGCGAGGCCGAACGCCTTGTGGTAGTCGCGTTGGCGCAGTTCGATCCACACCAGCGTTGATTGGTTGAGTTTGCTGGAGCGTTTCTTGATCGCTTGTCGAGCGAGTTGTTTGGCGCTTGAGAAGTCTTGCGAGGCAACCGCGGCGAGTGCCAAGTTATGCAGTGCCGCTGTTTGGCTCGGGTGCGATTGAACGACTTGCTGCCATATCTCCTGGGCTTCGCCCCAGCGACCAGCGCGTGCCAAGGCATTGCCGCGAAGCACATCTCGGCGACCGGGCAGCGGATAAGGAGTCGCTAGTTGGACACGGTCTTGCTGGATCGATGGTGCGAATAGTTCATAGGTGTCCCGAGCGGCGGCTGTGGCCAGCGCCGTTTCTTGGTCGGAGAGAATTGCTAAGTCAGGATACTTTTTGATCGCGGATTCGAGTTCCACAACCACGGGCTGGCCACCGACGTGTTTGGCAGGCGCGTTCGGATGGTCTGGATCGAGCGACATCAATCGCCACGAGAGTGTCAAACGCTTGGACGAGTTGGATTGGGCTGAACGCTCCGAAAGGATTTCGCCTCGAAGCAGATAGTTGATGCCCTCGTTGCGGGCGACGGACGCGAGAACGACGTCGTTGGTGCCTTCGTTGGCGAAGGAGGCTAGTTGGACTGGAGCGTGGTCAACGAATTTCTCGGAGTCGACAAACGACAGTTTTCTTCCTTCGTCACGCGGGACCGAGGCGAAGAGTTGTTGGTGAATTTTTCCTGAAAGTTCTTCGTCGCCCACGATTTCGCTGACGGCGATCCGTTGACCGACGGTCGATTCCATTCTCGGCGGAATCCACACAAAGATCGGGGATCCACTCGGCGAAACCGTGCGACATCCGCTTGCAAACAGGACGAGTCCCACCGCAAGAGCAAAAGTCGCGGCAATGGATCGCTTGGGACGTCGCATGGCAATCTAAGGGGACTTGGGAATGGCCGAACACTCTTTTTCCAGCCAGAACCATCAGGAATCGCTGTTGTCTGTAAAGTTTTTCGGCCCAGAACGTCAACACCGAACACCCTGGGACCATCGGCGTCTATTCCCTAGAATTCGCCTACTTCTGCATTCCCACTCGTTTTGAAGATTTCCTCGGATCCGACATGCCGCGATATAACCCAGCTGAGATTGAACCGCGTTGGCAAGCCTACTGGGCCGAGAACAACACGTTTGCGACCCCCGAGCATCCTGGGGCGAAAAAACGCTACGTGCTCGACATGTTCCCGTACCCCAGCGGCGACGGGCTGCACGTGGGGCACCCCGAAGGCTACACGGCGACCGACATTGTTTCACGCTTCGCGCGGATGCGTGGCGAGAGCGTGCTACACCCGATGGGCTTTGACGCGTTCGGATTGCCAGCCGAAGAACACGCGATTAGCACGGGTGAGCACCCTCGGATCCAAACCCAGCGGAACATCGACAACTTCACTCGCCAATTGAAGATGCTCGGGTTCAGCTACGATTGGGATCGCGTCTTGGCGACAACCGACGAAGACTACTTTCGTTGGACCCAGTGGATCTTCCTCGAACTGTATGACACGTGGTTCGACGTCGACCATCAGAAAGGACGTCCGATCGCTGAGCTTCCGATTCCGGCCGATGTGCAAGCCGAAGGCGAACGTGCCGTCGAGTTGTATCGCGATTCCAAACGACTTGCGTACCAGGACGACGCGCTCGTCAATTGGTGTCCGAAGCTCGGGACCGTGCTTGCGAACGAAGAAGTCCAAGACGGAAAAAGCGAGCGAGGCGGACACCCGGTTCAACGAATCCCGCTGCGCCAGTGGATGCTTCGTATCACGTCTTATGCGGAGCGATTGCTTGACGGCTTGGATGACCTTGCATGGCCCACCGGAATTAAGAAGTTGCAGCAAGACTGGATCGGTCGCAGCACGGGCGCGGAAGTCGATTTCTATATCGGCGACGCTGCGGGTTTGGCCTCGTGGAAAGCTGCACGCACGACGAGTGGCTTTCCGGAGAAGCCGGCGGATGATGTGCTCCGCGTTTACACGACGCGACCCGATACGCTGTTCGGTGCAACGTACATGGTCATCTCGCCGGAGCATCCGCTTGTCGAGCAACTGGCCACCGCGGATCAACAACAAGCCGTCAAAGCCTATTGCGAAAAGGCATCGTTCAAGAGCGATCGCGAACGTACCGAAGGCGACAAGGTCAAAACGGGAGTCTTCACCGGCGCTTACGCCATCAATCCGGTCACGGAAAAACCGATTCCGATTTGGATCGCGGACTATGTCTTG
Source organism: Pirellulaceae bacterium (assembly GCA_041749955.1). GTDB lineage: Bacteria > Planctomycetota > Planctomycetia > Pirellulales > Pirellulaceae > JBBSJZ01. The sequence goes on along the minus strand of JBGTAI010000283.1, from coordinate 16,961 downwards.
GCGGGTTATGGAACTGGCGCCATCATGGCGGTGCCAGCTCACGACGATCGTGATTTTGAGTTTGCGGTCACGTTCAAGTTGCCTGTGATTGCCGTGGTGAATCCGCCGAGCGATCATCCCGAGCGGGACGAAATTCTCGCGGGCCAGGCGTGCTATGTCGCTGAAGGCATTGCGATCAACAGTCAAGGTTTTGATGGCCAGACCACCGAGCAAGTGAAAGCTGCGATCACAGCGGATTTGTCCAAGCATGGTATCGCACAACAGGCCGTGAACTACAAGTTGCGAGATTGGTTGTTCAGCCGCCAGCGATTCTGGGGTGAACCGTTCCCGATCCTGCACGAGGTCGATGAGAACAACGAGCTTACGGGGATGAAGCGTGGCGTACCGGCGGACCAGTTGCCCGTCGTGTTGCCTGTGTTGGAAGACTTCAAGCCACACGGACGACCTGAACCGCCACTAGCGAAAGCTGGCGATGAGTGGTTGTACGTCACGCTCGATGGCAAACGGTACCGCCGCGAGACCAACACGATGCCTCAATGGGCTGGTTCTTGCTGGTACTACCTTCGCTATATCGATCCGAAGAATAGTTCCGCGCTCGTCGCCCCGGAGAAAGAGAAAGCATGGATGCCAGTCGACTTATACGTCGGTGGTGCTGAGCATGCGGTGTTGCACTTGTTGTACTCGCGGTTTTGGCACAAGGTGCTCTACGACCGCGGACACGTTAGCACACCGGAGCCGTTCGGTCGTCTTGTCAATCAAGGCATGATTCTTGGTGCGCCTCAATACCACATGAGCGAAGATGTCTTTGCCAGTGCCGGTTCGGAATTGGACTCGCTCGGTATTCGAGGAGATCGAATTGAAGATGGCGAAAAGGTAACAGTCATCCTGAAGCACACCGATGACGGTCGTGATCTCGCGGATGACGATACGGAAAAACGCAAGGGCAGTGTGTTCTTGACGGGTACCGAGTTCAAGGTCTTGGCAAAAGCCGAGAAGATGAGCAAGAGTCGTGGCAACGTCGTTAATCCGGACGCAGTCGTCAGAGACTATGGAGCGGATTCGCTTCGTCTCTATGAAATGTTCATGGGACCGCTCGAGGCCACGAAGCCATGGAACATGGATGGCGTTGGTGGCGTGCGTGGATTCTTGGACCGAGCTTGGCGGATGATCATTGATGATCGCGAAGACGATTTGAAGCTGAATGACGCGATCACCGATGATGCTTGCGATGAAGAGCAATTGCGAGTGTTGCACCAAACGATTCGCAAGGTCACCGACGACACCGAGGCCATGAGTTTCAACACAGCCATCGCCAAGATGATGGAGTTCGTCAACTTCTTTACGCGTTCAGAAAAACGCCCTCGTGAAGCGATGAAGACGTTTTTGATCCTGTTGTCGCCTTACGCGCCACACTTGTGCGAAGAATTGTGGCTGGCATTGGGCGGCGAAGGCTGTGTTTCGTCAGCAACTTGGCCAGCTTGGGACGCAGACGCGATTGCCGAAAGTGCCGTTGAAATTCCCGTTCAAGTGAATGGGAAAGTCAAAGCGAAGATCACGGTCCCAGCCGACCTGGATCAAGCGGGCTTGGCCGCGGCGGCACTTGCTGACGAGCGAGTTCAAGCAGCGCTCGACGGCAAACCCATTGTCAAACAGATCGTTGTGCCAGGTCGAATGGTCAACTTTGTCGTGAAGGGCTGAACCATCACGTTGCCGACATACTCCGCCAGCGATCATTAGCTGGCGGAGTTGGCGTCTCGAAACGGTTACTTCTCGAAGATCTTGACGCCACAGGCTTTGAGCTTCTCGAACTGGTCCGCTTTCTTCTTTTCATCGATCGGGTTTTCGCCCAGATAGACTTCGAGATAGGGAGCGAAGCGTCGATCCGATTGCGAGTCTTTTTCGCACATTTGAACGAGCGGTGTCAGGTCTTCCAGCTTGTTCTTGGACATGATCAGCAAGTCCAATTGACGCAGTTCGACGAGCGGCTCGAGGGAGCTGACTTCGTTGCGGGCGATGTCGAGCGTAGTCAGCCATCCGAGTTTTGAAACGGCTGATAGGTCTTTGAGTCCGTTGCCGGAGACATCGAGCGACCAGATTTTCTCTAACTTGGCGATGGGTTCGAGCGACTCGAGTTTGTTGTCGGCTAGGTAAAGTGAGCGAAGGTTGCTCATTTGGCCAAGTGGTTCCAAGTTGGTCACTTGGTTGCGACTGAGATCCAAGAGTTGCATTGCTTTGAGTTCCGCAACCGGCTTGATGTCTTGGATCTGGTTGCCCGCCAGATTGACGCTTTGCAAACGGCTGAGTTTGGCGATCGGAGTTAAGTCGCTGATCTCGTTGTCTTCGAGGTCAATCAGCATCAGGGCTTTGCAGTGCTCCAGACCCGCAAGTGACTTGATCCCACGGCCACGTCCGACCACTCGGGAGATATTCGCGACGTCCTCAGCGGTGATGACTTCTTCGTTGTATCGCTTCTCAAACACTTCCGCTCGAACGGCTGCGATCAGGTTGGCATCAGTGAAGATTGGCTTGGGCGGCTCAGGTTTGGCCTCCGGCTTTTCTTCCATCTTGGCTTCAGCTTTTTTCTCCTCAGCCTTCTTGGCATCTGCCTTTTTCTTTTTAGCGGCAGCTTTTTTGGCTTCGGCGTCTGGCTTAGGCTTCTCGTCCGCAGGTTTGGCTGCGTCCGGTTTCTTTTCTTCGGGTTTCACCTCAGCCGGCTTATCGGCGGGCGGCGCGGCATCCTGTTTTACTGCGGGCTCATCCGCAGGCTTTTTCGCGGGGTCGTCGGCCCGAACGGGCGACGTGCTCATGCAAGCGAAAACAAGGATGGCGAGAAATTGAATGGAGGAGCGCGTAAGAATTTTGTGGTGGGGCATCGGACGCGAGCTGCAACTGACGGTGGGAGGGAAACGGCAATCGGCTCGACAGCAATGCGATCGAGCCGTAGACGATACCTATCAGTTTACTCGGTTTTGAGAGCGTCTGTAGCCTTGAAACCCAAGGCGACTGGGAAACCGCATGCGTTAGAAACCGAATCGACTAGAAACCGCGTTCCCGTGGATCGGTGAGCCCGTCGGCTAGTCGACGCAGGGCTTCGGTCTCGATTTGACGCACTCGCTCGCGAGTCAGGCCGAGTTCGGCACCAATTTCTTTGAGCGTCAGTGGCTCGTCGCCGCCAAGACCAAAACGCAGCTTCAGCACGGTGGCCTCACGCTCATCGAGGTCACCCAACAACTCCATCGCATGACGCAGGATGTCGTGATCCAGCATGGCCTCGTCGGGAGCCTTGAGGCGTTCGTCTTGGACCATTTCGCCGAGTGACCAACCGGCTTCGGTTTGGTCGCTCTGTGGCGTGCTGTTGCTGATGCGGATCGCTTTGCGAATGATCGGCAGCTTCTTCTTCGGCAGCCCGAGCACTCGTGCGACTTCTTCGTTCGTCGGCGTGCGTCCAAGTTCTTCGGTGAGCCGCGCGGTCGCTCGTCGCCACTTGCTCAGCAGCTCGACCATGTACGCCGGGATGCGGATCGTTTTCGAGCTGTTGATCAGTGCTCGCTTGATCGATTGCTTGATCCAGTAACTCGCATAGGTGCTAAAGCGAGTGCCGACCGTCGGATCAAAGCCTTCGACGGCACGCAGCAAGCCGAGGTTGCCTTCTTCGATTAAGTCTTGCAGACCAAGGCCTTTGCCCGAGTAACCGCGAGCGATGTTGACGACCAATCGCAAATTGGCTCGAACCATTTGGTCACGAGCCTCGACGTCGCCTTTAGCGATGCGATCAGCCAAATCGAGTTCCTGCTGTGCGGAGAGCAAAGCAGTCTCGTTGATTTCACGCAGGTAAGTTTCCAGCGGCGATTGTGCGGCTGTGCTGCGACGAGTCTTGGACCCGCTAGCGGCTCGCATCATCGCGGGAAGTGATTCAATTTCAGAGTCCGAGAAAACTTCGGAGTGCGACATGGAGGCCTCGCCACGCAGTGTGCCGGAGCGATCGTCATCGGAATCGTTGCAGGTGGATAGAAGCCCGCGACAAGTGGAAGGTGTCGCGAAACGCCGGCAAATTGATTCTCTGAAGTCGCCCCAAGCCTGGGAGATGGATTGGGTAACACCTAGAGAATCGGCTTGCTAGCAACTCAACTCCATCATCACACGGACTCGTCACGAAGATTCAGCTCGTGACGATTTTCACTCGAAATGGCATTACGCCGCACATGCCGATTGTGCGTCGTCTGGTTTGCTATTCAGGCGACTTGAAAGAGTGCAGGACGCGAGTCGAGTTGTCCGTCTTGCATCCGGTAGCAAATGTCGGCTTGCTCGGCGATCGCATCGTCGTGCGTGATCATCACGATCGTTAAATCGTCATCACGATTGAGCTGTTCGAGTAACGACAGAATGGATTGCCCGGTTTCAGTGTCGAGATTACCTGTTGGTTCGTCCGCGAGTAAAAGCTTCGGATCCGTCATCAGGGCTCGGGCGATCGCGGTGCGCTGCATTTCACCACCGCTCATTTCACTTGGCTTGTGATTCGCCCGATGCAGCAACCCCACGCGATCCAACATCGCTTCGGCCCGACGTCGAGCTTCTTTGCGGTGAGTGAAGTAGCTCCATGCCGATCTCGCGATCATCTCGGGCGCAAGCACGTTTTCGATCGCGGACAACTCGGGCAGCAAGTGATAGAACTGGAAGATCACGCCGATATCATGGTTTCGGTACGCGTCACGTTGGGCACGCGAAGCATTGTCAATTCGGCGACCGCAAAAGTGGACTTCGCCTTGGTCGGGCTTGTCGAGCGTGGCCATCAAGTGCATCAACGTGCTCTTGCCACTGCCACTGCGGCCAACCAACGCCGAAATGTTGCCACGCGTGATCTCGACGTTGATTCCACGAAGCACTGGGACTTCCACGCTGTCTTTGTGGTAGCTCTTGAAGAGGTCCACGGTGCGAAGCACGACATCGTTGGTTTGGGAGGCCATGGTAGGTTACTTCGAAGGAAAAAGGTGAGCGTCGTCGGAAACGTGTAAATAGGTTGCTGCAAGGAAGTGGGTTACTCGAAACGCAACGCACGCACAGGATGCATTTTCGCGGCTCGAAGTGCAGGCAACACACTCGCGGTGGCGGCGATGGCGACAGCACCAGCAACGACCCAAGACAGTGTGAATGGATCAACGATCGTTGGAATCTCGGTGAAGTAATACACGGTCGGATCAAAGACTTCTTGGCCAGTGAACCACTCGATCGCCGTGGCGATGTGATTGATGTAGTGGATGAAGATCAATCCACCGATTAATCCGGCACCACTACCAACGACTCCTAGTAGGAAACCGTAGGTCAGGAAGATGCTCATCACGCCGGAGCCAGAAGCACCGAGAGCCTTGAGCGTTCCGATGTCGCGGGTCTTTTCAACAACGATCATAAAGAACGTCGCAAGAATGCCGAAGCCGGCGACCGCGATGATCAGGAACAGAAGGATGTTCAGAATCGTTGTTTCCAGACGCACGGCGGCAAGCAGTGGTCCTTGCATGTCACGCCAAGTTTGGATGTGGTAGGCGTATAAATCTGGTGGGAACCGGCGGCGTAGTTCATCGCGAACTTCGTTCAAGCTAGCGCCTTCGGTCAGTTTCAGCTGGATCGTGGTGATACTTCGAACGCCCGATGCTGGATCAACCATGCCGCGCAAGTCTTGGAGTTTGTCCAGTGAGACGAAAGCGAACGTGCTGTCGTATTCGCTCATGCCCGACTCGTACAAGTCGATGACTGTGAACTTTTGGTTGAGCACTTTGGTGTCGTCGGACGCATTGGGGAACATCATACGTACGTCGTCGCCAGGCCGAGCGTAGTAGTGGTCAACAACGTTGTTCTCGTCGTCTCGCATCCGGGTGGTGCAAGTCGAGATTCCCAAAACGATGCCAGGAAATTGTTCCGTCGCCGGGTCAAACTCATGGGCGGTTGCTGGATCGTCACTTGAAATCATTTCTGGCGAGAAGGACGGCGTGAATGACGGGCCAGCGCTATCCGCTTCGTTGTTTGGATTTTGCGGGGACGAAAGGCTTTGAAGTCTTTGACGTTCAGCGGCTAATGCGACGTCCCATGCTGCTTTCGCACGTCGATAGCCCCAGCCGGAAGCCGGGAAGTCCTCTCGATCGGGGGCAAATCCAGTATCTCGCAAACGGAAGTCGACTTGCTTTTGGTTTTCAGGGTGAAGCAGGTAACGCCCAAACTGGCTGACTGTGTCGTAAGTCTTAGGGTCGATACCGACGAGGTTCACGTGACGCGTGATGAGCTGGCCATTGAAATCGATCCCAAGCATCGCTGGGACGTGAACGCTCACGGAGCTTCCGGCGATCTTGTCACCACAAACCTTTTCGATCTCGCGCATGTGTAGATCTGGATCGGGCATACCGCCGCTGGTGTGGCATTCGATCAAAATGTCTGAGGCGAGGCCGTGCAATCGCTCGTGCATCTCAGCCGAGAAGCCTGCCATAACGCTGTTGACCACAATCATCGTCGCCACGCCGAGTGTGACACTGATGATGGAAGCCAACGCGATATAACGCGTTCGGAGATAGCGGAAACACAATAACCAGCGATACATAGCCGTTCCTTCGGCGAGCTGTCTTAATCCGTGACGGTCACGATTGACCCCATACGGTGCCGCCGGAGTCTAGGTCAGGAGTCGACCAAAGGTAAACGGCAATAATCTTGAACGTTTTTGAAACTTTTGCTCAAGTCGACCTATCTCCGATTTCACGCTCCTGCGAATAACACGGGTGACGCGGTGGAAGCCATGGATGGTGACCTCCGAACCCGCGTTCTTCTCAATGACTATGCTAGCGAGCGAATTTAGATTTGCGGCCCTAGCGAAGACGGAGCCAATCGATGGATATGAGTCACTTTTTCGCTGTTTTGTCGACTTTTCTATTCCCCGCGATTGGCGGTGTAACGCTCGTGGCGACGAAAATTGCCAGCGGAGAATCCCGTCGTCTTGCGGAACGCCAGTTTTTAGCTTGCCTTGTCGTGGTTACGATGGTCACGCTTCATACTGTGGTGACAAGTGATCATGATTGGTTGATTCACACAGTCACCCTCGCCTCGATGGTCGTTGGCGCTCTGGTGTTGCCGAGCCAAGACGTTTCGATGGCGATTTAATTGCCACTTTGATGAATTGCTCTTCGTGAGCACGAACCACACGCATGACTGTCTCCAACTCCGATACGCAACCTTCCACGACAGTCGAAATTGTTCCTGGGGGGCCCGTCAGCGGTTCGATCCGTCCGCCTGGTAGTAAGAGCTTGACCAATCGTGCGTTGCTTTGCGCGATGTTTGCTCAGGGCCAGTCAACTCTCCGTGGTGCGCTTCAAAGCGAAGACACCGAGGTCATGATCGCGGCGCTTCGCAAAATTGGAGTGAACGTTTCGTCGAGCAATGGAGGAACGGTCTTGGTCGTTGACGGCGTCACACGAGACAAGCTCGGTGTAAGCGATGACGTGATCGATTTGTTTATCGCCAACAGTGGCACGACCATTCGGTTCTTGACTGCGGCACTTTCGGCTGCGGGTGGCAACTACCAATTGCATGGCGTTCCAAGGATGCATGAACGTCCGATTGGCGATTTGACGGATGCGATCCAGCCGATCCTTCAAGGCTCCATCGACGCGATCTCGCCTGGCGGATGTCCTCCCGTTCAAATTCGTTCAACCGGTTGGCGCGAAGGTTCGATTCGGGTTCGCGGGAATGTCAGCAGCCAATATCTCAGCGGATTGATGATGGCGGCACCGATCAGCGGTCAGGTGACTCGCATTGAGGTGGATGGCGAGTTAGTCTCCAAACCGTATGTCGAGATGACAGCAACGGTGATGCGTTCCTTTGGGGCGAAGATCGTATCCCCGCAAAGCACTTCGATCGCGACATCCTACGAAATCGACTCAGTTGGTTACGTTGGGACTGAGTACGAGATTGAGCCAGACGCGTCGGCCGCAAGTTACTTTTGGGGCGCCGCAGCGATTAGCGAAGGCACGGTGACTGTCGAGGGCTTGTCGCGTGATGCGATGCAGGGCGACGTTGGATTCTGTGAAGTGCTTCGCCAGATGGGATGCGATGTTGATTACCAGACAAACAGTGTCACTGTTGTTGGTAAGCCACTGCGTGGCGTCGACGTTGACATGAACATGATCAGCGACACGGTTCAAACGTTTGCTGTGGTTGCCCTGTTCGCGGATGGTCCGAGTCGCGTTCGTGGAGTCGGACACAATCGATTCAAGGAAACCGATCGAATTGGTGACTTAGCCACAGAGTTGCGAAAGCTCGGCGCAGAAATCATGGAGCACGAGGACGGGATGACGATCATCCCGCTTGCTAGTCCAAGCCAATTCCAAGGGGCTAGCTTGGCGACGTACCACGATCATCGCATGGCGATGAGTTTGTCGTTGGCTGGATTGCGGCTGTCGGGAGTGAAGATCGAAGACCCGTCGTGTACCGTAAAGACGTATCCCAACTACTTTTATGACTTGGAAAGGTTAACGGGCCGATCCCATCGATGGGACACATCTCAAGCGAATGCGTAGCGAACAAGCACTCACGCCAAGTCCGATGGAAACAATTCGGGGACATTTCTTGCCCAGTTGCTGATCGCCTTGAGGTCCAGTCGGCGATTTTTAGCCTGGGGGTCAATGCATCCGCGAATGATTTCGGCCAGCTCGGGATCAAGATCTGCGGCGAGGCGAGGCCATTGTTCGGACGGAATCGCTGTTTTTTTCTGTTCATAGAGGCCCATCCAGTTGCAGCCTGGGAACAGAAGTTCCCCAGTGACTAACTCGTAGGCAAGGCAACCAAATGCGTACCAGTCGCTCTCGAAAATAGGTTCCTCGGAACGGAACTGCTCAGGCGGCATGTAGGAAGGCGTGCCTACCGCTTTGACTTCGATTCCTTCGGCTTCAAGCAGTCGACTCAAACCAAAGTCGGTGATCCGTACTTGTCCGTCACGGTCAACGAGAACATTACCTGGCTTCAGGTCGCGGTGAACGATCGATTTCTCATGCGCTTCATTCAAGCCCGCCGCGATTTGGCCAAGCACCGCTTTTGCCGTTTCAGTGGTAAGCTTGCCGTGGATACTGAGCAATCGATACAGATCGGCGCCGTCGCATAGATCGAGAACTAAGAAGCGAGTTCGAAAGGCGAGGAAGTTGGATCTCAAGGCGACGATGTTGGGATGCTTCAGCGATGTGAGCAGTTGCGATTCAAGATCGAACCGGTATTGCATCTGCTCATCATAGATAAAGCGGTGTCGCAGCATTTTTAAAGCGACGGGTTCGCTCGTCTCGCAATGCTCCGCTTGGTAGACCACTCCCATGCCACCGCGGTTTAAACAACGCGTGAGTCGGAATCCGCCAAGCGTTTTTCCGCAGAGCGCGTCGTGTGGTCGTCCGCCTAGACGGTCGCTGACCAGCTGGCTAAGTGCGAGCTCTAGTTCTGGATGTGCTTGGATCAAGCGACTGTAGCCCGTCGTCGAAAGCAGCATCGCTTCGACATCGCTTGTGGCGATGACACCTGCCGAGCACATGCCGCCAGTAAGCAGCGACATCTCTCCTAGGACAGAACCAGCACCGTCACAGTCAATTCGCTCCCCGGTGCTACTGTCGATAACATCCACTGACCCACGAATGATCAAGAACAGCCCACGAGCAGGTGTGCCCTGTTCCAGCAAAACGCTACCAGCCGGAAGCGAGACATTCTCAAGCTCGGTCGACAGACGTTCCAATGCTTCACGCGATAGACCGCGAAACGTACGGCACTTGGAGATAGCGGCGTTGCTATCTGGCACCTCATCAAAGCTGACTTCCATGAGTACGCCGCTTGGCATCACAGCATCCGATGATAGCACGCGTGTTTCAACCGATGACGCAGATATCTCACGCTGACACTCGACCAGACGTGACTTAAGAACGTCACGTAGTGTCTCGGGAACTTGGCTCAGCCACGACTCGTAGCCATCGATCGTTTCGCCCGCTCGCAATGCGGCGGTGAAACGCTTGCACACCCACTCGATTTGGTCGGTGTTCGTCATTCGTGTGTCAAAATCCGCAACCATTTGCCATTCAACTAGCGGAAGCCTAACGGAAAAGGAAAACGCCAAATCAAATGGTTTTTCCTGAGCCTAGCCTACCCCTCTAGCTTAGGTATCGCAAATGGAAATTTCTAGCCGGTAGCGGTCGGCCAGTAGCGATGGGAAGTTCACTCAAGTAAATGAGCAAACTTCCCCAACGCAGTGAATCAGACTACTGGACGGACGAAGGCGAAATAACAACGCCGGGCGTGTCATTGTTATTGTTATTCGCGGACACGCCAGCAGCGACAGCACCAATTGCTCCCAAACCACCAAGTCCTCCAAGCCCTCCGCCAGCCAGTCCACCACCAGCCGCTCCGCCTGCACCGCCGAATGAACCGGAGGCTTGTGGCTGTGCTGCCGGGCTTCCGCCCATTGGGGAATTCGCAGCACTGCTAGCTACCGAACCAGCACTTGCGGCTGCCGCTGTAGCGCCTGCTGCGGCTGCAGCACCACCACCAAGGCCCATACCAGCATTCGCTGGATAGTAGCCACGAATGGATGTGATGACGGCCGGGACCATTTTGGGCGGAATTAAAACAACGGGCAAGTTCTTTGCTGCCATGGCGACCGTGCTCACCAAACGGAATTCGCTGTTTGACCATGTATTGGTGATTGCGTTACCTGCCACAGCTTCGAACGCGAATGCTGAGTAACCGGCTGGACCCGCAGCAACAAGACCATGCACACCTGCGCGAACACCCAGCATGCTGAAACGGCCATCCGCATCCGTAACGTCGCGAGCAACCGCTTGTCCATCCTTCAAGATGACAACTGTGGTTCCGGCAAGCGAACGATTACCTGCGCCAACCGAGATTACTTGGCCGTTCAATTCGCCGTTTGGACCCAATTCAACTTGGTAACCGAATGCGGCACCCGTGGCGACACTTGATCCCAATTCGTCGTCGGCAAACGGTGACGCGTCGCTGTCTTTGAGATACTCGTTAATGATCGGAATCAGTCCGTCACCAGACACGCTCAACATGGTCATGCGGGCTGGCTTGGCTTCGACCAAGTCCGATTCGAATGCGTCGCTCTTCTCTTCTTGGAATACAAACAAACTTGATCCGTGGGCTTCATCAGTCGAAGCGACGATGGCGTGAGGGCCTTCAGTCACATTGTCAATCGTGACGATACCCGCGTCATTGGCGGTAAATTCTCGAGCGTTACCAGCACCGTCCACCACGGTAACCATTGTTCCAGCGAGCGATGACTTGTCTTCGCCAGACGCCAGGATATCCAAAGCGATCGAGACCTTACGACTTGCCGCAGTAAACATTGCGGAGTTATCGACTGGCAAGCGACGAGCTTCGTCTTGGCGGCTCAGTGCGACCAACCGAACAGGTGATTCCTCAGCCGAAACCTGCGAGCAAGCGACGGTCAATGCGCTGAGCGCGAGGACGGACAACAAGGTTCTTTTGGTAGACACCGGTAGGACTCCAGGGAGACGTCAACAAAATCAGGGAGTGAAGCGATCAGGATTCAGATTCCCTCCACGCTAGTTCGGGCTTACGACCCAAGCAAGCTTAAGACATAAAATCGATCTAGGTTTTACCCCTCTCGAATAAAACTCGTCCTTTTTTGCGAGACACCCATTGCATTCAGCACGGTTGCAAGGTTCGTGCGACGTTGCTGGTTCGGTGAAACCGATTGCGAGGATTGGCCGGGCGAACAGCCTCCGTGTCCGGAATCTTCTAGATTTTCTCTACGACGGCCGCTTGGCGACTGGCGACTTGTTTTTCTTCCGCAAGCGTCCCGAAGTCACAGTTCTTGTACTTCACGTGTACTTTACCGCTAGCGTAGATGGCTTGTTTCCCCAAATCGGAGAAGAAACAGCTGTCGATCCCAACGCGGGTGAGCGTCTCTTTAACACTCACTTGAATGCCATAATCACTACCGGAGAAACGTGAACGAGCGATTGTAATCAAAGCGTTTTCAGCTTGCGACGCGATGGTGAACGAACGGTTGTCCTTGAACGTGACCCCATTGAATGTTGCCGCGACACAGTCTCGATCAAGAAATACGCCGACATCAATACTGTCGCTGATCGAACCGCCTGTCATCAGCAAGGTACCGCTGTTTATCACAACCCCGTTTAGACCGCAGCCATCGATCGCAGTGTTCGTTGCCGTCACAGAACCTTTCTGTAGCACTGTGATGCCTGTACTTGCGACATCCGAAATGGAGCAATTTTCAATTTCGAAAACACCTCCATTGATACCGATCGCCATGATGCCACCGATGATCTTGCAGTTCTCTCGCATGCTCATGGAACCATGATCTGTTTGGACCGCTGTCGTGCAGTTCTCGAAACTTGAGTTGGAAATCGTCATCAGTCCAGGAGCCTCACTCGGTTTCTCGCCAACGTCGCTCTCGTCGATGAAGACGGCTCTTGCTCCTAGTTTGCAATCCTTGTACGTGCATCCTGTGACGTTCATTGCCGAGTTATTGGTTACGGCTGTGCCATACTGGATGCACTCATTGAACTGACAATCGCTGACTTCTACTTTCCCCGGCAAGGAGCGATCGGACATGACTCCTTCTTGGCCGTAAAACTGCGACGAGGTGATCGTGCCTGGTCCACCGATCAATTGAACGCCAGATAGTCGGAAATAGCATTCTGTAACCATCATGTTTTTGTGATTACGAGTTGAAATAGCGAACTCGCGTGATTCCGTGAATCTGCATTTGGTTGCTGAGACCGAGGTGTCCTCATACGCCTTGATACAGTTCTGGCTTGTTGTGCGTACTGTGCACGATTCAATTTCGAGTGATCCGGATTCGACATCGATCGCATTGAATTGAATCGCGCTGCTGTGTCCTTGAGCATCGATCATCAGGTCTCGAAGTTGGACCTTGCCGCCATTTTCGCATTGGATTCTGATTGGCGGACCTTCCGCATTTTTCAGCTCGCAATCGCCCAGGTCCTTTTGACCTCGGATGCTGACTGGTTGGCTGATTCGCAGTTGTTCGATGTAGGCCCCAGGATTGACGACAATGCTTGTGCCATCGGGACCCGGATTTTTTGAACCCGCGTCGATCGCCGCTTGAATTGTCGTGTGTGATCCCTTGCCACTCGCATCGACAATCCACGGCTTTTCGACTGAACCATCCACATCAAGCATTGGCTTTTCAGGTTCCGGTTGATTCGAAGTGCCTACGTTGGCGACAGCGCCGTCATTTTGCGTCATGGGTTCAGTCGATGGCGGAATCGAATCCGCCTCAGGAACGGTTGTCACGACGATTGGGGAGGGCGTTTCGCCAGGATTCGATTCGGTTGGACGGACGAAGTACATCGCTGCAGCGACAGATACCGCAACCACTACGGCGAACGTCAATAGTTGGCCTAGCGTGCGCAGCCACCAAGGATGAGGTTGATCAACCGACGCTTGGATTGATGATTCCGATGTCAGTTGTGATGTGTGGACACTGGAAATGGATTCACGACTCGAGATGTGCTGGGGCGAATCCTGTTGGCTCAAGTTTTGCTGAGACGAGTGGCTTTGACCAGATCGATATTGACTCGGGTCTTGTTGACTCGATTGGTGAGTTGACCCCGCGAGAGTTCCGCTTCGCACATGAGTCGACATTGGCATCAGTGTGCTGTCACCGTACAAATTTACGGCTGTCGAACCACGGAAGCTCTGGTCGCTGAGTCCACCAGCAATGAGTTGGTCGAGCGCGACGGCAAGCTCACGTGCGGAGGCGAATCGGTCAGCTGGCTTCTTAGCACAGCATCGCTGAAACACCGAATTGACGGCCTCGGTGAGGTTTGGCGATCGTTGATGAAGTGGTCGAGGGTCGAGTTCACAAATTTGTTCCGCAAGCGCTCGACGATCGCGGCCATTGAATGGAAGCTTGCCGCATAGCAACTCGTAATACATGACGCCGAGGGACCAGATGTCCGACCTGGGGTCAAGGAAATCGATGCGTCCTTTGATTTGTTCCGGCGACATGTAGGCTGGTGTGCCCGCCAACTCGCCTTTGCGGCCTTGTTGTTCCTCCTCCGAAATCGCTAATCCGAAGTCGGCGATCCAAGGCTTGCCTTGTTCGTCGATGAGAATGTTGTCCGGTTTTAGGTCGCGGTGAAGGATGTCACGTAAGTGAGCTGGTTCTAGACCTAAGGCAATGTCACGAATCAGCCGAATGCCACCTAAGGGCGATAGAGGGCCTTTTTGGGCGACTAAGTCGCGAAGCGTCGGGCCCTGGATGTATTTTTGAACGATGTAGGTCGCGCCTGAATCGGTATTGCCGATGTGATACACCGGGACAATCCCATCACTTTCAACTTGAGCTACCTTGGATGCTTCGACTCGCAACTTTTCTTGGATCTTTTTGTCCGAAACGAGCGAGAGCTTGATCGCAACGTTTCGTTGAAGGTCACGGTCATAACCGAGATAGACAACGCCAAACGCACCGCGACCTAATTCACCCTTGATCTCGAACTTGCCAATCTTCTCTGGCAGTCGTTGAACCGACTTTTTCGGGTCGATGGATTCTGCTTTCGACTCCGACCTCGGGGCACGAGCGGCTGGGGGAAGGTCATTGGCTCGCTGGGGCGAGTCTGGCAGCGGCACATCAAGTGTCGCGTCGGCTCGCATTGGGGGCGAGGAAGGAGAGGTTGGCTGCGACTCGTTCGATTCAAAGTCTGAGGGAGTCTCGAAGGCATCAACAATCTGCGTTTCACCCAAACTCGCATCGCCAGCGTTATCATCCGAAGACAGGTATTGAAGCAGGGGCTCGCGATACAGCGATTGAGTGGTCGAATCAAGCTCCGCAAGCACGGTATCCACACTGGCGGATGGATTCGACTTTCGTAGCTCAAGCAATTGTTTGGCAAATGCCTTTAATCGCTCGGGGTCGAACAAGATCGTTTCGTTTAGCGGTTCGTCGCTGGGCATAGCAATCAACGGGGTCGCGAGAGAGGTGACGCCCGATTATGGCCACTGAGGACCCTCGATGATAGCTCTTATGGCAAAGCTAGGCAGTGAGAGTTGATCCCACCGCCGTAAAACCAGCCAAATCGGAGGCACCTTCCGCTTAGGTTGGTGCCAAATCAGACCAGCGAGAGTGACTTTCGCCAAATCGTTCGACTAGTTACCGCCAGGGAAACCGCCACCACCGAGTCCACCGCCACCGCCAGCACCACCGCCTGCTCCACCACCGCCACCCGGTGTGGTTGTACCGGTGCCCGTTACGAAGTTAAACGTCGAAACGTCACCGATCTGTTGGAACTGGGGCGCGGGCGAAATACGGACATAACGTCGATCCGCTGAGATGATGGCCAACCCAAGGAGCGATGCACCTTCTTGCAGTGTTGTAATTTCAGGGCGGAAACCAACAGCTCCGCCGCGTCCGAAGAATGGATTACCGCCGGCGCCATTGAAACCGCCTGTTCCTGTCAGCGACGCTACATCGCGATAAAAATCTTGAAGGGCTTGAGCATTTGGGCTCGGTGCACCGAAAACCGGGCCACCACCGATTCCGTCGCCAAAATTTCCGTTATTGACCGCTTGACCAAGGACTTGGTTTTGGATGTTTCGGGCGACATCACGCAAGTTAGCAAGTTGGGCTTCGGCAACTTCTTGTTTACGTTGGCCTTGTTTGACTTCGAATACAACGAGGGCATTCTTTTCTGTCAACGGAATTTGTTCACGGATGTAACGCTGTTCATCTCGCCCAATATCGGTCAAGACTTCGACGGTAACGTTTCCGGTCGATACGTTGCCCCATACGCGTCGGACGAGCAATCGATACTGACCGCTGAATCCTTCTGGACACATGTAGGTTTCCGAAACAGCACCCGTCTTGTCTTCACCACGGCCAGAATAGGAATCGCCAAGTAGTGTTCCACCAGCAGCCGTATTGCGATTTTCCAATGAACATACGGTGCCCGAAGGTTCTTCGATTGCCAGATCCACGTCGGCATCACCGGTCCAAGTGACTCGTACAATCACGTCGTGCGATGCCGCTTGCTTGAGCAACGCGTTAAACGCATCTGCTTCGGTCTTGCGACCTTCTTCCATCAATTCGGCGTAGGTCGCACGAGCAAGTAATCGGGCTTCTGCAACAACAGGCTCGAACTGTTCCGGCCAAGCCTGGGACAAGACACCCGAGCAAGCCCATTGGAGGCCTTCCAAATTATTTGAGTTCTTGGCGATTCTCAGACCCATGACAAAAGCTTCTCGACGATACGGGTCCATCGCAATGACGTCTTGGCAAAGCTTGAGCGCCGCGGAGTCACTGCCGATCTCTTCAAGTCGAGCAGCGACGTGCAGAACATCCGCTGCGTCCTCAGCAAAGTCGACTGCAGAGAGCAGTGTTCGTTCAATCGTTTCTTTTGACGCACCCGTCGCCTGTTGCGAAATCGCAAGCGCTTGGTACATCCATGGCTGGACATGCCCGGCACGCATGGCTCCGGAAATCACGTCACCAATTTGACGGAAGTGTTCGATCGCGTTTTCTCGTTGATCCGCTTTCTCGGCACCAGTCGCACGTGCACTCAATTCACGCACGGTCGCGCGAATGCGTCCGTCGAGTACTTGGAGTTCAGCCGTATTGCTGATTTTTACGCCCGCAAAGTAATCATCCCATGCGGCTGAGAGTGGTTGTTCTTCTTCGACTTTGACTCGGATGGGTTCAATGCCATTTACGATGACCTTAGCGGGAGTTTCTGTTTTACTAGTCGACTTATCTTGGGTCGACGGAGCTGTTTGAGTGTCTGTCGTTACGGACGTTTTCTGGCCGAGTGAAGCGTCATCTGGCACAGCGAAAGCACCGCCACCGCCCATGCCGCCGCCACCCATGCCGCCACCGCCCATGCCGCCGCCCATGCCACCACCACCCATACCGCCACCCATGCCACCGCCCA
>JBGTAI010000282.1:0-24258 GCA_041749955.1 Pirellulaceae bacterium | reverse complement strand
GAACTACGCCGACTTTCAGGCAGCGATTGACACCTGCCTCGACGAACTCAGTACCACTCATAAACCTGCGATCGCGTCCTTGCTGACCCTCAATTTCCAGACATTCCAGAATGTGCCATTGCTATCCGAGTGAGGTATAACGGTCAGCCAGCTCTGAAAACAACTAGTTGCTGGCCAATCTGAATCCGCCCACTGGTGCTTAACGAGCGCGCAGATTGCCCAGTCCTATTGGATGAGGCGGTCTTTCCGCGAGCAACGCCATCAACTCTGCGAAAACAGAGCGTTTGGTACGTTGCTTGCTGAACCTTCAGGATCTCGGCTTTTCTATGGTTTTGCGTTCTGACCGCAAGCTCGGCTCGCGACATTTGGCACGATTCAATGTGAAGAAAATGCCGATAAAACTTTTGTTGATCTGAAGCACGCTAAATGTTAATCTATTCTTAACACACGGGATGGGGTTCACTGGGTTAGGCAATTCACTCACCAGGGAAGGGCGAAGGAGAGTCGCATGGGCATTGACTTGGTATTTGGTTTCGTCGCCATTGCGTCGCTTGCGGCCGCCGCGTTTTTGTTTGGAAACAAGGTTTCCGCACTCCCATCTTCTCGCAATGCATTTCTCTTTCTGGTCTCACTCGGGGCTTCGCTCCTGTTCGCATGGTGCACCTCAGGCAAGCTCGCTTGGGCAAGCTATTTTTCAGACAGTGCCGTGTTGTATTGGTCCAACGCGATGCCAATTCTGCTTGGCTTTTCCGCAGGTCTAGCGACGAACGCACCCGGGTTAGTGCATTGGCACCGGCCCGTCACCGTTTGCATGCTCGGATTACTTGGCTTGGGTTACATCTTGTCGCCCATTGCCCGCCCGATCTTTGATCCTGTTGAACTCGACGAAGTCGCGAAGTGGTCCGAAAACGTGTGTTTACAGAGCCATTCGGCGAGTTGTGCACCGGCCGCTGCAGCAACGCTTTTTCGAATGGAAGGCGTCAAGACAAGTGAGAGTTTGATGGCAGATGCGTGTCTGACCAGCTCACAAGGAACGATGCCCCTTGGGCTGTATCGTGGTGTTTCGCTAGTCGCATCGCGTCACAACAGAGTTGCGCGTGTCGCATCAAGCGATCCGTCCAAGTGGATTGGACTTGGACAATTGCCAAACGTCGCGATCATCCAATTCACCAACGACCATGACACGGGCCCTTACACACGGCTACTCGGTCCGCGTGGTGAAGGTCATGCGGTCGTCGTCATTGGCAAGACGGACGCTGGTCGATGGATCATTGGCGATCCCGCAGTCGGACGCATTGTTTGGACCAACGAAGAGCTGGCCAGCCGCTTTACTGGCGAAGCGATCTACGTCGGTCAAGATCGGCAACGCTAAAAGCTGTTTGCCGATAGAACAGTTTCATCGAGCCCCTCGTTCGTCGACTCATGATTCTCGCAGTTCACTGCCAACTTGCATGCGAACCTCCAGCATGATCCGCTGCTTTTCCGACAACTCCGTTGGCTCGACCGGTTGAGCTTCTGCTGCACGACTTTTGATTGGAGTTGCATTCACCGTGGGTGTAGCAAATGAACTGCCTGCGATAGCGGCAAGGATCGACAAGGCAAGTGATCGATTCATCTCATATTCCTGATTAAAGTTGCTTTCCAAAATCACCGTGGCAAAACACAACCGCCTCTTGATTCATGCACCAGGGACAAAGTCTGGCGCCGTCTTGGCTTGGCGAGAGCGATAGACGCACAAGCTGGACCAAACGCATCCGAGCAAGACACCTTTTCAGGATCAACCCGGAAATTGCAGCCGATTTCGACAGAAGTCGCGAAATGGCAGTGAACCTATCGATCAAAAACTGAGCGGTTCGAACAAAGTTTGGTCGGTCGATTCTGAATGCCGCGAGCCGGCAAACAACTCGCCGTCCTTGTCTGGCCATAGCCAGAATCGCAGCAGCTTTTCACAAGAAGCCGTGGTTTTGAGGCTCAACTAATGGGTGGCGTTCTATCCAGCGCCATCCCGAGCGACTCGAGACGCGAACGCAGCGTGGTTCGAGTGATACCAAGACGCTTGGCGGCTTGGGTGAGATTGTTGTTGGTTTGTTCAAGCACTTGGGCGAAGATTTCTTTCTCAGCAAGGCTAATCAGTTCGCGATGGATATCGTCGCTGCCGGATGCCAAGCGTTCTCGAGTCAGAGAGGCGAAGTCAAGTCCGCCGCCCGCAGCCGAAGTCGTCGGAGATTGATCCCGACCAGTCGATGCTAGGCTTTGATGATTGCGTACCGAAGAGGGCAAGTACGCGGGGACGATCACGGGACCGGTCGCCTCGAGCAACGCGTGCTTCACCGCACTTTGCAACTCACGAACATTCCCAGGCCATGAGTAGCGACCAATCACCTCGATCGCTTCGGCGGCGAAGCCGGTCATTTCTTTGTTCAGCTCTTTGGCAAACCGCTTGAGAAAATAATTCGCAAGCAGCGTGATGTCGTCACAGCGGTCGCGAAGCGGAGGAAGTTTGATCGTATAGACATTCAAACGGTAAAACAAATCGCTGCGAAACTCTTTGTCTTCGATTGCCTGTTCAAGGTTCCGATTCGTTGCAGCAATGATGCGGGCATTGGTGCGAATCGTTTCAGTTCCGCCAACTCGCTCGAAGGTTTGGTCTTGAAGAACACGAAGGATTTTCGTCTGCATCAGCGGCGTCATGTCACCAATTTCATCAAGGAACAACGTGCCGTCGTTACACAGTTCAAACTTGCCTACTTTTTTGTGGTCGGCCCCCGTAAACGCGCCCTTTTCATGGCCAAACAATTCACTTTCGAGCAAGTTCTCTGGGATCGCGGCACAATTGATCGCAAGAAAACGGCCGGAACTTCTTTCACTGTATTGATAGATCGCGCGAGCGATAACTTCTTTACCGGTACCGCTTTCACCGAGGATCAACGCAGTGACACTTTGCTTGGCAACGCGGCCTATCGAGCGATAGACTTCTTGCATCGCGGAACAATTGCCAATGAGCAGGTCTGTTGAGTTGTCAACAATCTGTTCGTCGATCGACAAGTTGGGCACCACCGCTGGCCTTCGCGTCATGCGACTGGTTTCGGCTGCGTCTTCGATTAGCGGAATCAGCGTGTCTGGATCGAGCGGTTTGAGGATGTATTCAAACGCGCCTCGTCCAATGGCTTCGATCGCCGTCTGGGCTGTGCCACGACCGGTCATCAAAATAATCGGGACTCTGGGGTCGATACGATGAAGTTTTTCAAACGCTTCCATTCCAGACATGTCCGGCATCCGAATGTCGCAAAGCACAACATCGGGCGATTCCTTCAAGAACGCGTCGATGCCTTGTTGAGCGGTGAGGCATTTCGTTACCACATAATCAGCGAACGCCATTTCGATTGATTCGAGGATGAGTGGTTCGTCGTCGATAACTAGCAGGTGGGTCATGTTGGTGTCTGTTGCAGCTGATCTCTCCAGAGCGTGGGACGCTCCTGAGACGACGATAAATCCAAAATCTGGCGACATCGGCTACGTGAAGTGTGGTTGGTCAATGACTTTGCGGACGAGCCGCAGCAATTGTTCGTCGGTGTAGGGTTTGGCGAGAAAGCCTTCGATGTCTAGTAATCGCCCGCCGTCTTGTCCAGGCCGACGCAGTCCACTGGAAGCGATGATTCTAACGCTTGCGTCCAGACCACGTAGGGCCTCCTTGGTTTGGAATCCATCCATGCCGGGCATCATCATGTCAAGCAAAACGCAATCAATCTCGGCGGAGTGTTGTTGGAACATTGCGAGGGCATCCGTTCCGCTGTTCGCTACCAGCACTCGATAGTTGTTCGATTCCAGTGTTTCTTGTGCCGTTTCCAAAATCATCGGCTCGTCATCCACAATCAAGACGGTTTCGCCATTGCCAGCAGGAATCATGTCGTCAGCTTCTTCTGCAATCGATGCAGCAGAGACGGTAGATTCGGAGCTTGGCAATAGGATCGAAAACTTGGTTCCGATTCCGAGTTCACTGTAAACCGTGATGTCGCCACCGTATGAACGAACGATGCCAATCGTTGTGGCAAGCCCCAATCCTGTTCCCTTACCTTGAGCCTTTGTCGTAAAGAATGGATCAAAGATTCGGTCAATGATAGTGTCCGAGATGCCTTCGCCGGTATCCGAAATGGTCAACAAAATGTGTGACCCTGCTTTCAGTATGTCGCTACGCGAGGCACGGGACTCGTCCACTTGAAAGTCCTCGACCTCGATCACCAAGCGACCACCATTTGGCATCGCATCTCGCGCGTTGATGGCAAGATTCATCACGACTTGAGAAAGTTCGGTGCTGTCGGCATCAATTGTGCGGAGCGTCGCGGGCACGTTCACGTGCAATTCGATCGTGGGTGTCAACGTGTGGCTGAGGATTTCTTCGAGTTCCGATAGCGTCTCTCGAACATCCACTTGTTTCCGATCTGATTTTTCGCCGCCCGCAAAGGCCAACAATTTCTGGATCATCCGAGCCCCACGATCCGCACTGTTGATGATGTTGTCCATCAAACGCTCGGGAGACTTACTGCCACGTTTAAGCAGTTTCGCACTCATCACGATCGGTGTCAGAACGTTATTCAGGTCATGAGCAACACCACCGGCTAAGGTGCCAATGCTTTCGAGCCGCTGGGAACGTCGTTCTTTCGCCTCTTCGCGAACACGCTGGGTCACATCGATCATGAACAGCAGTTGAGCGATGGGGATGCCTTCATCGTCGAAGATCATGGACCGACGTTTTTCGATTACGAGTTCGCGGCCATCCGATGTAATCTGTGAAAACTCAGTCGCGTGGTTCCCGTGTGCCATCACCACCGCACGACCTGCCTCCCATTCGACTTCGCGGCCCCGAAAGAGCAGTTGACAAACATTTTGCCGCACGGCATCCGCTTCCGAGATGTTAAAAAGCTGAACGGCACCACCATTCCACGACTGAATCTGGTCCTCAAGATCACAGACGACGATAGCCTCCTGCACTTGGCCTAGGATAAGTGCATACTCTCGCTCACGGGCCTTGAGGATTTGTGTTTCTGAAACGTCGAGGAACTTCATCGTCATGAAATGGCCACTCGGTGAGACCGTCCGAATCGACTTTCCGTTGCACAGAAACTCATTCCCATCACTACGAAGCATCGTGACGCCTTTGAAAGACAGTTCCCGCACCTTGGTGTCATTGAATTCGCGAACGTGCTGTTTGATGCTCTCTCGCTGTTCTTCGGGAAAAAACTCAAGCAATCTCCAGGTACATTCGTCACCGATGCTGGGGTCGATTCGCAAAATATCGATCGCGGCAGGATTCATGTGCCGAATCGTCATGTCGTCGTCGTAAGTAATGATGCCCTCAAACGCCGACTCGACGACAGCTCGAAGTTCGTTCTGCTGGGTGAGGAGTTCCTGTTCCGCGTTATCTCGCTTTCTTCGATCGACGAGGGCGGCGAGACCTGCGATCGAGATCAGTCCGAGAGCGAGCAGATTGCCGATCGTGATTGTTGTTCGCGAAATGACAGTGCGTTCCCGCGTGCTCGCTTCGTGCTCCGCCAGCTTTGCATCCTGCTCGTTCAAAATTTTCTGAGCGGCTTCACGAGCGCCGTCCATGGCTGCTTGACCTCGCCCCGATTTGACCAAATCCAGTATCTCGTCACTAATGCGTGCATCGGGTGACTTGCGTCTCATCGCAATCGTTTCCGCAAGATGCACCTCTTGTTGCTTAAACCATTCACCCATCGACTCCACATATGGACGCACTTCATCGTCGTCGGCCGTTAAACGATTCAAGTCGGCAAGTTGCTCGATTGCCTTCACGGTGCCCGACTCATGCGGCTGTAAAAAATTAGGCTTCCCGGTCAAAAGGTAACCGCGCTGGCCAGTTTCTGCGTCTCGCATTGCCGAAAGAGTTTGCTGAGTCGCTTCGCGAACGGCATAGGCTTGCGTGACAACTTGTTCGCTTTCTCGAATCGCAAGCGTGTTGATGTACGTGATGATCGCAAATGCTGCGACAGCGACGAACGCTGCGACAATCGCGGCGGGCAACCAGAACGTGCGGTGGGTATTTGGCATAAGTGATGTGCTGGAGATTACGTTTTCCATTGTCGCGGCTGCCCAAGTTGAGATTTCTTGAAGCGACTTCGATTAAGGCTTGGTATGCGATGTGCGATACAAATTAGTTACCCGTTTCGCGACACCTTCTAGAATGCCATCATGGTGAATTCCCTGACTACTCATCTTGCCACCTACGAGTCAGTAACGCGAGTCTACGAATCGGCGACAAGACAGTGGTGGGGTTGCAACTGGCGGACCGAATTTGGCTCACGCAAATTGAACCTTTGCGACGTCCGCTCGCGACAAGCTCGCTTGATGGCCAATGCGACTTCTGGAGACGAGTCTCATGCATGGGAACAGGCCACTCGCTATCTCGTAGAAGTCGAAGTTGACGCGAGAAACGCAGAGAGAGCGGCCGCACAAGCGATTTCCCTAATAGAAAACGGCCGATGGAGAGAAGCTTTATCCGAAATGGACATCGCAGTGAAGCTGGAATCGAAATATCGCGAAAGCAACGTATGGCGTCCGCTTCGAGACGAAATCACTGCGATTCAGTCAGCCCCTGAATAGCCATGGTTGTCTGCCTGACGTTATCTCCCAAGTTCTATTTGCAAGCGAAGTCACTAGGCCGGGCTCAAGGCAATCGCGGTTGCCAAAGATGCTAAAACGATGAAACCCGTCAGTTTGGTACGAAGCAATACAACGAAGAACCCCGCATCGAACAAACTTCGAGGCGGGGCTTTCCATGGACCAAACGACTAGCAACTAACGAGACGGACTATAAACCGGGCGAGTTTGGGCTTGTACGTGATGTGTCTTTGCGTGTTGCCAAAAGCCAACTTCACCGTGTTGGCGACGAAGTATAGGGCTGTTGATGTGGTTGGCAGACGCGACGCCTGATGTGCTCATGACGGCAACCAAAGCGGCGACGACGACTAAACTGCGGATGAAACTTGACATGGTGAAGCACCTCTGACTTGCTAAATCGGTAAGATCATCGTGCCGTTCAACGCGGCGGTCACAGAACCCGATTTATCTTCTCTCGTAGCCATACCGAATCCGCCTTGGGTTCGGTTATCGAAGATCTTGGTTACCAATCAATTGCAACGGTCGTGCCAAAACCGAAAAAGCCATTTCGACGCATCTATCCGGGCTTGTTTGGGCTCCAAGTTGCCGAAGCGCGAGCATTCTCTGATCGGGCCGAATAAAAAATTTCCAATCCCATCCCGACCAAGTCTGAAATCTCATCTAATTGAACGAGGAGCTTGAAACGGCACAGTTCGTGCTTTGCTTGTGCATCAGAGATCAGCGGGCGATTCCTCGCTTCGCTGAAGCTCTGCACCGACGGCAAGTCTGCAGGGACGCATTCCGCTCCAATGACCAACCGGTCGGTATCCTCGTTTACATCAAAAGTTGTACACCGCGTCCATGCTCACCCTGATTCTCTGCGTCTTTGTCCTTGGCTACCTCGCCATCGCGTTTGAACACAAACTTAAAATCAATAAGGCAGCTAGTGCACTGTTTATCGGCGTCGTCTGCTGGTCACTGTACGTTGTCGATTTGCCAGAACTGTTACCGGCTGAATCGATTCCGTCTTGGTTTCAGCAAGAGTCGCTCGCCGAAAACGTAACTGACGTTCCGCTGCATTACGCCATCGACGCTCAACACCTTCATCAAACGGGCGAGATCGCAAGTATTCTATTCTTTTTGATGGGCGCAATGACGATCGTTGAACTCGTTGACGCACACGAAGGCTTCTCGCTTGTCACCGATCGAATTCGCACTCGAAACAAACGAACGCTTCTCTGGACTGTCGGCTTGCTGACGTTCTTTTTGTCTGCAATTCTCGACAACTTAACCACCACGATCGTGATGGTGTCGCTGTTGCGAAAGCTGGTGGCTGACCGCGACGATCGACTGCGTTTTGTTGGCATGGTGGTTATCGCAGCCAATGCGGGCGGAGCTTGGACGGTGATCGGCGACGTCACAACCACGATGTTGTGGATCAAGCACAAGCTCGGCACCGTCGAAGTCATGGGGGAACTTTTCTTAGGCAGTCTGGTTTGCTTGATCGTGCCGCTGATCGGATTCTCACGTTCAATGAAAGGTGAATTCACCTCGCCCGTCGTTTCCGACTCGCACATAGCCAAAGACATTCGTCCTTGGCATCAGTGGCTGTTTTTGATTCTCGGACTCATCGGATTGCTTGGTGTCCCTCTCTTCAAGACATTCACGCACTTGCCACCCTACATGGGCATGATGCTGAGTCTCTCCGTACTGTGGGTCGTTTCGGAGATCGTGGGCCATACGCTGGATGAGCAAACACGCTCGACCACAGGAGTGCTGGCGGTACTACAACGCGTCGACATGTCGAGCATCCTATTTTTTCTCGGCATATTGCTCGCCGTGGGGTCGCTTGGTGCAACCGGTACACTGCAATCCGCGGCTGAGTGGTTGGACTCGATCCTCCCCAATCGCGATATCGTTGCCGTAAGTATCGGACTTGTCTCCTCAGTTGTCGACAATGTCCCGCTCGTTGCTGCTGGGATTGAGATGTACGAGTTGCCGATGAACGATCCGTTTTGGATGCTTTTGGCATATTGCGCTGGCACTGGCGGCAGTTGTCTTATCATCGGTTCGGCGGCTGGCGTGGCCGCGATGGGTTTAGAGCAGGTCGATTTTGTTTGGTACGTCAAACGCATCGCCCCGTGGGCATTCGCGGGCTATGTGGCGGGCGCGGTAGTCGTTATCGCACAACAAGCGATTTTTCATTCATCGTGAACGAACGAAAAAACGGACCAGAATCTGAACAATAGCGTTGTCCGAACTCACAGGCACGTTCAGGCGGGTTCCATTATTCGGAAACTGCGGGCAATGCCGAATCGTCCGATATTGGTGGCAAGTTTGTCGTTATAGACTGGAAACTCATAACAATCGGAAGACTTGGGGCATTTCGGCGTCGCCTTCGGCGCGAGCCGCGTATTCGGCGGTCCGGTCAGGACACTTTAGCGGCATGAGATTGTTGCTGTTTCGACAAGTGGAGACCTCAGTTTCTCGCCGGCGCAAGTATGATATCCGTGGGGGAAACCCGCATTTTTAGCCCGCATCTTGTCAACTTGCCGTAGCCGACAATGACCGATTCCAATGAGGACCTAGACGAATTTCTGCAGATCTATCTCGAGGAGAGCGAGGAAGAAGCAGACCAGATCGTCGAACTCCTGCTGAAGCTCGAAGACACACCAGGTGACAAAGAGTCGCTGCGTGAGGCCTTCCGCTTGTTGCATACGTTCAAAGGCTCCACTGGGATGATGGGCTTTGATCGTATCAATGGTCTAGCACACGAGTTGGAAACCAGGTTTGATGCATACCGCGATGGACGCGAGATCCTGACGAGCGAAACCGTTTCCATCACGCTGCGATGTATCGATTTCTTTCGAGACTTTTTGAGTCGTCTGCGCGACGGTGACTCGGACCAAGGTGATCCTCGTCCATTGATGGAAGAGCTGTTAGCGACGTCCGCAGTGCTCGGTAGTGAGACGTCTTCAAGTAGCGAAAGCAACGCTGATAGCGTCCGCGAAGCAACCGCAGAGTCGGTGGGCGCTGAATCCCGTGCACGAGTATCTGCAGGCTTAACGGATAACACCGATCCATCGGACGCTGAGCTTGACGACGCGATCAACGAGGCCGCTTCAGACGCCTTGCGTCTTGCTGGCACTGATTTGGATGACGCAATCGATGCCGAACTGGAGTCACAACGACCTTCGATGCCACGAAGCGCGGGAGCTTTGCAGCTAAAGAACACGATCGAAGGTCCACTGCGAACGACGCTCCTCTGTGTTCGAATGAATGCGGCGATGGAGTTACCCGAGCTCAAGGCTCGATTAGTTTCTGCCCGCCTTCAATCGCTCGGCGAAATTCGGTCGATGTCGCCAAAGATGGAAGAAATCGACGACGCGCCTCCACCTGTCACTCTTCGAATCACACTCAGAACCATTCATACCGACGACAGACTCATTGAATCGCTGGATATGGAAGGCATTGATGCCATCTACTTTGACGATCCAGAGGAGCAGGTTGCTCAACCGGCCAAGCCGGAAGACAAATCATTGCCGACGGCAAGTTTGAGCGAAGAAGCCAAGAGCACATCTGCAAGCGAGCAAAGTGCCACTGCCGGCGGCACCATGCCAGTGTCCTCTGAGCTGTCGCCGCTTGCGGGATCTCAAGCAGTGACAAGTGGCGGTCGCAACAAGAGTGGTGAGACCATTCGGATTGGTATCGATCGCTTGGATCGACTCATGAACTTGGCGGGAGAGCTGGCAGTAACCAATGCCAGATTCGCGCAACTTGCCGATGAAATGAGAATGCTCTTCCGAGCGGGCGGATCGATTGAATCCGGCTCGCCACTGGCTCATTCATTGATGGCGATGCTCGACGAGGGCGATGACCACAAGCACTCCGACTCCATGGTCATAGGTGGTGACGGTGGAGACGATGACAGTTCATACCGCCGCGGGTGGATGGAGCGAGGCCGACGCGTCGCATCGAACGTCTCGGAAACGGTTGACCAATTGGCTCGCTTGAGCAAGAGCTTGCAGCACGCGGTGCTCGAGACTCGGATGGTGCCAGTTGGACCGCTTTTCGGCCGGTTTCGTCGAATTGTTCGAGACCTGTCCCTTCGCCAAGGCAAGCAAGTTCGATTGGAGCTTGAAGGTGAATCGACAGAGCTTGACAAACGGATGGTCGACGAGCTGGGGGACCCCATGGTTCACTTGATTCGAAACTCGCTTGATCATGGTATCGAATCACCCGAGAAACGCATTGCGAGCGGAAAGCCGGCTGAAGGCGTGATTCGATTGCGAGCATTTCACCAGAGCAACAACGTCGTGATCGAGATCCGAGACGACGGAGCCGGTATTGATGCAAGCAAGATTCGCAAGCGAGCCTTTGAGCGAGGCTTGGCGACGGCGGCGGGCTTGAGCCAAATGAGCGACACGGAAGTGTATGGTTTCATTTGGCAACCAGGCTTTAGCACAGCGGATAAAGTAAGCGATATTTCAGGTCGCGGTGTTGGGATGGATGTTGTGAAAGAGCGGATCGCCGCACTCGGTGGAGCTGTCGAACTGGACAGTCGCCCGGGCCGCGGCAGTACCGTCACCCTGCGATTACCACTCACCCTTGCGATTGTGAACTCGTTGATCGTCCGGTTCCGGGGCTTCCGTTTGGCAATCCCAGTCACGGACATCTGTGAAGTGATTGGTTTGTCGCGAGGCGAGGTATTCAACGCTCAAGGCAAGCCGATGATTGACCTTCGAGGCCACTTGGTGCCTTTATTCCAGCTCGATGAACTCTACAACTGGAACGATGCGTTGCCCCAAGCGGCGGACCCGCCAGACGATTGGGTCCAGGCGGTTTTGGTGCGTGACGGGCATCGAATGTTTGCGATCGAGGTCGAAGATTTGGAGGGCAACAGCGACGTTGTCATCAAGTCGCTCGACGAACACTTCGCTCACATTTCGGGACTGTCTGGTGCGTGTGTGATGGGGGACGGCGGCGTGTGCTTAGTCGTTGATGCTGCGTCACTATCAATTTGCAAGTCGTCGTATCGAACCGCACCGAAATTGCCGCCTGCGCGATCGAACTGAGTCATTTCGCGGCCTTGACTCGGTCTTCCAACCATTCGTGAAAAACTCCACAAACCAAAAATCCAACGTGCGTCAAGCGTTCGCTTCGCGTTTGTGCGTGCATCCAGTTAGCTAAACTGTGCCGGATGTGTCGCCTCGTCGTTCTAGACTGTTCGAAGAAGCCGATCTGTCCTCGTGGAAAGATTGTGCCACGCGGTGTGATCGTGACGATTAGCCATAGAGTGATATCAGTGCGGGACGAGCTAGGAGTGGTGAGTCGTCGAGGCTGGTATGAGGACGGATTCGGTTCACGCTCAGGCGAGACAAGAGTGACAGCTTCCTTGAAAATCTTCAGCGGTTCATTTGACTCAGGCCGCACCCTCCGTGTCGGCAGTCGTTTAGATAAATATCGATTGATCCGCCGTCTTGGTGAAGGCGGGTTTGCCACGGTCTATTCAGCTCAAGATACGATCGAAGACCGCCGAGTCGCTTTGAAGATTCCTAGCAGTCGCTATGTCAGCAACACACAAACGCTTGACGACATGCAGCGTGAAGTGCGAATCATGGCACGTTTACAGCACCCAGGGGTTTTGCCGCTCAAGGATGCTCGCTTCATCGACGGCCATTTCGTGATGGCGTTTCCGCTGGGCGAAGAAACGCTCGCAGACCGACTCGGTCGCCGAATTGCACGTGCGACGGCGGTTAGCCTTGTGGTCCAAATGGTTGAAGCGGTGGCCTATGCGCATGAGAACAAGGTACTGCACCGTGACATCAAGCCTGAGAACTTTATCCTTTTTCCCGGCCATGAGATTCGTTTGACCGACTTCGGTCTGGCGCGGATTGAACGCGGCAGCCACGATGAATCGGCTTCCGGGACGCTCGGCTATATGGCTCCGGAACAAGCGATGGGGCACCCGACCTATCGCAGCGATGTCTTTTCGCTCGGATTGGTGATGTATCGCATCTTGGCTGGCGAATTACCGAAGTACCCGTTCACACCGCCACTTTCAGGCTTTAACAAACTTCGCCGAGGCGTTTCTGCTGATCTCGTTTCGCTGATTCGAAAAGCGATTGATCCGATACCGAACCGACGTTTCCGGGATGCAGTCGCCATGAACAATTCGCTCAAGAAGATTCGTTCGATGATGAGCGAGCGAACGAGCGGACGAATCATCGCGTCCAAATCGAATCGTCGCTCGAATTACCGCGCCGCCTAGTTTGGTGTCTTCGACAGCGGTTTGGACTGGGCCGCTATCTTCTGGGCGACACGACCAGCGGTCTCGATCACGGGTGCGATGCCAACGCCATGCAACGAGTTTCCCGCGATGTGGATACCTGGCACTGCTTCCACGGCTGCTTCGATCTTCGAGACACGCTGGAGGTGGCCGACGTGGTATTGGGGCATGGCGTTGTTCCAGCGGACGACGTGTTTCACAAAGGGATCGCCACGGAGTCCGACAAGGTCGTTGAGTTCCTCAGTCGCGATGCGAACCAGCTCGCTGTCATCGTACTGAAGCAGTTGACTCTGCAGCGCACCGCCCATGAAAACTCTCGCAATCACGTCGTCTTGGCTCGCTCGGCCGTCAAATTTTTCGCTTGCAAAGCTACCTGCCAGAATACGACGATTTTCAATTGCCGGCACAACAAACCCGAACGCTTCCGGCGGTCTTGCCATGTCTCGACGTCGGATTCCAAGCACTGCGATTGCCGTCGATGCAGTCTCGATCGCGGCGAGGTTTTCGGTCGCGATGGGGGAGTGAGCTTGCAGCAATTTAGACGACACCGAGGCAGGAGTCGCAAGAACAACATGCTCAAACGGGCCTATGCCAGAGTTCATCTCAGCGTGTTCGCTGTGGAGTCGAAGTCGCCATCCGTCCTTTGCTTGCACGAGCGACTCGATGGGCGAGTGGAGACGAATGCTCGCTGGCGGCAATTGATCGCGAAGTGACTCGATCAGCTCAACCATGCCTCCGGGAAAAGCGCGGAATTGACCGTATCGAGCGCCGCTGCTCGAACGTTCGACGCTATCTTCGCCACTCATGCGACGCGAGATCGTAGCCTGGGCTAAGGAACCGTATTGCTGTTCCATCTTGAGTATCGGTGCCATCGTCGCTTGCATACTCAAGCGTTCAACATCGGCGGTGTAGATGCCTGCGACAAGCGGACCGACGATTCGATCGAGCATTTCTTGCCCCAATCGACGGCGTACGAAGTCAGCAACGCTCTCATCGGACGCGTCATCACGACGTGGAACAAACCTTTCGGCGGCCAGTCGCAATTTGCCGCCGATCGAAAGTAGCGGCGTTGTCACCATGGATGCAAGACGCGTCGCCCGCATCAAGACAAAGCCGTCTGGGATGTGGACGAGCCGATCGCGATGCACGATCATCGCGCCGCGACCTTGCAATTTGGGCTCGATCAATCGGTCCGCGACCCCGATCGACTCGCACAAACGCATGGCGGCGGACGGTTGCGTGGCGAACATGTCAGCGCCATAGTCCACCAACAATTCACCGTGGCGTTGGGTGTCGATTACGCCTCCGAGACGCTGATCCGACTCGAACACCGTGACGTCAACATTTGGCAACAATTGCCGAAGCTGAACGGCAGTCGCTAAACCAGACAAACCGCCACCAACGACTGCGATACGTGGCGAATTCGAATTCAAACTCAAGCGTTTCTCACACGATCCATGATAGGGAGCCTTCCAAGTTGGCTGAGCAATAGGCAGATTTATTGACGATCGAACTTACGCAGGATCGTTTTGCGGGATGTTCACGGACCGCTTTGCGACGCAGCCTCCGCTGCGCGCCGGGCCCCTTCCATCGCATTGGTTGCGGGTCCTCGGCTAGGATCTCCATTCTCCATGCCTTCGTAAGCACCATCACTGCCACTCATTTCGCCGTAGCCGTCCATTCCATAATCGTTTCCGTACCCTGAGTTCCCTCCACCGCCAACCTTCATGCCACCAGCAGCCGTCGCCATCATCGACACCATCGGCTGCGCAATGGAGAACACTGATTCCATTGCCAGATGGAACTGAGTCGCATCTTTTGCATCGCGAAGCGGACTCATCATTGACCCGATGGTGGAAACGACCATGGAGGCCACGCCTCCCGAAAGCACCTCGCCATTGCCCATTGCAGCCAAGTCCGCTTTCGCTGTAGTCATGTTCTCTTGCCATTTTGTTGCGATGTCGGTTGGAACCCAGAAGCCTTCAACCTTTGTGACACTTGCCTTTTGAGTGAGAGCGTCTTGCGACACACTCAAAATTGCCGTGTCTTGTTTCGTCGAATCCACCGTTACTTGCGGCAACGAATCATTGAGCTGTGAAATTTGAGCAAGGTAAGGCGCAAGGGACTCGTCTTGGAGCGTCAAATAGTCACGCAACTTCATCGAACGAATTTTTTCTAACGCAACATGCTCCGGATTGAACCCTACTTGCAAGACGCCCGCGAGAGCAAGCACGCCGTTCTGCAACTTCTGGCCAGACGCGTCTGAAGCGGAGATAAAACGTGGATGCGAGAAAATCCAATTCTGGCGAGTCACCACCAAGTCACCAAAGCTCTGCAGTGTGCTCGCCAATGAGGCCCAGTTCGTCGGATCAAGTTTGGATGCTGCCATCGTGAATAGCTCATCCATGTCGGCGCGGTACGTCGGTGGAAGAGCATCGTAATAGACAACGAGTTGGTGACCGGCTTGGGCTTGGCTATTGATATGCTGCATGAAAGCATCCGGCTTCATGTCTGCCATCGGTGGGCTGTAGGGTGAAGCCGGTCGCGGAGTCGGAATTTCCTTTGGAGCCGCTGCATCTGCTTCGGCAGCAATTTTCTTCAACTCGTTGACTCGAGCCAGTCGTTGTTGGACGAGGACGTCGTTCAGCTTCTGTGCCTGAATTCGACTATCCGATCTCAGTGCATTCAAATGGATGCTAATTCGAGTCCCATCGGACTTGCGTAAAATGGCCTGCTCACCCCAGATACCAACGAGATCCGCGTTGATCGTGTGCTCGCCACGAAGGTCCGTCCAAGTCGCCCCCGAAGCTACGGATGAAAGTAAAGCGGTGGCAACAAATCCGCAAACGACAAATTTCGTTACTTGACGCGAGACGAAGGAGAGGTGGGCCATGGCTAAAATCAAGTGTTGGGGAATGAGTGGAGACGGGCGGCAAGGTGCGTGGTGCGAGTGTGTCCTGGCGACCGAGTAGATCCAAGGAACACTACCAACCAGTATCTGGTACCGCTGCATCCAGTATATTGAGTGCTACCAGTATATTGAGCGGTACCCCGTCGCGTCGAACCGTTAGTAGCTAGTTTTGGTCCGGATCACTCATTTGAGCATGGAGGATCTCGGAGTCTTTCGTGTAAAAAATGGCGGAATGAGCCGGCCAAGCTCCCCTTTTCTCGACAAAGTGAGTTCATTGTGAGTGAAACCCTGGATTCGGTTCCCCTTTCGGACTGTGACGTTCAGCGACTTCGCGAGGAGCACTACAACGCGACAATTATCGAGAGAATTGACATTCACTCGGACTTAGCACGATTTCGGATTCGCCCCGACAACCCAATTCCGACGTTTGAGCCAGGGCAATATGTCGCTTTAGGGCTGGGATTGTGGGAACCGAGGTTGGAGGGGACGCAAAAAGACGACGTTCCCGATAAAAAAATCACAAAAATCGGTCGGCGAGCTTATTCGATCTCCTGTCCGATGCTTGACGCCGCAGGTGAACTGGCTCCGTGCAGCCAGCTTGATTACCTCGAGTTCTACATCACGCTCGTTCGTGAGGCTGGTTCTCCGAACCAAAAGCCCCCACTATTAACGCCTCGTCTGTTCCTGAAAGGTGTCGGCGATCGCATGGTGGTTGAGAATCGAATTGTCGGACACTACACGCTCGGTGACGTGGCCCCCACGCACACGGTCCTGTTGATTGGTACGGGGACTGGAGAAGCCCCTCACAACGCGATGCTAGCTGAACTGCTGCATCGCGGTCATACCGGGAACATCATTCACACCACCAGTGTTCGCAGCCAACGAGATCTGGGCTATTCTGCTGAACACGCAAGGCTCGCTTCACGTTACAGCAACTACAAGTACATTCCGCTAACGACCCGCGAGCCGCAGAATCTGGACCCAACGCACCCCAACTATGTTGGGAAACAGTACTTGCAACAATACTTCACGAGCGGTGAGTTGTCGAAGGCAACGAACGACCCTCTGGACCCGAGCAACACGCATGTTTACTTGTGCGGGAACCCAGCCATGATCGGTTATGTGCCGCCGGGCACAGAACCGCCTTCACAGCCTGGAATGTTACAGCTACTCGTTCAAGCCGGATTTACGGACGACCATAACCAACACGGCCCAGGTTGCGTTCGTTTCGAGAAATACTGGTAGGCCGCCACAAGCAAAACCATGTCATGTGCTGGCATCCCGTTAAGCTCACTAAAACAAAGTGAATCACGGATGTCGCAACTTCACAATTCGGTCAACAAGCGATACAAGACACATCCTTCAATCACTCACATAAACGGCAGCAGGCACTCCTGATGGACCTTAGTAACACCATCGCTCTCATTTTGGGCGGCGGACGCGGTACCCGACTCTTTCCACTGACAAAAATTCGAGCCAAACCGGCCGTCCCTTTAGCGGCGAAGTACCGACTTATCGACATTCCGATTAGCAACTGCATCAACAGCGGACTGAATCGCGTCTACGTCTTGACGCAATTCCTTTCGGTCAGTCTTCACAAGCACCTTCGCCAAACATATTTTTTCGACCATTTCAGTGGTGGGTTTGTAGAACTTCTCGCTGCCCAACAAACGGTCGAGGAAGGCATGGAGTGGTACCAAGGTACCGCTGATGCCGTACGAAAGAACCTTCGCTACTTCGATCAAAAGTGGGTCGAGCATGTCTTGATTCTTTCCGGTGACCAACTGTACCGAATGAATTTCGCCGACATGATGAAGACGCACATCGAGTCGGGTGCCGCGGTTACGATCGCGGGTATCCCAGTGACACGCAAAGACGCTTCGGCGCTCGGAGTCATGCGAGTTGCCGACGATGGACGCGTTCTTGGCTTTGTTGAAAAACCTCAAACGGAGGAACAGCTGGCTAAAGTACGCACTGACCCAGCATGGATCGATGCTCGCGGAATCCCCAGCAATGGCCGCGATTGCTTGGCAAGCATGGGGCTGTATATCTTCAACAAGTCCGTGATGGTTGATCTTCTTAAGAACACCAACTACGAGGATTTCGGCAAAGAAGTCTTCCCGGCTGCGATCGAGTCGCATCGTGTCCAGCTTCACTTGTTCGATGATTACTGGGAAGACATCGGTACGATTCGCTCATTCTATGAAGCGAACCTAAGCCTCGCGAGCGAGAACCCACCATTCGCGATCCGTGACCCAGACGCTCCGATCTACAGTCGCCCACGTTTCCTTCCACCGACGCTGATCAGTGATGCCAAGATCGAAAAGAGCTTGATTGCTGACGGGTGCAAGATTGGCAAGAACGTCACGATCACCAACAGCGTCATCGGATTACGAACGGTGATCGGCGACAACGTGACGATCAAGGACAGCGTCATCATGGGTGCCGACTACATGGAGATCGATGTGCCAACCGACCCTGGCTTGTTGCCGCTTGGCATTGGCAGCGGCAGCCTCATTAGCGGCGCGATCCTCGACAAGAACTGTCGTATCGGAACGGATTGTAAAATCGTCAACACCAAGGGAATCGAAAACCAAGGCGAAGATGAAGCACTCCAAATTCGCGATGGCATTCCAATCGTGATCAAAGACGGCCAAATTCCAAACGGTTTTATTGCCTAAGGTTTTGTTGCCTATGAATCGATTTAGTTCCCAAAGAGCTTATCGAGGCCCTTGCTGAGGTTTTGCTGCAGAAAATTGTCTGCGGCGTTTTGGACGGCTTTAGCACCGAGTTGAGTGACGACTTGGCGAACGCCCGAAGAATCAAGACGCGGGCGTGACAGTGTGCCCTCAATAGGCAGATTCACGGACTGGCCCGTTAACCCTTGCAAGTCGCGCCCCAACCACCTCGGATCGAGAGGTATTTGTGCGACCATGTTCAATCGACTTTCCATATCAACACGACCGCTCGTCACAACCTGGGCCCGATCAATCTGGAAGAACAGTCGTTGGTGGCTGACCACACCGTCGATCATTGAGAAATCGACCGTTTGAGCTGGCATCGTGACGAGGGTCTTGTTGGATTGCTCGGGCGTTTGCGCCTCAGGCAGCGTGGCCTGTGCAAGCGCTCGGAGTTGGGCAACTCCACTGATGATTTGGTTTGACAACGGACCCGCCGTCATGTTGATGCCTTCGATATCAAGTCGACCCACGACGCGATTCTTCTCCGGCGACTCAAGCACGATGATCGCTTCGTCAAGTGTTACACCAAGCACGCCGTCGATTTGGGCTGCGTCCGCCGCGAGAGGTGCGAGATACTTCAACCAGCGTTCGTTCATCTCACGAGTTAGACGTACGGACTCGGCAAATTTCCCCGGCGTTGCACGAATCCAAATCGGACCTGGACGATAGTGAACTTCGCCAGCGAGGTTGATTTTGCCTTGCGCGAGCGGCACCACGGCAGGCTCGATGAAAAGTGTCGTGCCAGTCATTCGAACGGGAATCACCGTCGGTCCGATCACGACTCCACCGACCTCCGCAGATTCCCAACCAAGATTCGCCGCGACATTGATGGATGCGTCTTGGCCAGGAACTTGCTCAATCAGAATCTCAAGTGGCGTCTCATGCAGCCCTGTTGCTTGGATCGGCGAGCCGCTCAAACTCGTGAGCAGCCGACCGACTTCGTCCATTTTCAACTTGCCGGGGCCTCGCAATTCCACACTCGTTAGCGATTCGTTACTCATCATGCGGCCACTGAGCGAAGCGGCGAACCAGTCGCCCGCGAGCTGAAGATCTTTAGCAACCACTTCGCCGGTTACCGTGTGATAGCGAACGTTCCCATTGAGCTTGAAGTTGGGTTCGCTCCAAACAGTGGTTGCATTTGTCGTCGGTGTTGGCTGAGCCGACCGACTTGGCGGCGCCGGACCGACGGTGTTGTATTGCGCACTCGAAGTCGCTGGCTGCATCACCGCAAGATCCGTGCCTGTTGATTCACAGTTCACGTCATACCAGTCGTCTTGGCTCGTCACTCGCATGTTGCCGGTGAAGTCGCCTTTGACTAACCAATCTTCGCTTGCAAGCGTTGGGTCGTTGCGATAGCCCACAGGTTGAGCGACACCGTTGTTGCGACTGCTCACAGCAAGTCCCGAGCGAACGCTACCTTGGATTCGCTCGAGCTTTGCGTTCCACGCCAATTCGATGTCGACGCCTTGCCCTGTCGACGTTCCTTGGATTGCCGCCGTGAGAGCATTTCCCTTGATCGTGCATTCTTTCGAAAGCAAGTCGCCCGATGGCCACGCGTAACTGCCATCAAACTTGACTTCCAAATCCGGCTGCGTGAAATAGCGATCTTCATATGCAAACCGCGGATCAACGAGTGTCAACAGGACGTTCGTAACGCGACCACTGGTCGCCGAAGCGTCACCACTCGCGACGAGACTGAACCCTCCTTCACAATCATGAATCTCGGTCGGTAGCCACGGACCGATGATGTCCGTGAGCGCCTCGATGCGTCCAGCGCCACGGATCTGGATCGGCATGAGTGTTTCTGCGGACGGTGCACGTACAGGCGCAATCAACGCCGCGCTGAGATTGATGCCGGTACTGGTCAGCGAGACTGTCGCCTTGCTCAATTCAGAAAGCGTTTGACCGTCCCACTGGCCAACGGCTGAGACTTCGCCGTTTAAGCTCGGGCGGCTGAAACTCTGGCCACCCGGTAACCTCAACACGACGTTACTTGCCTTGCCGATGCCATCTAATCGCCAAACGTTGTCCGCGGTGGCGTTCCAGCGGATATTTCCACTCGCCGTCCCAGCTAGGTTGCTCTCCGACAAATCCACGATCGGCTGCAACGTACTGGCGAGTCGACCAAAGTCGATCTCGATATCGGCGTTACCGGCTTGCATGTCGCCGCTGCCTTTTGCAGAAGCAAACGTGCTGGTGAATCGAAAAATCTCTGCTGAGACGTGCCCATGATCGTTGACAACTGTCGCGACACATGTAACCGGCTCAACCACAATGTTCTGGCTGCCCGTCCTCGCTCGGATCGGTTGACTCTCTAGCTTCAGCTGGCTTCGTCTTGCGCCAGCGTCGGACGGAAGCGTGTCGATGCGAGCGGTGATCTTGCCGGAGACAAGTTCGGTGCCGTTTCTCAGCGGCAGGATGCCAGGCAAGGATCGGTCCAACATTGCCAGATCCACTTCCGCGCTCGCGACGCCATTGAGAGCGTCAAGCCATTGCACAGGGTTGTCGCCCGTTCCGGCAATCGAGAGTGCTGTAGAAATCGATCCGTCCATGGATGCGAATGCGAAGTCCGTCCCTACTTGGAATTGCTTGCCAACGATACGGTTTGCGTCAATAACAAGCACACCATCCAGAGTTGCCATTCGGTTGGACCAGGCTTTTTCACCGAGCGACGGATCAGCCGCGGTGAAGTTGCGAATTTCAATTCGCTCTGGCGAAATAAGAATGCGACCATCGGTGAAGCCATCCAATGAAAGACGCCCGGTACTATCACCAGCAATCTCAGCGGGAATCGAAGCCGCAGCTTCACCGACTCTTCGCCGAGCAAGTGAGACAACTGAGATCGGCAGCGACTCGCATTGCAGCCTCAATTGCCATGCCGGTTGTTCGTTCGGTGGATTTGGGTTCCAAGCGGCACTACCTTGCATCGCGCCGCCACTTCCACTCGGTTCCGTCAACACGCCTGCGAATTGTGCTGAAAGCCCATCCGCGTTCATTTCGAGATCAGCGTTCGATTGTGCGAGTTTCCACGATCGATCGGTCACTGCGTCCGACGCAATGACGCCAACGTCTTGCAAGTGAATGTTCGCGGTATACACCGTGTCGCTTGATGGTCCAGACATAAGCGGCGCCAGGTCATCTTCGAGGCTCGAACGTCCGTCAGCAACGTTGACAACCATGACGATCCCACGAGCCGTGATTTCACCCAGATCGCTCAGCGTTGAACTCATTAGCCGCAGGATCGTTAGCTCCGTCTCGATCTGCTGGATGGAAATCTCGCTTTTTGATGCCACGCCACGGAGTTCCAATCCATCCATTCTTAATGGCGTAATCCAGCCAATGCGGAGATTCTCAACCCGCGCATCCCATCCATAGCCGGTCGCCGCGCCAGAAACGATCGATCGCCCCAATGGCGAGTGGCAAACGAGACTCGGAGCACTGAGCAAGAGTAACAGTACAAAACCGATCCCCGAAATCAGATAAAGTCTGCGCCGCCGCGAACGGTCGTCACGTCGTCGCCGAGTTTGGTGCTTTTGCGAACTTTCGAGCTGCTTGCGTTCGTAGTCTCGGTCACGTGAGAATCCATCACTTGTCACAATCGCATCCTTGCCGCTTCAAAAGAACGAGGCTTTCACAGAGACGACTCTAGCGAGAACAGGCCAACCAGCCCAAGATGAATTTGTGTTTTCGGGGGGCAATGACGTGGTTCGCTAGCGTTTTTCAACGCATTCGATCAAGCAACTTTGACTCGTTGATTCACATTGCTCGAGGCTGGAGGGATCGCTACCATGCCAAATCGCTGGGGCACGTATTGTCTGAAATCCATCCCCAGGAAGATTATGCATACTGTTCGTCCTTTCCAAGATTTTGAACATGCGTCGCGCGCTACGCTAGTTTTTCTTCGCGAACGAATCGCATTTGACTTATGGATGGTGACACGTACCGAAGGTGATGATTGGATTGTTTTGCAGTCCGAAGATCACGGATACGGTGTCAAGGATGGCGATGTATTCAAATGGGCGGATTCGTTTTGCTCGCAAATGGTACTTGGGCGTGGCCCCTGTGTTGCCCCTGAGTCAGATTCCGTGCCCGCTTATGCCGAAGCGCCGATTGGCCAGCTAGTCAATATCGGTGCCTACATCGGAGTACCGATTTCCGATGCAGAAGGCTCTCTCTTCGGCACACTGTGCGCGATTCACCCGACCACTCAGCCGCAAAGCCTGGTAGACGAATTACCAACGATCAAATTCTTAAGTCGACTGTTAAGCAGTCTGCTCGTGACAGAGCTAAAGCTCACCGCACTCCAAAGACAAAAACACCTGATCTCGACTCGAAACACGATTGATAGCACCACGGGACTGCTTAATCTTGCCGGTTGGCAAAAAATAGTAAACGCGGAAGAACGACGGTGCAAAATTTACGGGCATCCCGCAAGTATCATTTCTGTTTGTGTCGATGGACTTGACTCCGTCGATACACCGGAATGCGAGACAGCCGAAAAAGAGCTCGCGGTACAACTTGCGAAAACGATCGAAGGTGTACTTGGCACATCGGACTTAGCAGCCAGACTGCATGGAGGCCAGTTTGCGATTCTCGCAGGTGAACGCAATGCCGAGAGCACAAATTCGCTTGTCCAAGCACTGCGTGTGTCCATGCAAACGCTTCCGGTATCAACCAAAATTGCATTCGCCATCAGAGATCCGCGAAAAGATCTGTGGGTAGCTGTGGACGAGGCGTTTAAAACGAACGCGGTGAAATAAAAGCGGACAGCTAGGACAACAGGCCGTGTTCTTCCAAACGAATGGTAATTCGAATCAGCTCCATCGGACGATGAACATCGAATAGGTCCATCATCTTCTTTCGTCGAATCTCGATCGAGCGAGAAGTCAGACCGACACTCGCAGCAATATCCTTGGTTGTGTCACCTTTGGCATCAAGACGACAGATCGTTTGGTCGGTGTCATCGAGTTTTTGAAATATGCCGAACAGCTCGTTCAAAGATTTTTCTTGTTCTTTTTCAGTCGTGCCGATTAATGCAAGCGGGCGTGAAATACCCAGGATATAAAAATTGGGATCACTTAGCTCGTCGAGTCGGCACTTGTACGTTCGGACCGTGCAAAGCCGCCCCAAATGATCGCCATTGATATGCTCAAATTCGATCATCGTGGCACCGTCTCGAATCAATTGATCCGTGCTCGCGCTGATGCTGTTTGACTTGCGATAGACAAACGCATCCGCTCCACGACCCATTCCTGGTATGCCGCCGGTAAATAGGCGGCGAAACGACGCGTTCTCAAAGACGATGTTCCAGTCGTAGTTCTTGACCGCGACACACGCCTCAAAGCCAGAAAGGTCCAGTTCCCGACTGGCCCGTTGCGGATACCAGTCGCAAATCGCCTTCAAAACCAGTGCTTTGGTTTCTTCAAACGTTGTCGCATAACGATGCGTTTGTTCCCAGGCTGCTGGACACGAACCACCGTTGTCTTGAATCGGTTCGTCGTGTCCGGGAAACATTTGAACTCGCCCTAAGTTTGTGAAAGTCGATTCAGCTGACACGCTATCTAGTGCGTCATCCAGCCTAAGAATTGGGGTTGGTTGATTTGCTTAAATTAGCGGAAACTTTCGTCAACACACGGAGGTTTCCAATGATCAAAAAGTATATCGTCCGACTCTCGGATGAAGAACGCCAAGTTTGTCAG
>JBGTAI010000281.1:0-7719 GCA_041749955.1 Pirellulaceae bacterium | reverse complement strand
GAACTACGCCGACTTTCAG
This sequence comes from Pirellulaceae bacterium, assembly GCA_041749955.1. Classification (GTDB taxonomy): domain Bacteria; phylum Planctomycetota; class Planctomycetia; order Pirellulales; family Pirellulaceae; genus JBBSJZ01. The sequence continues at coordinate 7,700 of JBGTAI010000281.1, read as the reverse complement.
GCAGCGATTGACACCTGCCTCGACGAACTCAGTACCACTCATAAACCTGCGATCGCGTCCTTGCTGACCCTCAATTTCCAGACATTCCAGAATGTGCCATTGCTATCCGAGTGAGGTATAACTTAGCTGGTGATTGCGGGTGACCAAGCATTGTTGGCCTTGTGCCCAGAGACAATCTGTTTCTAGGGTGAATATGCAAAAACTCGTGCAAAACCTTTTTCGACTGCACGTCAGCGTCACCCAACTCATTGGCTCTCATGCAAACTTCGACAATCAATCGGTGCCTTTCCGCCTCCGTCACGCCCGAGAATGCCAATTGCTTGACGGGTGAGTTGCCCGCCGCATCGATGCCGGACGCGTCGACCACCGTCAATCCAGCCAACGACGAACATTTGCTCGGCCAGTACATCCCGCTGGTGTATCACTACAACATGCTGCAAGACGAAGACCGCGTCGGCGCTTTCCAAAAAGCGATCGAGCTCATCGTCCAGCCTGGCATGCATGTCGTGGAACTTGGTGGTGGAACTGGTATTCTCTCGTCCTTTGCGGCACGCCGCGGTGCGAAAGTGACTTGCGTCGAACGCAATCCAGAATTGGTCCACACCGCTCGACGCTTCCTCAAAGACAATGGATTAGGCGACCAAGTCAGCGTCGTCCATGCCGATGCGTCACGCTATGTGCCCGATCGTCCCGTGGATGCCGTCGTTTGCGAAATGCTGCACGTTGGTTTGCTACGCGAGAAGCAGGCTCAAGTGATCTCGGCATTCAAAAACAATTACACCAAAGCGTTTGGATCGAAACTGCCCACGTTCCTGCCCGAAGCGTCGATCTTGATGGCACAACTCGTGTCCCAGTCGTTTGACTTCGCGGGCTATCACGCGCCCGTCCCCTTGTTCCAAGCTCCACTCTTGGACCAACCCCGAACTCGAGAACTCTCCAAACTGTTGCCGTATTCAAGCATCGCTTACGACGCTCCCATCCCGCTACGGTTCTCGGTAAAGCAGATCGCTGATATCCACTCGGCGGGCACAATCAACGCGATTCGATTCGTCACGCAAAATGTGATCGCTATCGATATCAAGTCCGAGCGAGCGATCACGTGGCCGAACCAATGCCTTGTGCTACCGATTGAATCACCGATCCAAGTCAAGCAAGGCGATGCTATCGAGATGTCGTTCCGATATGACGCCGGCGCTACAATTGAATCGCTTTGCACGACCCTTGGCTGTCACCGGATGGCAAGCCCGACGGTTCACGCCCGCCAAGCCAGTGAACTGCTAGACTATGGTCGCAATGAGTATCCCAGTGCCACGTAAACGTTGGCGTACTATCCAATCTGTGACGCATGAAGATTCGTGACTTTGTTAACCGTTCTTTCCTCTCGCGGAAGTCGGTTTTGGCTCGCCGCTCAAAAGATGCGGACCTGGTTCATTTCCTTGAATTGATCAAGCCCGTTACGACGAACCACAAGCTTGTTCGTGTGGGCGGCGAGGGCGATGGTGGATATCTCGTTCCGGACGACCTTGCGGGTATCGATACACTGTTCTCCCCAGGCGTTTCGCTGACCGCCGACTTTGAATTGCAATTGGCGACCCAGGGAGTTCATTGCTTCATGGCGGACTATTCAGTCGACGCCACTCCGATCAACCATTCGTTGTTCCACTTCGAAAAGAAGTTTCTTGGACTGACGAACGACGATGTCTTCACCACGCTAGAAAGTTGGGTCCAGCGGAACGCCACCTCGTTCAACGACATGATCCTTCAAATGGACATTGAAGGTGCGGAGTATCGCGTCCTGCTAGATACGGACTCGGCCACGCTTCGTCGATTTCGAATCATCGTGATCGAGTTTCATGAACTCCAAGAACTCTGGCAGCAATGGGGCTTGGAACTCATCCAACTCACGTTCCACAAGCTACTCAAAGACTTTGCCATCGTGCACATTCATCCTAACAACAAGGCTGGCGTTATCAGTCGTGCCGGCATCGAGATACCTCCCTTGATGGAATTCACTTTCTTGCGCCGAGATCGCATCACCTCGTCACAGCCAACCACACAATTCCCGCATGGCATGGACCGCGCCAACATGAATACGAAACCGGACTTTCCGCTTCCAAGATGCTGGCACCAAAGTCCATAGGCCTTCCTGCCAACCTACGGCTGTTCCTAGCGGAATAGTGCCACTTCACAAGTGACCGCAGACACTTTACGAAAAAACGCCGGAACTCGCTCGTGGCGGGTTCCGGCGTTGATGATTGCCCTGCGTGGGAGTCGCAGAAACGTGCTAGATCAGGCGAGTGTAACTACTAGGCACTCTTGGTCGTTGGCATTTGAAATAGGTTGCGGCGACCACTGACGATGGCTTCGTCGATCGTGTACACGGTGCCTTCGGCTTTCTCGGGCAGGTCGTACATGATGTCGAGCATCACATCCTCAAGGATACCTCGAAGACCACGGGCACCGACGCCCTTGTCCAACGCTAATTGCGCGACGTAATTGAGCGCTCCATCAGTGAAGTTCAATTCGCAATTTTCCATTTGGAACAATGCTTGGTACTGCTTGATGATCGAGTTCTTGGGCTCTTTCATCACACTGATCAAACCGTCTTTATCAAGCGGTTCGAGATAGCTGATGACTGGCAATCGTCCGACCAACTCAGGAATCAGACCGAATTGCATGATGTCTTCGGTTTGAACTTGGCGAAGCAATTCGTTGACCGATTGGTCATTGCGAACGCCATCGCCGCCACCGAATCCGAGCGTCTTGTGGCCGAGTCGCTTACGGATGATGTCTTCGATTCCGACGAAGGTGCCACCACAGATGAACAAGATGTTGCTCGTGTCCATTTGGATGTATTGTTGCTCGGGGTGCTTGCGTCCGCCCTGCGGTGGCACGTTAGCAACGGTCCCTTCGAGCATCTTCAACAGACTTTGCTGGACACCTTCACCGGAGACATCACGGGTGATCGAAACGTTTCCGCTGCTACGGCCGATCTTGTCAACTTCGTCGATATAAAGAATTCCGCGTTGCGCTGCTTCGACATCAAAATCCGCAGCGTGTAGCAACTTGAGTAGCAAATTCTCGACGTCTTCGCCGACGTAACCTGCTTCGGTCAATGTCGTCGCGTCACCGATTGCGAACGGGACATTCAGCATTCGAGCGAGTGAACGCGCCAAGAGCGTCTTACCGCTACCGGTCGGACCGGCAAGCAGAATGTTGCTCTTTTCGATTTCGATTTCGCTGCCGCCTTCGAAACCGCTGGTCAATCGCTTGTAATGATTGTGAACAGCGACCGCCAAAACTCGTTTAGCTGAGCCTTGTCCGATCACATATTGATCGAGGTGCTCGACGATTTTACGAGGAGTCGGAATGTCACTGAAAAGTGTCTTGCTTGGTCCGCGACGCTTTTGCTCTTGATCGAGGATCGACTGGCAAAGTTCGATACACTCGCCACAGATATAAACGTCGCCGGGACCTTCGACCAATGGCCCGATGTCACGATAGCTCTTTCGGCAAAACGAACAAAACGCATTCTTCTTGCTTGAGGTGCTACCACGACGAGCGCTTGGATTTTCCTTGGAAGGCATACACGACTCCTGGCTGTGCGTCATTCACCACGATGCAAAGAAAGCTGTTGCCACGTCATGAGCTACGTGCTCGGACAACGACTGACTCAACACTGGATGATGTTTGATGCTTGTCAACGGTTTGGGCCACTAACTCAAAGGCTTCGTAAGTTTTGCCTGCTTGTGCTGAACTGCGAAATTTCACAGCACCGCGACAGCAATCGCTGCCAGCAGGGACATCCCTGGTTCGAAAACTCGAGCGTATTGTGGAGTAAATTAAAACGGCTTATAGGTTCCGCCGGTTGGCCCAAACATGGTTGGGAGGGCACCAGAGGTATGATTATCCAGTCTGGATACGAGTCGAAGGTTCGTCACGGTTGAACGTCTTGGGCAATGTCCCAGGAGGTTTGACACCTCAACTCGACGAATCCGCGTCTCGTTTCAGATTGGTTTTCGCTTGTATAGTTCGGAATTCTTCATCACTGATGTCACCCTGGAGATGCATTTCTCGCAAGTTTGCAAGCATATCGTCGGTCCCCTGGTGGTCGTTAGCGGCGTAGTCGCGAAAGATTGACACGAGATAAAAACCCGCTGCTATCAGGACACACAGGACCACTATGCCAAGCACAGCCTGTACTGTCGGATTGTTGAGCACTTCTAGCATCGTTGTCTTCCGCCCACGTCCGAATAATAGGCGTGTCCAGTAAAGCGGGTCCAGAAATTTCAAGCCTGATTAGCGAATCTTTCGAGTTCCACACCATTTTGCCGTGTTTCACGCTCGGACACAGCGCCATTATCGTGTCAATCAGGGCAAAATCCCGGCTTTTCTAGCTGTGGGTGTTCAACAGAGCGAAGGCTTCCTCAGCCACGGCGAGTCCAAGTTTTTCGTGGCTCTCGACGCAAACAATGGCCCAGCCCAAAAACCCCTGACTGTCCAATGCAGCGAGAATTCGGCCGAGGTTCACCTCGCCGTAGCCAATTCGCTGATCCCCGCTCGCTCCAGTCACCACGTCTCTGAGAAAGACACCGCCGAGCGAGTTTGCGTTTCGCGAGAGACGTTCGCTCAAGGGGAGTTCGCCGCTAGCGAGCATCTCGCCGATGTCCGCCGCCAACCCCAATTTCGAATTCCGTCGAAGCCATTGCTGGACTCGTTCATAGTTGGCAACGTTGGCGACGAAGGTCTTGGTCGACGGCCGAAGCATCAGAGCAACACCGCTCGCGCCAGCGTAATCTGTCAGTGAGTCAATTTGCTCCGCGAGTCGATCCAGCGGTGACGCATCCGCGGCACGTTCGCTTGCAAAGCTTGAATCGTTCTCCACGGCCCCTGAAGAGAACACAACACTCGAAGCCGAGAGGTCGCTGGCGACGTCGATCAGTCTCCGGATCCAGTTCGTTGCCAGCCGCCGCTGCTCATCATCGTTACTCACCAGCGAGGGTTCGTTCGGCTGACGCGAGTCGTGAATGAAATGGCTATTTGCGTCGATCACCAGGTCCACACCCGACTGTTTGACGGCGTTAGAAATCCGTTTGGACTGGTTCGAAAAATCCTCGTCAAACGGATTGAAGGATCCGCGCCGCGGTCGAACAGCAACACAGCGGTAGCCGATCTTCGCGAGCTCGTTAATCGCGGTTACTTCATCGTGAAGAAGCAACCCAGCAGTATGGAATCCGAGATTCATCGAGCGTCGACTCTCACGTCACGCGAAAGCGGATTGAGAGTGCAATCGCGGGAACAACCAAGGCAAACACGGCAAGCCCATACACAGGTCCAGCACCCAAAAAAGCGAATGCAGCGGCGAACGGAATGATGCTGAGGATCGCGGCACGGATCGTCGTTTGGATTTTTTCGGGTGAGGGGTCACTCAACAAACCAAAACCTCTCAGAACAACAGGCAGCGCGATCATCCCAATCAACAACGGAAATAAACGGTTGACATCAACTTGCCAATTCATCGCGCCGCCAGCAAGCTGGGGTGAAAACGCCATCAACCCAGCCCCGACCGTGGTCACGATCAAACCATTCGTCAAGTTTGGCGATCGTCCGCCAGTTGCCTCACGACGTGCGATCGTGGTGACGCCCATGATGTAGGTCCCAAACCCTAGCGAGATTCCCACCAAGTATTTCGGGAGCATCCCGTTGTCCAACACGACCACCGGCGATGCTCCAAGCAAAAAGCTCAGCACTCGGCATGCGCCCATCGCAACAGCCGCAAACGGCGTCTTTTTCAGCGGGCCATCGTAAAACACGATCATGATCGCGAGCGCCACAGCAATGATCGCTGGCAGATATGTCACGGGCGAATCTGCCGCTGGGATAAACCCGCTGGCGGCCGCGAGGACGACTCCGCCGATCAGCAGTGCCCAGCCAATACCCGTCGCACTTGCAATCGAGATACGACCGCTCGCGAGCGGTCGGGTCGGACGCTCCACTTTGTCTTTCTCAACGTCAAAGACATCGTTGAGGATCATCCCGGCCCAATAAAGTGCGACACCCGCAAGAATGACGACCGCGAAACGGCCGACCGGCTCGGCGCCATGCGAGACGAGCAAAAAAGCGGCAGCAACGTCCGCGATAACCGTCATGACGTTCGGAAGTCGAACGAGCTGGGCCCAATCGACGAGGGAAGGGCGGCTACCAGCACTAGGCGGAGTGCCGGGAGATGATGTGAGGGAAGAGTTCGACAACGATGCGGCTCGGAATGAGTTGGTTTGGGATGCTAATTTCGACCAGATGTCTGTCTCGTGACATCAAGTTCCAACATCAGCATAGTTTACCGTCGCATCCGCTTTCGGTCGCTGTCCGTCAGCTGGATTCCGTAGCGCTCGAGATAACGATCCGTTTCGTTGATAAAGTTCACCTCCGCATCCTGGTTTTCGAAACGGAATCGTACCACTGGAAGTGGATCGATCGGCCGAATGGAATAGAGCTCGACAAGCGTAATCATGGGACCGACCCCGCGAGGGCTGCTCTGGGGAGTCGATTGCGTGTTTTTCACCGAGTCAGCGAAAAATTCAATGCGTACGGGAAGCCCCTCGCCGAATCCGCCGTTATCGAGTGGCTTCGCTGCGATCGCAACTCGAACATGAGTGGGATAAAGAGGCGGCCAAACTTTTCGTCCAGAAGTCTTCAAGACGTCGTTTCGTACGTCATCTCGCAACGTGCCCGACAAGATCCAAACCGTTTGCGATTCGAGAGTCCCCGCAGCAAGCCGCAAGACATAATCACGCGAGATCGTATCGAGCATCTCAGTCCAAGCACCGATCTTCAACCGAGGCGGCACGGAGCCGTTGTTGCTTAGATTCCCTGTCCATTCACCGAGACGGCCGACATCCACTCGCTTGAGCTCAACATGAGTGGCGATTTCCGATCGAGTCCAAGCGAGTCGTCCGTCGCTGATTTGTTGGTACGTGTGCTTGCCATCGCCATCGTGCATGATCAGTTGCAAATTGAACTGTCCGCTGCCGCTACCCGTTTGTTCATAGGTTCCGACACCAACCATTTCGCGGTCACTAGTCCAAACACGTTGACGGACCTTGGCGTCAAAGGCGGGTCCGAGAGCCAAAGATGCGATGACGCGATTCACCATTTCAATTGCTCCAGCGGTGGACTGGGTCTGAGTCGCAATCGCTGGTGTTGCTGTGGCAGTACCTAATGTCACTGATTCAACAGCGGTTGGCGATTGCATTGGCCCTTGCGTCGTGAAACTCGATTGTTCGATACCGAATGCACGCATTTCTAGAGTCAGAACGACACTGATTGCCGCCACAGCCATGACACAAAGGAATCTGAAACGGTTTGTCTTGGAGTGACGATCAATCTTCATGTGCCGGTTGTGCCGATTTTGTCAAAGATTCCATAGGCAACATGCCGATGACGAACATGCAGCCGGTAAGGCGTTGCTCTGCGGATCGTAGATATTCGCGGGTCAGCACGTCCACCCGGATAACGCTTCACTACATTTGCAGACCGCTGGGTACCAACACACGACGTGTTGGCCTGGCCGAGCAGCCGTCGGTTGTCCCAAGCAATCTTCGAAAGCAACCCAAGGAACGGGGGAAAAGATGAAACGAATCGTCACTGGTTTGTCGCTCCTAGCGGCCACGGCGATACTCGCCACCGGATGTGTGCCGGTT
>JBGTAI010000280.1:0-15503 GCA_041749955.1 Pirellulaceae bacterium | reverse complement strand
GAACTACGCCGACTTTCAGGCAGCGATTGACACCTGCCTCGACGAACTCAGTACCACTCATAAACCTGCGATCGCGTCCTTGCTGACCCTCAATTTCCAGACATTCCAGAATGTGCCATTGCTATCCGAGTGAGGTATAGTGTCGGAGCGGGACAGCTTTTTATTGGCCCCATGGCCAAGCCGCATCGCATGGCATTGCTCACTTTCGTGTGCTCGCTCGGAGTGATACTTCCGGATCATTGGATGAGCGTCGGCGGTGTAGGGGTGATGCGGATTGCACTTTGGATTGTGGTTGTTGGCGGAGCGATCACCGTGATTCGACGTTTGCGTCGAGCGGCAAAGTATTTGCAAAGCGTTTCGTCGGAGGCAACATGAACGGTTGGTTCGAGCATCTGACGATGGAAGTTCGTGTCGTCCTCGTTGGGGTCTTTGCGGCACTGGCGATCGCGAGCAGTGTTTCGATAACGCTGTTGAAATGGAAGCCAGACCGAGACTGGAGCGAGTTGCGAGCGCGCATTCGAACTTGGTGGGTGATTGCTGGATTGGTTGCCGGTTCACTACTGCTCTCGCCGAGTGCTGCGATTTGGTTCTTTGCCTTTGTCAGCTTCCTTGCACTCAAAGAGTTCTTCTCGCTCATTCCCACGCGTCGCGCTGATCGGCGTGTTTTGTTTTGGGCCTACCTCGCAATACCGGTCCAATACTTGTGGGTATCCCAGCAATGGTATGGGATGTTCATCATCTTTATCCCGGTGTACCTGTTCCTTTTGTTGCCAGCACGGATGATCATCATTGGCGAAACCAAGGGGTTTTTGCGAGCGATTGGTACCGTTCAATGGGGATTGATGGGAGCCGTTTTCTTCCTTTCACACGCGGCCTATTTACTGGCGATCGAGGTCAATCCTCAGCCACGCGTTGCACCGGCATGGCCGCATGAATTGGCCGCTGCGTATCCAGGCCCCGGGTTGCTGCTGTTGTTGCTGGTACTGACTCAGTCCAACGATGTTGCTCAGTTCCTGTGGGGTAAGTCGTTGGGTAAACGGAAGATCGCTCCCTTGGTCAGCCCCGGTAAAACGTGGGCTGGGTTCATGGGTGGAATGGCCACAACGGTGTTTCTCGCAGCGATCATCGGTCCGCGACTCACGATGCTCGATGTGCCGCGATCGCTAATCGCAGGATTTATCATCGCACTGAGTGGCTTGTTCGGTGATTTGAATATCTCGGCGCTCAAACGCGACCTGGGCGTCAAGGACGCCGGATCGACGCTTCCCGGACACGGTGGTGTTTTGGATCGTGTCGACAGCTTGATCTTCACGGCTCCGGTGTTCTTTCACTTTGTGTGGTATTGCTATGGATGAGCCAAAATCGAAACTCGATTTGGAAGTCGTGAAGCAAGGACCTCATTCAATATTGAGGTATTTGTTTTTTCTCTGCATCGTGAAGCCCGTGATGCTGGTCATTGTCGGAATGAACGTTCGGCATGGCGCAAGATTGCCGAAGGCTGGCCCGGCACTTGTCGTTGCGAACCACAACAGCCACCTGGACGCACTGGCGCTGGTTGCGCTATTTGGCATGAACCGATTGCATTGTGTGCGTCCGGTCGCTGCGGCGGATTACTTTCTCCGTTCGCCATGGTTTGCGTGGTTTTCGATTCGAGTGCTCGGCATCTTGCCACTCGATCGCGAAGTCCGTTCGCGGCATCGACATCCGCTGGACCCGATCAGTGACGCGCTCGCCGCGGGACAGATCGTGCTGTTGTTTCCCGAAGGCACTCGTGGTGAGCCGGAAAAGCGGGAGCCATTCCAACAAGGCATCGCTCACCTTGCGAAACGCCACCCGGAGATCCCGATTACGCCCGTTTTTTTGCACGGCTTGGGCAAAGCGTTGCCTCGCGGCGAAGGGTTGCTGGTGCCGTTCTTTTGCGACGTGTTTATTGGGGAATCGTTGAGTTGGTGCGGCCAGCGGACGGCTTTCATGGACCAGCTTTGCAGCACTTATGACGCTTTGGAGGAAGAAGCTCGCGTGCCTGAGTTCAACTGATATCCACACGCGGACCGCACACACGAGGCCGGCACGAGGATGTCTCGCGACGAGCAAAAGTAACAATTTTGGGAATTCTGAGCCCGCATCGGATTCTATTTCGACGTACGTTTCAGCTGCGGCGTTCTGGAGCCAGAAACGCAGGCACGGGGGTGGGGGCACTCCAGATACGACCGGTCATTGACTCACCACGTATCCTCCCGCCAAGACTCTTTCACGATGCAAGCACAGCTTCGCTACTGGGGTATCCAGTCCGATCGTCGACAGCTCTATGTCTACTTGTTGAGTCTCGCGGCGGTCGCCGCACTCACCGTTTTGACACAGTCAGGTTTCTTTGTTGTTGCAACCGCATTGACGGTGCTGTTTTTGATGACGGCGTCCGTGCTCGGCTCGATCCATCGACGCATTCAAAGCCAATTCGGAAAGGCTTGGAGCATCGCTCAAGCGTCGTTGCGAGTGAAAAAACTTGCGAAAGAAAACGAGTTTTTGCGATCACTTGTTGAACAACTCGAGGCTACCACGGCGGCACTTCGTGCGGCGAATGCACAAGGTGCGATTCAGGCAGCGACCGCTCGCCAAACACGTCACGCTGTCGTGATTACAAGCTCCAGCGGTATCGCGGAGTCCATTAACGAGGCGTTTACCCAGTTGACTGGATACACCGCCCAGGACATCGTCGGCCGCAATCCGGGTGAGCTTCTGCAGGGAGAAAAAACGAATCAAAAAACAGTCGCGAAAATTCGCAAAGCTCTCCAGCAAATCGAACCTGTGAATGTTGAAATACTCTACTACACTCGCGACGGCCAACCCTATTGGGTCCTGTTGGATATCGAGCCGGTGTTCAGCAACTCCGGCGAGTTGCTGCATTTCATCGGCACGCAAATCGACATCAGCGAGCGGAAGCAGAAGATGCTGGATCTGCAAGCAGCCAAGCGACAAGCGGAAGCGGCGAGTCGATCCAAGAGCGAGTTTCTTGCGAACATGAGTCGCGAGATTCGAACGCCACTGAATGGGATTCTCGGGTTCACGGACGTGCTTCGTCGCGGCGTTGGGGATCCCAAACAGCGGAGAATGCATCTGGATACGATCCATTCAAGCGGCCAGCACTTGATGCTTCTCATCAACGATATCTTGGACGTCTCGGAGATCGAAGCTGGTCGGATGCAGTTTGAAAGAACGGTGTGTTCGCCACATGAGATCATTTGCGAAGTGCTCACGAACGTTCGTGAGAAGGCGAACGAAAAAGGCATCTCTTTGGAGTGTCGATGGTCAGGCGAAATTCCATCGCTGATTACCACCGATCCTGATCGCTTGCACCAATTGCTTCTCAACCTTGTCAGTAACGCGATTAAGTTTACGGATCGCGGCGGCGTCGAAGTTCGTGTCACGTTTGAGTCGGATCGAACCCCCGACTCCTTGGTGATTGAGGTGTGCGACTCAGGCCGCGGGATTTCGGACGAGAATCTCGAGCATATCTTTGCCCCGTTCAGCCAGTTGGGCACGTCGATGACACGTTCATTCGGTGGGACTGGTTTGGGGCTCGCGATCAGTCGCCATATCGCCGAAGGGCTCGGGGGCACGATTTCAGCTGAAAGCACACTCGGCGAAGGCAGCATCTTTCGGGCGACGATCGATCCCGGTGAGAGCCTGGCGAGCTTGGATACGTCGTCCTTTATTTTGGCTGAGCGGTCCCCAGAGATCGTGATCAGTGAGGAGTTTGCTTGTTTGCAGGGAACAAGAATCCTGCTTTGCGACAATGACCGAACAAATTGCGAACTGATTCAATTGATTCTGGATGAAGCTGGCGCGGATGTTTATACCGCTCCCAATCACCAGACGATTGTTGATCTGATCACCGAGGATCAAGACGCTTACGACTTGGTGCTAGTCGATCTCAAGCTGCCTGTGGGTGACGGTTCAACATCAGTCGAGTTGTTGCGTAACTCGGGTTGGCAGAAGCCGGTGATCGCGTTGGTGCCGCACTCTCGAGTCGACAGTCATTTGTCTTGCTTGGGCGACGGATGTGAGGGAATGCTCACGAAACCCGTTGATTTCGACGAGTTACTCAGAGTCGTGCGAGACGCAGTGAGCTCAGGCAGTTGTCGGTATGACGCTTCTGGGACGGCGCGAGAGTCGAGAGCGAGTGGCCAGCTTTCGGGAGTTGAGAATTGGCCGATCCATCCCGCCTTGCCGAGTTATCAACCGTCGCTCCAGGCCGAGATTGAGGGCTTCGTGGAGACGTTGGACGAAGCCATTAGCGAGATGCAATCGGTACTCGATCGCGGCGACATGAAGCAACTCATCGAGTCTGCCCAGTGGCTAAAAGACACAAGCGATTGTCTTGGATTCGAGTGCTTCATTCTGCCGGCGCGTTCGCTTGAGCTCGCTTCGCGATCCGGAAGTAGTCAAACGGCCCAGAAAGCGATTCATGAAATTCAGTCGTTCACGGCCCGAATCGAACTGCCCTGGCGAGACTCGGTAACGGTCTAAAATCTAGTCGGGCTTGTCGGTCTAATCTTGCTTGTCGCCGACCAGCAACCCAAGGTTGATACGACTGTTGGCAAGGAACGTGAACTGGATATTCGACAGTCCTGCTCGGCCAAGTCTTTCTTTGGATTCTTCGAGAGTTCGCATTCGTCCGGCCCCTGTTTGCAGATCGAGCTTCAACGCCTCGACTGATTCACACAGATTTGGTTTTGCTGGACCTCGAAACAAATCGATCACGATGAGTCGCCCGCCAGGCTTGAGTGTCGCCGCGGCCCGTTTTAGCAACTCATCGCCGGATGCGTCGTCCAATGCATGCAACCGCTGAGCGATTAACGCGAAATCGAACGATCGGTCTTCTGGTAACGCAGCGGTCAGCGGGTCACCAATGATGGTTGAAAATCGATCGTGCAGTTCAATGGATGACGCGGTGGATTGTGCGGCACCGAGCGCACCTGGCTCGTCGACAAAGACCAACGACATTGCTGGGTGTGCAAACGCCATCGCACAACTCCAAACGGCGCTGCCGCAACCCAGGTCAATGAGCTTGAGCGACTCGGACTCGATGTTAGCAATGTCGAGAATCTCAGCCGCCTGCATCGCCGCTGGGGTATGAATCCACTGGGTCGCAGCAACGCTTTCAAAGTACCGCCGTTGATCGGATGACTTGTCGCCGGTGCGAACTCGGTTTGCCAAGAGAGACCAATTCGCGTCACCAAGATCGGTGTCGTATTGGCTCAGCAGTCGAGCGGCCGAGGAGATGGCGTAGTCGTCTCCGTAGCGTTCCAAGATGCCGATACTCAGCAACGCGTCCAACAGTAACTGGGCGGGTTCTTTTTGGAGATGCAACGCTTCACAGAGTTGTTCGGCGGTGCGTTGGCCTTTGCCAAGTTGGAGGAATACACCGGCTTCGCGAGCGGCCCGCAGAATGTGCGATACCGCGTTAATTTGCATCAGCTCGTGGTACTGGTCGAGCGTCCGATCCTGGGCTGACATGACTTTCCTGAATGGCACAAAACGTGTCCGTGCTCAACATCAGCACGCGACGATCCTGTTCATGCTACCGGTTTGGACCGAGTCAACCAAGTTGTCGTGCCAAGCCTTTACTTTTGCACCATCCCCAACCACCCATCGACGTAGCTGGCGATATTGGCACCAAAGGACTTAGCGAACGCCGTGTCAAATGCGGTTCCGGACTCTAGCTCCCTCAGCATGGCATCAAATTGGCGTCGACGAGAGCGGTCGACCATGGTTGATACGATCGCAGTCCCAATACGATCGGACTGTTCGGGAGTGAGTTTGCCCTCGAGGAATTGTTTCGAGTTCTTCGCAGCAGAGGCCGCTTCATAGATCTCGGCCTCCAATTTGCGACGTGCTTCTCGATCGAGCACGCCGCGACCGCTCGCGGCAAGATTGACGCCGACGCCCTCAGCCAGCCATCGTGGAACGTCTCCACCTCGCGTCGCCATTGCGAGTGCAGCGATGGGTGTGACGAGCCGCTGGCTGATCACTTCAGGTTCGTCACGATCGGTTGCTACCACCGCGACGTAGGCATCGATCCCATCGAATTGCCAATGCGAATTCCAATCCGTTGGTACGCTACGCTGTTCCACCATCTTGGCGAACTCGCTGTAGTCGTATCGTTTGGGCAGCACGAAGATGGTGGCCCGGCCGCGATAGTACGCTTCGCCGTTGGGACCACCGACCAGCGTTCTTGCTTGCGGCAATAATAATTCGGCTTGTTCCGCAACTAACTTCACGGTGCCGGCACTCGCTGTGCCCAACACATTGAAATGCTCCGTTGTCTCTTGGTGGATCGCCGAGTTAGCCGCATTGGCGAGAGCAAAATGTTCGTCCGCAAGTTTCGCGCGGCGCTCGCTGACTTCGGCCGGTGTGGCTTTAGCGACCCAAGCCAGTTGACTCATGACGGTGATCGGTTGATTCTCACTCACACCGTCAAGCGTGGCGCCTTCGTCGATCCACTTGCTGACCAGAGCGATCGACTCATCCGAGAGGGCTGGGCGACCGCCGGCGGGCATTCGGTCTCCTTCACTGCCACGAAGTTTTCGCACCAGCAGGCTGGCTTCGCCCTTTCCAGGCGTGATCACTGAGCCGCTATCACCGCCTCGCAGCATTTGTGCGAACGTGTCCATTCGCAAGCCGCCTCGAGCCTGCATCGCGTCGATATGGCAACCGCCGCAATTGTCGACCAGTAGTGGTGCGATGTGCGATGCGAAGCTGACGGTTTCTTTGCCGGTTGCTCGAACCACCATCGGAGCATCCGCGGGTGCGGCTGCCATCGCTGGCGCACCAGAGAAACTCACGGTTGGATCGGGGCCATCGAACTTGGCGCCTTGTGCTACCCAGGTCTTCAAGGCCATCAATTCGTTGGCAGGGACCTTGCCACCGCCGCGTGGCATATCACCGGTCTCGATGGTCTCGATCAAGCGACTAGCGATCACGTCGCCGGGGAAGACCACGACGCCTTCGGATGGTCCTTTCATCAGCGTATCGTAGCTCGTCATTTGGAAGCCGCCCTTGGATCCGCTCACATGACACTGGCCACAACGTCCAACCAAGATTGGTTGAATGACGGACGTGAAGCTGATGCCGTTGTTCATTGGCGGCGTTGGTGGCGAGGGTTTCTTTGGAGCTGGCGGTGTCGGTTTTGGTGGGGTTGGTTTTGGCTTGACGGCAACTGGAGCCGCGGGCATCGAACTCGTGCTAGGGCTCGAACTCGGGAGGCTCGTCGGAGTGGTCGTTGGACGCGACGGAATGAAAAGCGGGTCTACCGAGACGCCTTCGAGTTGCAACATGGCATGCGCACGCTCGATTTGCCGCATCGTCGGGATCAACTTGTCGTAGTCCTCTGGAGACGAAATCGCGATCATCTCGCGGAATTCTTTCGCCGCCGCAGTAATGCTTGCTGCGGATGCGTCCACGTTACCGTCCACGTAGCTCTGGCCCGCCGTGTTGATGGACCGGATGACGGCTTGGTACAGCTGTTTTTGCCGGTCGCGGATCTCATCCGCATTTCCAGACAAATCGGGGCAGAACCAGGCGATAGCAACCAAGGCGAAAGGGACGATTCGACGACTCACACTCACGGTCCAGTTGGTGGATTCACGGGCTGTAAAAGCTGTAAAAAACGGGTTACCCGGTCATGAACGCCTGGGGCTACCGGGACGTACTCGCAGCTACCCGCTCAATCTCTAGGATAACTGCCAATTCAAGCGTAACCATGAGGATGTTTTGAGTGCCAATTCCAGGCTGTTTCCACGATTTCGCGAACGCCGGTGTAGCGAGGGGTCCAGCCCAGGATTTCTTTGGCCAGCCGGGCATCGGCGATGAGCTCCGGCGGATCCCCGGCACGTCGTTCGCCCATCACTTCTGGGATCGGGTGTCCAGTCACTTCGCGACAGGCCTCGATGATTTCACGCACGCTGGTCCCGCGGCCTGTGCCAAGGTTCACACAGATTCCCTTGCCCGGCTGCAGTCGCTCGAGGGCTCGCAGGTGTGCATCGCCCAGGTCATCGACGTGGATGTAGTCTCGGATGCAGGTGCCGTCGGGCGTCGGGTAATCGTCGCCGTACACCGTGATCTTTTCACGTTGGCCCAGGGCGACTTGAAGCACGATCGGAATCAGATGGCTTTCCGGTGTGTGGTCTTCGCCGATGGTGCCGTCGGGGCGTGCGCCAGCGGCGTTGAAGTACCGCAATGCCGCGTACGCGAACCCGTATGCCGCAGCGTAATCCGCGAGCGCCTGTTCAATCACGAGCTTCGTAAAGCCATACGGATTGATTGGCTTTTGCGGCGTCGTTTCTGGGATCGGAATCACGTCCGGTTCGCCGTACGTCGCCGTCGTGCTGCTGAAGACAATCTTGTGAACTTCCGCTTCGCGCATCGCGTCGAGCAGTTCGAGTGCAGCGATGACGTTGTTGCGATAGTAGAGCGACGGATCGTTGACGGATTCATTCACCAACGCAAACGCAGCAAAGTGCATGACCGCGTCGATCTTCTTCTCGCGCAGCGTCTTCACCAGTTTGGCACGGTCGGCGACTTCGCCTTCGACGAGCAAACCTTCGGGGACGGCCTTGCGGTGACCGCGAGACAGATTGTCATAAACAACGACACCGTGGCCGGCTCCTTGGAGCAATCGGACCGCATGCGAACCGATATAACCGGCGCCACCAATCACTAAAACATTCATCGCGACCGTCGTCTCCTGAGGAAAGCTCAAATGCGCTCGTCGAATTGCCGAAAAGCACGCGTTCAAATCGCCAACTGCTTCGGAGCCATCATGTTGAGATCCGATAAGGATGGGAGTGAACGCTTGATGGCCCACTCCGCAATCCAAAGCTAGCACGCCGTGGCAAAACGTCCGACCCGACTTCAACAACTCCAGCAAGCTGAGGCTCCGGCAAAAACCGATTCCTCCCCACTTGCTATCTGTGACGATTATCTACGCTATTTGTCGAGCGAATGCCACCTGTCGAGTAATACGATAGCCGCTTACGGGCGGGATATGCGTAAATTCATGGACTGGTTGGACGGTCGACGACCCAAAGACCTGAGCGTTGGCGATTTATCGGACTTTATGGGCACTTTGCATGAGATTGGGCTTGCTCCCGCTTCGGTCGCTCGAACCGTGGTCGCCGTGCGGATGTTCTTCAAATATCTCCAGCTCGAAGGGCTCGTGGAGTCCAACCCGGCCGAGTTGATCGTCACCCAGAAAATGTGGGAGCGGGTTCCAACCGTGCTGTCGACCCGCAGCGTTGACGCGTTCCTTGGAGCGGTTCGCAAAACAGACAAGTATTGGCAACGCGATGTGGCAATGCTCGAAGTGCTCTATGCCACCGGCTGTCGGGCTTCGGAAGTGTGTCGACTTCGCGTTCGCGATTTGTCGCTCGCGGAGCGGTATCTGAAGTGCGAAGGGAAAGGCGGCAAGCAGCGAATGGTGCCGATCGGCACTCGTGCGATCGAGGCGATCCAGAGGTACATGGGCGAGCTTCGCGGTAAACTCGCCACGCGGCAAACGCACTTGCCCGAAGAACTTTTTTTATCGCGAGCTGGGCTGGCACTGGATCGAATTCAGCTGTGGCGAATGGTCAAGTTTTATGCCAAGCGAGCTGGGATCGACTCTTCGATCAGCCCCCACAGTCTCCGACACAGCTTCGCAACTCACTTGCTCGCCGGCGGAGCTGACTTACGCCAAGTCCAAGAAATGCTCGGTCACGCCAGCATCCAAACGACGCAAATCTACACCCACGTCGAACATTCACGGCTCAAGAAAGTCCATCAGCAATTCCATCCACGGGCGTAGTTCGAATGCAAATCGATGGGCTGAGTTGACCCCGAGTCTGGCCAGAGGCTTTGCTATTTGGGGCGTCTGATTTGCCCTCAAGGTTGTTTTTAAAGCGATTCTCTTCTTTTGGGTGTTGCTCGCACCCTCCCCTGGTTGACTGTCGTTTGGCAAGCAGTACTCTTGCAAAGAGTTTCGAATCTAAAACTGCGCAGCTCGCTTTCGCGACGCCAGGTCACCTCGTCACTAAGGACATCATCATGCTAATTCGCCGGTTCAATGTATCTCGCTCCAACTCGTTTTTGCCAAGTGCTGTCAGGTCGGTTTGCTATGTGATTCTTGTAACCACTTGGTCACTTTCTGGTGTAGCAATGGGTCAGGAGACAGCCACCTTGGAAGGGCCCAATCCAAGTGTGACTGCTATCGATACCTCTACTTTACCCCGCCAAATCTGGGTTCTTCGGCCTGATCAGAACGGTTTTTTTATCATCGACGATACAAATCTCCAGTCCGTACCCATCGCGATCAAGCCAGGTGCAAGGGACGCATCGGTATTTATCTCGGCAAATGACAATATTGGTATGGGGACAACGACGCCCCAAGGTCTATTGGATATCCGGGACAATGTTGGTAGCTCATCTGTCCGTTTCAATCCAGGTAATATTGGTGCGGAGTCAATGGTCATTGAAGAAGCAACCGATACGGCGAATTTGAGTATTAAAACACTGGCAAGTAATCGAGTGTCGACGTTGAAGATGACGACACCCAATGGTGGATACTCCTTTGTAACCACGGCTACAGGGCACTTTATCCTTCGCGATGAAGGTAGCCTTCGCAACGTGATGACAATTTTCAAAAGCACTCTCAACAACAACTTGCTCACACTTCGAAACGGCAATGTGGGGATCGGAAAAACCACGCCAACGTTTCCGATTCACATGAAGAGTGGTGCTCGTTGCACCGTTGGCGGCGTCTGGACGAACGCTTCGAGTCGTGAGCTGAAGCAAAACATCGTGGCGCTCGATGGCACTCGTGCGGCCGAGGTCGTA
This sequence comes from Pirellulaceae bacterium, assembly GCA_041749955.1. Classification (GTDB taxonomy): domain Bacteria; phylum Planctomycetota; class Planctomycetia; order Pirellulales; family Pirellulaceae; genus JBBSJZ01. Next base: position 4,631 of record JBGTAI010000280.1, on the reverse strand, counting down.
GCACAGCTTTGTCCGGTGACTTACCAATACAAGTCAGAACCGAGTGAAGACTATGTCGGTTTTATTGCTGAAGATGTGCCTGAGTTACTCGCAACCAGCGACCGCAAGAGTTTAGCCGCCATGGATGTTGTGGCCGTGTTGACAAAGGTCGTGCAAGACCAGCAAGTTGCGATTGAACGTCAAGCTAAGGAAATTGAGGCGTTGAAAGCATCACAAGTTCAACAGATTGAGTTGGTCGAGAAACTTGCTCGCCAGGAGGCCATGATCGCTCGTTTGGCCGACCAATTCGCTTCGATTTCGAAGCAATCGTCAGACACCAATCACGACGCTAACCAAATTGTGTCCGCGCGTTAATTGGTGCCTTTGAGAAAAACTTAGGCCCGCGAGAAAAGCTCGGGCCCTCACGAAATGAAACTGCCATAAGCCACGTTGATCGACTTAGATCCCAGCGTGGCTTTTTTTGATAGCAATGTTTATGAAGTGTTTTTCCAGTTGCCGAGAGGCCTTGGATACAATGTGGTCTAGGTAAAGTTTGACGACAATAACGCAGCGTGATTCCGTTACGTTTAGATAACCCCCTACATGTGGAGTAAATGCTTCAATTTGAACGCGTCTTACAAACGATCTAAAAGGCTGTCGGTCAATTCGAGTGTAAGTCATGCCCACAGTAAACAACATGCGTTTTGTCGTCCGCTTTCTGCTGTTTTCCACGATGTGTCTGGTATGCTCGGCCGAGCTTGTGGCGGTCGACCCGCCTACCGCTGAATCGATTCATGCCAAAGCCATGGAAACAGATTCACAGGTGGTGCCACCGACGGTTCGTGAAAGCAATTTGGAGCCTCAAGTGGCTCAGCCCGTTCGACCAACGCCCGTGGTCATCCCCGAAATCGATCGTCCGCCGCTTCCATCGACCAGTCTGCCTGCGGGCTTGGACCGACTTCCTCCTCCGGCCCAATTCAACAGTGTGAATGCGCCATTAGCCGCTTTCGGTGCCACCCGAGGATCGTATTCAGCAGTTCCCAGTATGATTGGCGACACGACAGCTGGAGGATGTGGAGTTGTGAGGTTTGACGGTGGGCTTCCGGTAATCTCGGTGGCTCACCCGACATTTGCGTGTAGTCGACTCAATATCGCCGAAAACAATAGCGCCTCGATTCGAGATCGTTTCTACGCTTCTTATCGGCATTTCCGAAATGCTTCGAGTGTTTCCGTTTTTGCGGACTCGGAAAATGGTGGTGAATCGACGCCCAATATTGATCGATTGACATTCGGAATCGAGAAGCGAATGGGCGAACGTTCAAGTATCGAAGTGCGCGTCCCGATCAACTATCAACTATCGTCTGATCTAACTTTCTCTCAGCGAACGGGGCCCGTTGTCGGTGAGCCGCCACTCATTTCACTTCCGCTCAATAACCTCGACACGAGTTTGGGAAACATCGCGGTCATTCTCAAACGCAGCTTGCTGGAGCGAGATGGATCTGTGCTTTCCGGGGGTGTGGCGGTGAACCTTCCCACGGCGCCGGATGTTCATTTGAGCGGCATGATCGACGATGATCGTTTTGTCATCGAAGACCCGAATAATATTAACCCCGATGTGACCACACGCGTCGATTTTTTCTTCGACTCCACGATTCGCAATCGACTGGTTTCTATTTCGCCGTTCACGTCATTTGCCGCTGAGTTTGGCGAGAGTTGGTTTGTGCAAGGGTTTGCGCAACTTGATTTCCCAATCACTCCGTTAGTTGGGTCGATTGATGCACAACTGAGTTTGCCGAATTTCGGGCTGACTCTGCCACGCGTGACAGAGTCAGGAGATATCGAAGTCCAGAAAATAGGGCGACTGAGTCTCGGTATTGGACGCTACTTGTACCGTCGTGGTGTGGGGCAATACGCGAAATCGCTGTCGTTCGTGAGCGAGTTGCACTACACCACAACGCTTGAGGATGCCTCGCTTGTTGAAGTAGAGGTGTTACCTTCCGTGGGCACCCTGATCCCAGCAACGACCGTGCAAATTGGCAATGTGGCCAATCGAACGGACGTACTCGATTTAGTCTTCGGATTGCCGATCGCCTACGATTCGTGGAGGATTACCAACGGGATCGTGGCGCCGTTGAGGATGGGCGCGGACCGTGGCTTTGACTTCGAATACAACCTATTGGTCGGAAGAGAATTCTAGCGATGACGAATCGTGTTTTGAACGGACCGATTTAACGAGGCCATTCGGGGTCGGCGATTTGGCGTGTCATGGTGGCGAGGCGGATTTGGGCATCGAGCATGCGTTGCCACGCGGACATGTTGAGCACGACTTCCTGTGAGGACTCCTCAATTCGTGCGGCTTCGATGAGCCGATTGAGTCGCGATTGCAAGTAATCGAGAATTTCACAGAGTTGGGCTTTTTGCCCCGGTGTCATGTCGTCGGGAATCGATGGCACTTCATAGATTTGAATTACTTCCGCTGGGACCGGAGTTGTCGGTTCCCGTTGGAGCTGGATTGCAATCGAGCTTTCGGATGAAGCGGCTTCTCGACTTTGGGTTGCGCCGTCTTTGTTCATCAACGCCAAACGAGCGGCGATTTGCTCTTCAGTGCCGATCAACATCAGCGAGCGACCAACATTGATCAGGTCGCCGTATCGAAGAATCTTGAGCTGGGTTTCGATACCGTTGACCTTGGTGCCATTCGTGCTGTCCAAGTCAGTGAGCACGAGGCGGTCGTTGTCACGCTGGATTTTGAAGTGACATCGACTCACACGCTCATCATTGAGCTGGATATCGTTTCCTTCTTCACGGCCGATCGTCAACGGAGGCTCGAGAGATTCGAAAACCTTGCCGCGATCTGCGCCGTGTAGGATCTTGATCGTCACGCCCGACATGGGGCACTCCGGTAGATGAGAAGTCGAGAAATGGTGCCCTCCCGGCCACTTCACTATACACACGGACGGATGCTCCGTCTGCTTCGTTGAGTGTCGGGGTCGCTATTGTACCTGCAAAATGATGCACTTGAGATAATCGCTTTCGGGGCATGCGATGGCAACCGGGTGGTCGGGCGCTGGTCCGCGGCTTTCGAGAACGATTAAGTCTCTTCGGCGCCTGCGGCCGACATCCGCCAGCATATCCTCGAATTCAGCTCGACTGACTCGGCCGGAGCAACTGCAGGTGACCAATACGCCACCGCTTGGCAGCAGGTCCAATGCCAGCGAATTGAGTCGGCCATAGGCTCGAATCGCCGCGTCGACCTGGTGGCGACTGCCCGCAAACCTCGGCGGATCCAGGACCACTGCGTCGAACGTCTCACCCGCTTCGCCCATCCGCTTGAGTTCATCGAAGCAGTCGCCGCGAACAAACTCCATATTCGAAATCCCATTTCGCTCGGCATTTTCGCGTGCAGCGACCAAGGCGGCTTCGCTCGAGTCGAGCCCGACCACGGACGCAGCCCCCGCTTTCGCTGCGACGAGCCCAAATCCGCCGGTATAGCAACACACATCCAGCACCCGTCGGCCGCCCAAATACCGTGCGGCGGCAACGTGATTGAGTCGCTGGTCCAGATAGCCGCCCGTCTTCTGGCCGCTTTGCAGGTCAACGGCTAGATGCAGTCCGTTTTGCTCGTACTGGACGACTTCCTCGGCCATCGTTTCCGTCGTTGCCATGCCGTCTTCTGTAGCGGGGATACCCTCGAACTTGGCCGTTTTTTCGTCGATTCGGACAGTGATATTTTGGCAGTTCATGGCGGATCGGAGGTGATCCAAAATGGGTTCGCGGTAACGCAAAAGTGCCCCAGCAGTGAACTGGACACTGAGGTGATCCGCGTAGCGATCGACGATTAATCCACTCATTAAGTCAGATTCGCTGAACACCAAACGTTCCGCACCGTTGGCCGCAAACGGCTCGCTCAGACGTCGCCGGGCGATCGCGGCATCAATCCTTGCCCGCCACAAAGCCTCGTCGATCGCCAATTCTGGATCGTAGGAGTACAGCCGCACGCGAAGTCGGCTGTGCGGGTTCACCAAGCCTCGGGCGACCCAATTTCCATCGTGGTCAATCAAATCCACCGCTTGGCCGGATGGCAAATTGTCGCCTGGATCAGCCAACGCGTGAGCTTGGACCCACGGATGGCGGGCTAAAAACGGGAATTGACGCGATGGCTTGAGTCTTAGCGAGACGGGATTCGAGAATTCAGACACTGGTGATTCAGACACGGAGGAACAGGCCGGCAAACGAGGCAAAATGTGAAGCTTGGCACCCCAAGATGACTGATTTTGGCCAAAAGCAGAATGCCTGGTGCTTTACGACCATGTTTGAGTGGTGACGCAGACCGAAAACGCGTTTTAAGTTTCTCGGGCGAAAAAACGAACTCGACCCCAGTCGCACAGATGCCCTAGACTCGCAAGAATGTCGAGGTTCGGGTACAGCGACGTTGCTCGCCCGCCGATATATTTTGCTGGCAGCTTTGCGATGACATATGCTGTTGGTACCAAACACTTCTATTAGTTTTCGACCCATTGAAAGGTGTGAGAAATGACTCACGTGGTTTGCCAGCCGTGCTCGGGATGTAAGTACACCGATTGCGTTGTCGTGTGCCCGGTCGAGTGCTTTTACGAAGGCGACCAGATGCTTTACATCCATCCGGAAGAATG
>JBGTAI010000279.1:0-2853 GCA_041749955.1 Pirellulaceae bacterium | reverse complement strand
TGAACGAAAATCGAATTTGGGGAGGGGGCCGTTCTGCGCTGACGGCCGCAATGACGCATCAAAACTAAATTCAAGCCACTATTTACGCGGCTAACTCGAAAAACTCCACCCGTTACGTTCGTGGTGAATAACTCGGGTTTAGAGGGAATGAGTGACCGACCAAATCCCAGGATTCCGAGAAATCAGTGAATGGCCATGTACGCCGTCGCCCCCATTACGCATTACGGACTTCGGAATCTATCGTGATCCAAGACCGTACTGCACGATGTATCTTGATCTTGTAGATTCAAACGGGACGGTATTCAACTTCTTTTTCGATCGTTTTCTTGGTCGTTTGTGTTTCGGAAGTACTGAAGACGATGAAGATGCGGCATTCCTCAAGAATGGTAGTCGCATTCAGACTGAGGCGTTTGATATAATCGAAACGCTGTGCAACGGTCGTGATGAATACAGCGAGATCCAATCTCAGCTTAAACTGGCGAGAAACTACATTTAGTTGCGCAGCGTGTGCAACTCGCCGGAATACGGACGAACCAAGCGATGCACCTCAGCCGCGAAATGAGGCGTTTTAAAGTGGAAGATCTTTCGTCGCGGCGAGGTGATCGCAATCGTTACGCCTTCAAGTTGCCAATCGTCGATACCTAAAATTCCACCCAAAGGAAACAGAAATGCCATCAGCTCAACTTTGCCCAACCGTTGACGCGTTTGTGGATGCACTCCAATCACTCAGGCCATTGGCGAAACATCACAGAGAGATACTAGCGCACCATTACAATGCACCAGAACATACTGCGACAGCCACGCAGCTTGCCGATGCAATGGGGTACGAAAATTACCGAGCGATCAACTTGCACTACGGAAAATTTTCAGTTCTGCTTTGTGAGAAACTCGGATTGAAACCAAGCTTCATGGTATTCCTTGCTGGTGCCGAACCGAATGATGAAAACGGGCAACTAGATTTGGTTCTGCGACCGGAATTGGCCGATGCAATTAACCGCACCGATATTTTGGAACACAACAACGTGACGACGGCCTAAATAAGTCCGTCGAAACGGCGTAACAAAACCATGCACCGAAGTGGCCGGTCGGCGGCGCTTGACTTTAGAAACTTTTTTTGCGGCCACTCGGTGATGGTTGCCGTTCATCGACTCTCTTGCTCGGACAATTCGGTTGACGGATTCCGTGGGCTTCGATTGCGATTCTTGCTCGGTCAGATTCTTGCTCGGTCGGATTCTTGCTCGGTCAGATTCGTTGCTCGGTCGGCGTGCATCGATCTGTTCGCCCATGCTCATTGCTCTTGGCTTGGCGTCGCAAGAACGTTGCTCGGCCCGTCGCTACGCAGTAGACTGAATCACAACATCACGACGGTGATTTGGCATTACCGAATGCGAAAACGTCGCGATGAACAATACGATGCACAACAGCGGCGGATCGCCTTTACTTTCAGAGTCTCTTCGCCCGCCGCCGCGATGTGATCGTCAGCGTTCTCTCAACAAGCTGAATCGATGCCCGACTCGACGGGGTAAACAGGGGCCATCCAAAGTATGTTGCCGGCTTCGAGGAAGTTTGGTAACTTTGTGACTCACCTCTAGCACTGCGGAGTCTTTTGATGCCTCGAAAACCTCGTTACGAAGTTGCTGATCCGGCGGAAGTTCAGGTCTTTCATGCGGTGCAGAGATGCGTTCGACGCGCCTTTCTCTGTGGCGAAGATCGCTTTACGGGGCAATCTTTTGAACATCGACGCGGTTGGATTCGTGATCGGCTGGAGTTTCTCGCGAGTGTCTTCGGGATCGATTGCTTGACGTACACGGTGCTTAGTAATCACCTGCATATCGTCCTTCGTAGTCGTGCTGATGTGGTGGCGGCTTGGAGCGATGAGGAAGTGGCTCAGCGTTGGTTGAGGCTGTTTCCGGTACGCCGGAAACTGGATGGTTCACCGGAGACTCCGACGAAGCCTGAGATTGACATGATCATCAATCAGCCTGAGGTGTTGGCGGAACGGCGTCGACGACTCTCGGATGTGAGTTGGTGGATGCGCTGTACGGCGGAAAACATCGCTCGACGTGCGAACCGCGAGGACGATTGCACCGGCAGATTTTGGGAAGGTAGATATCGCCTGCAATTACTTCTTGATGAAGCCAGCTTGTTGGCTTGCGCGGCGTATGTGGACTTGAATCCGATTCGTGCTGCGATCGCGAAGACGCCAGAGACGAGCGAGTTCACGGGAGCCAAGGATCGTATTGATGATTTGGCGGAGCGTGAGGACCGGACTCGAGTGAGCACGCATGATTGGGAGCGGAGTCGTCGTCGGCGCCGTAGTGGCTGGATGAGTCCGATCGAGATCAACGAGAAGGACGATCCGGTAGGTCCGTGTTTGGATGAATCAGGGCGCCGGGCGAGCGTGAAAGGCTTTCTGGGTGTGTCGATGGGGCGCTATCTGGAGTTGCTGGATTGGACTGGCCGGCAATTGCGTCGCGACAAGGTGGGAGTGATACCGGATCACTTGGCTCCGATCCTCAGTCGCATCGGTTTGGATGCGCGGGCTTGGTGTGATGTGGTGCAGAAGTTCGGACGCGTGTTCAAACGCGCTGCAGGGACGCCGGAGAGCCTGGCTCAGGAAGCGCTTCGTAGTGGCCAGCGCTGGCTGTGTGCTCCAGAGAATCCGCTCGGAATGTCGACAGTCTAGTCAGGCGGTCGCCTGGACCGTTCTTGTGTTGTTCGGCGACAATTAGTTCTCCCCTTTAGCGACAATTAGAATTCCCTGCTAAGAGTTCTTCGCAGTTGCCTCGGCGGAAGTGGATTTGCCATTGGCTTTCGCCTTCTCGACGCGGTAACTCGGCACGTTCAGTTCGA
>JBGTAI010000278.1:0-6252 GCA_041749955.1 Pirellulaceae bacterium | reverse complement strand
AATTGCAAAGTGAAATCGCTGCGTGGGCCAAACGCACCAACGAAAAGCAACGCGGCGTCGACTGGCAATTCAAGATCGACGACGCTCGCACAAAGCTAAAGCGTCTCTACCCCCAAATTAAGACTGGATGACGCACTAGTTCTCTCAACCAAAAAAGTGTTCACTCGACGTCAAAACCAGGCACGGAAAAGAAAAGAAGTGAGGGCGCTGGGACTCGAACCCAGGACCAACGGATTAAAAGTCCGTTGCTCTACCGACTGAGCTACGCCCTCGGTTTTGGTTAACAACAAGTTTAGCTTGCTGAACTCTTGTGACTGTAGAGTCTTGAAAAGAGCTTCGTTTGCCGATTGTTGTTTACCGAAAAAATAACCCGGAGCTGGTCTCTCCGGGCTAGTTTTACTTTTTCTCGTTATTGCCGACTCAAACCGCTGTGCGGAAACCGCAAAAGCGGATGCTTGAAGCTGAACAAATACGATGTTTAGAGAAACGGAGCGGACAGGATTCGAACCTGCGGTACAGTTTGACCCGTACGCCGATTTAGCAAACCGGTGCTTTCGACCACTCAGCCACCGCTCCTAATGTCTCTATCTGGTGCCGAGATTGTTTCTCGGCCTGCGAATTGTGCTGAATCAGCCCCGCGAACGCAACCCGTTCATGCCCAATGATTCCAACTTCGCTGGTGATTCAGACACGGGACCGCTCGCCGAGGTTCGATTCCTGCCTAAACTGGGCTGTTTCCCCGACGTTTTTCGACTACCGCGTGCCTGATGACTGTTTTGCCGCCACAACGTGACTCCGACCTGATTTCCAGCGTCAGCCGCCCGGCGATGGCGACTGAGTTCGTCGTGATGCTGGCCGCGGCCCACCAAGGGGCCATGGAACAGGCTCTGGACGCACTGGAGCTGGTCGATGACATCGAACAGCGACTGACGATCTATCGACCAGACAGCGAAATCAGTCGAGTGAACCGTGATGCGGCGTCACATCCCGTCCAAGTCAGCGAATCCACCTTCGAGCTAATCGAAACGGCAATCCGCTGGAGCCAGCAAACTGGTGGTCGGTTTGACATTACCGCCGGCCCGTTGGTGAAAGCGTGGGGATTCACGGAACGAAAAGGACGAAAACCGCCAACCGACGAAATCCAGGCCGCGCTCGAAGTGGTCGGCTTCGAAAAGCTCATTCTGGACCCGGACAAGCGGACGATCGCGTTTGCTGTTCCCGGAATGTCGATCAATCTCGGTGGAATCGGAAAAGGACACGCATTGGATCGGATCGCGGAGAGATTATTGGCAAGCGGCGTTACGGATTTCTTGATCCATGGTGGGCAAAGCAGTGTGCTAGCAAGAGGCAATCAATCAACAAGTGTGGATCGAGGTTGGGCGGTGGGGATCGGACACCCAACGCGGCCCAATCGAAGGCTCGCTGGCGTTTGGCTGAGTGATGCGGCACTGGGCACGAGCGGCTCGGGAAAACAGTTCTTTCATCATCGCGGAAAGCGTTTTGGCCATGTGATCGACCCAGTTTCTGGCTATCCGACAACCGATCTCGTTTCGCTCACGCTTCGAACGTCGAGCGCAACCGACGCGGACGCGGCGGGCACAGGCTATTTCCTCGCGGGCAGTTCAAACCTGCGGCGATTGAACGCCCTGTCCCAGCAAGCCCCATCCCAAGAAGACGCGACCCAGGAAAGCGAGCCGCTGCCACAGTTTCCTGCGTTTGCCCTTCGGCAAGGCGAGAGACAAGAGGAGTTGTTAACGGAAGTGTTTGGCGAATGGGATTGGGTGGAACCGCCTGAGACGAGAGTGTGACTGGGTTGCCAGCCGCGCGCCAATTCGGTGGATCGATTCATCTTGAGTCAAAATCCGAATTTTTCTAAGGTTCTTCTCAAGACCTCGATCCGCGGCAGAGCAGGATTTGCCAGCTAAGCGATTGAGAGAGTTCAGGATTCTTGGACGGTTAAGGAGAGACCACGATGCCACTGCAAACGGCTCGGATGCGTGTTTGGATGACGATGTTGACTCGACTGGTGTGCGGATTCGGAATCGCGATGGCGACTTCCGCAAGCATCCAGGCCCAGGAAACGTCGGGAGGAATCGTTGCCGTCATCAATGCGGATCCGATTACGCGTCAAACTCTCGCGACGGAATCCATCTCGCGATATGGCGAAGATGTGCTGGACACGATGATCAATCGCCACTTGATCTTCCAAGCCTGTAAGCAAAAAGGCATCACGATCACAGAGACTCAGGTGCGTGAAGAAATTGCCCGCATGGCAGGCAAATTCGGTCTGTCGATGGACGCTTATTTGAAGCTGCTTCAAGACGAGCGAAACATTTCGCCCCAAGAATACAGCCGCGAGATCATCTGGCCGCTGCTTGCTCTACGCTCACTCGTTTCCGGTGCCGTTCAAGTTACTGAAGAGGAGTTCAATCAGGCTTACATCTCGCAATACGGCGAAGCGGTGAAATGCCGAATGATCATGGTTTCAAGCGAGACAACTGCGAAATCGCTACACGAACAAGCCACACGCCAACCCGAGCAATTTGCGGCCCTTGCGAAACAGTACAGCGAGGACGAAGCCAGCGCAAGCGTCGGCGGATTGATTCCACCGATTCGCCGCTACAGCGGTGATACTGAATTAGAAGAAGCCGTGTTCGCTTTAGCCGACGACCAAGTCGCGCCCGTGATGCCGATGGGCGACCAATGGATCGTGCTGCAAGTGGTTCGACGCATGCCAGCGACAACGCCAAGTCCACAAGCGATGCCAGCGATTCGCGAGCAAATCACTGACAAGATTCGAGATGAAAAAATGCGTGGCGCCTCATCAGAACTGTTTGCCAAGTTGCAACAGGAAGCTCAAGTCGTGAAGGTGCTCGGCGACGAGACTCTTTCGCGCCAGCACCCTGGTGTCGCGGCGATCATCAACGGCCAACAAATCTCACTCGCCTCGCTTGGCAATGAGTGCATCGAGCGCCATGGCGAAGAAGTACTCAACGGTGAGATCAATCGCAAGGTGCTGACTCAAGCACTTCGCAAGGCAAGTTTGACTGTGACCGACCAAGATCTCGAAGCGGAAATCGCTCGAGCGGCGGTGAGCTTTGGTTATGTCCAAGGCGACGGCACCCCAGACACTCAAACTTGGATGGAATCAATTCTTAGCGAAGGCAAGACCACCCGCGAGTTGTACTTCCGCGATGCGGTCTGGCCGAGCGTGGCCTTGTCCAAGTTGGTTCAAGGTCAAGTGACCGTGATGGAAGAAGACATGCGAGAAGAATTCGAATCCAAGTACGGTCCACGCGTGGAAGTCTTGGCGATCGTGCTTGCGGATCAACGCAGTGCACAAAAGGTCTGGGACATGGCTCGCAACAACCCGACCGATGAGTTCTTTGGTCAGCTTGCAGAGCAGTACAGTGTCGAACCTGTCTCGGCGAGCAATCGCGGCAAGGTGCCGCCGATTCGCAAGCACAGCGGCCAGGCAGCACTCGAGCGGGAATCGTATTTGCTCAAGCCAGGCGAATTGAGCGGCATCATTGCCACTGGCGACAGCTACATCGTCCTTCGTTGCCAGGGCTTCACGGAGCCGGTTGTGGCCGACCCAGCCGCCGTTCGTGAAGAGCTGTCCAGCTACATTCACGAAAAGAAAATGCGGTTGGCGATGAGCAAGAAGTTCGACGAGCTGAAGGATTCGGCTGAGATCGATAATTTCTTGGTCGCTGCGAAGCAGGCCCCCAAGGTCGCTCGAGTTTCTGGCGAGGCTCCGGCCGCGAAATAATCGACCTGGAGATTCAGTGAAGGGCTTCCAAGGCCTGTCAGGTAGAAAATTTGTCGGGTAGAAAAACTGCCCATTCCAAAAATCAAAAACCGCGGGCTGGTGGAGTTTATCCCCTGGTTCGCGGTTTTTCTCGCTAACCCCTGGGCGACCAGTGGTGTCTGGGGTGACAATAGCGGGGTCCCAATCCATCTTTCCTAAACAACGACCATGACCAATCCGTTCAATCCCGATACGCCCAATATCGACGCACCTGCGATCCAGCCACTCACCACGGACCCGTCGCCGGCGCCTTTTGAAGTTCGATTCGCGTCGCGAGTCGACCGATTGCCGCCTTACATGTTTGGGCGAATCAACAATCTTCTCTACCAGAAGCGTCGTGGTGGCGATGACGTCATCGACCTGGGAATGGGGAACCCATCCGATCCGCCTGATCCGATCGTGGTTCAAAAACTGATCGACGCGGCCAAAGACGAAACGAACCACGGCTACAGCAAGTCCAACGGTATCGCCAACCTGCGTCGTGAAGTCGCTTCGAAGTACAGTCGCAAGTACGGCGTGACCCTCGATAAAGAAACAGAGATCATTTCTTGCCTGGGCAGCAAGGAAGGCTTCTCGCACATGTGCTTGGCGCTGATGGGGCCTGGCGATACCGCGATGATCCCGTCGCCGTATTTCCCGATTCACATGTACTCAGTGATTTTGGCCTCCGGCAACGTCGTCGCACTGGACGTTGCCGATCCGAACAAGTTCCTCAGCAACGTGGCCTACACTTGCGAGAACATGATGCCGGTACCGAAGGTTTTGATCGTTAACTATCCACACAACCCTTCGTCCGCAACGATCGAACCAGACTTCTTTATCGAAGTCGTCCGGCTCGCCAAGAAATATGGATTCATGGTGATCCATGACTTTGCATACGCAGACGTCGCCTATGACGGATACTTGCCACCGAGCTTTCTATCGGCACCGGGTGCGAAAGATGTTGGTGTGGAGTTCACGACGATGAGCAAGGGCTACAACATGGCCGGCTGGCGAGTCGGCTTCTGTGCAGGCAACTCGGAGATGATCCGCGGCTTGGGCACGATCAAGGGCTACTATGACTACGGCATGTTCCAAGCGATCCAAATCGCCGCGATCGTTGCCCTGCGTGAGACGGAAGCAAGTGTCGAGAAACAGTCGCTGATTTACCAAGGTCGCCGCGATGTGCTCGTGAGCGGTTTGCGTCGACTTGGTTGGGAAGTCACGCTGCCCAAAGCAGGCATGTTTGCGTGGGCACAGGTGCCAGAGCCATGGCGAAGCCAAATGTCGACGATGGACTTTGCAATGAAGTTGCTCGAAGAAGGCAACGTCGCCGTGAGTCCTGGAAGCGGATTCGGAACCGCGGGCGAAGGCTATGTGCGAATGTCGTTGGTCGAGAACGAACAGCGTCTGCGCCAGGCCGTTCGACATATTGGTAAATGCCTCAACCAGTCCAACGCTCCGGCTACTTCAGCGAGCTGATTGATGTCGGAACCATCGCTGAAAGAGCGTCCGTCGGATCCGTTTCGTCTTGACGGTCATCATGCCTTGGTGACCGGCGGAACTCACGGGGTCGGTGCCGCGATCGCCAAAGCGATCGCAAGAGCCGGTGGTGATGTGACTCTCATCGGCTTAGCAGCCGACGCAACCGCTGGAGAGACCGTTTCCGTCTGCGAAAGCCATGGGGCACGCTGTGAGTTCATCGCAGCCGACTTATCCCAGCACCCATCGTCGTACCTTGAAAGGTTGCTCGCCGAACACCAAAGTCGGCTGGCGAATGTTGATTTACTCGTCAATAACGTCGGCACGTTCATTGACGTTCCGTTTCTTGAGATGGACTTCAAGCGTTATGACACGACGATGAATTTGAATGTGGCATGCGGCTATTTCTTGACCCAAGCCTTTGCCAAACGCTGGGTCGCTGAGGGCGTTCGCGGTCGCGTCCTCTTCACCGGTTCCATCAACGGGTTGCTCGCGGAGGACTGTCACACGGCGTACGACGCGAGCAAAGGCGCGGTCGCCAGCCTCGTCCGATCGCTGTGTGTGTCGTTGGCACCGCACTGTATTCGAGTCAACTCCATGGCTCCAGGCCTGGTGCGCACTCCGCTGACAAGTGGTGCCGTCGACGATCCTCGTTTCAATGAATGGATGCGTCTTCACACGCCAAACGGCCAAGTTCCTGAACCGGACGTGTGCGGCGGAGCAGCAGTCTTCCTGCTTTCGGATGCCGCCGAGCACATTCACGGCCAAACAATCTATGTCGACGGCGGAATGAGTGCCTGGCAACAACCGGATCCACCGCAGCGGTGGCGAGTTGAGGGTTGAGGGTTTAGAGATGAGAGTTTAGAGATGAGGGTTGAGAGCAAATGATCACCATCAACCCTCAACCCTCAACCCTCAACCCTCAACCCTCAACCCTCAACCCTCAACCCTCAACCCTCAACCCTCAACCCTCAACCCTC
>JBGTAI010000277.1:0-7009 GCA_041749955.1 Pirellulaceae bacterium | reverse complement strand
CTCAAAAAGGTTACTCTGGCTTTCACCCATTGCGTGATCCTCGTTGCGGTTTTGAAGTCGTTGAATAACTCCTTAAACGCAACGAATCACGCGATGGGTCTCTAAAATGCTATCGGTCTTGGTGAATAGTCCGGGTTTAAGGCGAATCAACTTCAAAGTATTCCGCGGGCGAGGGGCAAGTCAACACCTGGCGTCGAAAATTGAATCATTTCCCCAAAACGATTTAACGACTCAACAGCATCAAACGCTTAACAGCTCCGTAACCGATAACGCACAAACAAGATCCGCAAGCAGATAAACAGCTCCTAGAAATGTAACTATTTCGCTTCGTAGGAAGGGATCTCGATTGATGTGACAAGCAAACCTGGACAATCAAAACTCCGAACGTTTCAACGCGATTATGTTATGATGCTCAGCGAAACCTCACTTTCCCCACCCGACCTGAATGCCGTAAGCCTCGACTCGTTTGCAGTCACGGCGTTGCACTCAAGCAACTCGACGAAAGCAATTTGGCATCATGCTGAACTCACCCACTCAACGACGGCATTTCTTGCGAGCCGCCGGCGTTTCCATCGGCTTACCGTTCTTCGCGTCACTGGGGCGAGCCTCCGAACATGCTTCCTCGGCGCCGAAAAAACGCATGGTTTGCATCGGCAATATGCTCGGGTTTTATCCCGATGCCTTTTGGCCGAAAACTGAACGCTCAACGTTGGTGTCTGGACTGCAAGAGTCAGCGTTAGGGCAATTCGAATTAGGCCAAACCACAGCTTCGCTCGAACCGATTCTGGACCGACTGACTGTTATCTCAGGACTCGACCATGGTCTTAAAGGAGGTCACTTCGCGATTCACGCATTCTTGTCAGGTGTTCGACAGATCGATGCGAAATCGATGCCCACAGCGAACGTCACGCTTGACCAATATGCCGCCGAGTTCATTCCTGGCCAAACTCGTTTTCCAACACTGACGATCGGCAGCGAATCGGGAATCCACGGCGGTTGCCAATTGTCATGGACTCGTAGCGGCACGCGTGTCCCACCGATCACGGGTCCACAACAGCTCTTCAAGAAGCTATTTGAAAGCACGGAAGAGAAAGACAAACATGCGGAAAAAAATCGCTTCCGCATGCAGTCCTCAATCCTCGACTTGGTTCAAAGCAACGCGAATAGCCTCAAGCGGAAGCTAAACCAACAAGACAAAGACAAGCTCGATGAGTACATGACGTCAGTCCGCGATGTCGAAAAGCGACTCGAATTGCGCCGCAATTGGGTCGACATCCCCAAACCTGATGCTCCGTTCCCAACACCCAAGAATCGCAACATGGTCGAAGACCTGCCATTGCTCTATGACTTGATCGCACTGGCTCTTCAAACGGACTCGACACGAATTGCGACGCTCGAAATCGGCGGCGACTTCGAACCGAGTGATCTTGGCATTCGCGGCGGTTACCACAGCCTTTCTCACCACGGCCAACGTCAGGAAAGCATCGATGCACTGATCAAAATCGAACAATACCAAGTCGAGCAATTCGCGAGGTTCGTCGGCAAGCTCACTGAAACCAATGACGAGAACGGTTCGCTGCTCGACCAGACATCGGTGCTCTTTGGCAGCGGCATGGGGAATGCCAATTCTCATACGAACAATAACCTGCCCATCCTTCTGGCTGGCGGTGGATTCCGCCACGGTCGTTCACTTGCCTATGACTCGAACGATCGAAATCGACCGCCGCTGTCGAACCTATTCGTCTCGATGCTGCAAAACTTCGGCGTCGAAACCGACGAGTTCGGGTTAGGTACGGGGACATTGCGAGGTCTGGCATAATGAACCGTTTTGGATATTCCAAGGCGGCTCGTACCGTCGTCCTAGCTGCCGCTTGCATCGCTTTCGCTTCATTCAGGACACCCATACTGGCAGAGGACGGCACCGCGGATCAAGCAAAGCAACTGGCAGGCCTGATCGAGAACTATTGTGTCGAATGCCATAACGGAGACGATCCGTCGGGTGAACGAGAATTCGAAACGTTTGATCTCGAAGAACCAAGTCTGGACAACCAGATCCTTCTCCAGGACATCATTGACCAGCTGACTCTGTCAACGATGCCGCCTGAGGACGCTAGCCAGCCGACTTCGAAAGAGCGTCTATTTGCGATCAGTGCCCTGACGAGCAGACTAAGCAACATGCGACAGGCGACGGCGAGCACGGGTGGACGCACCGTCCTACGTCGACTCTCCAAACGAGAGTATCGCCGGACAATCGGTGATCTACTGGCGATCGACATGACGATGTTTGATCCCACCATCGAATTTCCGGGCGACAATCTTTCAGCCAATTTTGATAACGTTGGCGATGCCTTGGTCACTTCGGGGCATCTTCTAGAAAACTACCTCGAAGCAGCCGACCGCTGCGTGGAAAAATCGCTGGCCGCTACGCAACGGCCGGAACTGAAAGAATGGGTCTTTAAGGACAACTTCTACCAGCAGCCTGAGCTCTCAACGGCACACAAAAAGTCATTCAACGACAGTTTCCTCTGCCTTTACGACCACCCCTACAACGACAAACCCGAAGGGGCGTACGGCCACATCGCCGAGTTTCGTTCAGGAGTGCCCGTTGACGGAATCTACGAAATCCGTGTGCATGCGAAAGCCATGCATCGCGACACGCCGTACAGCAACAAAACTGTCCGCATCGATCTCGAAGAACCGTTTCGCATGGGTATTCGCCCCGGTGACACCACCGTTGGCGATATGGTGCATGTCCAACCGATTCAACCCAAGCTTGCTGAGACAGTGATCGCGGACAATGAGTTCCGATGGTACACGTTTCGCGTCCCGCTAGATCGCGGCTTCGCACCTCGCTTCACGTTCGAAAACGGAATCCACGACGTCCGAGGCTCATTCGGCAGAGTCTATCGCTACCATCAAGACACCCTTCCCAAGTCCGTTCAAGGGGATCAAGGGATCGCCAAGCAGCGAGTCTCAGTCATCCAGCATGGGCAAATGCCGCACATTCGCATTGACGAGGTCCAGATTCGCGGCCCAGTCGACGTGGCATGGCCAACGAAAAGCCAACAAGCGATTTTGGACGGCGCCGATTTTGATGAAGCCAATGCTCAATCGCTAATCGAACGGTTCGCATCACGGGCCTATCGCCGCGAGCCCAGCGACGAAGAAGCTCAATCGTTGCTGCGGTTTTACGAATCACGACTTGCCGATGGCCAAAGCGCTTTCCAATCATTCAAGGACACCCTCAAAGCAACGTTGTGTTCGCCTGCGTTTCTGTATTTCAAAGAGCCTCAATCTCTAGACGGCAAAGCCACAGGTACCGCTACAGACTACGCCCTGGCCGAACGACTGTCGTATTTCTTGACGTCGACGATGCCGGACGATGAGTTGCGCCGGTGCGCCGACCGTGGCGAACTATCCGATCCAGATACACTGCGCCGTCAAACCAGGCGTCTACTTGCGAATCCAGCTTCTGACGCGTTTGTCGCAGACTTTCTGGATAGCTGGCTCTCGTTGAGAGCGATCGGAACGATGCCACCGGATCCCGACGAGTTCTGGTTCTACTACGCCGCTGGCCTTGAAACGGAAGCCAAAACGGAAACCCAGATGTTCTTGCGAGACCTCATCGACCGCGACGCATCGGTCGTTGAAATGCTCGCCGGAGACCACTCCTTTATCAACCGAGATCTCGCAAAGCTCTACGGCGTCGTCGACAAAGTCTCGGTCGACACGGCAAACGAATTTCGCCGTGTAAGCTTCGATGATCCGAATCGCGGTGGCCTTCTCGGACAAGCCAGCGTCCTTACGGTCTCAGCGAACGGCATCGAAACGTCGCCGGTCGTTCGAGGCGTTTGGCTCTTGGAAAACATTCTCGGTACCCCCACGCCACCGCCACCAGACAACGTCCCTGCCATCGATCCCGACACTCGCGGGGCCACTTCGATTCGTGACCAACTCACGAAACATCGCGAAGACGAAGCGTGCTTCCAATGCCATCGACGCATCGACCCGCTTGGCTTTGCGCTGGAAGGATTTGACCCGATCGGCCAATCCCGCAAATACTATGACGAGAAGCGAAAGATTCCGATCGACACGTCCGGCACCTTGCCCGGAGGGGAACATTTCCTGGGCCCTGCAGAGCTGAAACAGAAGCTGCTCGATCGCAAGCACTTTTTTGCAAAAACATTGACCGAGCGATTGCTCACCCACGCGCTCGGTCGCCGGATTGAACCAAGCGACCGAGGTGATCTGGAGACAATTCTCAACCAGGTCAAAGAGGACGACTACCCAACCGCACGACTGATTGAATCGATCGTCACAAGCGAGCTCTTTCGGCGATAGCTGTCGAACGCTGGAGCCATCAGCGACTGAACAGGGACACTACATCACTGAGAAGTAGTTATCACACGCAAAGTCGAAGTATTCATTTTTGAGCTCGACTTCCAGGTCGTTATAGAGACAGAAATTGCGAACCTGAAGCAACAAGTCACGAGGCTGGCAATTGCGAAACGGACGATTGACCGGCAAGTAATGCGTCTTGATGACGTAGTCGATTGCTTCGGCATTGTACGGAATCTTGGTCACCTTACACATGATCTCAAACAGCCGCCGAAAGTCTGCTTCAGGCGGATTGGGAACTTCAATTTTGTAAGGAATCCGACGCAAAAACGCGTCATCCACAAGATCCTTCGGCTCGAGGTTCGTGCTGAAGATCACCAACTGATCGAACGGCACTTGGATCTTTTTGCCGCTCGCCATGTTGAGATAGTCAAATCGTTTTTCGAGAGGAACGATCCAACGATTGAGCAGTTGATCAACGCTCATTTTCTGGCGTCCAAAGTCGTCGATCACGAGCGTTCCGCAGTTACTCTTCATTTGGAGCGGTGACTCGCTGATCCCGCTTGTCGCGTTCTGACGCACCTCGAGCATATCCATCGTCAACTCACCGCCAGCGACAATCGTGGGACGTTTTATCCGCACCCACCGCCTGTCATAGTCAACGACATCCAAAATCCCAGCCGAAGCATCGGGCATGACCAGTTCATGATTCATGGGGTCAAAAACGCGGAGAATATCGCCGTCAACATCGATACTCCGCGGTATCCAGATGTACTTGCCAAACGCCCCCGTCACCCGCTCAGCAATCGAAGTTTTGCCGTTCCCCGGATACCCGAACAAGAACATGCCACGACCGCTGGCAACTGCCGGCCCCAAGCGATGAAGCATCTGAGGATTGATCAGCAAATCCTTGAATGCATTCTGCAAATCGACTTTTTTTGGATACTGCCCTTCGATCGTTTGCAATTTGACGCTTTGGATGTAGTCCGGCAAGCGAACGGGACAGGCACCAAAATACGTCGAGTCCTGGTTGTGATTTCGAGCAATCGCTCGGCCTGCTTCCGTCAGGACGTAAACATAGTCATTCGTCGCCGTCGAATTCTTGTAAGCGACATTCTGCTCCATCTTGAGCCGGGACAGCATAGGCTCAACGATTCGGAAAGGCAGCTTGATCTGCTCGCTGACAGCACGACCTTCCATTTCGCCCGCATTGAGCAACGCCCGATAAATGATCGCCTCTAGAATTGTCTCATTAATCCTTGCCGACTGAAGAGACTCAGGCTCCGAAGGCCGCCATGGCTCATCACGAGAGGGAGTGAATCCACGAGCCATCGCGATTTGCCCGTGCGAGGGTTCGCTCCTTGGCGTGCCCTTTAACAAACTGGGAATTGCCGCCGGGGCAGTACCGTAACTCGACGCGTTGCTGGCTGCGTTCACCGGTCGGTCCGAGGAAGGTCGGTCAGCTGATTCGCGTGCTGGCGATTCATTTCGCTGGCGAGGTTCGCCGGAAACAGGCTCTGATTGATAAGACGAACTGGTCTCTCTGGCGTAACCCAGAGGGCTGCTGCCAGCTGCTGGCCTTGGTTGTTGCCTCGGGCGATTCGCCTCGTCAGCCGTCCGTGCCCCCGAATCACCGGCACTCAACGACTGGATTCTCGAAATCAATGCATCGAGCTGTTGATCAACCGACGAGCCCTTGGATGACTCTCGCAATTTCGAATCGTTGGAGTCATTGGGGGTTCGAGTCATCTTGAACTGAAACCAAAAAGCTAGACAAACAACCGTATTAGCGGCAAAAACAGCCACTGGTGACCAAACAACAGGTCCCCGTCATCGCTGTTCATCGGGACAGATCCTCCTATTTGCTCAACAAAATCGATTCCAGCCACCTGGAACCCCGCCGAGTCCAATACGGCTGTGCCGAACGTGCCGAAACTCGGGCTCTTCAAGATTTCCTTCACGAAAACGCACCGCCGCGGCCGAAACCACAACGACGCAATTGTCTTGACGGCTCACAGACAAGCTTGAAAAGACGTGTTTGCAGCCAAAAACGGCGGCAAGAAAAAAGAATTTGAAGAAACTTGTGAAAGGCTCTTGCGAGCAGGACCGAGTGCCTATATCTTTCCGCCTCGCTGTTACCGAACGCGTGCCACTCACCCGAGTGAAACGCAAAAGTCAACGGATCGAACCAAAAGTTTTTGAAGAAGTTTTGGTAAGAGCGGTTGACGAAGTGACAAGCGAACCCGATACTACGGGACCTGCCTGAGACAACTCGCCGGACACTTAGTTTGCTCGCAAACCAAGTGCCTGATCGAGACCTGAGGCTAACTGATATTTGACAATTTGGTGATGAAACTTCTGTTGAGTTCAGCATTGCGAGGTCGTTTAGCCTCGGTTTGCGAAGCTTTCGGGCTGAGTAAATTGAAGCAAAAATGGCGAATTGCAAATAGGGTGTTTTACCGAGCACCCGACCAGAGCAATTAGATTTTTCGGTTGAAACTGTTTACAGGCGTTCAAGCTTTGGCTTGGATGTTTAAAGCATATAAAATTGAAGGGTTTGATCCTGGCTCAGAATGAACGTTGGCGGCGTGGATTAGGCATGCAAGTCGTGCGAGAAGCCCTTCGGGGTGGACAGCGGCGGAAGGGAGAGTAACGCGTGGTTACATGCCCT
>JBGTAI010000276.1:0-1839 GCA_041749955.1 Pirellulaceae bacterium | reverse complement strand
CCATACGCTGCCAAGAGCACCATCGCGGCTACCTGACGCTCGCCATATTGAGTTTTCAGTCGCTCGAACATCGCGTCATCAATCGTCGGCGCAGCCACCGTCATCAATCTGGCAAATTCGAGAGGCTCTCGGTCCTCGTCGAGCCAATGCTCTGACCCTCCCGTGAGTGTGTCGCAATCCGCATCCGTTCCACCGGCGCGCCGGAGATCAGCGAGCGCGTACGACTGGGAGTATTCACATCGATTGGCTTTCGCGATGACCCAACGCATCTTAGCTCGCAGCTTTGGGTCAAGTGGACTGGAAGTTCGTTGAGCGTGATCCAGTTCCAGCATCGCAGCTGCGGTTCGCGGCAATTGAGTCGCAATCGCTTTCGCCCATGCCGGAAGCGGACCTTGCTCGCCGCTGGCCAGCGATGGCAAACGATTCCAAGTCTCAGTATCCGTTGAAATAGGAATTGGGGATTGGTGCTTCCGACTCGATTGAGTGGATTGCTTCTGTTTGTTCCAGTAATCGAAAAAGACGTTTTCGGATTCAAGCTTCAATTGGAAGCCATTTGAAATTCGAGTCATGTAGTGGTAACGCGAAGTATGCAAAGCGATGCTCAACGCCGCGTCGTCGCCGTGGTCTTGCCGCAGCGTCGTTAGGTCCTCGGTCGTCACGGTCGCCGGTGCTTTGGAAAGCTTACGGGTGAACGCCAACGCACGCTGTTGCTCATCTGGAAACCCAGACCAATCTTCGCCAGCAAGTTTTTGGCTTCGCTCAGCGATTTGCTCCAGCGACAAGCCGGCCACTTCCCAATTCATTTCACAGTGGCCCATGCAATAAGGGCATTCGACACAGCGGGTGACAATCCAAAACAAAGTGGTACCAAAAACTCGCCCGTAATTGGTACTTGTCTCAGCTCCCGAGATACGCATGAACCGTTCGAACGGGATCGCTAACTCGGGCGCATAGCCAAACACCGTTCGATACCAAACGATATCACTGGGCCGATCAAACATACCGCTCGGGATATTCTCCGATACCTTCGCCCATTCGAGTATTGGCAACCGCGTCGGTTTTTCTCGCTGCTCGACGAGCCGCTCCTGCAGCCGCTCGTAGCTCAGTTGCGACCATGTGGCATCATCCTGAATCACGTCGATGCCGTTTCGAGCCGGTAATTCGGTAGGCTCGCTCGCCGGTGGGTGTCGGCGTTCAATATTGAAGGAACCTGGACTAAAGTAAACTTCGGTGGCAGCCAAAGCACCGTCCGCAGCATCCATGACGGCATCAGCTCCGAGACATAAAAGCAATCGGTCCTGCATGTTGGCATACGCCGATAGCAACACCATCGATGCAGTTTGCTTTTCACCAAAGGCTTTTACCAAATCCTGGAATTCCTCATCCGTTACGCGACTGGACGCGAGCGACATGTTGCGAGCAAATGTCATGGCGCTGCGTTGCTCGGACGACCATCCATCGAATGTTGCATTAACGAGCGAGTCAATTTGCGATTGACTGGCATCTGTGTTGCGAAGATCCAACAATGCAGCTTGTTGGGCGTAGTCACAACCATTTGCCTTGGCGACGACGAATCGCATGGCCGCTCTTAAATCGGCGGCAACGGGACTCTTGGTGCGTTGTGCCCAGTCCAGTTCCAAGAGCGTTGCAGTACTTAGAGGTAAACGCGGTGCCAGCATTCGCGCCCACGTCGGCAAGGGGTAAGCGCACGTGGGTTCCATCTTGACGACCGGTTTAGGTTGGCGGGTTTTGACCCGCCTTTACGGAGACCACCATGGCGCGACAACCGGACCCTGCCTTGCGGCAGACTTGGCGAGAACTGATCTCGCGGCAACCACT
>JBGTAI010000275.1:0-19808 GCA_041749955.1 Pirellulaceae bacterium | reverse complement strand
GTCGACGTCCATGCCACGGAAACCGTAGGTCAGAGCCAGTTCGATCAGTTCGCTTTGGCGACCGTTGATCCCCAACGCTTGGGGGGCAAAATTCTTAAACATTCGATTTCCTGTAAAACTACCTGGGCCAGTGAAAGATTCGTGCTTTCACTATTTGAATGGGTATCGTGTGCGATGTTCTGCTTCAGTGGGTGCTGTTAGCGGGGTCAAGAGTATCGCAGAATCAAGGGCTTGCAGCCAAGGGGCGTTCGCTAGACTGTTCCCAGCTTCCACCGACTTTCCTAAAATTCAGCGTCAATCGTGACATCGAACGACTTTCCTCGCCGCGATGACGCACCCCAGACCGACCCGCAAGTTCCGTCTGAACTCATCGGCACCGTGATTTTTCTGGGAACGGGCACGAGTGTCGGTGTTCCCGCGATCGGCTGCCAGTGCGAGGTTTGCCAGAGTTCTGACCCGCACAATAAGCGGCTGAGATGCTCTATTTTGGTCCAGTGGGAGGGCAAGACGCTGCTTGTGGACACGCCGCCGGACTTGCGAACCCAGCTCCTTCGCGAGCAAATTCCGCTCGTTAATGCCGTCTTGTACACCCACGAGCACGCCGATCACTTGTTTGGACTCGATGATTTACGGCTTTTCCCGTTTCGACTGGGGGCTCCGGTGCCGTTGTTTTGCCAGTCGCACGTCGAAGACCGAATCCGCAAATCATTCGACTACGCGTTCGAAAGCCGCGAAGTCACGCATCCCGGTGCTCGGCCTCAGTTGGAGTTCGAGACGATTGATACGGATCCATTCGAAGTGCTCGGAATTCGCGTCGTACCGATCCCGATGATGCACGGGCCACACTTTCAGGTGCTCGGGTTTCGATTCGGCGACTTTGCTTACTGTACCGACACCAATGGCATCCCCGAGTCGTCGCTTAATCAATTAACGGGGCTCAAGACATTGGTACTTGGAGCGTTGCGACACACTCCGCATCCGACACATTTTAGTGTCGAGCAAGCCGTTGCTGTTGCCCAGCAATTAGGAGCCGAGACCACTTACTTGACGCACATTTGTCACGACCTGGATCACGATACTACCAACGCAATGCTGCCACCGGGTATCCGACTCAGCTACGATGGGCTCCGCGTCGACGTCCGTTTGGACGCTTAATTCTCCTTACTCTCGCCTGAACCTTCTCCTCTCGATACCTCATATGACCGACAAGTTATCTCCCGCTGAGCGCCACGCGGCATCGAGCCAGCTCACTGATTCTGAAACTTCCAACGCAAGGCTCGGGATCATTTTGTTTCTTGTGTATTTGGCTTTCTATGGCGGCTTTGTCCTTGTGAATGCGTTCCAAGCGGACTTGATGGACATGGTCGTGTTTGCTGGATTGAACTTGGCTGTTGTCTACGGATTCGCTTTGATCGTGGTCGCGATCGTAATGTCCATGGTGTATGGGTTGTGGTGCAAAGTCGAACCGGCGACGACTGGCTCGACGGTGAAGTCGGATTCGTCAGATAGCGACGGAGACCAGTCATGATTTACGATCCATCATGGTCAGCTATCGCCATTTTTCTGATGTTCGTTGGTGGCGCGGTCGGACTGAGTTTCTATCTCGGTCGCCGTAAACAGTCATCCGAAGAGTACTTTGCTGCTCACGGTCAAATCCCGTGGTTCGTCAACGGGATTGCATTTGCTGGCGACTATCTGTCGGCAGCAAGTTTCCTCGGAATTTGCGGTATGATCGCCGCGTATGGTTATGACGGCTTCCTTTACAGTATCGGATATCTCGCCGGCTGGATTGTGGCTTTGTTCGTGATCGCCGAGCCGATGAAACGCTTGGGACGATTCACGTTCGCGGATGCACTCGACGCGAAATTTAATTCACGCGGTATCAAGGCTGCTGCGGGTGTGAGCACGCTCGCGGTCAGTATCTTTTATCTAATTCCACAGATGGTGGGTGCTGGAGTTTTGATCCAGCCGCTGCTTGGGCTTCCGCACTGGGCGGGCGTCGTCATGGTGGGCATCGTGGTCATCATCATTGTCGTCACGGCTGGGATGGTCTCGACGACTTGGGTCCAATTTCTCAAAGGCTCGTTGTTGGTCGTCTTTAGCGCCGTGCTTGTGTTCCTTGTGCTCAATCAAGGCTTGACCACTGAGACTGAATCGAGCGAGACCATTGGTCCGATTCCCTCGAGTCAGTTAGCAACCAATCGAATCGAAGATCGCGCGGTTCTTGTGCCTGAGGGTGAGTGGGCGGAGCACCCTGAGTTCGTTCGTCTTGCATCGAATGTCGATGCCGGTTTCGATGTGTTTGTCGTGACGCCGACTTCGGACAGTGAAACGGTGCTGCTGCGTCGTGGTCAAACGATGACAAAAACCGCGGCTGGTGAAACGCTCATTGGCGGATTGCCGAAGGGCAAGGGAGACGGCGAGCGTCAATTGCGTGGCGTCGGAAGTGTCACGAAGTTGCCTGGAGGTGCAACGTCGACTGGGCCACTTGGTCCGATTGAATATCTCAGCACACTTCGGGAGAGCGAAGTCTTGCTGTGGTCCAAAGTGTCGCTCAAAGAGGCGGACGGTTCCTCAACCACTGTTTATTACCCCAAGCCCGCTGACGGGTCGCGCATCATGCGTCCGGGCGAGCATCCGACATTCGCGGGGATTCGCAGCGGCAATCCGCTGGATAGTCTGAATTTCCTGTCGCTGATGTTGGCATTGTTTTGCGGCACGGCCTCGCTGCCGCATATTCTGATTCGTTATTACACCGTAAAAGACGCTGCCGCAGCCCGCAAAAGCACCATCGTCGGGATCACAAGCATCGGCTTCTTTTATGTGCTGACGCTGTACTTGGGCCTCGGCGCGATGACCAGCGGTGCGCTCGATGTAACCGATTCGAACATGGCGGCGCCGCTTCTCGCACGTAGTATCAGCCAATGGTTGTTCGCGATCATCTCCGCGATCGCGTTCACGACTGTGTTGGGGACTGTCAGTGGATTGATTCTCGCAAGCAGCGGAGCCGTGGCACATGATCTTGTGGGTGGCTTCTTTGGCGTCGAGCTTTCGGGTTCCGCCCAAGTGCGTTTGGCAAAGATCGCGGCAGTCGTCGTCGGCGGTATCGCGATCGTGCTGGGGATCCTGTTCAAAGAAATGAACGTCAGCTACCTGGTGGGCTGGGCATTCAGTGTTGCGGCGAGTGCGAACTTGCCAGCGCTCGTGATGCTACTGTTTTGGAAACGCACGACGAGCCAAGGCATCATCGCCAGTGTGATCGTCGGCATGGTCAGCTCGCTGACTTGGATCATGCTTTCCGCGGACACTTACCAGAAGGTCTTTGGATTGGATCCGGCGGATGCGATCGCACCCTTTAGCCAACCAGGCATCGTGACGATCCCGTTGTCGTTCGCGACCTTGGTCGTCGTGTCACTGATGACGAAGCCGAGCGACAAATAGCCGTTACTGTTTTTCGTCACCGACGCGGAGCATTTTTAGACTTTTGGCGGCGGAGTCAATTTCGAACTTGAAGTTGCTCAAGTAGCTCATACCCAACAGTGGCTCGGCACCCGTCGCAGCAACGTCGAGCACAGCGGCTTCGACGTTGGTGGCTTCGAACTCACCGACTCGTACGCGAGCGAGGGTAACGGCGCGAGCATCGATGGTTCGTCCGTCGGCCATGATGAGTTTCATTTTTCTTGCGTCGGCAGGAATGTTGATACCGAGGTCGTTTGCGGTCGACGCCGGCAGGCTGACGAGCGTCGCGCCGCTATCGACGACCATGCGAGCGGTCTTGTTGCCGACCGAAACAGTCACGTACATCGACCCTCGGTCGACTTCGAGAGTGATGTTCTCGCTGAAGATCTCCTGCTCGATTTTTTCGATTCGCTTGTCGAGGGCGGAAAGCACCATGTCGGCGGTCACTTCGCTGGGCGTTTCAAAATTCGTGGTCATCACACGCAAAGCGATTTTGACTGGTTCAGTCTCGAGGTCTTTCGCGAGCTTGGTATGGGTTTCACGGTAGCTTCGTCGGATCGCAAGCACGAGGTTCGCGTAATCCGATTCGGCCTTGTTCAGCGTGTTTCGTTTTTCGATGAGTTGGTTTTCTTTCAATCGATCACGTTCCGTCACTAATTCGCGAATTCGGGCGCGTGTCGCATTGATCATCGCGATGTAGCGGTTATTCGTGAGCACGTCGTCGCCAGGAAGGGTCGCGAGTTCGAAACTCAGCTTGCCGTCCTGGGAATTCAGCTCTTCCATTTCTTTCCGAATCGCTTCCATCCGATCTGCGACCGCTCGCCAGTCCTGGTGGACTTGGCGGAGGGCTCGACGATCTTTGGAAAGTCCAGCGATGGCACGCGAGATTTCGCTCGTGTTGGTCGCCGCGAGCGTCTTTCCGCTGCGACGAAGCCCCACGCCGTCGAGAATCGTATCCGCCTTCGCCACAACGTCATCGCTGTAACGTTGGGTGGCGAGTGGGGTGGCGCCGGGCTCATCCGCAACGATGGGAGCTGGCAAAGTGGCAACACCCAACAAAGTGAACCAGCCAATGACCAGTAATCTAGCTTCCAGGCATAAAAGCGATGGTCGAGATTGCCGCGGGTGAGTCTCGTGTTGGCTTTGCATTACGGTGTTCCTGTTTTTGGTCGATCGTTGTCGTCAAGTTGCCGTACTCACTCAGGCCGCTTCACTTAAAGATTCGTTCAATGCCAAGAAGTTCCAAAATAGTTTTGAATGGCGCAGCGGTAAATCTCAAAACTCGCCGCGTCTGTTCCTAACACGAACCCAACAGACCTTACACGGAGCGTCATTGAACTCATCGACTTGCTGGAAGGATGAGCACTAGCATAGACTATCTGCCTGCCGAGCATTGCCAGCTCTTGTCGAACGCCTGCCGACGGAATTGCCCCTATGTCGAGAACTAATCCGACAGAAAAAAAGTCTCCTGGTTTCGCTTGTCCGACTTGCGGTACCCGGTTTTCCATGGAGCAAACGAAAGTCCCACCGTTCTGTAGCGAACGATGCCAAATGGTGGACTTGGGGCGATGGCTCAATGAGGAAATATCAGTTCCGTTCGAGAACGAGCCTGATCCGACGCTTGATGAAAGCGGCGATTTCTAGCTCGAATTTAGTTGCGTTTCGCGTATCGGCGTCAGTGTTGACGCCAGCGTTTATTGACTTGCTTTTCAATTGAGGATGTCGGCAATGAGTATGGTGAAGGAATTCAAGGAGTTTATTCTCAAGGGCAACATGATCGACATGGCGGTCGGGATTGTCATTGGTGGGGCATTCGGTACGGTCATTAAATCGTTGGTTGACAACGTGATCATGCCACCCATTGGCTATTTGATGGGTAAGGTTGACTTCTCGGCAATGTCGGCAAAGTTGCCAGTGCCGGATGGTGAGCCAGTTGAAATCAAGTACGGCCTGTTCATCAATGCACTCATCGGCCTGGTGATTGTCGGCTTCGCGTTGTTCATGGTCGTCAAGATGATGAATCGCCTTCGTCAACAGTTCGAAGGCGCCAAGGAGACTGTGTCACCGACAACCAAGTCGTGCGGCGAATGCATGATGGAGATTCCAATCGCTGCCAAGCGTTGTGGACATTGCACATCACCCGTCGCGTGATTGCCGAAAGCTCTTTCCAATCTAGCCCGGTAATGCGAGTTGACTGATGAAAGTATTGGTGCTCACCGGAGCCGGCGTCTCAGCTGAGTCGGGGATCCCGACTTTCCGAGGTCCGGATGGATTGTGGGAAGGGCATCGACTCGAAGACGTTGCGACGCCCGAAGCGTTTCGTCGTGATCCCGTTTTGGTGCATCGCTTCTATAACACTCGGCGTCGAAAACTTCTCTCTCCAGAAATCCAGCCGAACGCGGCGCACCTCGCGCTCGCGGAGTTCGAGCGAAATCATGCGGATGAGTTTTTGCTCGTCACCCAAAATATCGACGATTTGCACCAACGTGCGGGAAGCCAGCGAGTGTTGCCAATGCATGGCGAACTACTCAAGGTCCGCTGTCTCGACTCAGACGAAGTCTTTGATTGGCGAGACGATCTAGACGTCGAGACGCCGCACCCCGAGGATCCGAAACGACTTGGTCGACTTCGACCACACATCGTCTGGTTCGGTGAAATGCCGTTCGGGCTGGACAAGATCGAACGTGCCGCGAACGTGGCCGATGTGTTTATCTCGATCGGCACGTCGGGCGTCGTCTATCCCGCGGCGGGCATCGTTCGCTCGACGAAGCCAAGTTGTCGTCGCATCGAGATCAATTTGGATGCGACGCCAGGGACAACTTTGTTTGACGAGTCGATCCGTGGCCCAGCGACGGTGGAAGTTCCACGAGTGCTGAGCCAGCTATGAGACTGCGTCGTTAATAGTTCTTCGCTGGCGTGGGCGAGCCAGCGATGTTGTTCTTGGGTTTGAAAATCTTGCGTGTGTGGCTTGGGTGATAAGCTTGACCACGCGGCGATACTTCCACAACGGCGTCATGCACCATGGATGGTCTGCCTTGCACATAGGACTCGCCGCCATGCGAGTAGTTGATCGCCCCGTGGAAATCGCCTCCTCCGCAAGACGAACATCCCCCGCTGCTACATCCACCGGCTCCACATCCGCTGTCGCAACCCCCGTCACATCCACCGGCTCCACAACCACATCCTGCTTCTGCTCCGCATCCGACTTCGGCATTGCATCCGCCATCACAACCCGAGTCGCAACCACCATCGCACTTGTAGCCCCACAGACTCTTGATGCCGCTAAACATCGGTCGACATCGGCCACAGGACTGGCCATTAAAATTTCCGCAACAATCACACGGATCGCATTGATCCGCAGGCTCGTTGATCCACGGGTCGATGTAGAGCTCACCACAGCCGGAGCACGAGTCGCACCCGCCACAGCCGCCAGCCATCGGACCGCAACCCATCGGGCCGACGCATCCTGTCAGTACGAGTAAGGTGCTCAAGCAACACAGCAGCATCGCGACGCGTTGCGATGTCTTGACGAACTTTGTCATGGATAGCGATATCATGGGTTTGTCCTTGCCCCGCGAGAAATACTCTGGTGCAATCGATATCGTCGTCATAAGCCGCAAACTTGACCCAAATTGCCGTTGACGCGATTTTGTCGAACGGATTTCAGCCAAAGTTACGTCGATAAAAACTCAGTTACGTCGACAAAAACTCTGATGCCACGGTGTCGGCGAACAAAATGCCTTGTTCCGTCAGCTTCAAGCGATTCGCGTGCTGGACGACCAGCCCAAGTTCGATGGTTCGACGGATCGCAGTTTCACAGAGCGATTGCACGTCGATCCCTGTCGCGTCGAATGTTTCTCGCAAGTCGATGCCGTCAATCAATCGCACTCCGAACGCAGCCAACTCGCGGCCGAACTGTGAGCGTGAAATCGCTTCAGACTCCGCGACAACGTTCGCATTGGCTTCGCTGCGTTTCAGATACGTCGTGGTGCTGCGATGATTGACTTCACGTCGACCACCCGAAAACCTTGCGGCGCCCGGTCCAGCGGCGAACCAGCCTTGGCCGCGCCAATACGCGAGATTGTGTTGGCATCGATACGAGGGCCTCGCAAAGTTGCTGACTTCGTAATGCTCCAAACCACCCGCGGAAGTTAGCTCCCTCGCGGCGGAGTACATGCTGAGTTCGTCTTCTTCGCTGGCGCCGGAGAGCAGTCCTTTTTGTCGACTCGCCCAGAACGACGTGCCTTTTTCAAAGGTCAACGTGTAAGTCGAAAGATGGCGGATCGGTAGCGAAAGAGCTGTGTGCAAGTCCTCTCGCCACTGAGCGACTGTTTCACCTGGCGCAGCAAAAATCAGATCGAGCGAAACATTCGGGATCACACTCGCGGCAAGCTCAATCGCTTTCGCAGCCGCATCGCCGTCATGACCTCGCTCGAGCACACTTAATTTCTGTGCATGAAACGACTGCACACCCAGGCTGATTCGGTTCACGCCGTGCTGGGCAAGTAGTTCGAGCTTCTCTTGCGTGATGTCTTCTGGATTCGCTTCGACGCTCCATTCGCAATCGTTGGCCAGTTGCAATCGTTGCTCGAGCAAACCAAGCAGTCGATCGAGTTGCGGGAGCGTCAGATGAGTCGGTGTGCCGCCGCCCACAAACAGAGTCTGGATTGCTGGTTGCTTGAGTACCGCGAGTTCCCTGTCGATGGCCGCGACGACTCGATCGATCAAGTCGTCGCGGTCCGAGATGACACTGAAGTTACAATAACCACATCGATGTCGACAAAACGGAATGTGGACATACGCGGACTTGGGCACGGGCCAGTCCGCGTCGGAAATCAGATCCTCGATTGCGTTGTCAGAAGCCACCGCTCTAGAGCCAAAGCTTCAGACGCCCGCCGAGCATATCGGGAAGCACTTTCGCGACATACCGTTTGGCTTGGGCTTCGGAGTATCGCGTGCTCAAGTGGCCGCCGATGATCAACTCATTCTCAAAACGGCCGCGACGTTCGCGGTAGTCATCGACATGCATGTGGCCGTGTTTGTGAATTTTGTCCTTGCGATGTTCGGGCGCCAGGAACGTCATTTCACTAATCAGAATTCGGCACTTGTACATGTCTTCGTTGAGGTCCAAACCCGGTGGCGATGTGTCACCGGTGTAGCCCACGACGGGAATACGAGTCTCGTTCGTCACTTCCGTGCCGCTTAATCGAAGATCGCGTATTTGGTCACCGCTCATGCCCACGAATTCTTCACGCAGCTTGTTGCGTTTTTGGTAAACGATAA
Organism: Pirellulaceae bacterium; assembly: GCA_041749955.1. GTDB lineage: Bacteria > Planctomycetota > Planctomycetia > Pirellulales > Pirellulaceae > JBBSJZ01. The sequence goes on along the minus strand of JBGTAI010000275.1, from coordinate 11,066 downwards.
AGCCGACTGATTCAATCGTGTGCCGGGTGGGGACACAGGCGACGGAGTATTCCCGTCCGAGTTCGATTTCGTCTCCAGGCAAAACGCCAACCAGCTCACAGGGCATCGAGCCTCGGTCGAGCTGGGCAAACATTTGGAGCATTTTCCAGGAAGCATCGACAGCGGAGTCGGGCAAGTAGATGACGGGTGGATCCATTTTCATCATGCGTCGCCGCGACACGTAGGCTGGTAATGCCGCGATGTGATCCAGGTGGGCGTGCGAGATAAACATCGTCGGTGTGCCCATGAAGTCCCAGGGCTGGACGCCAACGTCGAATAGGATTTTCAGCTCATTGATTCGCCAGCAAGTCTGGACGGCGGCACGCGAGTAGCCTTCGATCGTGATCCCGTCGAAGGTGTGCGAGAGGATGGGGACGTTTTCGACCATGAATCAGTAGCGAGTGAGTTGCGGAAAATTGATGTGCAAAAAAATCGTCAGGGTTGCGAACGACGACTTTGAGCCACTCGCGAAAAATGAGATCGTACCAGTCAAGATCGTATCAGGCATCCGTTAGGTCACGTAGCCACAGTAAAGGTTCGCTCGAGGAGGCGTCGTATGCACCGAAGGAGACACGCTGGCCCGGTGCCGCCGGCCCTGTCGGAACCTAGCGAGGCTGGATCGGCATATTGCTCGCTGCGATCTGCTGCGCGCCGTAATTGTCGACTTCATTGACGTTGAGAACATCGGAGTATTCAGCTGTCCGGACAACGAAAATCTCGCCGTGTTCGTCTTGTTCGACTGCCGCCCCGTGGTGCCGGGACAACTCAAGCGTCGCCAAGAACCATCCGATGAGCGACGACTTGTGGACTCCGCCGGACAGCAAATCGATCAACGATACCCGCGAATCCGCACGAAGTCGCTCGTGAATTCGTTGCATATAAACGTGAATCGGTGTGTCGTCGTAAATTACTTGGGTCTGGGGCGGCCCAGCGGACTCACGCATGATCCGCCCAAAGGCACTGACCAAGTCCCAAATCTCCAAGTCCACGATCGGTTGGTCGCCTGGGTCGACGCGGCGATTAGGCAGGTCATCGGCGAGCCGCTCGTGACGTTGCTGCCACCGCTGGCCCATTTCGTCCAAGACCGCCGCCGCGTCGCGGATTTCCTTGTACTGAAGCAACCTTTCGACCAGTTCGCTCTGTGGATCGACAAGCGTCTCTTCGTCCGATTCTTCGGCAATCCGCGGCAGAACGGACTGGCTTTTGATCTCCACCAGCGTGCTGGCCAAATCGATAAAGTCCCCAACATCGGCTAAATCGAGTTCGCCCAATACATCGAGATACTCGAGATATTGATCGACTATTTTCGCCAAAGACATCTCCGCCAGCCGTACTTCTTGGCGACGGACGAGGTAAAGCAGCAGGTCTAGCGGCCCACGATAAGCCGGCAGTTCGATCCGAAAGCTCATCGTTTCTTGCTTGGTTTCAGGGTGAATCGCGAACTTGACCTGAGTTTTCTTGTCATGAACAGCTCAGTCGACAAGCATCAATGAGACATCAGTTTACAAGCAACCTCGCTGATTGGCACGGTCGTAATAGGCAGCAATTGGCGGCTTTTGGGTCTTTGTCACGCGTCCGACGAGTCCTCCCTTGCCGATCCTGCAGGCCAAAATTATCATGCTACGCTCCGATTTTGTCGGAGTTTTCCCGTTTCAACCTTTCAAACGTCCCTTCGATGACCAAAGCCAACCAGCGACACGTCCTCTCGGCGCTCGTACAGAACGTTCCGGGTGTGCTCGCGCATATCTCCGGGATGCTTGCTTCTCGTGGATACAATATTGATTCGCTGGCCGTCGGCGAAACTGAGAACAGCAAGCTTTCACGGATGACGTTTGTCATCTACGGCGATGATCGCGTGCTCGATCAAGTCCGCAAGCAACTCGAAAAGATCATCACGGTGGTCAAGGTCGAGGACATCAGCTCACGTGATTTCGTCGAACGCGATCTGTTGTTAATGAAAGTGAAAGCGCCTGCGGGACAATCTCGAAGCGAAATTCGCGAGTTGGTGGATATTTTCCGCGGCCGGATCGTCGATGTTGGCCCCGAAGAAATCATGGTCGAAATGTGCGGTCGAGAGAACAAGGTGCAAGCCTTTATCGAGCGTATGCGACCCTACGGGATTTCCGAGCTCTCACGGACTGGTCGGATCGCCATGGTGCGAAGTGCAAGCGGACCGGCTCTGTCGCTTGACATGGACACCGCTGAGTCAGCGTAGCCCACTTCCTTGCGAAGAGGCTGCGAATGCATTGACTTGATCGCTAGGTACTAGATCGCTAGGCACACGATCACCAGATGCTCGGTGCCGGATATTCGATGCCAGAGCGACCAAAGTCCGAGAACCCACACACCCCACACACAAATTCCTTTCTCAACAAAGAACCGATTTTATGGCCGCCACGATTTACTACGACAACGATGCTGACCTTTCCCACTTGAAGGGCAAGACAATCGCGATCCTCGGATACGGATCCCAAGGTCACGCTCAAGCACAAAACCTTCGTGATAGCGGCTGTAACGTTGTCATCGGACAACGACCTGGTTCAGCAAACTATGACCTCGCGGTTTCGCATGGTTTCAAGCCCATGCCGATCGAAGAAGCCACTAAGTCTTCCGACGTGATCAACGTCTTGCTACCCGATGAAGTTCAAGGCGATATCTATCGTGCAAGCATCCAGCCGAACTTGAAGCCCGGCAACGTACTCATGTGCTCGCACGGCTTCAATATTCACTTTGGCCAAATCGAGCCACCTAAGGGGATCGATACGCTCCTCGTTGCTCCCAAGGGACCTGGGCACTTGGTCCGAAGCGAATTCGAAAAGGGCGGCGGCGTTCCATCGCTGATCGCTCTCGGCGCAGGTGCCAGCGAAACTACCAAGCAAATCGGTTTGGCGTATGCCAAGGGCATCGGCGGGACTCGCGGTGGTGTGATCGAGACCACGTTTGCTGAAGAAACCGAAACTGACTTGTTCGGCGAACAAGTTGTTCTGTGTGGCGGTGTTAGTGAACTCGTCAAAGCTGGTTTCGAAACACTCGTCGAAGCTGGTTATCAACCAGAAATGGCGTACTTCGAGTGCATGCACGAACTCAAGTTGATCGTCGACTTGCTCTACCAAGGCGGTTTGAGCTACATGCGTTACAGCATCAGCAACTCGGCTGAGTATGGCGATTACGTCAGCGGCCCACGCATCATCACGGCTGAGACCAAAGCTGAGATGAAGAAGATCCTCCAAGAAATCCAAGGCGGCGTGTTTGCTCGCAACTGGATTCTTGAGAACAAAGCCGGCGCTCCATTCTTCAAGGCCAAGCGTCGCCTTGAGCGCGAACACGGTGTTGAGCAAGTTGGTCGTGGCTTGCGTCGCATGATGAGCTGGATTCAAGAAAAGGAAGTTTAAGCCTTCCCCCAATGTTTCCCCGTGTGCTTGAGATCGCTCAATACCAAATCGATGCTGTCCAGCGATGGCATCGATCGGTAATCGATCATCCAAGCACCGGGTTTATGTTAATCGCTAGTGCCCAGCATGAACAGAATTTTCTGCTGTGGCACGAAGAGGACAAAGCACGCAATCCGATCGCAACCGATGCGGAAATTGCGACCGTCAAGCGGAACATTGACCGTTTCAATCAACAGCGAAACGATCTGATCGAAAAACTTGACGATGCGATCGCTGAGTCGCTTCAAATCGCCCGCGTCGATGTGGCTTCCGACGCCACCGTCAATACCGAGACGCCCGGCAGCGCGATCGACCGCTTGTCGATCATGTCGCTCAGGATCTTTCACTACGAAGAGCAACTCGCTCGAACCGACGTTGATCCGGCACACCGAGAACGAGTCGCCGAGCGATTGAAACTCTGTCGCCAACAGCATGCGGATCTCTCGTCCTCGTTGCAAAAACTTCTCGACGATCTCGTCGCTGGGCGCATGCGTCATAAAACGTATCGCCAAATGAAGATGTACAACGACCCGTCGCTCAACCCAGCGATCTACTCACCGGGCGAGTAGATCGGCCTCTTTGGGATGCGTTACCCCAAGCTCATCGTGACGGTTTTCAACTCGGTGTAATTCTGCAGCCCTGCTTCGCCGAGTTCACGGCCGATGCCGCTCATCTTGAAACCGCCGAATGGTGCTGCGGCGTCAAACACGTCATAGCAATTGACCCAAACCGTTCCAGCTTTGATGCTGTTGGCAATGGTATGCGCCTTGCCAACGTCACGGGTCCATACCGCAGCTGCCAAACCAAACGTCGTCTTGTTCGAACGTTCGATGATTTCGTCCACTGACTTGAACTTTAAGATATTCATCACCGGGCCAAAGATTTCTTCGGTGGCAATGGTCATGTCATCCGTAACATCCGCAAACACCGTTGGCTCAATGAAGTAGCCTTTATCGCCGTAACGAGTGCCGCCTGTCAGACAACTTGCGCCTTGTTCGTTGCCCTGATCGATGTAGCCCATGATCTTGTCGAACTGGTCTTTGTCGACCTGCGGCCCTTGCGTCGTCGCCATGTCAAACGGATTGCCAAGCACTCGGCTCTTCGCACGCTGGACGATCCGCTCAACAAATTCATCGTGAACTGACTCTTCGACAAACAGGCGGCTGCCCGCGCAACAGCATTGTCCTTGATTGAAGAACAGTCCGAATTCCGCTCCAGCGATCGCAGCGTCGATATCCGCGTCAGCAAACACGATGTTTGGACTCTTTCCACCCAATTCGAGCGTAACACGCTTCATTGTTTCCGCCGCACCACGCATGATGATCTTGCCCGTCTCGTGGTGACCTGTGAACGCGATCTTGTCGACACCCGGATGAGCGACGAGCGGGGCTCCGGCACCCGGCCCAAACCCAGGCACGACGTTGATGACGCCGGCAGGGATCCCCGCTTCGAGAGCCAAGTCGGCCATCCGCAGGCAACTCAGCGGCGTTTGTTCAGCCGGCTTCATCACGATCGTGCAGCCAGTGGCTAGTGCAGGTCCCCATTTCCAAGCCGTCATCAACGCGGGAAAATTCCACGGGATGATTTGTCCGACGACGCCCACCGGTTGACGCCGTGTGTAACAAAAATTGTTACCGCGGATCGGGATCGTTTGGCCGCAAATCTTGTCGGCCCATCCAGCGTAGTAACGAATGCAATCGATCACCAAAGGCAAGTCGGCACCGCGTGAGTCGGCGATCGGCTTGCCATTGTCGAGAGTTTCAAGGGCAGCCAATTCGTCGAGGTTTTCTTCGATCAAATCCGCAAGCCGATTCATCAACCGGCCTCGGTCACGTGCGTCCATTTTGGACCACGGTCCGCTATCGAATGCTCGCCTCGCAGCCTTCACCGCAGCGTCAATATCAGCCTCTCCACTTTCGGCGACGTCACAGATAACTTCCTCTGTCACAGGGTTCACGGTTTGAAATGTCTTGCCACTGACCGAGTCTCGCCACTGGCCATCGATCAATAGCTGAGTGCGTTTAATTTTTGGTGCAGCGTAAGTCGTTTTTTCCGGTGCCATAGCGATGGACATGGTCGATCTCCGAGTGAGCGAAATAGATGTGGGGCAACAAATTATAGCCGTCATGCTACGCTCAAGTGGTCCGTATTGAAGTTCCCGGCGCAGTCCAAACGGCGATGCTGGTAAAATAGGCAAAGTGGCGTTTGAGCTTGATCGTGAATTGCGTCGTCGTTCTATCGTTGTGGATATCGTGTCAAGAAATCCAGGACTGTGTAAGGAAATGAGCGATGGCGACAACCGCGTCCAAGTCAAAATCAGCATCTTCGAGCCACGATCCAGCCAAGAAAAAGGTGAACGTCTTTCATCAACGACTTGGATCGCTGACCTACTATCAAGCTTGTCTGTTGCTTGGTGACGAAGGCGGCAAGCTCCTCCAATCAGGCGGTCGCCAGTTCGAGATCCAAGCAGATCGCGACGTGTTTCTGGGCGGCGATCTGTATCGGGTCCGTGTCGAAGACCCCAGCGTCGATGAGGGCGTTGCGATCGCCACGGTGACGCTGCAATCAGCTCGCACGAAACAGTTGCAAACAAATTGTGATCATTGCGATGTCCCCTGCGAACACCTTGGCGCGGCGCTTGAGCATTTACTCGATGCCAGCCTACCAATTCTTTCATGAGCATCATGTGGTCGATGACCGTGGAAAAACTCTCGGCTATCAACGACTGGATCGGTTGCGAGAGAAGCTTCGTCCCGTGCTGCTGCGTCGAAAACGAGCGGAAGTTGCGAAGCAATTGCCCGAGCGAACCGACGAGATCGTTGCGAAGTTCCAAAATGATCCACAGTGCCGCGTGATCTTGATGACGAACGCAGGTTCGACCGGTTTGAATTTGCAGGCTGCGAATACCGTGATCAATGTCGACTTGCCCTGGAACCCCGCCGTACTCGAACAGCGTATCGCGCGTGCGTATCGAATGGGCCAGAAGAATCGTGTCCACGTCGACAAGTTTGTGACCTGTGGCGACACGATCGAAGAAAAGCTGCTGACGACGTTGGCCTCCAAGCAAGACCTCGCGAACGCGTCGATCGATATGGATTCGGAGGTGACCGAAGTCGCGATGACGAGCGGCATGGAAGACTTGAAGAAACGCCTCGAGGTGATTCTCTAGCCGATGCCGCCAGCGCCGATCGACGAAAGCCAGCAGCGTCGTGTCGAAGCTGAAGCCGAATCGCTACAGTTCAAACGCGAAAAAGTCTCTGCGGCATGCGGACAATTGATTTCGGCGGCGTTATCGCTCGCATGCGAATTGTTTCGACGAGCCGATGGTGCCTCGCCGCCAAGCGAGACTGTGGATGCATTGTCCGAAAAGCTTTCTCAGTGCATGGATCGAGACAGCCAAGGACGTTCACAATTGATAATCAGCTTGCCCGATGATGCTGCACTCAAAAACTTGGCCGCGACACTCGCTAGGTTGTTGCAAGCTTAACAATGCAATGATGACTCTCGGATGATTTTTCTTGTCCGCAACGCGAGGGCTGGAGGCCGTATTGGTGCGATTGCCTCCAGCCGATGTTATCGCTTGCCTGGTAAGGAAAAAGAGACGCCCAACACAAGATTTTCCTGTCTCCATTTTCCTGTCTCAATTCCCGACCACGAAACACGCCAATCACAAGAATTTTGATCCCGCATTCCCTGTTCACAATCATTCGTAGTCAAAGTACTCATCACGCTCCGTCGTGATGTCCAGTAGAAAAAAACAGCCGCGTCCACTTAAACCCGGCCAAGTGTTCAGTCGTGACGAGGAAGGTAAGAAAATTAGGGGTGAAAAATGGTCGCTCGGTCGACGTGAAGGCCAGCCAATTTGTTGGGCAAAAAGATGGCAGGGCAAAAAGATCACATGACCGTCTGGTATGGCTTTCATCTTTCACCACACATTTTTCACCACACATTTTTCACCACACATCTTTTACCAAACAATCACGAGCCACCTCGACAGCGCATCCAACAGCCAGTTTTGCCGTAAGAAACACAAAAAGACACGAAAATATGGACCCAGAGTTCACGGGCTCCGTTTTTGTGGTTTCTTGTATTTTTCGTGGCCAAGTCAGTCGACTGCGCTGTCCTGAACAGCCAAATCATCAGGACAGGCTTCAAACACAGAGGCACGGAGAACGCAGAGGATCAGGCATGATGTTGATGGTGAAAAATGGTCGCTCGGTCGACGTGAAGGCCAGAGTCAGGTGGGCAAAACGACAACTGGGCAAAAAGATGCCCAAACTAGCGAAGAACCAAGAACACTCTCCCCAAAAAGCACCCGCCCACAGAATTTTCCTACCTCCATTTTCCTGTCTCATTTTCCAACCACAAAAAACGCACTCGTCAAGAACGTTCGCGCCACCGACAGACCTCGCGCCACGGATAGACACTGATCAACACGGATGAATACATTCAAGCAAGGCGTCGAGCCGCGTCACGGAGCCGCGAAGTACACAACAGTGGACAATAAGAAACACTTGCTTTGCGATCAGCTGTCACGGTTACCGATCCGTGCCAATCTGTAAGTCTCCGTGGCTCAAACAACCATTCCTATCCACAAGATGCCACGAGAATGGGGGCACTCGTTTCCACGCTCCGTTTTTGTGGTTTCTTGTGTTTTTCGTGACCAAGTCAGTCGACTGCGCTGTCCTGAACAGCCAAATCATCAGGACAAGTTTGAACCACAGAGGCATGGAGAACACAAAGGTTCAGTCGTGATGTTGATGGTAAAAGATGCGTGGTGAAAAATGGTTGCTCGGTCGACGTGAAGGCCAGCGAATTTGTTGGGCAAAAAGATCGCAGGGCAAAAAGATCGCAGGTTCTAGCGTTCGCGGAATCCGCACCCCAAGAACGATCTGTTGCACGTTAACCGAACCAGCCGCGGATGCTGTTGAGAGCGCGGTTGAAGAGTTTGCCGCTGAGGAAGTCTTCGGTCCACGTTTCGCGGTCGTGGTCAAAGTTGAGCCAGACGGCTTCGAGGTACGGTTGAGACGCAGTCGCGAGGGTCGCGTAGAGACCGTCTTCGTGAATCGCGGTTAGTGAGGACTGGTAATGCTGGAGGATGTGCTGGTCGAACAAGTCGCCCGCAACAACGACGGTTGACAGCGCACCACGCGACGACAACGTGATACGGTTCATGGCGAACATCGTCATCGCAGCACTGACATCCCAAACTGAAGTGCCGGCGACGGCGGCCTCGTTTTCCATGTCTTGCCACATCCGAGCTACTTCTTTTTGCGGCAAAATTTGGGTCGGATCAATCTTGCCGACTCGTTCTGTGATCTGGGCAATTACCGTGCGGATACCGTCCACGTTGATCGGTGGTTTTTCCAACGCGTCGACGGCGGTGGAAGCCGTGTCCTCAAGCGATTGAAGCAAGTCGGAAACATTGTCGATGCTTGATTCCGCATCGATGATCCCTTCGCGCCGAAGTTCCTCGCCGAGCTTGCCAAGGAAGTGGCCGGAGCCATACGCAATGTCATTGAAGATGGCCAGCACCGTCATGGGCGACAAGTGCATCGTCGCGGCGCCAGCAACATCGAGCAATCCACTCACCGCTTTCTGGGCAAGTTGAGCTTCCTCTTCGGGATTCACGTTCGCAGCCCGAGTCGCGTTCTCCACGCCGCCAATATCATGCCGCACCATATCGAGTGCTTGCTGGATAAAGACGCTATAGCTACGCGATGAACGGAAGGCGGCCGGAATGATGTGGGCGGCTGACTCATGGATCAAACCGCCAACGACTGCGGCTGCGCTTCGGGCTGTGCGTTCAGGGAGCGACAATCCGTACGTCAGCATCGAAACAAGCGAGTCCCCACGCTGTGGTGCTGGGTCCTCCGGATGACTGGGCTCCGCGGCAGTCATGTCTACAGTGCCTCCATCAGTGGCAAGCTAACCGATTGGCCGTCTGGTCCATCGATGATTTTCCCGAGCCCGATGACTTTTCCGCTTGTGATGGACGCGTCAGCATCCGCAACCGAAAGCAACTCGTCATTAGCAAGGCGAATCGAGGCTGAATCGCCTGACGTTTCAAGTTCGCCGACGATGACGACTCCCTGGTTAGGCCGTTTCGCTGTCGAAAGTTTTAGCCATTGTGGCGTGGCCCCAGCGACATCGTTGAGCAACGACTCGTCTGATTTTAACTTCGCGATGATCTCCTCCCCAGCCGCTGCGTTTCCCGTTTCAAGAAGCGAGCCGACACTTGCGAGTGCAATGTAAGTGCCCACCAACACAGGTTTGCGTTGAGCATCACTTGGCGTCAATGCACTCAATTGATTGAGCATCTCGGTCGCCTTGTCTCGTGCAGCGACCATCTCTGGCGCGTACGCGACTGTGGCCGGTGGTTCTTGCATCGTGGGTTCCTTAGCCGGCGCGGTAGCGGGCAGTAGAGGTTCCGTCTCCTCGATGCTCGGCATGCTTATTTCTGGCATTGTGACTTCAGGAATCGTCACTTCAGGAATCGTGACTTCTGGTTCTGAAGCGTCCGGAACTGAGGTCTCAGGCGCCGAGACTTCAGGCATTGTCATCTCAGGCAACGGTACTTCTGGCGTTGGTGCGTCGATGTCAGTAGCGTCCGTGACGCTCATGGTCTCTGGCACCGTGCTGATTTCCGCCAATGCATCCGCCGCAGGATCGCTCGCCTGGCTATCCGACGTCCCAAGATCTTCGCTGAGAGAGCGGCCTGTCGGTGGATTCGATCGTTTTGGGCTTGTGTTTGGTTCTCCGATATTCGGCAGCGCTGTGGCGGCTGTTCGATTGTTCGAACTTGATGACCACGAGTAGCTGCCGTCCATCGGCCATACGCCGAGATTGGGAGCTTCCTTGATGCCCATGTAGTCCAAGCCAAGCAGGATTCCTGCTGCGGCGGGGATGGCGATCAGTGGGCCGAGCGCGATGCCGATTAAGGTCTTCAGCGGCGAGCCCTTCTTCTTTCGCCTGGACGGTGCGCCGGCAAGAGGCGGTAACGGTTGGACTCGCATCGGCGCGACGGATTGAGTGCCGCGCGCATCCTGGATCGTAAACTCAGGATCGATTTCGTCATCGTCACCGACTTCAATCCGCATTGAACTGGATGGTGCGTCGAAGTCACCCGTTGTGTCGAATGTGACTGAGCCGTCGAGATCCTCGTCGAGCTCCATCTCTTCCATGTCGCTTTGGCTACCCATGCCTGCCGTGTTCGCCGCATACGCCATTGCGCTGAGTCCAGTAGCGGCACCAAGTGACTTCCCAGCCATCCCCAAACCCGAGATCTCGCGGCCATCAGCTCCGATGATCTTCAGCAATGGCGGCAGTTGTCGAAGGGCTTCTTGGAGTGGAAATGTCTCGTGGCACCAGGGGCACTTCGCATACGCATCTTCCGGAAGTGACTCCGTCGGAACGCGGTAGGATTCATGGCAACGCGGGCAATTCGAAATCATCTTGGTCAACCTGTGGCGATAACGCTTTCAACGTCGTGTCTTAAGCCGTCGTCCTCGTCATTTTTTCTGGACTCGGCCGCTTTTCTATTGTAACTGAGCCGATACCGTCCGTCGCCTGAACCGGTGCAACTTGGAGGGCAAA
>JBGTAI010000274.1:0-26057 GCA_041749955.1 Pirellulaceae bacterium | reverse complement strand
GACGGCTGAGTAGAGCTGGCGGAAGACTTCGACGCCGATGATCCACTGCGCGGGCTGGCCGTTCTTGGCGGGAAGGCGGCCGTGGATTTCGTCCATGAACTGGGTGGGCGTTTTTTCGTAATCCGTGGCGTTGAAATCGGGGGCGGCGATGTTGGTGAATTGAATGCGATCTTTGCGATCGAGCCATTTCAGCAGCTTGATTTCACGCAGGCACAGTGGACACTCGCCGTCGTAGAAGACTTCGACGGTGTGGTCTGAAGTAGAGACTTCCGTGTTCATTCCGATCGCAACCGAATCAAGACTTCATTGCGTCGGAGCGGGCCAGGCGTAAAGGGTGCATCGTAGGAGGCCGATTCGACGTTGCTTGAGTCTGGGTCGTTGGGATTGGTTTCGGCGGGAGTGAGATTTTTGGTTTTCATCCACTCGCGGAGTTTCGCTTCGTTTTCCTTGGCGAGCTTTTCGCTGAGGCGACCGGGGAAACGGATCACGGCGAAGCGCCCGCCGGCTCGTTTGCGGATCGCGACGCCTTCGCCGGTGGGCTGAGGCGTTCCGGCCACGGCGACTTCCTTGGGCATGACGAATCCCATCTGGACTTCGGTTTCGTCCTTCTCCATGAAGACGGGCGTCGTCATCGAGATTTTCTGCTGGGACGCGTTCTCACCACTGATGAAACGGAACAGTTTCATGAAACTGCCGTCGCGGCCTTGGGCGTCGATCTTGGTTGCCGTGGATGCGAGCATCAGGTCTGGGTATTCGCGGACCTCGAAACTCCCGTCAGTCTCAATCACTTTGTACTCGGCTGATTCTTCGTCGGCACGTGCGGTCATGTTCCAGGCCAGCATTCCCATCAAGGCAAAAACAGCAGTTCTAGCAAGGTACTTCATTCGTTTACTCATCATTAGATTCATCCGTGGCAGGGCTTGGCGAGTGGGATTCATACCGCAAACGCCCGAGGTTTTACTATAGGAGCTCGTCCAGGTGGACTGAAATCGTGTGGTGCTCCGCTAAGGGCTGTTCCCAGTAATGGTGAACTGCAGGACGCTCGCGATCGTGACCCAGATGAGATACGGGATTTGCCAGATCAGTCCGATCGTCGACGGCTCGGGAGTCCAAGTCAGTTTATCGAGAGCGTCGTACCAGTCTCACCAAGTCATGAAAGACGTTTGAGGGGTGAAAGTTGAAGTGTGAACGCTTAGAGACTGCGCGTCATGAAGGTGGCTTCGCCGGTGTAAGAGTCGTTGATGGTAGCATGCGTCGATGGAGTGAAACCTAGTTTTGTCCAGAAGCCGGCGGCTTGTTGAACAGCGACGAGTGACATGGTCCGGTAACCAGTTGATTGGGCAATGTCGACGAGCTGGTCAAAGAGCGACATTGCCACGCCGCGTCCCGCGGATGCTTTTTCGACGGCGAGGTCGTGCAAGTAGAGGTTGCTCGTTGGTTCCAGTTCACATAAGTCAGTGGTGCCGAGTACGGCGACTCGGTTCGGTGGATAGGGGTGTGCGAGGCAGTAAGCAACGATGGCAAACTGCTTGTCGACGGCGACAAAGGAAGTGCGGGGGCCGCGGGCTGCTTTGGATCGCATCACAGCCTCCGACTCGGGAGCGAACTCGTAATAGACTTCGCTTTGGATGCGGAGGATCGTCGGCCAGTCCGATTCAATGATGTGGCGACAGTGGAACGTGGTCATCGTGTTAGCGATCAAAGAAGACTGTTGACGTTTTTTGTCGTTGAGTATGATCTCGGCTGGCTATTTTACAGCTTCCAGGCGATTGGCAAGCAGGATGCTCACCACACGTTTTGTGCACGAAGAAGGTTTACATGGGACCAGTTTTTTGGAAGACGGCTGGCTTGCTCGTTTTGTCGAACGTGTTCATGACGTTTGCGTGGTACACGCACTTGAAGAACTTGGATGGTCGTCCCTGGATGCTCGCGGTTTTGGTGAGCTGGGGCATCGCGTTCTTTGAGTATCTGATCCAGGTGCCGGCGAACCGCATCGGCTACACACAAATGAACCTCGGTCAGTTAAAGATTCTGCAGGAAGTCATCACGCTGAGCGTCTTCGTCCCGTTTGCGGTCTTTTACATGCAGCAACCACTCAAACTCGATTACCTGTGGGCGGCGTTTTGCATCATGGGAGCTGTGTACTTTGTCTTCCGATCGGCAACCTGACGATTGGTCTCAATCGAAAATTCTGCGAACGATCAAAGTCGTTTGATGCGGTCAATGGTGCTTTCGGAGGACGCTGGCGAAGTCGCCAGAGGAAGTGGACCTTCATGCATCATCTACAGCTCCGCGATCACTGTTTCTCACGGACTGACAATCCGCGATACAATCGGAAATTCGTTGTCGATTGGGTCGCGGCATAATCGACTACTACTAAACCGTGCAATCCAACTCCTTTAATTTGAAGAGACTCAACGTGAAAACTTTGGTACTGACTGCTTTGTTTCTGGGCCTGGCGTGTTTCCACGAAGCGACTTTCGGGCAAGAAGCCCCAGCCATGCCGAAGCCGACTCAAGAGCATGAATGGCTTCAAAAATTCGTCGGAGAATGGACGACTGAGTCGAAGGCAACCATGGCGCCGGATCAGCCACCGATGCAGTGCAGTGGAACCCTAACTTCACGCAACATCGGCGGATTCTGGGTGCTTAATGAAATGAAGGGCGAATGGGCTGGTGACCCGATGACTGGCATTCAAACGCTCGGCTACGACGAAGGCAAAAAGAAGTATGTCGGAACGTGGGTTGATTCAGCGACAGCGTTCATGTGGCAGTACGCAGGCGACGTCGACGCATCGGGCCGGACTTTAACGCTCGAAGCGGATGGACCGAACTTCACGGGCGACGGCAAGCTGACGAAGTTTCAAGACATCTACGCGTTCAAGTCGGCGGATGAAATCTTGATGACGTCGCGGATGCTTGGCACTGATGGAAAATGGGTAACGTTCATGTCGGGTACCGCCAAACGAGTCAAGTAATGTCAAATCAGCACCATGAAGCGTTTCCGCACTTGCGCGTCCGAAACGCGAGTGAAGCAATCGAGTTTTACAAATTGGCGTTCGGAGCGGTCGCGGTGTTTCGAATATCCGAACCCAGCGGCCGAGTCGGCCATGCGTAACTCAAGTTTGGGGCGTATACGGTTATGGTGTTCGATGAATATCCGGAGTACGGAATTATTGGCCCTGCGCCAGACGCGTCTACTGGCTCATCAATTCATCTTCACGTCGATGATCTCGACGCCAAGATGCAACGAGCTGTCACTATTCAAGCGACCAAAGGTGCACGCTTCCGTCATAGGATCCCGATGCGATTTGTTTTCCAGAGGGAGAAAAACTGACGGCAAGTATTGTCTCCCGAGGGCCGTAACGTTCCTCAATCAACTGCAGTTCTGGAACTGACCAAGTACGGATCACTCTCTCGCGACCGCCCGTCATGAGCGTCTGCCCGTCCGGAGAGAAGGCTGTCGAGAACAATGCGCTGTTGTCGGCCGTCACCGCTTGATGACTTTTTCGCAACGTTGCATCCCAAACCTCGAGGCGTCCATCACTTGACGCAGATGCGAGCCAATGTCCGTCGGGCGAATAATCCACTTGGTAAACAATGCCCTTCACGTCGCTCAAATCAATCCACGATTCAGGATTGGCGATGTCGAAGATGCGGATCAAATCTTTAGTGCCGCATGCAAGCGACTGATGATCCGGCGAAACCGCGATCGAGAAATAGAGAGGCGAGTGCGGTGTCGACCAAACCTGCTTCGTCGATTTCCATAATTGGATGTGGGGACCCGCTGTCGCGACCAAGTTTCCGTCGGTGGAATAGGCGACGTCAATCATCGGATCGCCACGATCCGTAAGCACGGTTAACGCTTGATGCGTTTTAACGTCCCACACGATGACCTTGCCGTCTCCACCACAAGAAGCCAGAGATTTTCCGTCGGGCGAGAACTCAACACGAAAGACTTGATCGGTATGGCCAGACAGAGTGGCGATCAGGCTCCGATCCGCAATGTTCCATAGTTTAACCGTCCTGTCATAACTGCCTGATGCCAAGAGGCAACCATCAGGAGAAAATGCGACATCGTATACCGCATCTTGATGGCCCGCTAACAAGACCGGTTGGCTCCCGGCACCGAACGCGGAGAGCGCCGCCAAAAGATAACAGGTCACGAAACTAGCGCTAACGCAGATTATTCTTAGGCAGTTGGTCATACAGTTCACTCCATATGCGACAACTACGTTTGCAACTGCCATGCCACCGCCATCGTCGTGCGACTGCCACACAAGCTCTCGGGGGTGCAGTCGCTTACGCAAGTGCTGCCAGTCTTCGGTTCTACTCAATCGAGAATGGAATTCCTCGAGTTTCGCGAAAAAGCGAAGACGATCGAGTTCAACCGAATTACCCATCGTGGATTGCAATTCCGTGCACACTTTGTGGCCGAATCCGCACACTAACCATCTCTACGCAGTGCTCGTTGCCACGATGTCACCAATCGCGTTCCCCGGACGACTTCCACAGCTGGATAGTTCTTCGGGTTATGAACTCGTGGCACTTCGCAGTGTGCAGGCATTCATCGGCCCAAGTCTGACGCACGATTTTCGCAATGGTTGACCACTTTCTTGTAGGAGGGCGGACTGCCAACCTTTGCGGATAACTTTGTGCGGAGAGATTTTTTGAAAGGAGTTCGGTTCACGCGTGGGCTACCAATCCTGCCCGATGATCGACTTCGACATAGAAGAGGTCGCAAAGCGGATCAATCTTCCGGATGACCACGTCACGGGACCAATGGTCGCGATCGGCAAAGGCACCAAAGAAGCTTGCCCAAAGCCTGGCCAACTCCCACTTGACGAAGTCGTCATCGAAAAGAGCTTCTAGTTTTCAGCCGACCGGCAGAAATTCACGGCTGAATTGCCTGACACTTTTGTCGCGGACATTGCTGTCCAAGCCGCCTTTGTCACTGACCTATGCGTGTCAGTCGCGTTCTCTGTTCAGACAAATCTGAAAAGAACGAATCTAGTTCAGTGATTTGCACGCACATCGATTGATCGCCCTGTTTGACGCTCCGACCAGCGAATAGAGACGCCTGTTTCGGATATTAGAAGCAGGCAAATGCAATTTCGCGTTTGCTCCAACACCTTCGGAGCAAGAAAACTGATTGATACAAAGAACGAAAGCAACACCGGTTGCACGATTGCGATCGGCGACATTCACGGGCGCGCCGACGCATTGAAGCGGTTGCTTGATGAAATCCAACCAAGGGCTAGTTGACTTGCAACTGTTCGCCTTTCGCGAATATATCACTTCGCTTCAAAGTAGTAGGCACACTCCCTAGGCTGTCCGTCTCAAGAAGCCAGAGTCACTATCGCGGACGGCACACGGAGTGTGCCTGCTAATATTTTGTTTGGATTGGCACTCATGACGACGGATCTTGATGAGTGCATACCCGCTATTCGCTTTTTGGTTGGCCGATGTCGAGATCGGAGAAGAAGTCAGCGACTCGGGCAGTGAATCCAGGCAACACGTCTCCGCCTTCGATTGTTTCGTCTTCGCCAAGCACCGTGACATCGGATGTTGATGTGTAGACTGCGACGGAACGATTGACACAGTCGACGATCCAGACCAATTGGACGGAGTTATGAAAGTACTCGAGTCGCTTGCGTGTCATCTCAGCCTTGGTATTACCGGGGCTTAAGACTTCCACCACTAAGCTCGGAGCGATCGTCGGGTAAGGCTGGGTCGGGAACACACCGCCAGGCAACCGATCACGACTGACGAAAGCGACATCAGGTCCGCGGGTCGACGAGATCAGTCGGAAAAAGCCGTCGGCTCCAGATACGAGTCCTAAGCGTCGCGGGGACACGAACATGCCGAGGATTCGAGCAATTGCCAACGCTACCACTGATGCTTCGTAACTCATCGCTTTCTCCACTAATGTTCCGTCAACCCATTCGTATAGACCTCGATCGCCGGTCTCGTTCGCCGCAACAAAGTCGGCGAACGTGGCGTGTCCAAGTGCAGGCGAGGTGCGAACACGGTCGGCGGAGATGCCGCCAAGCTGGGCGAGGAAATCCTCGAGCGTCGTCGCGACCGCGAGATTGATGCTCATTGCGAATACCTGATCACGAAGGGGTGACTGAAGACGAGGGTGCGAGGTGCGAGAAATGATGCAAAATGTCTGACATCATTGTAACCGGATGGATGGAATATGTCGCGTGTGAGGTTTTCAGGCCAAGGGCAAATCCGTTTTTCATAGTACAAAACGTAGGGTGCTGTGCTTGCACGCACCCAATTCAACGAAAGGTGCGTGCAAGCACGGCACCCTACGAAAGGACAAAGGCCCCAATTTGAAAAGTGAGTTGCCCTGTTTTCAGGTCCGATGGGTGCGACGAAACTCTGACGATCACGTAGACTTAGGTTAGAAACTCTACGACAAACGTTTTCATGAACACGGATCGAAGCTCTGCCTTGGACAAACTCTTCGCCTACAACACGCTGATTGTGATCGGCGGAACGATGCTGCTTGGTATCGCAGCTGGGATCGTTGGCACGTTCTTGATCCTTCGTCGGCGAGCACTTGCGGGTGATGTGATCGGTCATGCCGCGCTGCCTGGAGTTGCACTCGCGTTCCTTATTTATTCAACCGTGTTTCCTGACTCACCCAAGAATCTTGTGGTGATGCTCGTCGGTGGCGGAATCAGTAGCGGGCTGGGGATGCTCGCGATGATCTGGCTTCGCAAACTCAAACGAATTCCAGAAGAAGCGATCCTTGCGATTGTATTGAGCACGTTCTTTGGGTTTGGCATTGTGCTGCTTTCCGTCGTCCAAGCTTCGCCAACGGGCAGCCAAGCTGGATTGAGAGACTTTATCTTTGGCCAAGCTGCGTCGATGCGCCAAAGCGATGTTGTGTTGTTGGCATGGATCGCGGCAGTAACAATTTTTGCAAGCGTGATGCTGATGAAAGAATGGACACTCGTTTGTTTCGACGAGGGACTTGCTCGGGTGCTTGGGTTTCCGGTAATGCTGCTGGATCTACTTCTGATGACTCTCGTAGTCGCGGTATGCGTTGCGGGGATGCAAGCGGTGGGGTTGCTGTTGATCGTCGCATTGCTCGTGATTCCGCCAAGTGCCGCGAGATTTTGGAGTGATTCGATTCGACCGAATGTTTGGCTAGCGGCAATCTTTGGAGCGATCAGTGCAGCGGGGGGATGCGTCGCGAGTGCCTTGGTGCCGCGTTTGAGCACGGGGGCGATCATTGTGGTCGTAGCGGCGAGCGTGCTTGTGGTCAGTATGCTTTTCGGTGCACGTCATGGTTGGCTTGGAGTCCATTCGTCGCGGCGCCGGATGCGTGTGAAGAAGACCGCTTAATTGCCCTGAATCAGAACCGTGAATTGACAGCAGCGGATAATACGACTGAACTGTTGTTCTTCGCCTCTGTATTGCACACTTGCTTGATCGCCCGCACGCCACTCGATGATTGAAACGTTCCCACCGCTAGTCGACCAAGCGATCGTCATCAGCGGCGCGACGGCGTCGGGTAAGAGCGAAGTCGCCCTCCGAGTTGCGGAGGCGATTGGTGGCGAAATTTTGTCGCTCGATTCGATCGCGGTGTACCGCGGTATGGACATCGGGACAGCTAAACCAACGCTCGCTGATCAAACTCGTGTGCCGCATCACTTGATCGATCTCGTTGACCCCAACGAGGACTTCAGCGTCGCCAAGTTTCTTGAGCAAGCTCACCGATGCGTGGCGGAGATTCGATCGAGGGGACGCGTGCCTATTTTTGTCGGCGGCACACCGATGTTCCTGAAAGGGATCTTGCGGGGGTTCGATCCGGGGCCGCCAGCCGATTGGGAATTCCGCAATGCCGTCGAAGCAGACGTCAAGCAGCACGGGATTGAAATGCTGAGGCAACGACTTTGGCAGGTTGATCCGTTAGCTGCCCACCGGATCGAGGAAGGCGACGTTCGACGGATGATTCGTGCGCTAGAAGTTGCGCGGTACACGGGCACGCCGCTGAGCCATCGACAAATGCAGTTCGAGCGTGGTCGCGACGCAGCGAACTGTCTCGTGTTCTCGCTGCTTTGGCCACGCGAGGTGCTGCACCAGCGAATCGAAACCCGAGTTAAAAAGATGCTCGATGACGGACTTGTTGACGAAGTTCGGGGGCTGGTCGATCGCTACACGACACTTTCGCGCACAGCCAGCCAAGCGGTGGGTTATCGCGAAATTCTGGACTATTTGGCTGGCGAAATGACGCTGGAGGAAGCCCAGTATCGTGTTTTGGTGCACACACGCCAGCTCGCCCGACGCCAGGAAACGTGGCTGAGATCGTTCTCGGAAGTTCGGCCGATTGAGATGAATGCGTCGATTTGCGGGGAAGAGTTGAACTGTAGCACCCGGATCGCGAAAGAAATCGTGCAAGCGGTGGCTTCTCGTGGTGTGGTCGTTGGCGCGTTTGGGTCGTCGGTCTAATCTGTGTCGCATGAGACACGAACCGCTCGATCCGATCATCCGACTGATGGAAACGCTTGCTGAGCGGGCCCAAACGATGCCAGCCGGGTCATACACCACGAAACTGCTTAACGGCGGCCCGGAGAAAATCGGCGGCAAAATCCTCGAGGAAGCGGGCGAGCTCATCGAAGCGGCCTCGGAATCGGGCGACGAAGGCCGAGAGCATTTCATTTACGAAGCAGGCGACCTGATCTACCACACGCTTGTCATGCTCGCATGGCGTGGCGTGGATTTGAGCGAAGTCGCTGCCGAACTCGGTCGTCGCGAAGGCACCTCCGGTCTCGTGGAAAAAGCCAGTCGTCCACCGAAGACTGATTCTTAAACACCCTATCACAACAAATACTCTTCCGTGGAATCCGACAACAATCTCCGCATCGGTCTGCCCAGCAAAGGCCGGCTGAATGAAATCGCTGAAGCTCTCCTACAGCAAGCTGGGTTGCACTTCCGACGTCAAAGTCGTGGCCTCTTCGCTCGCGTCAGTGGTTTACCAGTGGACCTGACGTTCCTTCGCACCGATGACATCCCAACGCTTTGCGCCGAAGGTGCGATCGACATGGGCATCACCGGCAGCGACCTGGTTGCCGAAGCCAATGTGGACATTGAGCATCGAATGAATCTCGGAGTCGGCCGTTGTCGACTCGCGATCTGTGTCCCCGAAGACTCCGACATTCACTGCGCCGCCGACCTCGATGGCAAGCGGGTTGCAACGAGCTTCACATCGCTGACCGAACGTTACCTCAAGGAGCACAATGCAACCGCTCATCTGGTTTCGCTTTCTGGTAGCGTCGAAGTGATGATCCAGCTCGGTGTTGCGGACGCGATCGTCGACTTGGTCGAAACCGGTAGCACGCTAGCAGCGAACCGGTTGCGGATCCTTGAAGAGATCGGCTCGTACGAGACGGTGCTCATCCAAAACAAGAAACTCCGCGACAGTGCCACCGCCGACCGGGTTGTTCGTCGACTCGAAGGCGTCGTCATCGCACGCGACTATTCGTTGATCGAATACAACGTCCACCAAAGCAAGTTGGCGGAAGCGGAGAAGATCACACCCGGCTTCAATTCACCAACCGTGTCATCACTCGAAGACGAGAACTACTGCGCCGTTCGCGTGATGGTTCGCCGTAAAGATGTTATCGAAACGATGGAGCGGCTCGAGGCCATCGGAGCGACGGCGATATTCGAAATGACAATCGCGAATTGTCGACTGTGAGCGGGGACAACGGGAACGCAACCATCCACTTGAACGAACAATAGGGATTCCAATGAGCGACTCACCGACGTCTGATGCAACACCAGAGCCGACACCAGAAGGCCCTTCGAAGGAAGAGCTTCGACTTGCGATGAAGGCGTTCCGCAAGCGGCTGAAGTTGACTCAATTGGACGATGATTCCCGCTTGGGCCACGGCGCGATGACTGGCGGCAGCAAATCACGTGTCGCAGCGATCACGCCGCCCGACCAATTCTCCAAAGCGATTTGGCTCGAACTCGCCAATCAAGGCAAACTTCGTCGCGAAGGCGGCGGACTGTATTCGCTCGTTGAACAGCAATAAGATCGTAAATGCTCTCAACGTTGCCGCAGCATGCATTTTCGGTGCATGCACAGGGCAAATCAGTTTTTCAAACTGCGAAAAGTAGGGTGCCGTGCTTGCACGCACCAGATTCAGTAAAAGGTGCGTGCAAGCACAGCACCCTACGAGAAGACAAGGACCCCAAGTTGAAAAAGTGAGTTGCCCTGGGTGCATGCATGGGGGGTTCGACTGCGACTGGGTGCTAGGCATACAATGGGCGGAGTGGACTTAGGGCCAGCAACGGTAGCCGGACTAGCCAGAGTTCGGTTTTTCTGCGATCCACTGAAGTCTGGCGACTCCAGCTACCCTAAAATCAAAACTAGTGGATCGGATTCTTGATGTCGGGATGCGCGGCGATGCTTAACCCTGTGAACGCGAATCAACGCACGATGTTTCTGAAGATGTTTCCGAAGATGCTTCGTGCATGCCTGGCGATGCTCGTTTTCACGTCCTTGATGAATGTTCGATCTGCTTGGACGCAAGAGCCCGAAGAGCGAGATCTCGAGTACTGGGTCGGACAACTCTCAAGTGACCACTACCTGCGGCGAGAGTCCGCTCAACAGAAACTGATTCGGGCTGGCGATGAGGCGGTCGGGCCTCTTGAGAATGTGCTCGCGACAGCGGACCTTGAAACGACGGAGTTAGCGATTCGCGCGCTCGGTGAGATCTCGATGGCCCAAAAGCCCAACGACGATTCAGGGGCGTGGGCGGCGCTCGATCGCATTTCGACCAAGCGAGCGGGCAGTAAAGCGAACCGAGCCAAAATTGCACTCGAAGAGGTGAACTCCTATCGCAGCGAAACCGCAATCGAAGCGATTCGAGGCGCTGGCGTGACCATAGGCGTCGATGAGTTTGTGATCCAAGCGATCAGCGAATCGAACATCATTCTCCAAATCAATTCATCATGGCGCGGCGACATCGACGTTCTCGACTGGCTCCGCTGGGTTCGCAAAGTTCAATTCGCGCGTATCGAGGGTCCAGCCGTCAATCGCGAGGTGCTCAAGCGACTGGCAAAGATGCCTGACTTGCATTCGATCACCCTGGTGGACGGAACGATTGATGTCGAGACGATAAAGTCACTGCAAGCCATCACATCGATCACTGCGCTCGAGTTGCGATACACACACCTCGACGAGAAACTGGCGGATGCAATCACGGAGCTGCCCTTGCGTTCATCACTGAGTATGATCGGCACCGATTTAGCGATGAGCAAAGTGGAGGCGATGCGTGAGAAATTGCCTGGTTTGAAAATAGAATACAAACAAGGCGGATACCTCGGCGTCGGAGGATCCGACTTCGGCAACGTCTGTGAAATCAATCGCGTATTGTTCGGCAGTGCCGCGGACAAGGCCGGATTGAAAGTTGGAGACAGGATCGAGCGAATCGGCGACACGGAGATCAAACTTTTCAGTGATCTTCAAGCGAAAGTTAGCCAGCACCAAGAGGGCGATTCGCTGACAATTGAATACTCACGCCAAGGCAACAAGGCGAAAGTAACCGTGGTACTCGGAAAACAAATCGAGTAAGCGGCGTGCCATTATCTTCAGCTGACTTCCCGCCTCATGAGTTGAGCTGGAAGCAAACATCGTGGCGCAGCGATGTGCGGCGCCGTTTGCTTCAGTGGTTTAGCACGAACGCTCGTACATTGCCGTGGCGCAGCGAACCGACGCCGTATCGAGTTTGGATCAGCGAGATCATGCTGCAACAAACTCAAGTCGCAACGGTGCTTCCGTACTTCGAACGATTCTTGACCAAGCTTCCCGACGTTGAATCGCTCGCGGCGGTCGATGAAGTTGAACTGATGCGGTTGTGGGAGGGACTCGGTTATTACCGACGAGCCCGCTCGATGCACGCCGCAGCGAAACAAATCGTCACCAAGCACGCTGGCGAATTCCCAACCAGCTTTGAAGACGTGTTAGCACTGCCCGGCGTCGGTCGCTATACCGCTGGCGCGATTCTCTCTATCTCTGGTGACCAACGACTGCCGATTCTCGAAGGCAACACGCAACGCGTCTTCAGCCGACTGGTCGGACTCCGAGAAACGCCAACCACGCCGGCTGCCACGCGATTGCTGTGGAAGTTTGCGGAGTCGATGCTACCCAAAACCGGAAGCGGAATCTTCAACCAAGCCGCCATGGAGTTGGGCGCACTTGTTTGCACTCCGCGATCGCCCTCGTGCGGCGAATGTCCGTTGAGAAGTCGCTGTGCCGCAGCACGTTTGGGGCTGCAATCGGAAATCCCCGGCAAGCTTTCGAAAACGATATACGAAGATCGAACCGAGTTCATGCTCGTGATTGCCAACGGCGACGGCGACAAGTTCCTTGTACGCGAGATCCCCGACGGCCGTCGCTGGTCCGGCTTATGGGATTTCCCGAGAACAGCCGAACAGTCCTTCACACGACTGGACGAAACAGCCGACTGGTTCGCGAAAAGTGAAGGGATCCACGCCACGTCCGGTGCTCGGCTGGCGACACTCAAACACGCGGTGACTCGCTACCGAATCACACTGCACGCACACTTCGCCAAGCTTGTCGGAAAGTCGACACAGCCCCCCAAAGGCTGGCGGTTTGTCGACAGCAAGGAGCTGAAAAAACTTCCCATGAACGTGACGGGCCGGAAAATCGTCGAATTGCTCGACAAGGTCGCTGAATAGCCCGCGGACCGCTCGAGTGAGAAATCCTGGTATCGCAATTCTGTACCAACAAGTGCCCCTGGTTTGATTCGCTGTTACAATGGCAACCAGGTTCGCAAACGCAACCGGTTGGTACACAACTCTATTGAAACTTGGAATTTCGACATGAATCGCATGATCGTCCCCCTTTCGACGCTCACACTGTTGTTTTTCGCGGTCACTTTTACGAATGCCGAAGACACTCCCAAATCCGCAAACACCATTGTCCTTGGCGATGACTCGCTGTTTGCTGGGATCCCCGGCACCGGCCCAGTCACCCAGAAGGATCTCGCCGCTTGGCTATCGCGACCTGACATTCACAAGCCGCTCGCGTTCACACTCCCAACTGGACTCGACCTTGGCAAAGACAACATCTTTGTTCCTGATGACAACCCGATCACGTTAGGCAAAATCGAGTTGGGTCGTCAGCTTTACTTTGACAAGCGATTATCCTCGGACTCGACGATTTCATGTGCTTCGTGCCACAACCCGGACGAAGGCTTCGGAGCCGCAACACGATTTGGTGTTGGCGTTGGCGGTGCGGAAGGCGGACGCAACTCACCCGTCGCTTACAACCGCATCTTGAGCCGAGCCCAATTCTGGGACGGTCGCGCCGCAACGCTCGAAGATCAAGCCGTTGGTCCAATCGCCAACGCCATCGAAATGGGCAACACACACGAAGCTTGCGTCGCTTGCTTAGCCGGGATCCCTGGATACAAAACACAGTTCGATGCGATCTTCCAAGACGGCCTGACGATCGACAACGTTGGTAAAGCTCTAGCAACGTTTGAGCGTGCGATTGTGACTGGCCCGGCCCCGTACGATTACTACTCACCGCTCAAGAACTTCGAAAAAGCCTTTGACGCCGACACCATCGCCGACGATGACGACCTGTCGGAAAAATACGAAGCCTTGAAGCAAGCCGCATCACAACATCCGATGAGCGACTCAGCGAAGCGCGGCATGGAGTTGTCTTTCGGCAAGGCGAATTGCACAGCATGCCACGCTGGAGCGAACTTTGCCGACGAGCTTTACCACAACCTCGGAATCGGCATGGACGCAGCCACACCAGATGTCGGTCGTTTTGAAGTCACCAAGGAAGAGAAAGATCGCGGCGCATTCAAGACACCGACGATGCGCAACGCAGCCCTCTCGCCACCGTACATGCACGACGGCAGCCAAAAGACACTCGAAGAAGTCGTCGAGTGGTACAACAAGGGCGGGCATCCGAATCAATGGCTGAGCGACAAAGTCAAACCATTGAATCTAACGCCCCAAGAAGTCGCCGACGTCGTCGCCTTCATGAAAGAAGGATTGACGAGCCCGTTCCCCGTCATCGAACGCGAACGGTTGCCAGAGTAGGCACAGCGTTTCTGCTAAATCAAACGATACCCGCAAGCTCACACAAGTGAGCTTGCGAGACGGGTTGTGGACAGCTCCAAACGAGAAAGAACATCGCTTCGCGGCACCATCGTCCTACGGGATGTCCGTCGACATAGCCAGCTCCCTTGGCGGCGACGAGTGCTGCTTGTGTCGCTCTCAAGACCAAGCGATTCGCGTGCGCTCTCAAGTCGCCAGCGTCACAGCTCAAGTCGCCGCTGGCTGCAAGCAACAAGCCTTCCTTCAGCTCGTTGACTTCCGCAACGAGCTCATCGCTCGCCGCACGCAAGTCTTCGCGTCGTGTTGCTTCATCGCTCAGGAACTCAATCGCGGCTTGTGCCAACCCGACCGCCAAAGTCGATGTTTGCAAACCGCCAGTGCCGGCGCCAGCACCAGACTTCATCACGTTTTCGATCGGCCCAGCGATAAGCATGGACGAGTCAACATAAACGCCATCGAATCGAACTTGGTCCGTCTTGCTCGCCGACAAAGCCATCAGCTCAACGCCGTCACCACATACCACACCGTCGCTCACTGTCGGTACTGCTGCAAGCAACTCACGACCATCGTCGAGCGTCGCACCCACGACAATGACGTCGGCTTTCGCGGCCCCAGTCACCCAAGGCGACATGCCGTCCAATCGCCATCCGTCGCCTTGAGGCGTGGCCAACAAGACTGGCTTGGCAACATGTCGACGACTTGTTGTCAGATGGCTGATTCCGACCGTCGCAAACGACTCGCCATTCATGCAGCTCGATATCCATTGCTCGATAAGTTCCCGATTGTCGCTTCCCGCGATTCGGCGACACGCTCCCATGTATTGAGTGATGATGAATGTTGTCGTCAAGTCAGCCGCAGCCAACCGCAAATAGCCACGCGTTTGCTCAGCATCGCTCCACGCCAAGCCACCGACATCGCGAGGCATGAACCAACGAAACACACCCGCTCGAGCACACAACCGGAGAGATTCACCAGGCCACTGGCTCGTGGACTTCCAGCTCGGTGCCAGCGCCGCAAGATCACTGCAAAGCAAGTCCATCGACGGA
This sequence comes from Pirellulaceae bacterium, assembly GCA_041749955.1. Classification (GTDB taxonomy): domain Bacteria; phylum Planctomycetota; class Planctomycetia; order Pirellulales; family Pirellulaceae; genus JBBSJZ01. The sequence goes on along the minus strand of JBGTAI010000274.1, from coordinate 10,885 downwards.
TCATCAGGATGTTCAATTGGAGTGAGACCAGGCATATCGAAGTCGCTTTCATCGCGTGAAAGAAGTCAACATGAAACGATCATGGGATATTGTTCGGATGTGGAAAGCGGGATTCGCTCCCAGCCGTCTTATTAAACCACCTGGCATCTCAGCGGCATACCGTTGACGCCAGCGATCAAGTTCTCGGCAGCAATGCGGGCCATCGCGTCGCGGCTTTCGTCGGTGGCACTGCCGATGTGCGGCAAGATGATGCAATTCGGCAAGCCAACAAGCGGATGAGTCGCCGGAAGCGGTTCCGGTGACGTGACATCAAGCCCCGCAGCCCGAATCTGGCCGCTTTGAAGTGCGCTTGCGAGAGCGTCTTGGTCGATCACGCCACCACGCGACGTGTTCACGATGACGCTCGTTGGTTTCATCTTCGCGAATGCGGCTGCGTCGAACATTGACACCGTTTGCGGATTCAAGTCCGTGTGAATCGACACAAAGTCGCTTTCCGCGAGCAGTGTGTCGAAGTCGACTTGCGTGGCGCCGAGTTCTATGTCGACTTCTGGTTTTGACGAGCGAGCGGTATAGACGACTCGCATGCCCCAGCCGCCAGCAAGACGACGGGCGGTCGCCAATCCGATCCGCCCCATGCCGACGATGCCAAGCGTTCGGCCGCACAAGTCCGCACCAATCAGCCCGGTCGGTTCCCAAGTTTCCCAAAGTCCGTCCGTGACTTCCGCGGCAGCTTCTTTAAAGCGACGAGCGGCGGCAAGAACGAGCCCGACGGCGATGTCGGCCGTCGCGTCGGTCAGCACATCTGGGGTATTTCCAACCCGTATATTGCGACTTTTGGCTTCCGCGACGTCAATATTGTTGTAGCCAACCGCAAAATTGGAGATCACACGCAGCGACTCACCCGCCGCATCCATGACTTCGCCGTCAACCGTGTCGCTGAGCAAGGTCAACAGCCCGCTCGTGCCAGCGGATCGCTGCAACAACTCGGCTCTGGACGGCGGCATACGATTCGTCCAGACATCCACGGAAAAATGTTCGCTCAGCAAATTGAGTCCGACGGCGGGAATTTCACGGGTGACGAAGACCTTCGGACGACTCATTGCGACAAAACCTTTCGTGGAGGGCGTTAGTTCGCCTTCGCTTGGAACGCGAAAACGGGCATAATAACATTCAATCACGATCCCACCCTGACTGGTCGAGCCAAATGATGATGCAGCGAGTTCGCAATGCGATGGTCCTGAATCTTGTCCGAATCCACCATCTTGCGGTGACCGCAAGCTGTGCGATTGCCGTTTTGACCGCGTTTTCAACCGTCCCAGGCAACGTGTTTGCCCAGGATGCCGTGGCGGACGCACCAACGGATGCCCCGCCAAAAACGCCTGCTGCGGCGCCAGCAACCGATGCTCCAGCCGAAAAACCCGCCGTTTCCGCTGGCCAAGCCGACTTGGACGAGGCTGTGATCAAGCGAATTGATGCTGAGACCTCAACCGAACTCGAAACCGTCTCGAGTTTGCTGAAGTCCGCAATCGCCAAGGGGCTCGACGAAGAAAACTTGTCATTCGCCAAAAAGATGCTCGGCTCCGTGCTGCTGCAACGCGGCCAGGGACTCGCTGGCGAAATGATGCAGAACCGCGGTCGACGCCAAATGCAAATCAAGGACGAGGCTCTCGATAGCTTGAACCAAGCTGTGAAGCACGATCCAGAGCTCGTCGAAGCGTATTTGATGATCGCTCGTTTAAACATGTTACCCGAAGGCGACGTGAAGGCGATTCTCGAGGCCACCAGCCGTGCGATCGATCTACTCGGCGACGAGCCACGCGAACAAAGCGCCGCCTATGTGCTCCGAGCACTCACGCAATCCGACGACGACAAGAAACTCGCTGACCTCGACGAGGCCGTGCGGATCGACGACGAGAATCTCGAGGCGAAGCAAGCTCGTGCGGCGATACGTCTGCAAAAAGGCGATGTCGATGGTGCGATCACCGACTTGGAAGCCCTCCTGACCAAAGACCCAACGAACCAAGCCGTGGCCCAAGCCGCTGTGCAACAACTCGTTGAATTGAACCGAACGGAAGACGCTCTATCGTTGATCACCAAGACGCTCGAAGCGAAACCGAATGAAGGCTTGTACCGCATGCGTGCGATTCTTTACCGCATGGAAGGCAAAGAAGACGAGGCGCTCTCGGATTTGAACAAAGCGCTCGCCATGCAGCCCAAAGACCCCGTGTCATTGCTGCAACGAGCCGAGATTGCATTGTCGCGAGGTGACATCAAGTCCGCGAAACAAGACTTGAAGACTGCGACCCAAATCGCTCCGCAGGTCGCGGATGCTGATCAGGCGATCTTCGTGCGTTGCCTAATCGCAATCGAAGAAAAGCGAATGGCGGACGCGATCAACGACATGAAGTTGCTCGTGTCGCGAGATCCTGAGAACCGAGTTCGCCAGCTCCAGTTGTCGAACCTGTACCTGCAAGACGAACGGCCCCGATTGGCGATCGAAACGCTCTCAGCGGTCATTGACCAGAATCCAAAAGCCATTGGCATCGCGTCGATTCTCCGCTCGCGTGCCGATGCATGGCTAAGCGTCGGCGATCACGTCGAAGCCATCAAGGATTACGAACGAGCCATCGCCGAGGGCGAGAAAGACGATCCAGACAACGCCGGCGCGCTGAACAATCTGGCTTGGGTGCTCGCAACCAGCCCGAAAGACGAAATTCGCAATGGAAAACGGGCTGTCGAGCTAGGCGAACGAGCTGCCGAGTTGACGGAATTCAAGGAAGCACACATTCTCAGTACGCTTGCCGCTGGGTACGCTGAGGTCGGTAATTTCGAGAAAGCAATCGAGTGGAGCACCAAAGCAGTCGATTTGGGCAAAGCCGAAGACAACCCGCAAACGGAACAGCTTCAAGAAGAACTCGAAAGCTACAAGCAGAACAAGCCTTGGCGAGAAAAACAGGAAGTCGAAGAAAACAAAGTCCCGATCCTGTCGGCCGAAGATTTGATTGATACTTGAGATGATTTGTCGCCACCGTCGCAAGGCGGTGTGACGCACACGCTCCCCACGAACACGTTACTTGCTGAAACCTGGAGACTACGTTGAAACCGGCGAAACTTGCGCTCGAAGATGGAACCGTTTACGCTGGCGAGTCGTTTGGAGCCGATGGCGAAGTCGCCGGTGAAGTCTGCTTCAACACTTCCATGACCGGGTACCAAGAAATTCTCACGGACCCAAGCTATCGTGGCCAAATCGTCACGATGACTTATCCCGAGATCGGTAACTACGGCGTCAACGATATTGATGTTGAACACGACGTGCCGTCACTCTCAGGTTTCGTTGTTCGCGAGCACAGTCGACTGCACAGCAATTATCGTGCGAACGGTGGCTTGGATGCGTACTTGCAAAAGCACAACGTCGTCGCAATCGCAGGCATCGATACTCGAGCCCTCGTTCGTCGCCTACGTAATCTCGGCGCGATGCGTGGAATTCTCTCGACGACTGATCTCGACGACGCATCGCTGGTGGCAAAAGCGAAAGCCTCAAGCGGTCTAGTGGGTCGCGATTTGGTTCGTGAAGTGATGCCAAAGCAATCGATGCAATGGGACGCTGAGGTGGACGATTGGACCAAGGCGATGCTCCCGGCGAGCGAGATCCAAGGCGATGCACCGCATGTCGTGTGCATGGACTTTGGAATGAAGTGGAATATCCCACGACACCTGCGATCGCGTGGCAATCGCGTCACGATCGTCCCAGGCGACTGGTCCGCAAGCGAGATTATGAAACTCAATCCCGATGGCGTGTTCTTGTCCAACGGCCCCGGCGACCCCGAGCCGCTTGATTACGCTCATCGTGCAATCGCCGAGATGCTTGGTAAAGTTCCAATCTTCGGGATTTGTCTCGGCCACCAACTGCTCGCGTTGGCTTGTGGAGCGAAGACGTTCAAGTTGAAATTCGGTCACCGTGGCGCCAACCAACCCGTACTCGATGTCACGACCGGTCGCGTCGAGATCACGTCGCAAAACCACGGTTTTGCCGTCGAAGAAGAGTCGCTACCTGCCTGTTTAGAAATCACGCATAGAAACTTGAACGACGATACGATTGCGGGCGTTCGCCACCGGGAGTTGGACGCATTCAGTGTCCAATATCACCCTGAAGCTGCCGCCGGACCGCACGATAGTCACTATCTCTTCGAAACGTTCCAAGCCAAGCTCAACGCCGCCGCAGTATAACGCGTCGTTGCCAGCCCCGACGCATCGATGTCATTGAATCCGTACCAGCCGCCGTCACTCGCTGAGGCGGCTGGTAAAGGCCGCACCATCGATCCCGTCTCGTACGGCAGTCGGCGCTGGTTTGATTACGTGATGCTATTTTTGGTCGCAGTTGCTGTCGGAGCGTATGGCACGTTCATCGATTACTTATTTCGAGCAAGCCGACTCGACCAACTTGTCGCCTACATGTTTCTACTCAACGTGCCGATCCTGCTCGCCTGGGTGATGCAACTTTTTCGTAAGCACCGTGTCAACTACCAATGGGGAACAACGGCTGTCGCCGTCCAGTTTGTGATTATGGTTGCAACCATGTCAGCGGGAATCGGCAAAGACGGTCGAGTCATCACGATCAACGGGATCATCGGACTTTGCTTTTTATCCTTGGCTGTTTTATGCGACTTGATTTATCGACATGCAAGTTCGCCAAAGGCACTGGCGGTGCAAGATGACACGACGCATGCTTGATCGGCGTCCCATCGCGTTTCTGTCGACGGACTCACTGGATGGGTTCGTTGTCTATGACCACATGGCCATCACGCCGCTGAGCCAATTAGGATGGGAAGTGCGCCAAGTTTCTTGGCATGCGCCGAATGTCGACTGGAATGAATTCGCCGCCGTCGTCATCCGCACTCCCTGGGATTACCACCTTCATCTCGCTGAGTTCTTAGCCGTACTCGAGCAAATCGACGCTTCCGGAGCACGTCTACTCAATCCGCTGGAGGTCGTCCGTTGGAACGTCGACAAAACGTACTTGCGAGAACTCGAGTCCAACAGCGTTCGTATCGTTCCGACCGTTTGGAAGACATCGCCCACGCTTGATGATCTGTCTGCTGCGATCGAGAGTTTTGCCAGTGACGAACTGGTCATCAAACCAACCATTGGCGCTGGTGCTCGCGATACGTTCCGCTGGAGACGTGACACAGACGAGAACTTCACGAACCAGATCATCGCATGCTACGAGAATCGGCTCGCGATGATCCAGCCCTTTGTTTCAAACGTCGTCGAAATCGGCGAGTGGTCGCTGTTCTACTTCGACGGCAAGTACAGCCACACAGTTCTCAAGAAACCTAAGCACGGCGACTTTCGCGTTCAAGAAGAGTACGGCAGCTGGCTGCGAGCGATGGAGCCGCCGTCACAGCACTTGTCTCTGGCCGAGAAATCACTCGCTGTCATCCGCAAAGAGTTGGCCTACGCGCGAGTGGATATTGTCGAGCTTCACGGTGGTGAACCAGCCATCATCGAGTTGGAGCTGATCGAACCGTCACTGTATTTCCTGTACGACGAAGAGTCCCCCAACCGATTCGCCCGCGCGCTCGACGATATCCTTCATCGCTAGGCGACCCGGCTTGCGCTGCCACAACCAAAACCATCTTAGAAATTCCGCTGCCCCAATTTCGCACCAAACCAGATCGAGTTAATCGCATGAACCGTTTCGCATTCATCTCACTCACGCTGCTTCTGTTTTCCGCATCCTGTACGAAACGAACGCCCGTGGCGGAACTTTCGACAACTCAAAGTGGCGTCGTCATCCACGATGTTGAAGCCGTCCTTGCTGAAACGGACTGGGCAAATTGGCGTGGTCCAAATGGCAATGGCGTCGCCGCCGATCAACCGCTCGCTACTTCATGGAGCGACACCGAGAACGTGCGTTGGCGAGCCAGTGTGCCGGGACGAGGACACAGCAGCCCGACTATCATCGGTGATCAAGTGGTGGTTGCATCCGCGATCGAAGATCAGCCACAGCAACTCGTGATCGCGTACGATCGTGCCAACGGAAGTGAACGCTGGAGAACGGTGGTGCACAGTGGTGGCTTCCCCTCCAAGAGCGAAGTGCATAACAAGGCAACCAACGCGAACTCCACCGTGGCGAGCGACGGCCAACATCTTTTCGTTGCCATGCTGAACCAATCCAAGGTGTTCGTCACCGCGTTGGATTTACAAGGCAAACAGCGCTGGCAACGCGAAGTGGGAGCCTTCTCATCCAAGTTTGGCTATGCACCCTCGCCCATCATCTACAAATCGCTCGTTGTTATTGCCGCTGACAACCAAGGCGGAGGCTATTTAGCGGCTTTGGACCGCGAGACCGGCGCCGTTGCATGGCGAACAGCACGCGGCAATGCGAGCAGCTATTCCAGCCCGATCATCGGCACACTCGACGGGAAAGAACAACTGCTGATCACCGGAGGCGACCGTCTTGCGAGCTACGACCCCGGCACCGGAAAGCTGAATTGGGAAACACCGTGTATCTCGGAAGCCACATGTGGCACCGTCGTTGTTACCGGTGACCGCGTGTTGGCTTCTGGTGGATATCCCGACAAGGAAACTGTGTGTGTGGCGAGCAATGGAGAGAAGCTATGGTCGAACAACACGAAAGTCTACGAGCCCTCGCTTGTTGCATCTGACGGTCTCGCATTCGCCATCACCGATGACGGAATCGCGTACTGTTGGGACATCAATGACGGAACTCAAATGTGGCGAGAGCGTCTCGGCGGAAACTTCAGCAGCTCACCAGTGGTTTGCAACGGGAACGTTTACGTCGCCAGTTTGACGGGCCAGTGCTTCGTGTTTCGCGCTAGCGGCAAGGGATACGAACAGGTCGCCCAGAACCAACTCGGAAACGATTGCTACGCGAGTCCCGCGATCAGTGGCGGTGAAATCTTCTTCCGCATCGGCATCGGATCCGATCGCGATCGCCGCGAAGAACTCGTCTGCATAGGCCCCGCGATCGACGCGGAAAACAAGATCGCAATAAACGACTAACGCTTCCACCAAAGCGAACCTTCATTCTAAGCCGACGACACCCATCGTCTCCGAGGGATCAATGTTACAGCAGGCAACAAGAAGGTGGACGGGGTCTTTGCATCTTCCTTTCTGGGAACATCAATCGAGATTGGAAACAATGTTGCGCTGAACTGTATTTCGCTGAACTGTGGCGGTAACCGGGCCACCGCCAAAAGACTACGATTTCACAACACGCGAGATTGGCGACTCCTGTTCACCGCTTGGCTCGGCTCTCATCTATGGAATGCCCAACCTGATCCTTCAGGAGCAAGGCTATTGCATGAATCGTTCGTTCCGCTCCGGCAACCGGAGCATGCAATCGGTGAAGTGGCTTGGTTCCCTCCGGCTTCCATCCGAGAGTCGTCGACGCGGTTCCGCCAGCACCTCTGGCGTTTTCGAAGCATCAAACGACTCAGCAGTGCAAGGTTTGATTCACACACCTACAAAACCTGGAATACCACTTGGGTGGCGTCAGTGGCTTTGGCTAGTGGCTCTGCAGATAAAGGACCACTGGCTAGGACTTACCCCGGCGGGACCCCCCCGCCAATCATCAAATCATTTCCAGTCCGCACGAGCGTTTTATTGTTCGTCTAATGGTCATTCGCGAGCAATTGCAGTGCGTCCACGATGACAAAGCCTACGGTTTGCCTGTTGCTGATGGTGATGATCGTTTCGACTTCGCTTTCCAGGTGAACCTTGCCGACGAGTTTGAAATGTTGGCCCGTCGACAGTGGCTGCGTTTGATCTACGGTGAACGCTTTCGTTTGGGAGCCGGTGGTGACAATCACGCGAACGTCTGTGGCGCGCGTCTCGTGTGCCGAATAGGCCATCGACAATTGGTACTCACCGGACTTTGGCACCTTGAATCGGAAGGTGGCCGTCGCTTTGCCGTCGCCTTCTGATGCAGCGTCGCTTTTTCCGGTGAAGACGTATCCGTTACCAATGTGCGGCTTGAAATTCGTCGAGTGAGACCAATCGCCTGTGAGCTCTGCGTTGGTGTCGTCAAGCACGATTCCCGGTAGCGTATTCGCAGCGACAGAACCGCTCGCCGATGGCAGGGCAGAAACGTCCGGCAAATCCAGCGTCTGCTTTTGAGCCAGCAGTCGCTCGCGCAGCGTTGCGTACTCCAAATCCTGCACTGCCACGCCTTGATCCGCCGCAAGCGCCGCGGCAACACCAGCCGCCTGTCCGATCACCATCCACGTACCCTCGATCCTCAGCGACGAGATCCCCACGTGCGTGCACGACAGCGCAACTGGCACGAGTAGATTGTCGCACTGCTCGGGTTTGGGCACGATCGATCGGTACGGCACATGGTACGCGAAACCCTGTTTGGGGTCCTTTCGCCTCACAGGGAAGATCGTCCCCTCGTTGATCACGCCCCCGCCTTTCAGCGCGATGCGTTGGCAATCGTGCGAATCGATCGGGAACGACGAGACTGCAATTGGGTCTTCCTTGCTAGGCGAGGCGAGGATGTCTTTCTGGCTGATAACATACATGCCCTTCATCCGCCGCGACTCACGGACATAGAGCGCAGGCGAGAAATGGTCGTAGCTCGCGAACTCATCGCTGCACAAGCCGAGCTTGGCGTATCTGCTGCGAATCCCTGCGGGCACAGCCGGGTCGGTCGTCAGGAAATGATAGAATTCCAGTGTGTACTGCTTATGTGCTTCCCAGATCTTCTTCCGCCCCGCTTCGTCAGCCGAGTGCCAGTCGTTACCACCACCAACCAGGCCCAGCGAGAACTGTCCGCCAATGGAGTTGTTGCCGTCGAGCTTGCCGCCGGGTAGCGGGTAGAGGTCGAACCCGACGTTTACGCCGGCCTTCAGCGCCCGGCGGATGATTTCGAACCGCGCCGGGTCGTAGCTGGCCGGCTCGGGCATCGGTATGCGGTTGTCCGGGTCCTCGGTTAAACAGAGCCGGAAGCTGTAGGTCATGACGTGCTTGTCGCCGGCCTCTTCCAACCCAGCGTCGTCGGTAGTGACCAGCGGCAGCAGGTTGCCTTCGTCGTCGAAACCATTGATGTTCATCTTCTGCTTTGGGTACTGCTTGCCGGCGAGTGCCTCGCCGTATTCCTCGCGGCTTTCACGCCCGATCGTCCAGTCCACCCCCGCGGCCGCCATGAGATCGCCCTCATACGTGCCGTCGACAAAGCACTTCGCGGTGAATGTGCCGTTGTTTGTCACCAGCGACGTGATTCGTGGCCCGTCCTTCGTGACCGACGTGAGATAGCGCTCGGTCAGCACAGTGATCCCTGCCTCGTCGAGCATCTGCATCGTCACACGCATCGCGACGTGCGGCTCAAAGGTCCATAGCGACTGATCCTTCACCGCAGGATTGTACGGTGCCTTGAGCCCACGATCGGTGTAGTCCTTGACTACCCGCGTGTGCCACTCATCAAACAGCCCCATCACCGTACTGCGGACCATCTGGTTGGAGTCGCAATGGCTCAGCCCGCCGGTGTTCATCGCGCCGACGTGATCGGTCGGCTCCAGCAGTATCACCGAAGCACCTTCACGCGCAGCCGCGATCGCAGCACAAAACCCGCCTGGGGTCGAACCATAGACGATCACTTCGGCCTTGGTCTCGGCCATCGCTTTCTGGCTGACGGACGCGACCAAAGCGATTACTAGAACGAAAAGGTAGTTCAACCGAATCATGAGCATCTGCTTGTGTTGTGCTGGCGGTGCAATTTCATGGCGAACCGCAGGGTTACTTGGCGAACGGCAGGGTTACTTGGCGAACGGAAGGGTTAAGCGACTCGGGATATTTGGCTCTCTACTTCCTAGGATCGTGCAAACCCAACTTCGCTGCACCCATCGTTGCGGGATTCTTTCCGATACCGCCTAGTTGTTCTGAACACCATTGTGCGAGATCGAGACATAGGCATTCGATTCAACGAAATCGACAATCGAATTCCGAAGTTTGAGCCGTAATTCGTCGTCGGGGCATGTCGGCAACTCTTTCAGTTCGACATCGGTGATCACTGCAGTGTACCACAACTGCCCAATGGAATCCGATTCAATAGCCTTGAAGCCTGCGTTACTCAATAGGTTCACAATCTCGCGTGCATCATCCGAGCGTACGCCAACTAAAGCACCATTAAAAACGAGTCGACCAGGATTATCGTACTCGTTCCAGGCATGCTGATTCAAGCAAATATGACGCTTCTCTCCGACGTCGGTAACAGCGCAAAGAATGATCGATCCACCATCGAGGAAGTGTTCTCCGTGAACCCGCGTGATTTCATTGATGTCCTCGGCGTCCAAGTTATCCGCAGCCCAATTTGGGCTTACTGCCCTGCTTAATCCACTTACTCCCTGTCAGGAAGTCAAATGCTTCTGGTCTCAACCGCTAACTTCCTGACAGCACACTTCTTGATACCTGGCTCTTTCTTACGAAACGTATCGCGGTCCTTAGCGATATTCACAGCAACCGTGCCGCGCTCGAAGCGGTGCCGGAAGCCATTGCGGCGCAGAACGTCGAACGAATCATGTGTCTCAGTGAGGTTGTCGGGTACGACTCGGAGCCCTCGGCGTGCTTGGACGAACTCATAAAGTTGGACGTCTGTGTCTTGGGCAAACACGACAAAAATGCCCTGTTCGATCCCTAAGCTGTTCGTGCACGGTTCGCCTCTTGGGCCAACGAATGAGTACGTCTTCCCCGAAGACACGCAAAACACGACGAAGCTTGAGGAGCTGTTCGGCGACAATTAGTTCTCCCCTTTAGCGACAATTAGAATTCCCTGCTAAGAGTTCTTCGCAGTTGCCTCGGCGGAAGTGGATTTGCCATTGGCTTTCGCCTTCTCGACGCGGTAACTCGGCACGTTCAGTTCGAT
>JBGTAI010000273.1:0-25367 GCA_041749955.1 Pirellulaceae bacterium | reverse complement strand
TGCTTGCACGCACCAGATTCAACAAAAGGTGCGTGCAAGCACGGCACCCTACGAAAAGACAAAGGCCACAAAAGACAATCGCCCCAATATGGAAAAGTGAGTTGCCCAGGGGCAACTTGAGGCCGCGGAACGGATTCTTCTGGTGTCGACAGGTTGGCTTGAGACGGCTCAGGAGTAAACCGCCAGCAGCTTGGTCCGCAAATAGTCGACCAACGCGACCGCCGAGAGCGGGGAGCCGGTCGCTCGGCGGATCAATTCGTCGCCGCTGCAGCAGCGACCCAGCGTGTGAACTTTTTCGCGAAGCCAGCCTAGAAGCGGGGCAAATTCGCCTTCCGCGAACATCGCGTCCAGATCGCCCAAATCCGACTTCGCCGCGTTAAACAGTTGAGCACTGGCCAAATTCCCCAGCGTATACGTCGGGAAGTACCCGATCAGCCCCGCACTCCAGTGCACATCCTGGAGCACCCCGTTGGCATCGGACGTCGGCCGAATACTGAGATCACGCGTGTAGCGGTCGTTCCACGCCGCCGGCAAATCTGCCGTCGCCAGCGTCCCATCGATCAGCTCTCGCTCGAGATCGAATCGAATGATGATGTGCAAGTTGTAAGTCGCTTCGTCCGCCTCCACACGAATCAAACTCGGCCGCACTGTGTTCACCGCACGATAAAACTCGCCCACCGAAACATCGTCAAGCGACTGAGCGAACAAGCCCTTCAGCTGAGGAAACATCCACTCACAAAACGCTCGACTGCGTCCGACTTGGTTTTCCCACAATCGAGATTGAGACTCATGCATTCCAAGCGACACGTACGACCCAGGCGGCAATCCGAACCAATCGCTTCTCATTCCTTGTTCGTACATGCCATGCCCAGCCTCGTGCAGCGTTCCGTACAACCCGCCTGGTAACCAACTCTCTTCGTAACGAGTGAGAATGCGACAATCGTGCGGACCGAGCGTGGTGCAGAACGGATGACTCGTTTCATCGAGCCGGCCACGCGAGAAATCGAATCCAATCGCCCCAGCCACGGACTGGCTCAGCTCTCTTTGCTGTGCGACCGGATACGCCCGCTCCAAGATGGAAACGTTCGGTTGATGAGGCGAATCGCTGAGTGTTTGAATCAACTCGACAAGCGGTTGTCGCAACTCATCGAACACTCGCTTCAAGTCATCGACGCGAGCATCGGGTTCGTACTCATCCAGCAACGCCTCATACGTTGACCGATCCGTTCCATTGGCCAAGCATTGGCCTTGTTCGCGTTTGAGCTTCAGAATCGTATCGAGCGCCGGTGCGAACATTTCATAGTCGTCAGCCTTTCTTGCCGCGTCCCAGGTCTGTTGTCCGCGGACTGTTGCGATCGAGATCGCTTCGACAAGCTCCGTCGACAATTTCTGGTTATGACACAGATCCCGATACAAACCACCTACCGTCGCAGCCTCATCGCCGTCGGGAGGCATCGACGCGATTTGCTGATTCAACTCCTCGAGATCCGCTGCATAGCCGGCGTCCGTTCTCTGGCGATGCACTGCCGCACGCAGCGACGAAACTTGCTCGGCGCGATAATCTCCGGCCTTCGCTGGCATCCGTGTTCGCTCGTCCCACTCCAGCGTATCGGCGGCTGTTTGCAACCGCATCGCGCTTCGAGAGTGAGCGCATACCGATTCGAATCGTTTTTGATCCATGATGGATGGGGTCATGATGCAGTCAGTCCTTCGGTGGATGGATCCGCAAGCTCGTTCGGCGGTTGTTCCGCAAGCTCGTGGTTCAAAATTTCGAGTAGCGTTTGCAAGAACACCACGACCATCGGCCCGACCAGAATACCGATCGGTCCGAATACGCGAACGCCGCCCAAGACGCTCAACAGTGCGAACAGCGGGTGCAATTGTGAACGACCATGGAGCACGAAGACCTTGATCACGTTATCGATCGACGAGATGACCAAAACACCAAAAATCGCCAGTGCAATCGCTTCGGTGTAGCGCTGTTCGACGGCGCCAAGCCACAACGCACAGGGGATCCAAACGGACGCAGCACCGAGGAACGGTACGAGCGCCATCAAGCTGGTGACCAGGAATAACAACACCAGCGACTCAAGGCCAGCGAAGTAATACGCAACCGTCGCGAGGACGCCTTGAGCCAGCGCACTGAGCACGCTCGCCAACACCACCGCTCGACTTGTGCGATCAAACTCGAGCAGCAATCGGCGTTCGTAGTCATCGTCCAACGGGCTCAGACGCATCAATGTGCGAATCATCCCCGGCCCGTCAATCAGGAAGAAGTACACCGAGACAATCAAGATTCCCAAGCCGATTAAGAACTCGATCGCCAAGCCTCCGGTCGCACTCGTGAGTTGAACAAAACGCGGCTGGAGTGCTTCGCGGTTCTCTCGCAACAGGTTCGCCAGACTTGCGGCGCTCGGAGTCGGGATCAATCGTAATTGGCTGCGAAAGGTTCCTCCCAATAACGTGTGCATCCACGATCGAATCGACGCACTTGCGATCAACGCAGACTTGCTCAATTCGCCTTTCTTGCGAGCCGCCGCTTGCTCGCTTGGTTCCTCATCCGTTTCAGCAACTTCGGTTTCCAAATTGGATATAAACTTCTCTAAGTTCTGTTCCGCAAGCGCAGCTTCCGGATCGGCACCGTCGGGGCCGTCGACGTTTTCCTGCAAGAAGCTGACAAGCGATATAGCCTCGTTGGTCTTTTTGATCATTTCCGCCGGCTCTCCATCGTCAAACGTATCCGTGAGATCGTTGAGTCGTTGGAATTTTTCGGCGTGAGGCAACGACAACCCGAATCGATCGCGGACTCGATCGATCGCTTCAGCGACGTTATTCGAACCCACGTGCCGAATCATCGAGGTAAACTGTGTTGCCGCGACCGATATCACCAAGATCACGGGCAGCAGTACGATCACGAGAATGAGTGACGTTGTTCCCACCGCGGCCACTCGTTGTCGGCCACCCGCGCGAAGATAAATCCAATCGTGGACTGGGCGAAAAATCACCACCAATAGTGCTGCCAAGAAAAGCGGGATGAAGAATCCTGCCATGACTTGGTAAAACAAGATTCCGACCGCAAAAATGCCGATGACCAACATCACCACGGACATGATCCGCGACAAAGACGGCAACCCAGGAAATAAGCCTGCGGTCTCAGTCTCGATGTCGACCGGTGGCGAACTCGAATTCTTGTCTGATTCGCTACGTTGTGATTTCGGGTTTGGGGCTGACGGGTTTGTAGCTGGCGGGTTTGTAGCGGTGGGAGTGGTCGGCGTCGGATTGTCCGAAGGCTTCTTGCTGCGGCGTCGTGACATTATGCAAACATCAAGTCGAAGGTTTGGACGAGTGGTGCCGCGATCCTGGCAATGCAGTGACCCAGCGGAAGCGAGAATTGTGAACCACCCAGCGGCCGATGAACAGACGAGCGAACTGAACCCGCAATGACTTCGCTCGAAAATGGCTCGCTCAACGCGGAAGTTGGCGAAAAATCATCCACGGACCTGAATCGCCCCAGCTTGCCAGTGAAGCGTCTTCGCTCGCGGTGGATGGGGTGGTTGAAGCTTATTATCGCTATTGCAGTACTTGTCGGTCTCGCCGTAACGATCAATTCCGCCATCAACCAGTGGCTCAACCAACCGCCTGAATCTCGGACGAGTCTGCTGCGGTTGGATCGAACGTTGCTCGGCATCGCGGCGCTACTCTATTCGCTCGGCATCGCGATTAGCTTTGTCGTGGTTCGACAAGCGATCAAGGCACTCGGTTATTACGCCCCGTGGCATGTCGTTTTAGCCGCTCAAGTTCTCGGTCACCTCGGTAAATATGTCCCTGGGAAAGCCGTGGTTGTGGTGCTTCGCGTCGGTGCATTATCAACGCACGGTGTCCCAAGCGTCCCAGCAACGATTAGTGTGTTCGTCGAGACGTTAACGATGCTGGCTGTTGGATCGGCGATGGCATGCAGTCTCGTCTTCACGGTTCCACTGCCGGATTGGATTCGCATCGGTGCGGTGTTGATGGCGATCACAGCGACAATCCCAACGTTGCCGCCGATCCTCAGTCGTATCGCTGGACGGCTAACGCGAAGTGAAGTGAATTTGCGAGGCGCGACCGGATGGTGGCTTTATGTGGTCGCATTATTTTGGTCAGTGATTTCGTGGTTATTGATCGGCGGCTCGCTCGCCGCAGTGATCCTGTCGATCCCGCAGAGCGAAGCGTTGCCGGAGGCGTGGCCAGGAGTGTTGGAGCTGTATTGGATTTCGACCGCAGCGATCGGGCTCGCGTTTTCAGTCGGTTTTGTGTCGCTGTTGCCCGGTGGTGCCGGAGTGCGCGAGTTGGTGCTGATCAGTATGCTGTCTCAGGCGATCGGAGCACCGCAAGCCTTGGTTGCAACCATTTTGCTGAGGCTTCTATTCATTATCGTCGAATCGGTTTTGGCGTTGGTTGCATATTTGTGGCTGAGGAAAATCGCTCCAACTAGCTGCGAGTAGCATTCAAAACTAGCAGCTTTCGGCTAATATTGTCCCTCCTGTGGCGTTGTTTCACCGGCCCCAGGCACTTTGCGGATTTGGTTCCAGATTTGGTCCCAATGGTTCCCCCAGTTCGAAACCAAGTTAGCTTCATTGAGTACTGAAACGATTTCCCGGCGGACCGTGTCGTTTGTGATTCCTGTATTTGACGAGCAGGACTCGTTGCAGGAGTTGCATCGGCAATTGCTTGTTGCCAGTGAGGCGGCGGGGATTGAGCCACAAATTGTGTTCGTCGACGACGGCTCCAAGGACCGTTCGTGGGCGGTGCTCCGTGAACTGTCTCGCGGTCACGCGACGACTCAAGCGATTCGTTTTCGTCGCAATTTTGGTAAAGCGGCTGCGCTTGCCGCTGGCTTTGATGCCGCAACTGGCGAGATTGTCATAACGCTCGACGCCGACCTTCAGGACGACCCAGCCGAGATTCCTCGCTTCCTCAGCAAACTTGATGACGGCTTCGATTGCGTGAGCGGTTGGAAACGCGTGCGTCATGATCCCTGGCATAAAACGTTGCCGAGTCTTGTGTTCAATGGGCTTGTCAGTGGCCTCACTAAAGTCCAGCTTCATGATCACAACTGTGGATTCAAAGCGTATCGTCGAGAGATCTTTGACGAAGTCAAACTCTACGGCGAGTTACATCGTTTCGTTCCCGTGCTCGCAGCTTCGCGTGGTTGGCGTGTCGGCGAAATCGAAGTTCACCATCGCGCTCGCCAGCACGGTCACAGCAAGTACGGCGTCTCACGACTCGTCAAAGGGTTTCTCGATCTGCTGACGATCTATTTCTTGACAGGATTCGCCCAGCGGCCGCTGCACCTGATCGGTTCCGCCGGCATGCTGTGCTTCGCAACCGGCGGCATCGGACTCGTTTGGCTCTCAGCGATCTGGGTGCTGAGCCGATTGTCCGAGAGTTGGGTCGATGTGGACTTACATTCCCGAGCAATCTTTTATTACTGCATTCTCGCCATCCTGCTTGGTGCCCAATTACTTGTCGCGGGTTTGCTGGCTGAGTTGATTGTGTCGGTGACACGTGAATCGCGAGAGCCCTACAGTATTGCGGAGCGAACAGCGGACAAGAAACATGTGTCTGCGAGTCCAGCAAACGCCGATGGAGCCTCGTCATGATGCACAAAGACGAGGCGGAACGTCGCCAGCGAAGAAACCAATTCGCGTTACTGATTCTGATTGTACTTTCGATCGCCGCTGGCCGCATCGCTGTGGTCCGAAGCGCCGAAGGCGACACCGCGTTCCTCAGCGCGAATGATCGCAGCCGATGGTGCACCGTCGCGGCTCTGGTCGAAGATGGGACTTACGAGATCGATCGGCTAATTGAAATTCGATCGGAACGAAATCGTCGCCCCTGGGGAACGATCGATCGTGTGGTCCATCGTGGTGACGATGGTGCGATGCATTCCTATAGCAGCAAACCACCGCTCTTTCCGACGATCGTGGCGGGTATCTATCAGGTGTTCTATTGGGTGACCGATATGACGCTGACGGACGAACCGATCTACGCGACGCGACTCATGCTCGCGATCGTGAATTTGCCGTTATTGGCAATGTTTCTGGTTTGTACGATCTTGTCGATCGAGACTCTCGGTCCGGGATATTGGCAGCGACGGTATCTCGCGATCGCCGTGTGTTTCGGGACATTGATGCTTCCGTTTACGATCTCGCTCAATAACCATTTGCCAGCCGCTGCCGCAACGAGTTTGGTGCTTTTGATTTATCTGACTCTCGCGGAAAAATTGGACAGCGAGTTTGATGCGGCGACGTATCACGTTCGTTGGATCGTTTGGGCCGTCGCAGGATTCTCTGCGGCGATGGTGGCTGCGAATGAACTGCCCGCGTTGTCAATGTTTTGTGTTTGGGTGGCCCTGTTTGCCTTGTTGGATCGTCAATCGATCTTGCCCTTCATGTCGGGAGCCGCTGTCGTCGCGATTGGATTTTTTGCCACAACATGGATCGCGCACAGCAGTCTCCGACCACCGTATGCCCATCGTGGGGTCGGTGAACAAATTGCGATCGTTCAACAAGCTGATTCCGTGACTGTGTTGGCTGAGAAGGTGAAAGCTCAACTGCTCAGCGCGGAACTGATTGCATCCACGGCCAAAGTGGCGATCCAAGCCTCTGACGAACCAACACGTTTGCGAGTGGCCACGAGTGACAATCGGCGCTTCGCGCTCGTGCCAGTTATTGGATCGGTTCCAAGTACTGGATCCAAGACCAAGGTAACGCCAACAGATCCCGTGACATGGAACCTTTGTCACTGGGATGATTGGTATGAGTATCCCGGCAGCTATTGGCAGGACGGCCGTCGCGCTGGAGTGGATCGTGGCGAACCGAGTCGTTTGACATACTTGTTTCACGCCACGTTGGGGCATCACGGACTGTTCTCAATCACGCCTTTGTGGGTGATGTTGCCGCTGGGTTTGGTGTTCGGAATACGCCGCGGACCAAAAGACAATCGACTGTTAATGGCTGGCATTGCTGCGACCACGGTCGTTTGTTTTGTGTTTTATATGCTGCGTCCAGAAATTGACCGAAATTATGGCGGCGTAAGTATCTGTTTTCGCTGGATGCTCTGGTTTGCCCCGCTTTGGCTTTTTGCCATGGCGCCGGCCGTCAATTTTGCTGGAACGTGGTTAAATGGCCGTATCTTTTTGATGGTATTGCTAGCACTGAGTGTTTTCTCGGTCGCTGTGTCGCTCGACAGCCCCTGGCAGTCGCCTTGGATCTATCGCTTCTGGACGTTTTTGGGCTGGCTTGAGACTTAAGGGTGGGACTACGATCCGAATCGGCTTTTTGGCCGGTTTTTGTTGTATTTCAGCCACTTAACGAGCAGCGATTTGACTCGCACGGACGCCGCGCGTGAAACACGCCGACGGGGACGGATTTCCCGTGCGCTGCTGCTTGCGCTCTTGGTGCTGACGATCGTCTTCGTCACTCGGGCTCTCGCACCTCAAACGATCGGCGAGCAAGTTCGACGCAGCGTGCTGGAGAAGCTCAGTCGACATTATGGCGACTTGAACGTTTCGATCCGTCGAGGTCATTACGACCCGAGCATCGGCGTGCTGTTCGATGACATCCGAATCAGTGATCCAGCCGCAGACACCTCGTTCGTTTCGTCGCGAGACCTGCTGCGAGTCGAACGCATGATCGTGGTTGCGGATGTCCAACCGGAAAAGTTGCTGGACCAACAAAGTCCCGTCATCACCAATCGAATCATTCTTGAGGGCGTGACGGCCGACGCGTGGCTCGAACGCAATGGTGAAATCTCATTGGCCTCGATGTGGCCGCCGCCCCAGTTCGGTCCGATCTGTCCCCGCATTGAACTGCGACGCGTCAAGTTGAGGCTCGTTGACCGGAGTTCGAAACGCCGTCCGATCGAAGTCGATGTTTCGGACATGGTGCTACAAACAGATCAACGACGCGATGGCAAGATACTCAAACGGATCGTGATGCAGGGTTCGTCGGAGTGTTTTCAGTCTATGTGGTTAAGCGCTGAGATGCTCGATGATGCCTTCAAGATCAAAGGCAATCTCAGCGGCGCGCACGTCAGTCGTGATCTCTTTGACCGAATCCCCGAGTCCGTGACTCATGCCATTGGTGACGCTCGCGATTTGGAGGTGCTGTTCGACACTAATTTTGTCGCGAGTCGGCCGCTTGGTGGTGGGCCCGCCGAGTACACGTGTCGCACGACGGTTCACGAAGGCCGATTCACGCATCCCAAGTTGCCGGTACCAATCACTCAAATTAGCGGCGTGATTGCCGTCGATCCGCGAGGCGTCAAAATTGAATCTTCACAAGCTCTTGTGGGTGATGCGGTTTGTCGAGTCAAAGGCCAAGTTGCCGGTCACTCGTGGCCAGCGGACATGAATCTCGGTGTGTCCGCGAACGGGCTGTGGTTGGATGAACGACTTGCCAGTGCTCTGCCGCCGAAAGTTCGCGACGCTTGGGATCGACTCCGGCCAGTCGGACGAGTGGATGTCGATGCTCAAGTCAGCCACACGGACGGACGCTGGAACTCCGACGCGACGGTACTCTGTAACGGTGTTGATGTGAGCTTCGAAGGCTTTCCCTATCCCGCCAAGCAACTGGTCGGACGAATCGAAGTTCGCGGTGGGGTCGCCTACGGCAATTCCATCGTCGGGCGTGTTGGTTCCAGCCGCTTGCAATGCAACTTTGAAATGCCCTTGGAACGCCGGCCGGATCCGCGCAAGTTTTTTAGTGCGCAAGTCGAGGGGCCGATCCCGATCGACACCGAGTTGCTCGAGTCGCTGTCGCCACGCGGCACGAACGAGTCGCCACTGGAGTCCTTTGTGCGGTCGCTTCAACCTCGTGGGAGCGTTCACTTGGACAACGCTGAGTTGTGGACCGATGCCGCCGGACAACCACACCGCAAAATTAGTTTACGTGTCGCCGACGGACACATGCGATACGAAAAGTTCGCCTACCCGCTCTACAACATGTCCGGTCGCGTCAATGTCGACGACACGCTGGTCCAGATCAACGGCTTCCAGGCAACCAATGCAAACGCCGGCGAAATACGTTGCGATGGCACGTATCGAATGCCTCCGAAGGCAACATCCGCTAGCCCAACATCCGCTAACGCCTCGATGCCACCACCGCTGGCAAGGCAAACGACGGAGACATCGGTCTATACGATCACGGATCGACCCGTAGCCAACGACCGACAAACAGTGGCCCCATTACCCGATCCGCAATTGTCGCTCACGTTCCACGCGGCCAATGTCCCGATGGACGAGTCGCTGAGAACCTCGCTGCCTGCATCGACGCGCCAGACCTGGGATGCACTCATGCCTGGGGGCGTCCTGGATGAGCTTGATGTGTTGCTTACGCAAAGCTCAACCGGAGCACCTCTGGAACTGAACATAACCGCCAATCAGAACAAGACGGCGAACTTGACGAATCGCTCGCTCAGCATGCGTCCCGTCGCACTTCCCTATCGGCTTGACATTGCTGGCGGACAAGTACATTACGACGGCTCCAAAGTCACGATCCATTCGCTCGAAGGCCGGCACGATTTCTCCAGACTCTCGGCCGATGGCGTGTGCCAGCAAGATGCGTCCGGTCAATGGTTGTTGGAATTGGATATCCACAGCGGTAGCCGTTTGAACCCCGACGCCGAGTTGATCGCGGCGCTACCCAACGAAATGAGCGAGTCGCTTCGCCGAATCCAGCTTCGTGGGCCGGTCAGTATTCGCGGTACAACGAAACTGTTGTTGCCAAGCGCGACCCGTCTTCAACCCGCGATTGACTGGAAATTGACGCTCCAACTCGAGGGGAATCGCATTGGTGACGTAGGTCCCGTGCATAGCCTTCGTGGTGAGGTATGGATCGACGGACGACGTGACGAAAACGGCTTATTCGCGGCGGGCAACGTTCGCATCGACTCGATGAATATTGAAACACTTCAAATTACCGGCATTCGTGGTCCCTACGCGATTGATGGCGATCGACTTCGGCTGGGAACGATGGCGACCGCTCGCTTGCCGAAAAAAGCGGCTGCGTTTCCAAGCCTCGCGACCCACTCCGTCGCACTGGACTCGTTGGAGTCACTCGATGATTTGGATTCGCCGTCACTTCTCGACGCACCGACCGATTCCGCATCGATTCGAGGGAATATGTTTGGCGGAAGCATTGAAATGGATGGAGAGGTCACGCTCTCGTCAAGCGATTTTGACGTCAGCGTGGCACTGATCGATGCCGAAGTTCCCACCGTGCTTGCGGAACTCGGACATATCGGCAACGACATGACCGGCGTGATCTCCGGACAAGGTCGATTTGATGGCAAGCTCGGGGCGGGTGACCTACTCAAAGGAAGCGGCGCCGCAAAACTTTCCGGCGCCAACGTTTACCAATTACCCATGATCGTCCAGTTGCTCAACCAGCTTCGGATCACACCTACCGAAGATGCCGCATTCACCGACGGCGAAGTCGAGTTTGCCATGTTCGGCGAACAAGTCACTCTCTCGCGATTGCAGTTGTGGGGCGATTGGGTCGCACTCGATGGCGGTGGAACCGTCAATCGCCGACGTGAAGTCGACTTAAGCTTCAATACGCGAGTCAGCCCCCACAGCACGTTCACTCGCATGCTCGGACCTCTTGGAACAGAGCGTTACACGCTGTGGACCATCGACGTGCATGGTCCCATGGATTCACCTACGATCGAACGACGCGCACTCGACGGCGTCGGACAAACTCTCGGCCGCTTGTTCCCGTCCGCCACCAAGACCGATGCCACATCCCAATCCCAACAACCAAGCTCCGGCCCACAAAGCTGGTTTAAATAAAACCTAATTCGACACATCTCGCTGATTGCCGGCACTCATGCTGGCAATTTCAAGAGGGTCTGAATTGATAAACGCTGAACGATGAGCCTGAGGCGCTAGCCGATTTTCGACTGAACGATTCCGGAGATCGGCTAGCGCCTCAGGCTCAATATTGCTTACTATTTAATGACGAAAACCAAAGTGTGTTCGTCGCCGGCGATGGCGATTAGCGAGACGTGTCCCTAATTCACTCACTCGGAGGTCTTGCTGATGAATATCCCGCCCACTCCAGTTACTGCTTCTGGAATGACTGCTTCGATTGCCGGCGTCAGCCGTGCGGCAGCCCGCGGTGGCGAACAAGAGAAGCAAACCACCGAAGCGGCTCGCCAGCAAAACACCGCCGAAAAACCAGGCGGTAAGTCAGCGGACTCGTCGGCCGTCGATGCCGGCGACTCAACCGGAGATCGTGGCGGCGACGGACGCCAAACCTACGATTTCTTCGAAAAACAAAACCAACCCGAAGACGAGTCGTCTACTCCAAAGAACGAGTCTCCAGCGAACCCAGACTCCACCGACTCGATTTCAAATTCGGGCGATCCAGCGAAATCGGACACGGATTCGCCACCTCACCTTGATTTTCGAGCGTAGCTGGGCCACAACGATGGCTAGGATCTTACCAGGGCTAGGATCTTACCAGTTCTTTCGCCAGTTTTAGTCTTGGGTTGAGCCGTACTCGCTAGGCCGGTTTGTGCATGACGCGCTAGCCCGGATTGTGCATGACACGCTAGCCCGGATTGTGCTTGCGAACCAGTTTCCAAGTCCTAAACCGTTTTCCAACGCAGTTTACGGCAATCGAAAACGACACACCGCGCACGTTGGTGTCCCGGCTTCAGCCGGCCTTCGTCAGTCGATTCCGGCTAAAGCCTGGACACCAGCCTGGCGCGTGCGATACCCGGGCTAGCATCGGGTTACTCACGATACTCATTTTCTCAACCCGCACACCAAGAATCAAAGCTACGTATGAAGTTCACTAAAATGCACGGGGCCGGCAACGACTACGTTTATGTCGATTGCTTTACCGAAACATTGCCCGACGACCTCGTTTCATTAGCCCAGCAAATCTCGCATCGTCACTATGGCGTTGGCGGTGACGGAATGATTTTGATTCGTCCCAGCCAGATCGCGGACGCTCGCATGCAAATGTTCAATGCCGACGGAAGCGAAAGCGAAATGTGCGGCAACGGAATTCGCTGCGTCGCAAAGTACGTCTACGATCACGGCCACGCTCGCCAGCACCGACTCGCTATCGAAACCGGAAACGGAGTGCTGCAACTCGAACTCAAAATCGGTGATGACGACCGCGTTGCACTAGTCACCGTCGACATGGGCCCGCCGAAACTCGAATCCGCTGACGTACCAACGACCCTGCTTTCGTCTGGACACGTCATCAATCATGAACTCGAAATCGACGGCCATACATTGCAAGCGACCTGTGTCTCGATGGGCAATCCGCATTGCGTTATCTTTGTTGAAAACGCCACGGATAAACTCGTCCATGGCATCGGTCCCAAGATCGAGAACGATCCGCGGTTTCCTCGTCGCACGAACGTCGAGTTTGTGGAAGTCATTTCGCGAACTGAAGTGCGACAACGAACCTGGGAACGCGGCAGCGGTGAAACTTGGGCATGCGGTACTGGCGCGTCGGCCGTCTGTGTGGCTGGCGTCTTGACCGGTCGTACCGAGCGCAAAATCCTGAATCACTTGACTGGTGGCGATCTGACACTCCGATGGGACGCTGAGTCGAACCATGTGTTTATGACTGGCGGTGCGACAGAAGTATTTACCGGCGAGTTCGAGATCGCGGCCCAGAAACCGAGCCTCAAAAGCGGGCTTTCGGGTTAATGTCCGAAGGCCTCACACCCACCAGCGCAGCCGCCAATGCCGTTTCCGTCAGCGAGTTGACTGGGCATATCAAGGCAGTCGTCGAAGGCACCTTCCCGTCGCTTTGGGTCGCTGGAGAAATCTCCGACCTTTCGCGTCCCAGCAGCGGTCACTTGTACTTCACGCTCAAAGACGAAACCGCACAAATCCGCGGGGTGATGTGGAAAACCGTTGCCCAGAGACTTCCCTTCAAAGTCGCCGACGGTCAATCCGTGCTGTGCTTTGGTGACGTCGAAGTCTACGCAGCCCGCGGCACCTACCAAATCGTCGTCCGCAAAATCCAACCCCAAGGCGTCGGTGCACTGCAGCTTGCATTCACCCAGCTCCAAGCGAAGCTCTACGCCGAAGGGTTGTTTGATGCAGAGCGAAAGCGAATGCTGCCGACGATGCCACGTCGCATCGCGATCGTCACAAGCCCCAGCGGCGCCGCGATACGTGACTTCTTGCAAGCCGCCCAAAATCGACAAACCCCAACCGAGATCATCTTGATCCCGGCGAGTGTCCAAGGCCAAGGAGCTGCCGCTTCAATCGTCGCCGGAATTCGAGCTGCACACGCAATTCAACCGCGACCTGATGTCCTTATCGTGTGTCGTGGCGGTGGCAGCCTCGAAGACCTGTGGTCGTTCAACGAAGAGCCCGTTGTACGAGCCCTCGCCGCGTCAAAGATCCCGACCGTTTCGGCGATCGGGCACGAGATTGACGTCACGTTGTGTGACTTTGCCGCCGACGTCCGCGCTCTCACGCCCACTGATGCCGCGACACGAGTCTTGCCAGACGGAGAATCGCTACGTCGAGGCGTTGCAGATGTGCGCAATCGACTCGTGCACATGATGCGGAGTCGTATCGAAGCGGAGCGACGCCACCTCGTTGCCCTCAGTGAACGCCCAAGTCTCGCTAAACCACGCGAGATCATCCATTTACGCTATCGCGAACTCGATGAGCTGGATGCACGATCCAACCGAGCCATGACAGCGGGGCTACGCTCGCACGGAGACCAATTGCAGCGCTACGCCGCCGCCCTATCGGCATTGTCGCCGCTCAACGTTCTCGCACGAGGCTACAGCGTTACCATGAGTCTGGACGGCAAAACGCTTACCAGCACTGAATCGCTCCAAACAGGAACCCGGGTCCGAACCAAACTCGCCCACGGCGAATTCGATTCAATCGTCGAACTTCCCCTTTGATGGAGCACCCAAGAACGAAAAAACCCCGCAAAACAATCTGTTATGCAGGGTCTCCTCAAGGGTGGGAGACGGGACTCGAACCCGCGACATCCGGAACCACAATCCGGCGCTCTAACCAACTGAGCTACAACCACCGTATCAATCGCCGACTTGATGACATCCTAACCGGATTCCCAACGGCGAATCGAAAATTTAGCCCCCGTCGTCGTTTCGGTCAATCCTCTGCTTTCTTACAACGCTTCTGCTTTTTTGCATGCTACGGGGCCCGACTCCCTGAATTCTGGCTGCGGATGACTATCCTGGCTTGGAAACGATGAAAAAACGACTCCCAAAATCGACGACAAATACCGACTCGGTGACTGCTTTTGCCAATCCAGCCATGAAGCGTCTTATCTCCGTCGCCATTGTCGTTCATCTCACCACAATGGCCCTCTCGTTTACTTCAATTGTCGAACCGTCAAGCTTTCACACGCGAGTGCTGGGGCTGTTTGGGGCCTACCAACAAACCCTGCATTTGGATGCCGACAAACGAGCGTTCTACCTAGCTCACGGTGGAACGAATGAACAGCCCCATCGCATCCAATGGACTGACTCGCTCGACCCGTCCGAGGACGATTGGAAGCCACTCGTGCCCAACACGACAGCAGGGCTCGCGGCTTCCGATCGCATGGCTCGTTTCCTTTCGATCGCGGCTCAATGGTCGCAAGAGGAACGAGCCAGCGAAGTGGCCACGCTGCTGCGGCCGCTCGTTCTCAAGGAGCCAAACGCAAAGTCTGTACGTATCATCCGGCTGCCCACGGGGCTGACCACCGTCGTCGACGACGCAGCACCACCGCCCTACGTAGCTCGCGTCGTTCGCTCCGCAGAATCCGTCGACTTGGTCCAAATCAAACCAGCACGATTCGTAACGACTTCACCTGTTATCGAACCGCCTGTTGCTGTGCCAGCTTCAAACGAGAGTCCCTCGAAATGAATGCTACGCACGACACCATCGAACCTCACATCACCGTTCGACCCATCGATGGCGGCACATTCACATCACGATGGAACCGATTCTGGTTTGAACCTTCCAGTGTCCGAGGTGTGGCACAACTTCGTGGACTGCTGTGTCTCATCACCGCGTGCTATTTCGTAAGCTGCCTACCTGATGTAGCGACTTGGTATGGAAGCGAAGGTGTTCTCTCGCAAGGGCAAGTGGCTGCCTGGGCCAGTACCCACGGCGACAGTAACGATCTGCGTTGGCGAATATCGCCGCTTTTTCTAACAGACAATCTGGTCGTCTATCGCGGTTGGCTCGTCGCTGGAGTCATTCTATGTGTTGCCGTCGCACTGGGCCGCGGAGGCCGCTGGGCATCCATCGCCATTTGGCTGACTCTCGTCGGTTGGGCCAATCGGTCGCTGATGATTGCCGGTCTCGCCGAGCCGTTGTTAAGTATGTCGTGGCTTGCTGCGAGTATCGCGCCGGCGGCAACAGCGTTGGTGGCAAACGACTCGAATGGGTCGCTTGACCGAGATTGGTCCGCCACGCTATCCACGAGATTGTTTGCCGTCCACGGAACCCTCGTCGGACTCGCTACGTTTTCAACGATGTTGGCCGGGCGAGTTTGGTGGAATGGTCTCGGCTCTTACGCTCTGACGGCACCTGTCGAAGACCGCTATTTCGAGTTGGCGAACTGGATTTCGCCAATGGCGATCCACGAGCCACTCACGCCGCTCTTGCTTTGGACGTTGCCGCTCGGGCTTTTCCTCGCTTGGCAACCACGCTACCAAACATTCGGGCGAGTCCTCCTGCTCACTTGGACAATCGCCATCGCCCTGCTGACCTCGCAATTTCTCTACGCCGCAACACTTGCCGCTATGTTCCTCGCCATTCGACGAAAGCTGGCTCCGAAACCGTAGGGTGCTGTGCTTGCACGCACCGACTTCGGTCTAAGAGCAATAATTCGGTGCGTGCAAGCACAGCACCCTACATAGAGAAACATCCCCAATTGAACAAATGGTGTACTCTCAACCCTCAACTCCACCTCTCGCGATGTCCGACAGTCGTATGCCAACGCAGGCTCTGTTGTAACTCATCCCGACGGAGCGTGATGGCGACTATGAAAAGCAAGGATTACCAACGAATTGTCTATTCTCCATCGTCCATTCTCCATTTCTTCCCCGCCGCTCTCAACTCTTAACCCTAAACTCTCAACTCCTAACAACTATCCCCCGATAATACTCGACGCTCATCGCTAGACCTTCCGCCATGCTCACCGAAGGCTCGAAACCAAGACGCGAGCGAGCCTGGGAAATATCCGCAAGCGAATCACGGACATCGCCAGCTCGCGGCGGTTCGTGAATTGGTTCAATCGATTCACCAAGAATCTCACGAAGCGTATGGAGCAACTCCAACAACGTCGTCCGCTCACCACGAGCGACGTTAAACGTTCCGCCCGCAGCTCCCACGACCGTTCCCGCCAACACATTGGCTCGTGCCACGTCGCGAACGTAAACAAAGTCCCGCGATTGTTCGCCATCGCCATAAATCGTTGGCCGCTCGCCCGACAAGATCATCGATACGAAACGCGGAATCACTGCGCTGTACTCACTTTGAGGATCTTGTCGTGGGCCGAACACGTTGAAGTACCTGAGCACCACAGTCTCCAGGCCAAAGCCGCGATAAAATGCTTGGCAATAAGACTCCGCCGAAAGCTTGGCTGCCGCATACGGCGAAAGTGGCGCCGAAGGATCGACTTCACGCTTGGACACAAACGGCGAGTCACCATACGCGGCACTCGTCGAAGCCAACACTAATCGCCGAACACCGGACTGAACCGCCGCCTCAAGTAACCGCACCGTACTCGTCGCACACCAAGCATGGCAAAGTGCCGGTTCACGCATACTTCGCGGAACACTTGCCATCGCAGCCTCATGGAAGATCACCTCCACGCCATCGACCGCCGCACGCACCGTCGCTTCATCCGAGGCATCCCCCTCGATCACTTCGACATCATCGTTGATCGGAAGATGTTCCAAGTTGTGATGAAAGCCCGTACTGAAATTATCCAGTACTCGAACGCGAGCGCCTTCACGACGCAGTTCATCCACTAGGTGCGAGCCAATAAACCCAGCCCCACCCGTCACCAAACACAACTTGCCGTCAAGCGACGTACGCTCTGTCGATCCCATCGAAGTCCTTCCATTGATGCATGCATTCGCCAACAACCCGTCAACGACGCACTACCGACTCGCAAACCAAGACAAGTATGAGTTAACAAAAAATCACCCCCCACGCAAGAATGCACGCCTCAAACCACCTGACTCCTGCTGATCGCAATTGCCCCATTCAGTCCATCGAGTTGCCCTAGGACTCCCTGGTTGCCTGGTTGCCAGGTTGCCACGCTACCAGAGGGCCAAGGCTTGCGAATCACGTTTTCAAATCCTTGCAGATTCATGTCCAACGTTGTGAAAGTACTCATCACGCTCTGTCGTGATGTCCGGCAGCAAACACAGCACAGACGCTGTTAATTCAAACCCAGGCAAGAGTTCAAACGCGACGTTGAAGGTAGACAATTTGAGGTGAAAAATGGTTGCTCGGTTGATGCGCAGGCCAGCGATTTTGGTCGGCAAAAAGATGTCCTGCGTAAAATTTCCTACCTCCATTTTCCTGTCTCATTACCTCACGACGAGACACGCCAACCACGAAACACGCCAATCACACGAATTTTGATCCAGCCTTCTCCATTCGCATCATTCGTGGGCACCCCACTCCCGAATAGCCAGTTCTAGCCACGAAAGTTCACAAAGTGACTCGAGAACAGACTCACTCGTTTCCAGACTCACTTTTTGTGGTTTCTTGTGTTTTTCGTGGCCGAGTTCATGCACACCGCACCCCATCTTCATGCCAACGGATGCGGTATTCCATTCGAGAAGATTTGCGTGCATTCAGGTCAAAAAGATCTCGGGGCAAAAAATAAAGCGTCTCGGTATCGAACGAAGAGCAGAACCGATCAAGATGTCGGACCAGTGGTTCTCGCTCATCGGCACTCATCCACCCAAAATGGACGCAGATCCATCGGATCAACGCATCGACCGAGTCGAAACCGATGGTTTGGCTTCGTTGCAACTCATCAAGACGGAGGGCGATGGCTACTCTGAAAAACAAGGGACAATTGCCCCATCAATTCGAGGCACCTCGCACCAAGAATGACCAACGACTTCTCCATTCTCCATCGTCGATTCTCAACTTTCTTCCGAGCCGTTCCCGCTTTCAACTCTGAACAATTAACCTTCAGCTCCTCCCCCCCTTTCAATTGCCTCGGCTCTCAAATCTCCGTCGGTTCAATTCTTGCTGGCCGCAAGTCTCTTACCCGCCGCTTCGTGCTCGCGGCTCAATTCTTCCTGACCAAGATTTTTATAACATCGAGCAAGTGACTGGTGTGCAGCGGGGGCTAATTCCGGAACGGCTAACGCTCGCTCCAAGTCTGGTACTGCATCCAGGTATCTTTCCATCTTCACAAAAATTTGTCCGCGAGTTTCGAAGAAGTGCGGCACTGGTTGTGGTGTGTACGAGATTGCGGATTCAGCTGTTTTGAGTGCGAGTGCAAGATCGGCGTCCGGTCTTGCTGCGAGTGCTACAGCCAAATTGTTCAAGATCGCTCCGCTTCGCGGAAGCAGATTCGCCGCTAGCTGTAAGTGCATCTCAGCGTTGACGGCGTCATCCTTGAGCATCGCGGATGTCCCTTGGATAAAATGCGCGATTCCAGGTGAAGTACCAGCGATCAACGCATCGCGAGTTGCAATGAGCGAATCATCATCGCTATCGATCGTTTGGAGCACGTGATCAGCAACCATTGTCAGGACTCGCGGGTTATTCGGGGCGAGGGCGAGTGCTGACTCCAAGAGTTTCAATACTTGAAGGTTGTCTTGTCGTGAGGCATTGGATGTCTGCTTAATCGATGCGGCCCAAGACACCAGCGTATCAGCAAGAGCTTGACGCAAATTCGTATCCCGCGACGTCTTCTCTTCTGGTTCGAGATTCGAGCTAGCGAGTGCTGCTCGTGCGTCGGTAAGTCCTTGCGCCGCACTCGAGAATTGTTCCAGAAAAACCCGGCATGAAGCCAACGCAATTTGGGTTGCACTATTTGTCGTGTCTGACTGTGCCAGCGTCTCGAGTTGTCGAAGCGCTGTTTCAGCCAATCGTTTTGCCACTTGCGGATTTCGCATTTGACGAGCGATCGCCGCACCCTGGAGAGCACGCGCAGGATCGACCGCTGAAATCTCGTCAAGTACGCTCAATGCGAGTGGGAGTTGGCTAGAAAACAACAAGTAATCGACGTAAAAGCGTTTAGCCGTCAAACTTCCGTCTTCTTGGTAAAGAACCTCGGCAATTTTGGCCAGTTCCTTTCTTTGAGCAGTGTCGAGATCTGGCCAAGTCTTTCCAGAATAGATCTTTTGTAGTAACCAGTTTGCTGCATAAGCATCACGTCGAGCCAGGAGCTTGCGCATGACTAGCTCAGCGTCATTCATTTCCTGTTTGGCTTCGAGTACCTTGACGTACTGATACAACGTTTGGCGTCCTTGGTCTCCGGAAGAGATCTGGCGGGTAAGGAGCAATTTCGCGGTGTCCATGTCATCGCGGTTCAGCGCCGTTGTTAATTGCTTCTCCACCAACGATTTTCGCCATCGGTTGCCATAATCGTCCGCATAGAATGAAAGTCCAAATAGCGTGGCCAATGCAATCAGCGCTGGGAATGATTTAAGGACGATTTGGAACGTAACGCCGAAAAACCAAAGCTGGACGAATCGGCCAAACAGATTGATTTGGCGCTGTATTGCAAACAGAATCCTCACTTGATCTCTCCGGTTTGCAAATTTTTTTCGTCGGTGTTCGATTCTATCGAGACGACGAGTGGCGTGTTTGTGGCTAACGCTTCCAGTTGACTTCTCGCGATCGCGAACGTCTGTGCGCACTCGGCAATTTCGATGCTAGAAAGTGGTTCCGGAGAAACGACCCAGAATTGCATCATCATGACATTCTCTGCATTGAAGGCGTCGCCTTGATAAAGCAAGTCGACGAATCGAGATTCAAGTCGTCCCGGACGAGACGGTGGGGCCATGACTCCATTTTCGGGCGTCATCGCAGAATAGAACAAGTATCCCAGATCGCCATTGCTGCGTTTGAACCTTGCGAAGGCGATGTCAGGCTCGTTGCGGTCGTTTTCCACCTCAACCGTTTGCCGGTTTACAAGTAACCATTGCAAGTTTTCGTAACAAATGCAGAGTTCGTGCCAGCCATGGTAAGGCTGGCTGAGCACCAACTCACCTTGAAGGTTCGCAGCCTTGAGTGTCCATTGATCGGCATTTTGACCGAGTCGTGGGTCTTGTTTTCCACGTGAGATGCGATGGTCCAAATAACTCCAATTTCCAATGCCTTGATCGAAAAGACCCGCAGGTGGTTCAAAGACAACATCTTCTAGCACTGTTGATGCTTGGTTGCGAGTTTTGAGTGCATAAACCTGTTGAACGCCCACAAGTGCAATTCCCATCGCAACGGAAATCGGTATCCAATGCTTGAACCAGTTGAGAGTTGGCTCTTCGTTGCTATCACCGCTCAATAATGGTTTCGACGAAAGTCGCACGCCGTCTGCCGCTACGGGAAGCGGTGAGGACGCCATTGCAATTGATTTTGCATCGACGGCAATTCCATCCACCGGGGTTCCTATGAAACGATTGTAAATGTCAACCATCCAATTCTCTCCGCCTTCCCAGTCCAGCGTTTCGACTGAATGAAACACTAAGAGTATGAGTTGATCGAAGGACATCAACAACAGCACGCTACCGAAGAGAACGAGCAATCCAATGCCCTCGTGTCGCCAGCCTTCGGATAGGTCAAACGAAAAGTAGTATTCGCTAAGGGCGACTGTCGTAACGCGAACGACATTGGCAAAAATCGCCAGCGCCACGGCAACGGCGATATAGAGTGGTGTGAGCCAAAGAACTCGCCGCATAAACGCCTGATAAAACATCGTGGCAAATGCTAACGAAAACACCGACTGGATCCCGCTGCATGCTTCGGCAACAAATAACTCACGACTGGGAAGCTGTATCACGTATCCCGCGAGCGAATGGGGAACGCCGATCACATCGAGAAGCAAGTGAGAGAGGGAACTCGTGATTCGCTGTAACTCGATCACAAGCAACTGGTCATAACCCAACGGCGGGCGGATCACGAGGAACAACGGAATGCTCAAATACAGCAACGAACCTCCCCCAACTCCCTCGATTCGAGAAAGAAATACCGTTGCAATCACGACGGCACCCACCGCAACGAACCATGGAGACGCAACGACATTGCCAGTGATCACAACCAACGCACCAACAGCAAGGGTCGCAATCGCGAGCCATGAAAGAGGTGCTTCGCGGTAACGCAATGTTCTTGCGTAGCAGAGCCATATCACTCCTCCAATACAGAACGGGACAAACCGATAGCGTTCGAGTCCCCAAAGGTCATAAATATAGGTTACGACCAACGGGAGCGCCGCCACCAAAGCCACCAACCAAAACCAGCTCGGACGACTCAACGTTGTGTCTCGGCTCGGTGTCAAACTATCGCTCATTCGTAGTCGTTCTGATTTGTGTCGGTTCTAAATAGGTATGCGAATCTAGACAGGTGTGTGAGAATTTGTCCGCATCATCAACCTCCACTCTCCCATGGGAGAGTCGGCCTCTCAGGGCCGGAGAGGGCCCTCTTCAACTGACGCTGCAGCGATACCGTAGCCGGATTACTTGGATGCTGTTGCGCCGATTTGATGTGTTAGCCAGCTTAACCAATTGGATGGGGACGATCCTATTCAAACGGTATGTCGAACAAAGTCAGAGCCCAACAAAGGTGCGCCGTCACTGGAAAAGTGGGGACGCTCTCCTTGGATAAGTGTAGTTGGATTTGAAGCGAAAACACAGCCATGTGTGCTTTTCAGCTGGATCCGAATCCTAACTTTCTGAACGGACGATTGACGATGAAAGCTGTGGGCGGATGTCTCCTGATTCGAAGTGCTAACGTCGGGACCAGCTCAAGCCAGACGCAAAGATTCATACATGTTTCGGCAACACCACTGCCTGTCGCCCAAAGCACGGGTTTAGGTTGAGTGCGACTCGCTCGTTATGTTCAAGAATTAACGATGGCGTCGAAGGTCAGGCATTCCCGACTGCAGCAAAATACCAGAGCGGAACCACTGGCGCGTCTTCATCCGGTCTACAAAAGACTTCAGAGACTCGTGGATAGACCGAAACATATCGTTGCGCACTGTCGTCTAGCGGGGATTCACAACGGCGTCATCTTGATCCAATTCGACTTGGACCGCGTTTCGGCGATCATCCTTTGGATATTGGCTTCGGCCACGCCCCAGTACCATGAAGCTCTCTTCGGGCGATTGGTCGCTTAGATACTTACTTCGGTACTTGTAGCCATATCCGTACCCGATGGAACCGTAGCTACCGCTTGCACCCGATCGGTACGAGCTTCCCGATGCGAGTTCATCCACTTTATTAACAACAACTCCAACTACGCGGGCCCCCGCGTTTCGAAGCATTGCCATGGCCTCGATTGCGTTCGGCTTGACTCGACGTCGAACTCGAAGAACGAGTAACACCGCATCCACGTAGCTCGTGGTGATCGCTGGGTCCGTGACAAGCAAGAGTGGCGGAGAGTCAACAATCACAAAGTCGTATTGCTCGCGTACCCAAACGAAAACCTCAGCCATTTCGGGCAATGTTAATGCTTCGCTTGGATTGGAAGGAAGCACGCCGCACGGCAGGATGTCCAGATTCTCGATAGGAGTGTTACAAATGGCTTCGCTGGGGCTGCATTCGCCATTGAGTACATTGGTAAGTCCCGTCTCTTGCGAAACATTAAATCGTTCCGAGAGTCGCGGGCTGCGCAAGTCCAAGTCAATCAACAGCACCGACTTGCCCGACTGGGCCAGCGATGCCGCAAGATTAGCGGCGAGAGTACTTTTTCCATCACCCGGCAACGGGCTCGTAACTTGAAATACTTTGCTCTCGTAGGTGCGTTTGTCGAAGAGTATCGACGTTCGCAGGCCACGAATTGCTTCCGCGGCCGGCGAGTAGGGGCGATGCACAACCGACAGCTTTGGATCAAGCTTGCTCAGTTCCGTATTAGCTTGGCCCTTGGTTGACTTTGCTCGACCTTCATCCAGCGGGACGTGGACAAGCACAGGGGTTCGTAATTCCAAAGCAATCTCTTCCGAGCTACGGAACATCTTCGCACTCATTTCAAGCAACATCGCAATCAACGCACCGATACCTATTCCCAGGATCGTCGACATCGCCACATCTTGTTTCAAATCAGGGCGAATGGTTGCTGCTGAATTCGAGGCTCGTATAGGCGTGACAACGAGACCACCGCTGACATCAGCCAGGTTGAGCGCGGCAACCTGTTGTTCCAATTGAATGAGCATGCCTTGAACCCGTTCGATTTGGCGACGGTACATGGCGTCGTCGTTTTCCGCTTGGGTCAGTGTATTGGCAGCCTTCTTTTCAACATCAATCGCCACTTGCATTTCCGCTACGTTTTCGTCGATAGCCCGCAACCGTTCCTCGATCGAACGCGTATAAGATTCAACACTCTTCAGGGCCGCTTCCCTTTGATACTTGCCCGAGTCGCCAGTATCCGCACCCTCCTTGGCCAGTTCGGTTAATCGCTCCACCCGAGCTTCATCGAGTTCGTTGAGTTGTTTTCGCGTGGAAGTAATCCGGCTCGTCAAGCTAAGGACCGCCGGGTGAAGGCTACCCAAGTCGGCAATCATTTGCTCTCGCTCGGTCAAAAGCGGCACAAGCGATCGCTCCACCGTTAGCTGTTCAAGTTCAAGGTCAGCAATCGCCGGGTTGGAGCTACGTGTTGCCAATCGATCCAAGGTTGTTTTCCCTAAGACTCCGTCACGGCCAATGAGCTGTGCGACCAAAACGGGATCCTCATATCGCTCGCGAATGCTCTTGATCAATCGCAATTCCGCCATCAAGCCCCGGGCCTCTTGCTCCGACTGATCTTTCTGGCCCTGCAAAGAAAATTGACGTGTTCGGTGCGGATTTACAACTCCTCCGTTGGGATCCCATTCCAGCGGTGCACCAAATCGGAACTCCTTGTATTGCTCCTCAAGCTGAGCAAGTTCGGGAAGTAGCTTTTGCTGCGCATTCGCGATCAGTTTTGAAAACTGATTGAGCGACGACTCACGCTCGCCCTCAAAGTAGGTCTCGATCGCTCGAGTCATCGTATTGACAGCCGCGACACATGTGTCCGCATCACTGCCACCGAAATGCATGTCCGCGATCATCCGATCGGCCGCATCGCGCTGGCTCGTTTCAGGGGCAAACTGAATTCCACCACGAAGTATGGATCCAATGACCGCAGGGCTTTTCCCGCTCAGCGAAGGGATCGCAGCCAAACCGGGGTCCGACGATGCCAAAGCAATGATGTCATCCGATGCGATGAGCGATTGAAGCAACGCGCCGCTTGGGACACCCCCAACAATCGAACCGGTCACACTGTCGATTGACAGTGGCTTGTCCGTTTTGAACATCAATTTCGTCGAAGCTTGGTAAGTAGTGGGCTTCTGTAGCGAGCGCCAATAGCCAATGCTAAAACCCACTACGCCAGCAAAAACCAATAGCCATTTGAAACGCCACATCACCACGGGCATCGAGTTTCCCGATTGGGACTCGCCCTCGGACGATTGGGGCGAAAAAGCGGAGCCATTCGAATTCGCTTGGTAGGTGTCCGATGACATTCAAATCTCACAACTTGACAATGGCGGAAGTGTGCTTTCGTGCATCTCCTCCTAGGAATTGTAATAATCACCATGTGGACAGAGCTTGCTGAGTCCAGAATAGCAACGAGACCCTCTAAAAAAAGGGCTTGACCCCAGATGTTTGAACATTTGTGAGGCCAAAGTACATAGTAATCGGAATAACCCCCCCAGCCCAATTTTGAGTCGAGAAACTAGACATTCCCGCAATTGCAAGTCAAACATTGAACTGTTTGGACACTCCGGTTTAACCAGGCCTTTTGCGGGGATGGAAAGGTCATCAGAGGTCAGAATCAAAAGGTCCAATAATCTTGAAGCAACAATCGCGATGCAGTGATTCGAGGGGCGGTTCGCGTTCGGGTCGGTATGGAGGCAAAAACCAGGGGAAATGTGATGCCCGCGACTAGCTTCTGTCGTTCACGGTCGGCCATATTGAGAGTTCGAGCAGTTTTGCCTCGACCTCCGTGGGGGCAATGGTGTCTACACATCTTCCTTCACCCTCCTTGGGGAGGGTCGAAGGCGAGGAACGAGGCTTCGGGGAGGGGGTAGCCTTGCGGAATACGTTGGCGGATCTTGAGAGCCGTCCCCTCCTCCGCGTCGTCGCAGGCTCCTCCGTGACCCTCC
>JBGTAI010000272.1:0-19086 GCA_041749955.1 Pirellulaceae bacterium | reverse complement strand
GAACTACGCCGACTTTCAGGCAGCGATTGACACCTGCCTCGACGAACTCAGTACCACTCATAAACCTGCGATCGCGTCCTTGCTGACCCTCAATTTCCAGACATTCCAGAATGTGCCATTGCTATCCGAGTGAGGTATAATAGCTCAAACAGCTCAGTGTGTTTTTTTGCCAGCACATTCGGCGTACCGAAAAAGGTCTCGCTCGCGACCGCGAAGAACTCGCCGCGATTAGTTGCACCGTAGGGATCAAGCAGCGTGCGTCGGCCTGCGTCAACACTGCTGACGAGTTGATCAAACTCGCGTACTGAGACACGTTCCCAGTGTTCTTGAATCGATGGATTTCCGAAAGGGATCGAGCCTCCCATTTCGCCATCGAGACCATCTAAATGATGTGCAAATTCGTGGATGACAACGTTGTGACGATGGTTTGAGTGTTTCGACTGAATCTCGTCCCATGAGAGTATCACGTTGCCAGTGTCCCACGCCTCACCGACAACTTGAGTCACCATCCCATCGCGGCGACGCTCGATCACATGCGGATAGACCAGTATCGACGTCACGGATTCAAAGTAGAAGTCGCCTGCGCCAAGCAGCATCGTTGCGACGTGACCCGCAATGGTGAGCTTCATGTCGGCTGTGACGATGATTCCTTCGCAGCCTTCGAACGTTTGTTCGGCGACTAGAATCTTGACACAGTCTTCGAATCGCGATCGCAGTTCAGGCGATAACCGCGAATACACCACGACTTGCTCCTCCAACGTTTGACGTTGTTGAGGAGCAAGCGGCGTCGATAACCAAGCTTTACGTCGACGGTTGCGAAAGAATGACCACATCCGTCGAGAGGAGCTTATGAGTAGAAGTTGTAGTCGGGGTTACGCGGATCAAAATCTGCGTCTGTCAGTCCGACATTCACTTTCAAGTCGAGGTAGTTGTACTCCTCGATGATTTGCAATTCCGCACCCGGCGTCGCTGGCCAATCGAAGGCAACGTATCGAATGGGAATGTTGTAGACGTCGTCGATAAAAATCTGGGCTTGATAGAAATCAAGCTCTGGGCGTCGAGTTGGTTGAGTCACCTGCAACACGGTGCACACACGATCTTTCACGCGAGCGTTTTTGCGGAAGTCACACGAGACATCGTTGTACTGACGAGCCGTTTCGCCACGCTCAATCAACTTGACGATCAAATTCTCAACACCGACTTCCGTCATGGGGTAACGTTGGCCACGCATCGCCAACATGCCTGTTGGAGGCAAATTAACGGTTGGCAGAAAGCGTCCCTTGAGACCGCCTTCGTGAGCGACGATGTTGCCGTCGTTGGCGTTCTCAACATAAATGACTTCGCGTCCCTTCACGGAGGACGGTTTCAAGAAGCCGATGTAAACGCTAAGTGGTTGTACGATTTGGCCGTTTTGAACTTTTCGGTTACGGATTTTCGCGAACATGTATTCGTGTTCGCCGAGTGTGTTGCCAATTCGCTCACGTTTAACAAGCATCGCGGTGTAGTCGTTGATGTTCTCGCGAGAATTCACCAATCCACTGCGAGCAATATCGAGCGCTCGATCGAGTGGGTGAATCGCAGAAATTGGTGGCGCGATGCTGCTGGCGTTCGCGACTCGGTGGACGGGCTCGCTCAGCTGGGGTTCGTCGCCATAGACACTCGACGTGCCAAACAGGTTAGTTGCCGCACCTGCAGCCGCGACTGATCCGAGTAGCGAGACGAAATGCCGTCTTTGAATGTTCATGACTGCTTCCTTGCCGTAACCGAGTTTTCCTCTGCAGCCTCATGCCGCGTGTATTTATCTGTATCGCCACACGAATCATGTTCGGGTGACCGAACCCGAAGCAGCACGAGGAAGCGATGCGATCGTTGCGACCCTACTGTGACTAACCTCGTTGCCTCCAATATATAGGTTTAAACGGTCGACTTATTCCCGACTAGACCAATTTGAAGTCGGTTTGCAACTCAGCGAACGATAGAAGCCAAGCTGTGTTGAGTTTCATCACCCGTTTCACGCTATGGAACACAAAAAATGCAAATCACGTCACCATGTTTTAATTAGAGAATCCGCCAAACTTTCAATTCCTTTGTAAAACATTCCCTGCTCCTGTCGTCCAGCAAAGTGTCGTTGATGAATCAACGCGGCGAATTGCAGCGTTTCTAGCAAAGTTCTCGTATTGAATTGCTATTGGCACGCTCCTTGCAATAGTCCTTCAACACAAACGCTCAACAACGCGTGTTGTGAGTCGTGTGACACTTATCTATCGCCGAATAGGCAAAGGAGACTGCCATGTTAGTTTTGACACGAAAGATGAACGAGCAAATCTTAATCGGCAACGACATCAAGATCACTCTAGTTCGCGTTCGCGGCAATTCGGTTCGTATCGGAATCGAGGCTCCTCGAGATGTTCGCGTCGTCCGCGGCGAATTGACAGTTCATGACGAGATATCCGGCGCTAAAAACGGCGAACGGAGTTGCGAAGAGCTGCAACTCAGCGAGCGAGAGGAAGCATTCGCTCATCCGGTTGTTGTTCGTTCGCTGAGCCAATCGAAGGTTAAGAAAGCGGCCATTAAGTCATCGGGGGCGGTATCGCGTCTCGATGAATTTCCGGTCGTGTCCCATCCCTCATTTGACATGAGCGTGGCTCGACAAGTGTTTGTGGGTCGAGTCGATCGAGAGGGAGAATCCGTTGAACTGCGTCGTGCTCCGCTCGCTCGGTTCATGTCTGCTCAGTAGTCGCCAATGGACCCCGGGGTAACAACAGCATTTTTGTCGAGTCTCGCGTTACCCTGGTTCTCACCACTTGTTGAAGGTCCGTTTAGGCTTTGGATGTCATGCGCCAGCGTGGCAGGACGGACTTGGTGCGAATTGATCATTGCGAGTCGATCGTCAGCGTCGATTTCACGCAAGTGTTCCAAGAGAATTCGTCGAACTTCGAATATCGCTTTGCCCGTCATATGGATGGAAGTGTGGTCCGCGTTGACGACGAGCTCACTTTCCACGTCGTCCATGTGTGCGCTTTCATAGTCGACGACACCATCACCACGACCAGCTCGTCCAGTTAATAACGAAGAGTTTTCAAGTACGCCAACGATGTTGTGGTAGCGAACGTCGGGCGCTCGTTTCGCACGTAGCATCACTGGAAAGATCGGGGATT
Source organism: Pirellulaceae bacterium (assembly GCA_041749955.1). Taxonomy (GTDB): domain Bacteria; phylum Planctomycetota; class Planctomycetia; order Pirellulales; family Pirellulaceae; genus JBBSJZ01. The sequence continues at coordinate 15,928 of JBGTAI010000272.1, read as the reverse complement.
CTGGCGCCAACGAATCGATAGCATTGGCAACCGTCAATAACTGTGTGTTCTTTATCACGTCCGGATTGTCGCTTGCTAAACGCTCGCCAGTCGAAACGACCATTTGAGGCAGCTTGATGAACTTCCGTGCGAGCCATCTTGTGTAGTCGTTCGCAAACTCACTGCCTCGGTGAGGTGTGCTGATCGTGATGACTCGTTTGACCGAATCGTTTGGTTTGAAAAACAGCGTACTGACGAGCTTCATCCGATCCGACTCTGGTCCTTTCAATTTCTCGGGCGGTTGGTCGCTAACGATCTTCCAGAACTCGTCACCGCTGTCGATCGTCTGCATTCGGCTTACCAAGCCGCCCATGCTGTGACCGACTAAGACCATTTGATCGAGTTGACTGTCTTGTCGTACTGGATCGAACGCATCACGCATGGCGACGAGGTCGGTTCGCAATTGGGTTGCACTCAGCCAAAACGGCTGGCCCGATGGATAGAGATAAAACCAGAACTGATAACGCTCACGGATTTCTGGGAAGCTTCGAAGATCATTGAACATATCCATCCACGTCAGCGGGCTGGACCATAGGCCGTGCACCATCAGCACTGGAATCCGCTCGGGATCGTAAGGCTCGAGCATGAACAAGCCGCGTTTTTTCTGAGAGTCGTTCGGATCGAGCAAGCCTTCAGTTGCCAGATTGCGTTTACGAAACTCGGGGCTATCCAAAAAGAACGCTAGCGGTGTTGTTAAGTCGGTTTCGAGCGGAACCCACTGGCTCGCCAATTGAATCTGGTTGGCCGCGAGAGGGTCGAAGAATTCGAGAATGCATGTAGGTGTCTCCCCCGCGCGTTGGTTGCCCTGGGGTTTGACGCATCGCATCATTGCCGTGACGGCATAGCTCAATCCTTGAGGGTAGTATTTCTCACGGGGATCGCCAGCCTGCTGTGGGTCGCGGACCGCGATAAGCGGCACACCCAGTCCATAAGTCGTGTGTCGATTGTGAAGTGTTTCGATTTGGTAGTCGCTAACGAACTCGTATCGTTCAAACTCGTTCGCTTCCCACTGGCCTCGCATTTCGGTGCGGACAACAAAGGTGCGGTCGGCCGTATCGATCGTGTAGGTTTGGCCCGGCTTGAGGCTGTGTTCTTTGCAAAGCAGGCGTAGCGTGTCTTCAAGTGACTCGTTGTAGAGGTCGCACGCCGCGCGGAACTGTGGGTCATACGGATTCCGTGTGATTTGCAGATCGTCGCTGAACAGATAGTCGTAGCTGTTCGTTAGTGCGACACCGAAGAAGTTCAGGGCTTCACTGTGACGCTCATGTTTCTCCGATTTTTTGCCTTCGACATACGCGAGCTCACTCAGTGCGTAGATGAGCTCACCGTCTGGGGTGTCCGTAATGACTTGGCGGATTTGGGAAAAACAGACTTTTGGATCCCGCGAATATTCGTCTTCAAGACCATACCGGAGTAATGTGTTCCAGGTTCGATCGCTGATTTTTGGTCCGCGCAGACCCACCAAACGAAGCGGCGTCGCCAATGCGTTCTCGCGAACCGAGCGACTCGATAGATAACGAGTGGAAATGCAGCCAGGTGCAGAAACTGCCAACAGTATCCATAACACGCTCAAAATCACGTATCGACGAACCAATGGTTCGGCGTCGTGATGGCGGGAAATGGAAAGAGACAGGTGCATCGCGAGGTGGTCGTTCTCGATGTGATGGCGTGAATGAGTGCTATGGCAATGCGCCACTGCATCGGACGGTAGAAACCCTTCCCCCTGCGTGTCAACGTGAGAGTTCCACGAGGGGCTATCATTGGCGTGAAACAAACCGTTTGTTACTAGCGTGAAACTGGAAACACAGGTTTGGTTCGTTGCCTACCACGAGGACACTGCCTATTGTTGACTGGACGCCATGAAGACTTGCAGAAGTCTTCTTTCTTGCGATGGGATTCGCGTCAGCGTTGACTTTACGGATTTTGTGGACGGTTCTCCTTTGCGAGAGAACATGGCATTAATCCGGAAAACCAGACCATTCGGAGTGACCCGCCAGCCAGTGAACTGGTTGAGCAGATCAAGCTTGTTGTGCTGGATTGTCAACGCGGAGGTTTTTTGACCGGGCACCCTTTGTGACCTATATTCCCCTGGCCGCGCTTTCTGAGCGTCTTCATGCGGTCATGGATTGGTTGAAGAATGGGCGGATTTATTTGTCCACACTACAATCATCAGGCCTCCCCTGAATGACGCTCGCGATGGACATTAACGCATGTATCTGTTCGCACGGGTTGCCCCACTCTCATTGACTAAGCGAATCCAACTCGGTTTTGCTGCGGTCATCATTTCAGTCGCATTGAATGCATGTGCCCTGGGTGAAGTTCTCACTCCGGCAATGGCATCCAAGAGTGCGATCCAGAGCGAACAGGATGCGCTCGATCAAGGCGTCAAGCTCGAAAATGCCGAATCTTGGGCTGAGGCTGTTCGCCACTACGAAACCGAAAGCCGTCTTCATCCTGAAAGTAAGACGCTTTATCAACGTTTATTGATCAGCCGGTTGCACTATGACGTCAATCGTCGATTCCAAGACCAAAGTTACCTCAAAAGCGTTCGTGAGCTGGATAGCGAAGCGAGTCTTGGGCTTTACGCTGAAGTGCTCGCAAATTTGCAGACCCACTACGTCGATCCAGTCGATTGGTCGCGAATTCAACTTCATGGCACCGCTGCTCTTGAAATCGCGTTGACTGAGAAAGCCTTTTTGAACCGTGTGCTACCGTCGGCCGATCCAGCCGCGATTGAGGCGTTTCGCCTTGGTGTTCACCGCAAAATGGTGGGGCGCAGCACTGCGACGCGTTTCGATCTTCGCGCCAACGTTGCTTTTGTCGCTGGATTGGCTTATGACGAAATCGGACTGTCACGCACAGCAACGGTTTTGGAGTTCTTAAGCGGTTCAGTTTCTACGCTTGATCCCTACACACGTTTGTTGTCGGGCGATCAACTTGACGAGATGTTTTCCAACATCGAAGGCAACTTCGTTGGACTCGGTATCGAACTCAAGTCGCTCAATAACCGGTTGCAGATTTTGTCAGTGATTCCCGGCGGTCCCGCCGATGAAGCCGGAATTGTTGCTGGCGACAGCATTGTGCGTGTCGACGATTCCCGAACAAGCGTTGTTGACCCTGATTTTGTTGCCGACTTGCTTCGTGGGCCTGATGGCAGTTTTGTTTCGGTAACACTAACCGATGCCAATGGAAACGAGCGTGACTTGAATGTTCAGCGTCGTCGCGTTGAAGTTCCATGTGTTGAGAATGTTCACTTCATCGATCCTGCTGCCGGAATCGGTTACTTTCGTCTGACCAACTTTCAAAAGACGACCACCCGAGATATCGAACGCGAGCTTTGGAATTTGCACCGTGACGGAATGCGATCACTTGTGATTGACGTTCGCGGAAATCCTGGTGGACTGCTCTCTGCGGCTGTCGAAGTTGCTGACCGATTCATGAGCAACGGTCGAATCGTCACGACTCGTGGACGAAATGCTCGCGAGAACTTCGATTACGCAGCCCACCGCCCCAACACTTGGGACATTCCTTTAGTTGTGCTGGTTGATCGAGATAGTGCCAGTGCGAGCGAGATTTTTGCAGGTGCGATTGCTGATAGTGGCCGCGGAACGATTATCGGAGAAACCAGCTACGGCAAAGGAAGCGTACAAGGTATCTTCCGCATGCAAAGTGCGAAGTTCGGACTGTGTTTAACAACCGCCAAGTTCTATTCTCCGAGCGGACGTCCGATCAGCTTCAACGGTGTAACGCCGCATGTTTCCGTTGAGCCCACGTTTATCGCCTCGCGACCAAACGCTGAAGGTCGATTGACGCTCGACAGCGAAGACGCGACGCTTCAACAGGCCCTGCAGCATTTGAACGACCGTAACTTGATCAGCCGGCGTCCATAGTCCTGCGAACAATAATTCGTTCATCAATGAAAAAACCCAGGTCTTGCAACCTGGGTTTTTTTATTGCGCAACATGCGACTCGTTACGCGGGTTCCATGGATTGGGGGCCACCGGTGACGCGAGATCCGATTGGATTCCTTAGCGAGGCAATCGAGGTGTGGTTGATTGTGTTGCGCTCAATCCTGCTACGGCACTCATTGGACGTGGAGGTAAACCCGCAGCAACAAACAAGCGGCTCATACCAACCATGAGTTTGTGCCACTTGTCAATGAACTCGGGGGCTCCGAGCAGAGCCGCATCGTCACGATCAAAGCCTTGCTCACTCACTTGGATCGACGGTTCCAGGTGCAGGAGTGCTTCGAGCATCAAGTGATCTCGACAGTCCGCTTCGCTGAGTCCCTCGTCATCGTAAATCCACAGATGAACGCTGAGTGCCTTGTCCATCGCTGAGAAAGCTGCCTGTTCGATTGAGTCAGCAGTCAAAATGGTGCGAACGGGACCGCATTGAACGTAAAACTTGGCCATGCTGGCTTCCTTCCTTGAAACGGTGCTTGGAGAGTGTTTCGAGCCGTGCTGCTGAGTGATTTCGAGCAGTGCGTCTCAGTGATATGGAGATAATCGCAGCCTCGCGGACACGTCTGGTCAAAAGGACCATCGCCAGGAAAAGAATTTTCAAACTAGCTGAAATTGCCTGAGACTTTTGCTGTTTTCCAGCCTGCCTCCCAGCACACGGTGGAGCCAGATCGGGATAAATTGGACTTCGATCCGATCTCGCAAGTCGATATCCGTTCCCAGTCCCTTTTCTAGAAGTCGAACTCATGCAGCGTCCTCAATCGTTTGCCGTAGCAATCGCTCTACTCGCGTTAAGCTCTCTCACTCCCCTCGAGTTAGTCGCGGTAGAGAGTGAGACGCCACGTCCGCTCAACGTCGTCTTTATCATCAGCGACGATTTCAATACGCGGCTTGGATGTTACGGTGACCCCGATGTCAAAACGCCGAACATCGATCGACTCGCAGCCCGCGGGGTTCGGTTTGAGCATGCGTATTGCCAGTTCCCACTTTGTGGCCCCAGCAGAAATTCGATGCTGACGGGACTCTACCCTGACTCGACAGGCATCTTGCGGAATCATGAACTCTTTCGCCAGACCATCCCTTCGCATCACAGCCTTCCGCAGCTGTTTCGTTTGAACGGCTATTTCGCCGCCCGACTCGGGAAGCTCTATCACTATCACGTGCCACGTTCGGTTGGTACCAATGGCGATGACGATCCAGGATCATGGGAACTCGAACTTAATCCGGCTGGATGTGATCGATTGATCGAAGAACCAGAGATCTTTTCGCTAACACCGGGATCATTTGGTGGTACGCCAAGTTGGTTCGCCTCCCAACGCGACGACGCCGAACACACCGATGCAATGCTTGCTTCGGATGCCGAGTGGGTCATCGAGCGAACCGCTCGCAAAGGTCACCGTCCGTCATTCGTCGCGGTCGGTTTCTATCGACCCCACACTCCCTATGTGGCGCCGAAGAAGTACTTTGATGAATATGACCTCAGCAAGATGCCGATTCATCGTTCCGTCGACGAGGACCAGAGTGACTTGCCTAAGCTCGCTACAGAAAGTCGCAAAGCATTCGAGACCAAGTTCACGGATGAATTAAGACGAGAAGCGATTCAAGCTTACTACGCCAGTGCGACGTTTATGGACGCACAAGTCGGGCGTGTATTGGATGCAATTGACCAGCATGGGATGGCTGATCGCACCATCATCGTCTTTACGAGTGATCACGGTTATCACTTGGGAGACCACCAGCTTTGGCAGAAAATGAGCTTATTCGAACAGTCCGCACGTGTGCCGTTAATCATTGCTGGACCCGGCATCGAAAATGGCGCTGTGTGCAAGTCGCCCGTAGGTCTTGTCGATCTTTATCCGACGCTTGCGAACTTGTGCTCGGTCGAACTCATCGATGAGGTCCAAGGTCAAGACTTGTTGCCCATGCTCAAAGACCCGTCCTTGCTTGGTCGCGGATATGCACTGAGCCAAGTCACTCGAGGAAAAGCTTCGATGGGATACAGCCTCCGCACGCCTCGGTTTCGCTATACCGAATGGGATGGCGGTGAACTCGGCAGCGAACTGTACGATCATGAAAATGACGCAGAGGAACTTGTCAACGTTGTCGACGTTGCGACTTACCAAGCGGAGGTGCCAAAGCTAAAGCAACAGCTTGCCGAAGCGATTGCCAAGACCCAATCACCCAGTGGCAAGCGACCGGAGATTCAATCACCGCTCCCGTGGCTACCGGACATGACGAATCCGTAAGACAAGAATTGAACGGTTGTATTACTGGGGTAACTCCGCTTCAACTTCTTCGGATTCCTCTATCACGTCCGGTTCTCCGAACTTGTAGGTCAACAGTTCAATGCCAATTTGGACGATGACACGTTCGCTCTCCGGTTGTATGACAAGACGGGTTTCAAGTTCATTGGTTTGCGGCGCTACTTGTCGACCCATCCGCTTGTTGATCACGTTTCCGTCGCGCACGTCGAGAGCGAGCACATCCAGTTCGCGTAAACGTGATCCAGTGGTGCTGTTCGTATTATGGCTTCGCGAAAGCAGAAGGACTGGAGTTGCCGACGGCTGATGTAATGTCACGCCCCACTCCGTACCGTCCTCAAAACTCCAACGTAGCGAAGCATCGACTGTTGAGATCGCAAATACTGCGTCGGTCCGCTGGTGCTGTAGCCCCGAGGAGGATGTAACTGTTTCACTCGCCAAGGGCGATGCTTGAATGTCTTTCTTTCCGTAAGGGAGAACCATGATCTGGTCATCCAACGCCACTGCGTGGATTCCCTGCAAATCAACCATTTCTGGCAATTGACATTGGCCAACCTCTGTCCCTGTTTGAACATCCCATAACCACAGTTTGCCGTGATTATTGAGTACCATCATGTATCGTCCGTCGATGACCCTACCGAATGATGCGCCGGTTCCGTCGGCACTTCGGTTGGCTGCATCCGTTGTCAGTTCGTGGACGACGGTGTTCGCAAACACATCAATCATGCGAATCGTCGTTTGGCGATTTGCGTCAATGGGTTCATAGCTGAGCACGAAACGATTCTGAGCAGCCCAAATGGCTCCGTACGTCCAAGGTTGAGTCTCGAGTTTTTCACCGTCAAGTGCGCTGAAGGACACGATTTCTCGCGTTTCGGGCGAGACAACTTTGATCGTGTGGCCATCAGATAAAATTGAACCGCTTCGCGGCGCAGTCGCGTTTCGCCACAGTGGTGTCGGTGTAAAGAGATCTAAGGCCACGAGCTCGCCGCCTTGAAGCATGATGACACGATCACCCAAGATCGGTCCGACGCGAAACTCGGCAAGCGTGGACTGAGCCGTTGAGGTGATCATTCGGTAACGGAATACCGTATCCTCGAGCGGAGTCGTCTCGCTGCGCCGCTTCGCGATCGGGCCGCTATCACCGCTCCAGTCGCGTCGCCAAATGATGGATTCGCCGGATCCTTCCAGTAACTCGTACAAGTCGATGCAAAGCAACTCGGTGGGTGTCACGACCAACGAAACGCCACCATCGATTAGAGATTCTTTCTCGCCTTCATCGCGACCTCGGATCCCGTCGAGCGGAACTCCCCGCAATTGCCCCTTCGTGTCCCGAAAAGCGATCGGGTTTTGGAATTCGCTGATCAGCTTCCAACCTTCGAAGGATGGACCACCCGTCACAAACGTTTGTGCGATGCTCTGGGTGAAAGACTGCATCATTCGTCGACCCGTGTTTGGAGAGTCTGCCCAGTTGAGCGTCGCTGTCTTCGGCCACAGAGAATCCTTGAATCCCAGTTGCGATGCCTTGAGACTTGACAGTTCCGCAGCTCGCTCTGGGGCAGATATCGCAAGCGACTTGAAATCGATTTCTCCAGCGGCCTCAATCGCGTTTTCGCGAAATCCACCGAGTAACGAAGTTGCAGCCAGCGTCTCAAGCCGCGCATCGGATAGCTCGGCTAGTGCGACTTTGGACCATGACTTGATACCAAGTGACGAGCGTTCAGCCTTCAGTAAGTTTCCTTCGGTGATCATACGTTGGCCGAACGTGTCTCGCATCGACTCAATGCTATGAGTTGCACTAAAGTGCCGCATGACGCGTTGCAGCACGTTGCTTGATGCATTGGCAAGCGGCGCGATATCGGCGCTAACCAATTCATCAATCTCGGCTCGCTGGGATTCGCTGGCACGGAGATACAAATCATGCATCCTAGCCTCGATCCAGCAATCCAAAACGCACTGGCGTGTGGGGTCCGCCAACGTGACTAAGTCAATGCCTTCAATGGAGGCTTCAAGACGAACTTGCTCGGAAAGCTCGATAAGCAACTTCGCTGTTTCTACGAATGCCTGCTTTTCGAAGCCAGCTTGAACTCGCAATCCAAGCAACTCGACTCGCTCCAAGGGACGTTCGATTAATTCCTCAAGCAGCGAGACAATCGGCCCATCCATTTCAGGTGACTCGCGGAGCGATCCGAGCATAGCCGATATCGATAATGCGTGAACTTCATCACTGTCTGGATTGATCGCACGAGCACGGGTCAGATACTCCAGTGCCTCGTCACGCTTGCCCTCTTGAATGAGCAATTCTGATTTGCGAACCATTGCTTCAAAGTTGTTCGGGTCGCTCGAAAGGATTGCATTTACCGCTGGTTCAAGCGATTTTTCTCCAAAGGCCACTGACAGTAGCGTTGGACTTTGAGAAATGAATTCGCCAGCTGTTGCAATGAGGTTCCCGAGCGGGTATCGCGTCGTGCGACGTTCGAGTACCGAGCCATCGTTGAGTGAAATACGTACCAGTTGATTTGAAGTCGTTGGGACTAAGTACTCGTTCGCGGCGAATAGACCGAGGCCGCTGATCTGTTGCCCGGCTGAGAGCCAATCAAGCGGCGTCGTCCAAATGGACTCGCCCGTAGCAACGTTCAGGGCTCGGATCTGGTTCGCGCCGACGATGATAATCTTCTCGTCCCGCACGCCGGCTACATACCTCAGTTTGATTCGAGGCTTCTCTGGGAAGCGGTCTTCGCCCGACAATAAGTCCACGGCCAAGAGCTGATCCGATTCAACTGGAGTCAAAATCACGGTATCGTCGGCGGCGATCGCTGCGCCAGCGTACCAACGTTTCATTAACTGGCCTTGCTCGAACCCGCTTGCGTTGAACATGGCATTGCTCTGTTCCATGTTCCGTGGGTAGCTCCGCCCCCAACGCAACATTTGGTCGACTAAGTCCACTGCCACCGTGGCTCCTGCACCTGTAGGACAGATCAAGACGCCACGTTGGTAAGTTGGCACAGCGCCAGCGACGCGGCGGATCGGATCAGTTTCGATACCACCGCTTTCAATCGCGACGAGTTGTTGTCGCCACAGTTCCAATCCTGAACGCGGGTCGAGACAGCTCAAACAAACGTCACCAGCAATCTCGATGAGCACATAGAGTTGGTTGTCCAATGGTAAAGGCGGCCCAAGAAAGAATGCATCCGACAGACTTGTTGGTTGGTCCGCGCCGCTTCCGATCCGCCACAGGAGCTTTCCTTGCGTCTTGAGGTCCAAGGCAACCAAAGAATTGCGTCCCATGTCGGCGGGACGCGTGCCCTGTAGCCCAATGATTGGATTGAACGTCGCCATTTCGACTTGCCCAAGATCATCCAACACGAACACACGCTCTCCATCGCTGGACATCTGGCCAAACGGCAAGTCATTCCAGACACGTTGAGTGAGCAAATCGCCTGGACCCTCGTCACCGGGAATTGCATCGAAGGATTCTTCGTCTTCGTCAAAACCTTCGTATGCGGAATACCACGGGTACTCCCAGATGCGTTTTCCCGTGCGATAGTCCACACCGACCAATCGCTCAGTCGTTCGCATCAACAGTTGATCGCCGACCTTAAGCGGAACGAAGCTCGGGGGAGGCAACTCGCCTCGTGTCGCCATCTCATCAGCGCGTTGGCTGAGTGTTTTTTCTTGGCTCGAACTCGCGGTGGTTTCGACTCGCCAGCGTGGACTAGCGAGTGGCATTTCCCCGTCATCGCCACCGTTGCGATCCAACGTACCGCCGAGCATCCGATAGTCCGACGTTTTTGATGCGCCGTTGCGGCTCGAAAGTTTCGAGTCGGCGGAGTAATTCTTAATCCAGTCGCCGATATTCGCTAATTGTTTTTCGTCGATCTCCTGGCCAGCCACCTTGGCTGCCGCAGCAAACAAGTCGTTCAACGCATTCCCCAAACGACGTTGGGCTGTTGGGCTGGCGGCAAGTTCCTCGAGTAGCAAATAGGTTGCTAAGGGGCGCCCGCCGAGCCACTCTCGCTGGGCCAAAAGCATGGATGCCTCGTAGCCGGCATCGGTATGGAAATATTTCCGACGGACTAACTCTACCGACTTCCAATCGCGAGTTTGCGAGGCCTCGTCCAGAGTCTTGCGTGCCAACGCTCCGTAGCGAAGCTCGTAGATCTCAAAGCCCTGTTGAGGCAATTCGCCAATCAGCCGCCGTGCTCGATGCAACAGACTTTCGGAGATTACCTTTTGCGTAGCTCCGTCCACTTCCACATCAATAAAAAAGTCTTGTCCCGCACCATCGGCATCATCAATCGAGTCGGAATCTCTTTGCAAAAGGTCTCCAAGTCGAACCACTGCATCGCTGTATCGACCATCAGCAATCGAACGCTCCGCTTCCCGCAGCTGTTGAGACATATTTCGTGGCGGCTCGATGAAGCGAGCGGATGCTTGCCCAGGTATGGCGCGAATCAGCCCTTGAGCATTGGTACTTGCAACGTCCAGAAACGCCCAAGCAGCAAGGAACACAACCACAGACAGCAAGCAGCTGGCAACGTATCTCGGAGCCCGCGAAACGGCGAAATCTCGGAACAAATGCACGATGAATCCTAGGGAGTCGGCAATCGAAACGCTTCCGCGAGAAGCCGCGACGGCGTGCTTCAATTGTAAGATACCGCTCGAAGCCTAGCTATGCTTGGACTTCACGGACAAAGCACTGAATCTGGCTGAATACGTCCTCGGGAGACTGCATTCCGTCAATTCGACGTACGATACCGTGCCCCTTGTAGTAGTCCAAAAGTGGCGCCGTTTGGGTATAGAACACTCGCAACCGGGCGGCGATCGTCTCCGCCGTGTCATCATCACGATGCTCAATCTGAGCACGCTTGAGCATCCGCGAAATGAGCTCGTCTTGCTGAACTTGCAAGTCCAACACCAGATCCAGTCGATCGTTAGAGCGCAAAAGATGCTCATCAAGCATTTGAGCTTGGTTAATCGTTCGAGGAAAACCGTCGAACAAGCATCCGTCTCGACAATCCGAATCAAGCAACCGTTTGGTGACAATTCGGATGACAAGATAGTCGGGTGCCAATCGGCCAGCATCAATGTAGCTGGCAACTAATCGCCACAACGCTGAATCTCCGCGCGTCGCGCGAAGCATTTCACCCGTGCTTAGGTGCGGAATCTCTAACCACTGTGTCAGCCGCTTGCACTGAGTCCCCTTGCCGGCGCCGGGCGGTCCGATGAATACGATCCGCATCGACAAACCCTTGACGCCACTCACACAAGAAACTCAGCCATTGAAATCCCGTTTAAACAACAGGGGTCACGCCACCACCAGCACCCTCGAGCAATCCACGATAGTTTCGCATCACCAAGTGACTGTCAATTTTTTGAACCAAATCGAAAGCCACACTCACGGCAATCAACAATCCCGTACCACCATAGAATCCAGCGATCGCATACGGCACACCGAGTGAACCATAGACGATCGTTGGTACGATCGCAACAATCGCCAAGAACGCCGCGCCCACATACGTGATGCGAACCATCACCTTCTCAAGGTAATCAGTCGTTCGTTTTCCAGGACGATAACCGGGGATGAACGTTCCGCTGTCACGCAAGTTGTCGGACATTTCCTTCGGATTGAACGTGATCGCCGTCCAGAAGTAACAGAAGAAGAAAATCAGAGCGACGTACAGTAAGTTAAAGAAGTACGACGTTTGGTCATTCAGCGTCAGCGAAAGTAGGTTCAAGACGTTAAACGCTCCACCGCCCGAAGCGAATTGCGAAGCCAACGCTCCAAACAACATGCCCGGAATCATCAACAAGCTGCTGGCGAAAATGATCGGCATCACACCCGCTTGATTGATGCGAAGCGGTAAGTGCTGGCGAGTTCCACCGTAGACACGTCGTCCACGAGTGAACTTTGCGGACTGAGTCGGAATCTTTCTCTGGCCAAGCGTAATGAACACCACGCCAAAGACAACGCCCACAAAGAGCAAGACAAGCAAGATCAATGTTTCGACACCCACCTGGCCACGACTCAAACCAACCAACTCTGGCTTCATGTTTCGAATCAGTTCGTAGAGCGCCTTTGGCATCTGAGCCAAAATCCCAGCCATAATCAATAAGCTGATCCCGTTGCCGATACCGTATTCATCGATCTGCTCACCGAGCCACATCAGGAACACGGTACCCGACGTCATGACAAGAACGGCTACAACCTGCCAGCCAAAAAACAGACCTGTGCCTTCAGAATTCAAAAAGTTCGGATTGATATTTCCGTAGCCCGTCGAACCGCCAGACATCAACATAAACTTGAGGTACATGTAGCTTTGAATCACGCAAATGAACACCGTGAGGTATCGCGTATACTCATTTAGCTTCTTTCGTCCAGCTTCTCCTTCCTTTTTCAATTCCTCAAGCGGCTTATAGACGCTTCCGAGCAACTGGAAAATGATCGATGCCGAAATATAGGGCATAATCCCGAGACCGAAAATAGTCGCTTGACGAAGATCGCTGGCCGCGAACACGCTTACTCGCTCGAAAAAGTCGGCGGCACCACCGCCAGCCTCGTCCATGTTCGTCGCGATCATTGGCAACGGGATGTGGAACCCGATTCGATACACAGCGAGCAAACCGATCGTAAGCAGAACCTTTTTACGGAGTTCTGGGATCGAAAATATGATGCGAAGCTTTTCAAACATTGGTCTAACAGAGTCCCTTACAAACCGCTTGATCAATCGACCGAGTCATTGCTTCACCCGCAAAACGCTTGGCGAGCACCACCCAGCACGTCGTTTAACCGTTAGACGACGAACGATAATCCATGGGAATTTTTCGGCAGTCTAACGCGTAGATCGAAATCTCGCGAGGCCGAACATCATCGAAGTATCTAAAGCAAAAGCCGCATGGCTACGACAGCGACCCGAGTCAAACCGTCGCCGCAACGCGGCTACCTATATCTATATTCGCTAAGCTTTCTCTCACCTTGACCCAAGTCACGCTCACTAGACTAAAGCGTTTTCAGGTCAAGCTGCTTTACCTTTCGTGAGCGGTATACCACCAAAACTCACAAGTCATCACCGCGCAGGCTCGTTACCCACAGTAGCCAATCACCCGATTACTTGGCTTCAGCCTTCAACGCTGCAACTCGCTCATCTGGTGTTCGGCGTGCAGGCAATTTATTCACCGTACCACCAGCAGCACTGATCTTCTCTTCAGCCGACTTACTGAAACGGTGAGCAGAAATCGTCAACTTCTTGCTGATTTCACCTTCACCAAGAATCTTCAATTCGTCGAAAACGCCCTTCGCAAGGCCCTTTGCTGCCAAAGCTTCGATCGTTACTTCTTCGCCTTCGCTGAAGGTCTCACTGATCTGGCCGACATTTACAGCAAATACCGTAAGCGCCCAGCGATTATTGAAACCGCGTTTCGGAATACGGCGGAACAAAGGAATCTGCCCGCCTTGGAAGCTAGGCTTCATGCTGTACCCGCTACGACTCTTTGCACCTTTGTGACCACGGCCGGCCGTCTTGCCAGTACCGCTGCCCGGACCACGACCAATGCGTTTCCGATTACGATGTTTAGTGATGCCGCGGTGGACGTCGTTGAGGTTCATCAGAACAACCGATAGATCAAATTTGATGTTGCAGCGAAACTCAGACCGAATTCCGCGTCTTGTAATATGCGTCTAGTTAGAGACCAAGTCAGCAGGCTCGAGACCTCGAAGTGCTGCGACCTGTTCTAGCGTGCGAAGCTTGGACAATGCGTCGAGCGTCGCCTTCACGAGTGTAACGGGATTATTTGTTCCGTAGGATTTCGTCAGGATGTCATGCAATCCACTCGCTTCACAAACTGCACGCACAGCTTGGCCTGCGATAATCCCAGTACCGGCACCAGCGGGAATCAACAGCACTTTGGCAGCACCGAACTTACCCCACACTTGATGCGGAATCGATCCATTCACCACCGGCACATTGATCATACTTCGGCTCGCTTGCTTCTGAGCTTTCTGCACGCTCGGCGGAACTTCGTTCGCCTTGCCATAGCCCCAACCAACGCGTCCATTGCCATCGCCAACCACGACCATCGCAGCAAAGCTGAAACGTCGACCGCCTTTGACAACTGCGGCACATCGCTTGATCTTCACGACGCGATCGAGCAAACCGCCCTCGAGCGGGTTTTCCTCGGTCTTACCACGAGATTTTCGTTGTCCAGTACTAATGGTTCTATCCCCAAATGGATTTCAAATTGTCTTGTTGTGACGAGTTTCAGTGGGAAACCCATCCAGTATTTCTAGAACTGCAATCCGGCTTCTCGAGCCGAGTCCGCAAACGCCTTCACGCGCCCGTGATACCTGTTATGACCACGGTCGAGTTTAACTCGCGTGATTCCGGCTGCCGTTGCCTTCTCCGCGATCAGCTTACCAACTTCGGCCGCACCATCACAGTTGCCAGTACTAGCAATTTTTCCAATGACAGCAGCATCCTTGGTGCTAGCACTGACCAAAGTCCTGCCAGCCAAATCGTCGATCAATTGGCAAGCGAAATGCTTGAGTGATCGTTGTACACATAAGCGTGGTTGATCGGCCGTACCACGTAGTCGATTTCGAACGTGGTTGCGGCGTCGAACACGCTGCTTGTTGAGTTTTTTGTTCTTGTCCATCGTTGTCTATCGTTACTACTTGGTGGCACTCTTGCCAGGCTTGATCTTGACTTGTTCGCCCTGATAACGAACTCCCTTGCCCTTGTAAGGCTCAGGCTTACGAAGTGATCGCAACTCGGCGGCAAATTGACCGACGCTTTGCTTATCACAACCTTGTATGACAATGTGCGTTTGATCCGGACAAGTGACTTTCAAATCACTCGGAATCTTACGATGCAACTCGTTAGCATAACCAACACGAAGCTGAATCACGTCACCCTGAATCGCAGCCAAATAGCCGACACCCACGATTTCGAGCTTCTTCTCGTAACCCTTGGTCACACCTTCGAACATGTTGGCGATCAAAGCACGTGTTAAACCGTGGAACTGACGACCTGGCCGGTCATCACGATCACGGGTCACCACGACTTCGTTATCATCACCATTAACGGTGACGGTTACCTCAGGACGATGCTCGAAATTAAGCTTGCCCTTCGGACCTTCGATCTCGATCATTCGGCCACTCACGGAGACTTTTGCTCCGCCAGGGATCGCAACTGGCTGTCTGCCTACACGACTCATGATTAAGATACCTCACAGAGGACTTCGCCACCGATATTGTCACGTCGTGCTTCGCGATCACTGATCACGCCACGACTGCTACTAATGATGCAAATGCCCATGCCGCCAAGAACTGGCTTCAGTGATTTGCTGTGACTGTACAACCGACGTCCGGGCTTGCTGACGCGTTTGATCTGTTGGATCACGCGTTCGCCGTTTGGACCGTATTTCAGTTCCAGTCTTAATTGCGAAACCGGTTCGGCTTCGACATCTTTCCAGTCCCAAATGAAGCCTTCGCGCTTTAGCACGTCAGCAATACCGCGTTTTACGCGGCTAGTGGGAATATCAACGTAAGGCCTTTCCACGCGAACCGCATTGCGAATTCGGGTCAGCATGTCGGCGATTGGGTCGGTCATCATGGCTTGTGGGCTCCCCTAACTTTCAAATCACCAGCTGGCCTTGCGAACGCCGGGTATC
>JBGTAI010000271.1:0-33130 GCA_041749955.1 Pirellulaceae bacterium | reverse complement strand
CGTCAGTGCCTGATCCATGGCGGTTTCCCTCAAAGTATTCTCTAAAACTCCCAGCCCTCCCGGCTGCACGGACTGAATTGTAAATCCTCACCGATTCCAAGCCGACCCCAATCTCAAATGCAAACCCGGTCATGCACCCCGCGTGTTCGTGTCTGCGTTTTCCTGCGTTGACGGCCGCCCCAAGAATACCGTATTCGAACACTTCAAGGTTTGAGATCGGAATAGCCGCTTTGCGCTGATTGGCCTCCCAGCCGCGTCGTTCTTGTTTCTCGTGCCCAAAACATCGCCCAACCCACCGACCGTTATACGCCCCCGAGACAACCCATGTTTGGACGAAAGACCCGCCCGCAACGCCAGTTAGACGCAGCACGAACATTGATCGAGCAACTTGCGCTGCAACTGGACAGCCGCGTCTCAGTGAGATTGTGGGACGGCTCGATGGTGCCACTGGGGTCGAATGTGGACCCGGATCTGTTTCTATCGGTGAGTGGTCCCGGCGTCATTGGCTCGCTCGTACGTCGACCCACACCCGAGAACTTACTCAAGCATTACGCCTGTGGTCACCTCGATTTTCATGGTGCCGATCTCCATACGTTCATGGAGGCGCTTCACGTTCGCGACTCCCGCAAGCGATCAAAGAAAATCGGTAAGTCGATGCTCGTTCGATCGCTATTGCCGTTCGTGTTCGAACCAGCGAGCAACTCGGTCGTTGACCACGAGTACCGTGGCGATGTCAGTGGTCTCAACCGTGGCGCGACCGAGAACCACGAGTTCATCCAATTTCACTACGACGTAAGCAACGAATTCTACGAACTGTTTCTTGACGAACAGATGGTTTATACGTGTGGTTATTTCACCGATTGGGACAATTCACTTGAACAGGCCCAGTTCGACAAGTTGGACATGATTTGCAAGAAGTTGCAACTCAAGCCGGGCGAGCGTTTGCTGGATATCGGATTTGGTTGGGGCAGTTTGCTTTGCCACGCGGCGAAGTATTACGGTGTCCGTGCTCACGGAATCACGTTGGCTGAGAATCAATTGTCGTACACCCGTGACAAGGTTCGACGGTTGGGGCTGGAGAGCCAAGTTGCCGTCGAGATCTGTGACTACAAGAACTTCGAGGGCGAGTTTGACAAGATCGCTTCGATCGGAATGTACGAGCACGTTGGTATCAATAACCTTGCGGGCTACATGCAAAAAGTAAACTCGTTGTTGCCGAAGCATGGCTTGTTCTTGCTTCAAGGCATCACGCGGCCGGCAAAGCCGACGATGAAAGAATTCCGCAAGATGAACGCCGAGCGTCGTTTGCTGAATAAGTACATTTTCCCTGGCGGTGAACTGGATCACATTGGCGATATGGTTCAATCCATGGAATCAAATGGCTTCGAAGTGCATGACGTTGAGGGCTGGCGGAATCACTACATGCAAACATGCAAACTCTGGAGCCAACGACTTTATGAGCGTCGCGAGGAAGCGATTGGCTATGTCGGCGAGGAAAAGTATCGCGTTTGGTTGTTGTATCTTGTCGGTTGCTCGTTAGCGTTCAAGAACGGCGGAGCACGGCTGTTTCAAGTACTTTGCGAGAAGCATGCGAAGAAAGAAGCTTCGATCATGCCGCCAACGCGAGAGCATCTGTATCAGGTGAATTCGAATTTCCAGCAATCACGCGCCGCGTAGCGATTGATTATTCGAGCGAGTTCTTTTTGGGCGGTTTGGCCAATCGATGCATTCCAATCCAAAAGACGATAATCGCGATCGTCATCAAGATGGCTGACGCGGCGAGAAGTGTCGTGTCCGCGCCGGCGAGTCCGGCTTTGTTGTCGCCCCATCCTTCGTCAGTGAAGTTCGCGCCGATAGCGACACAGAAAAGCACCGACGACGCGATAAACGAGAGCACTGACGATGCGATGAGCAGAAGGTTGAACCTCATTAGTGTTCGTCCTGTTCGATTAGGTGGCAGTACGAATCATAACGCCGCGCATCAATGCGTCCGTCGGCAACCGCGTTCTTAACGGCGCATTCGTCCTCTTCGATGTGCATACAGTTCGGATACCGACACTGGCTCACGAACGGACGGAACTCCGGCATCAATCCGGCGACTTCATTGTTCTCAATTCCCCAGAGCTGGAACTGGCGAATTCCTGGCGTATCGAATACAGCTCCACCACAATCCAGCGGAATCAACTTGGCGGCCGTCGTTGTATGCCGGCCTTTGTCGTTATCTCGACTGACGGCGGCAATGGCTAACCCAAGCCCAGGCTGGATCGCATTGAGCAGACTGCTTTTGCCGACACCGCTTTGCCCAGCGAGTGCGGTCTGGTTGCCTCGAAGCAACTCGCCTAGAAAATCGATATTCAAGCCTGTGGCCACGGAGGTCATGATCACGCGGTAACCGAGCGTCGCGTAGACACCCATCAAGGCTTGGAGAGGCACCGGATCGACGAGATCGACTTTATTGATCACCACGATGGGACGAACATTGCATTGCTCAGCGGTCAACAGAAAACGGTCAATGAGGCCGGGTTTCAGGCCTGGTTCGGCGGCACTCGCGATGATCATTAGATAATCGACATTGGCGACAATCACATGCTGGCGACCACGACTGCTGCGGCTGATCAAGCCGTGTCGAGGTTCGATCTTTTCGATCATTCCGTCTTGATGTGAGTCCGCGCGAAAATGAATACGGTCTCCTGCGACGACCACGTGTCGTTGGTCCGTGCTGAGTGACTTGAGCACTCGACGCACGGCGCACTCGTACATCGTGCCATCGTCAGCAAGCACGCGGCTTCGAAGACCGTGCACGCTGATGACGCGACCTGTCAACAAGCCGTCGTTGCTGATGTCGAGATCAACCGACATACCCGCCGATTGATCTGGTTCGGACAGTGAACCGATGACGGTTCGTTTCCGCGTCAGTTCACCTTTTCCGCTAACTCGCTCGCCGTGCACAGCATCGGCAAGCTTGTCTTGATCGCCCGTCGTGAACTCACGAGTGAAGTCCCCATGACGAACGCGACCCTGATGGCTTTTGCGGAAATCGGCGCGGAACTTCGAACCTTTTTTAGCCATCCTTCAAGGCGTCACTTGGACGCCGCGTCACCATCGCGTCGAACGACCGGCCCAGGGCTATGCTCTTCGGCATCTGGGGCGACCGTAATTTCGGACTTGTTTTTCCAGTTTCGATCCGAGTTCGTCGCATGAACGGATGGGCCGAGCAAATCGGTTAACTCGACTTCACTCAACTCCTCACGCTCAAGCAAGGCTCGCGTGATCGATTCCAGCTCACCACGATGTTCACGAAGAAGCTGTTCCGCCTTTTGATCCGCCTCAAGAAGGATGCGTGCCACTTCCTCGTCGATCAACTCTTGAGTGTGTTCGCTGAATTGACGCTGTTGGTGAATCTCACGTCCCAGAAACGGATCTTCGTCGCTCGTCTTGTAGCTCACGGGACCAATCTTGGCTGACATGCCCCAGTGCGTGACCATTCGACGAGCGATACTCGTCGCACGTTCAAGATCGTTTTCCGCACCAGCACAGGTCTCGCTGTAGACGATCTTCTCGGCCGCACGGCCGCCCAATAGGACAATGAGCTGGTGTTCGAGTTCGTGCTTACTGACGCTCATTCGGTCTTCGGATGGAACATATTGCGTTGCACCGAGTGCTCGACCTCGCGGGATGATCGTCACCTTGTGCACGACGTAAGCGCCTTCGAGGTGCCAAGCCGTGAGCGTGTGCCCCGCCTCGTGGTAAGCGGTCTTTTCTTTCTCGCTATCTTGCAGCACTTCCTCGCGTTTTGCACCCATCAAAATTTTGTCGCGGGCGTAGTCGAAGTCGACCATCGATACGACTTTCTTGTCGTTTCGTGCTGCCCAAAGAGCTGCTTCGTTGACCATATTACGGATGTCTGCACCCGTCAGGCCCACCGTACCGGCGGCAAGTCGTTTGAGGTCCACATCATCGCCGAGCGGTACGTCACGAACGTGTACTTTGAAGATTTCTTCGCGACCCTTCATCGTCGGACGGCCGACAGTGATATGCCGATCGAATCGGCCGGGACGAAGTAGTGCAGGATCAAGCACATCAGGACGGTTCGTCGCCGCGACGACAATCACGGTTTGAGTCGGGCTGAACCCATCCATCTCACCGAGGATCTGGTTAAGCGTTTGTTCGCGTTCGTCGTGACCGCCACCGAGACCAGCGCCGCGTTGACGACCGACCGCGTCGATTTCATCGATGAAGATGATCGCGGGGCTGTGTTCTTTCGCGGTCTTGAACAAGTCACGGACGCGACTGGCTCCGACACCGACAAACATTTGAATGAATTCGCTACCGTTGACGCTGAAGAACGGAACTTCCGCTTCACCAGCAACCGCGCGAGCGAGCAATGTCTTACCCGTTCCTGGAGGCCCATTGAGAAGCACCCCTTTGGGCACGCGTCCACCGAGTTTTTGGAAACGCTCTGGCGATTTGAGGAAGTCGACGATCTCTTGCAAGTCGGCTTTGACACCTTCGAGTCCCGCGACATCAGCAAACGTGATGACTTGATCGTTCGCTTCGTATCGTTTGGCGGGACTCTTGCTGAACCCCGACAGAAACCCGCCACCCATGATGTCGCTTCGCGTTCGGCGAATCATCATGAAGACGAAGAACAAGACGGCAAGCGGCAAGCCAATGAAGACCAGTAAGCTTAGGATTTGCTCGGTGTTGTCCGGAGCGAGAACCTCGTACGGGATATCCGCTTGTTGCAATTGAGCTTCGAGCCGGGCAACCGCGCCATCGTCTGATGAGCGGTTGAAGTAGAACTCTTTGAGCAACTTGACGGGCTTGCCGTCTTTCTCGGTGCTGACATTACGGCCACCCTCGAGCATGATTGCCGGCGCATCGGGCGGGAGCCTGAATGTCCCAAGGACCCGAGTCTCCGCAATGCTCACGGTCTCGATATTGTTAATCGCCAGCTGTTCTTGGAAGAAGCTAGCTGGGATTTCGGATCGAGGCGTGCCACGATTGAAGAACAACATCGCGACCAAACCGGCCACAATGAGGGCGATCAGGAGCGAATTGTTGTTTCGGCGACCCCGTGAATCAGCCCCGGAGTTCGGATTCTCCTCTGGCCTGTTATCCATCGAAAACCTTTCGTGGCGGTTCCTGGTTCAGTCCGCCGATCGAGAACAAAATTGTGGAGAGTTGAGTGCTTTGCAAGGATTGTACCGAGCAGGCCAATTTTCGGCTAACCGGCGCAACAATACGCGATGGAAACACGCTTGAAACGACCATTCACCCAATCGAAAATGACCCAACTGGCCCTGGTTTCGGTCAGCTGCCCCATTCGGGACGCACTTCGTGGCCCAGGTTTTCCGCGATTTTGAGGTCTGTCGCCAGTGCCGCTCGCTCACAACGGCGAATTTGCGCAATCTGGTCGGCTGAATACCCATCGCGAAATAATCGCCAAGTCCAATACGCATCCGTCGCGCGATCGCGTTGTACCTCCGTTGGAGAAACTGTCTGATTGGCAGGAGGAGCTGTCGCAAGTGCTGGCTCGCAGTCGTTTTCTACGAAATCAGTACCCAGTGGATTCTCCGTCACAGTTTCTCGCTGTGGTCTCGATTCAGCACTCTTTGCTGGCGCACGCTGTTGAACCGGGTCGAGAATCTGAACGGGTTCAGTAATCTCAAGAGTTTCGCCAAGACCGCGCGCGACCAATTCCAGAATGTCACGACCGTATTGTGTAATCGTATCTTCGCCGATGCCCGTTATTGCGGTGAGCTGCGCGATGCTTCGCGGTGTCGCCTCGGCGATCTTGTCGATAGCGACATTCGTCAAAACGCGGTAGGCCGGAATACCTAATGCGGCGGACATTTTGCGTCGCCATCGGCGAAGTATCTCGACAAGCTGTTGGGTTTGTTCCGAAACGACGTCCTCCGTTTCTTCACGATCATGCTCAGTGGCCGACTTCGCTACGGCGTCCACCTTGTTGGAACTGTGAGCGATAGGCGCGGACGCAGTGATTGACTTAGGAGTTTCGCCAGTAACAGGGGATGCATCTGAATCGTCTTCATCGGAACCGTTCGACCCGGGTGAGTCCAATCCACGCACCGCTGCGACCAATCGCTTTGCCAGCACAAACTTGATTTGCACAGAGCTTGGCATCGGCTCCTTCGCGTGCATGACTTGTTCGCCCGTCTCGGTGAGTTCGATGGTCGGTCGCCGCTCATCGACTTCGCGTTGTTGAGCCAAACCAGCTTCGACAAGCACATCAAGGATCTCGACGACTTCGCTTTGTTTCAGTGCAGAAAGCATTGCATAGGTGCTCAATCGATTGAGCTTCCACTGGGTCAGCTTTTTATTTTTCGAACCGCACAGCATCTGGGCGACCAGATTCTTGCCGAATCGGCCGTGCATCCGCTTCACACCACTGAGTGCGATACGGATTCCGCGTGTCAGCAATTCTTGATCCACCGTGCTGCCCTTGGACATGCTGGCCAAGTCGCTCGCAAGTCCCGCAACCGCGGATACTGGTGAACAGCGATCACAGTTGCCACAGTCGCTGCTGTCGGGATCGCCAAAGTACTTCAAGATCACTTGCTGGCGACACGTAGCCGTCCGCGCCAGTGCGATGACCGCTTCGAGCTTTTCGAACTCAGCCGCTTTGCGTCGAGCAAGTTCGTCGAAATCGATCTCTAGCTTGTCAAACGGAACGTCACGCTGTGTGACGTGTACGGCGCGTCCACGAAAAGGCGGTACATAGTCAAACGATCGAAGTTTGGTCAATTCGCGAAGCGTTCTTGTCAGTTGCTCGCGGTCGACTTGAGCAAGTTCGGCTAAGCGATCGGGGCGAACAAACACGTCCTCGCCTCGGCGTCGGCCAACGACTTTTTCAATCGCCAGCATGACGCGACGACGTAGCTTTGCCTCTTTAGGCAGGAAATCCAACAGCGTCGGTGCGTCCGAATCGATTCGCAACATCGCGTGATTCGCGTTGCTGTCCAATCGCCGCAAAACGTTTGCTTTCGCCAGTAGCGTTTCGGCCGTGCCAACCGCTTCGCTTCCGTCCTTAACACCGATCGCATCACGTACCTGTTCGAGCGTCAGTTCAATCGGGTCTTCGGTACGCGACAGCAGGAACTCGTAAACTTTGCGAACGGTGTCTTTGGACGGGTAACGATTCTCGATAAAGAATTCTTGGATGTAGCGGTCGCTGTAAGAGAACAGCAACACGCAATCACTCATTTTGCCATCGCGTCCGGCGCGTCCAGCTTCCTGGTAATAAGCTTCTAAGCTTCCTGGCATGTTGTAATGGATGACGAAGCGTATGTCGGATTTGTCGATACCCATGCCAAACGCATTGGTGGCAACAATCGCTGACAGGTCGCCGCCCATGAATGCTTCTTGGACTCGACGACGTGAATCGCCATCGAGTCCAGCGTGGTAAACACCGATCTGTCGCTGGGTCAATGCTGCCAGTCGTTCCGCGATCTCTTCGCACCGTTTGCGAGTTGCTGCGTAAATGATGCCTGCGCCGTTTTGCTCTTGCAGGTACTTGTTCGTGAAGTCGTCTTTCGCTTGATCCGTTTTGCAATGGGTGACGCTGAACCGCAAATTCGTTCGTGCGAAACCTGTGACGAATTGTTTTGCACTTCCCAGTCCCAATAAATCGGAGATGTCTTGTCGAACGGTGGGAGTTGCTGTTGCGGTGAGTGCAATCGTTTGGACGTTATTGAGGTAACGCCGACGAAAGTGACCCAGTCGTGCATAGTCGGGACGAAAGTCATGCCCCCATTCGCTGACACAGTGCGCCTCGTCGACAGCGAGCAGCGAGATATTTGCCTTGGCAATCGATTCGAGAAAGCGGCTGTTGCGAAGGCGTTCTGGCGCGACGTAGATCAAATCGATCTTGCCACGCGACAGTTCCTCCATCACGTTGTTTTGCTCAGTGGCCGACAGAGTGCTATTGATCAGTTTTGCGGAGATGCCGAGTCGACACATCGTGTCCACTTGGTCCTTCATCAGCGCGATCAGCGGCGACACGACAATGGTCGTGCCTTCGCGAGCTAGGCTCGGCAATTGATAGCACAGGCTTTTTCCGCCGCCGGTGGGCATCACGCACATCACATCGTTGCCTGAGGCGACGGCATTGACAACGTCTTCTTGGCCAGGCCGGAAGCTCGACAGACCGAAACGGGGCAAGAGATCTCTCAGACCACCGGCGTTCTTCGTTTCGCTCGAAACCGTGGCCATTGAGTGCTAAATCGCTCCGTGTACGAAAATCATTGGCCTGCAAAAGGGTTCGCTGGCCGCTCAAATCGATTGTAGACGTTTTCGCAATCCATGACGACTGAGCTACAATAGCGGCCTCACAACGGGACCACGTCTCTCTCAGGCAGACCTTTTCGATGCATCAGCTACTTAAAATCGCGTGCGTTTCACTCGCTTGGGCAGTAGGTTTTCTTTCTCAGTCACTCTTGTTGTCTGAGTCGTCTTGGGCGGCGGAGAAAAATGTGCTGTTCATCATCACCGACGACGAAAGCCCTACGCTGGGCTGCTACGGTGATCCCGTTGCTGTGACGCCGGCAATCGATGCGATCGCCAAAGATGGGGTGCTGTTTCGAAACGCCTTTGCGACAACCGCTTCGTGTAGCGCAAGTCGCAGCGTTGTGATGAGCGGTTTGCATAACCATCGCAATGGACAGTTCGGGCACCAGCACCACTATCACAAGTTCGCTTCGTTTGAAGATGTTGTTAGTCTCGCGCTGCCACGCGTGATGTCCGGTGCAGGTTATCGAACGGCACAGATCGGCAAGTACCACGTTGCACCCGAAGCGGTGTATCACTTCGATAGCTACCTCAAGGGCAGTGCTCGCAATGCTGTGGAGATGGCGGAGAACGCGAAGGCTTTCATCACTGATCCATCCGATGACCGGCCGTTCTTCTTGTACTTCGCTACCGATGATCCGCATCGTGGTGGTGGACAAGACATGGATTCAAAACTCGAACTTAAAGCTGACTTGTTCGGCAACTTGCCCCACAAGCGAGAACGTCCGAACGTCACGGAAGTGTTCTACGATCCAGCCACAGTGGTTGTGCCAGCATTCCTTCCCGACACCCCGGAGACTCGTGAGGAGCTCGCACAGTACTACCAGTCTTGTTCGCGAGTTGACCAGGGCGTTGCCAAGTTAGTTGAAATTTTGAAATCCGCAGACTTATACGATAAGACACTCATTGTCTTCACCAGTGACCACGGTATGGCGTTCTCTGGTGGAAAAACAACCGTGTACGAAGGCGGGCTGCGAGTTCCGATGGTGGTTCGCGATCCGTATCAAGCTCGTCGAGGCGTTGAATGCGACTCCATGATCAGCCACATCGACATTACGCCAACGCTGTTGGATTTCGCGGGCGGATTGGACCCCAAAAAGAATGCTCCCAAGAACTTGTTGAACGCGAAAGAATTCTGGGACGAACGTGGCGAGTCCGCCATGGAAAACCGTAACGGTGGCTTGCCATTCAATCGTTATCACGGCGAGTCATGGATGCACTGTTTGGCCGATCCAAGTGAAGCTCATCATGAAACGATTTTTGCGTCGCACACCTTCCATGAGATCCAGATGTATTACCCGATGCGAGTCATTCGGGATGACAAGTACAAGCTGATTTGGAATATCGCTCACCCGTTGCCGTATCCGTTCGCATCGGACCTCTGGGCCGCAAGCAGTTGGCAAGCTCAATGGGCCAAAGGGAAAGATGCTCCCTACGGAAATAAGACCGTTGGTGAGTATATCCAACGTCCTCAGTTCGAGCTGTTTGATATGAAAGCGGATCCGAACGAGATCACCAACTTGGCGGACAGCGAAGGTCACCGCGATGTCTTGGAAGCGTACAAGTTGAAACTCAAGGAGTATCAAAAGCAGTTCCAAGACCCGTGGATCATGAAGTGGGACTACGAATAGACTCGCACGCCGCGAGCTTTACGAGTCTTGCTTTAAATGCTCTCGTCGATGCGCTGGATCACCGTGCCATCGACGGTGCGCATGTCATGCGAGGATTCGTCAAACGCTTCCGAATCATCGAGCCGCTCGGGGAAGTTATCTAGATCGTCGACTGAGCCAGATGAGACCACGAAGTCAAAGTTCTTGACGCCGACTTTTTTCGACAGGGTATTGATGATCAGCATTTGGCGAGTGTGATCGTCATAGGGTCCCGGAATATACGCGGGTCTTCCGTCACGACCGAATTTATACTTCTCAGGAACTTCGGTCGCCTGGATGTCGCCCCAAATCGGAGCCACCTTTCGATAGTCGCTGTGCGGTGGAAAGCCAAGCGATTGAGCGTACGCGATCGCGGCTTCGATGTATCCGAGGGCAACACCAGGCTCGACGGACTCGATTGGATCGCGAAGCCTCAGGTCGTCCAGAATGTCGGCCATTTGTGTGGCTGAGCATGTTTTGCCAAGTGCGTCTTTCACACCCAGGCAAAACGCATCCACGAGGAACATGGCGAACGTTCGTTGTCCCGAAGGTGACTTGCGAACGATCAGCACACTGCCGATCCCCGTGCCCGTATGACAAGCCGATGCGATGTAGCACCCGTCAATCTCGCCCTTGGCGGCTTCCGCCATTTGTCCAGCCATGGACGACAGTTGCTGTTGGCGCTGGATCATGGCCTTGCGGTCTTCACGTTCCTTCGCCTTCTTCTTGGCTAACTTGCGTTGCCGCTGTTGTTCGCTCTTTGCCATCAAAGTCTTCCGTGGTGGTCGATCAGAGTCTTGTTCGAGGAAATTCTAGGCTCCGCCTTGACGCCAAGGCAAGGCAGCCACGTTCTAGTACTCAAAACGCTCCAGCGACGGCATTTCTTTTCGCAAACTCTCCGCGGCGGCTTCGCTGACACCGAGTCGAGTAATGAAAAGTGTCTTGAGTTTCGGAAGTGACTGCAATTGTGGGATCGCCGACTCCGTGATTCCCGTGCCGCCCAGGTGAAGCAGGTCGAGATTTTGCAGTTCGGCGATCAGCGGCATCGACTCGTCAGTGACTCCCGCCACATTGTCAAGATTGAGTAACGTCAACGAGGTTTTGCCTTTGAGTTTCGCGAGACCCTCGTCATCGATCTTGGTCAACCACAGGTTCAGCTTCTCGAGCTGAGGCATTTTGGCAATCGCATCCATTCCCGCGTTCCCGAAACTGGTTTCGGATAACTCCAGATCAACGATCGGCATGGATGCAAGCGAGGTCACGTTTTCACCAGTGACCTTGGTGCCGCGCAGTCTTAACTTCTTGAGCGTCTTGAGCTGGGACAGTGATCCTATCCATTCGTCGGTGACCGCCGTGTTCATCAGGTTCAATTCAACCAGCTTGGTCATTTTTCCGACTGAGGCGATGCCTTGTTGTCCGATGGTTGTCACATCGGTCAAGTCGAGAAGTTTCAAACGACCGGTCTTCGCAAGCCTCTCAAGCGTGGTGTCGGTAATCCGTGTTTGCGGTAATCGAAGCCGTACGAGACTTTCGATTTCAAGGATGGGCTCGATCACGGCATCGGTGATCGCTTCTCCCGAGAGCGAAACTTCTTCGAGACTGTCGATCTTCGTTGCCAGCGAGATGGCTTGAGATAGCTCGTCACCAACTAGCGAGCGAAGGTCGAGACTGACGATCTTGTCGTTCTTTGATTTGATCGCGGTTTCGGGCAGTTTGTCTTGGATGTTCGCTGCACCTGTCGTGACAGTTTTGGTGGGAACGACGGTCGGTGTGGAGGTGGGCTGGGGTGTCGACGAAATGCTTTCGGAGCGGTTGCAACCGACTAGCGATCCCAAGAGCGAGCTGACGAGTATCGCCCGAGTGAGCGTAAGCAAAGCGACGTTTTTCATGGTGAGACAACTTGAAGAGGGGCTGCAGCGACTTGGTGTTGGGCTACTAAGTATCGCACTTGGTTTGGCTAGACGAAAGCCGGTGATGAGTGAAGGTTTCAATGTTTACTCATGCGATCACTCGAAGTCTGTTCGCCGGTGCCCTACACTGGCGAAAAGATTGATTTGCGTTTTGAGTTTGGACAAACACCCGTAACTCTGATTCGTGGAGGGACCATGCAAACCGAAGGCTCTTATATCTGCGACGGCTGTGGCGAAGAAATCGTTGTGCCGCTCGAACCCGGCGAAGGTCATTACCAGCAATATGTTGAGGATTGCCCCGTTTGTTGTCGTCCCAACGTGATCCACGTCGAGTGGGATGACGAGGACACACGCGTCTGGGCAGAACCGGAATAGGATGGATTCGTATGAAAGTTTGGTGTTCGCTGCTACCTGGGATGAGTGACGCACCCTCGACGGTGGACGTTGCCGTTGTCATGGATGTACTCCGCGCGACGTCGGTGATGACAACCGCTCTTGCGGTTTGTGCAAACGATGTAACGACCTGCTTGGACATTGCGGATGCGTTTAAGCTTCATCAGCAAATCGACCCCAGACCGCTGCTCTGTGGCGAGCGTCAATGTCAACCGATCGAAGGTTTTGATCTCGGCAACTCGCCGGCGGAGTACACCGAGCAAATTGTTGCTGGTCGTTCGTTGGTGATGACAACAACGAATGGGACTCGTGCCATTGCCGCGGCGCACGATGCTAGCGAAATCGTTTTAGCGTCGTTCTTGAATCTCGACGCTGTGGTTCGTTTCGTTTCGCGATTCTCAACTTTGCATTTGATATGTGCCGGCACCGATGGCCAAATTACGGGCGAAGATGTCTTACTCGCCGGTGCGATCTTGTGTCGGCTTACCGATGTAACGTCGGTGACGTTCGCAAACGACGCTTGCGCATTGGCGAACCAGTTTTGGCAAGGCGATCAAGGAGTATCGGAGAGCGACTCACTTGCATCACGGTTTGCTAGCACGCTTGGCGGTCGAAATCTCATCGCCGCCGGTTACCAAGCGGACTTGTCACTCTGTGCCGCGACCAACACAACCGACGTCGTCCCACGATGCGTTGCGAGAACACCGTATCGATTTGTTGCAGACCGCTAAGTCGGCCGCGGTTTGGATAGTGCCAGCCAGCAAACGCGTTTTGCCGAATAGGGGTCAATGCAAGCATTTTTGGTCGTTTCGATATTGTCTCGAGGGAGGCGTTTTGTTACTCGTCAAAGTCCGAATTCGCTTGGGGATGGACTGCATTGGCTGACGAGAAAAAACAAAACAAAGCGAGTGATGCTGGAGTCAAGGCTTCCGTCATTAAGTTGCTATCAATCGTCGGGCTTGTCACGGCTATCGGCGGCTTTGGGATGTTGTTTACGATTTGGTCGCGTAGCGGTCCGCCTGACAATTACGAGACGCTTCGAATTGCATCACGTGAGTACGTGAACGGTAGTTTGGTGCTCGCCGGCGATCTGGCTGAGAAAGTAACGCTCGATCCTGAATTGGAAGAAGACAAGCCTTGGATTCAATTGCGGCAGTTTTTAATCAGTGCGGCTGTGTATCAGCGGGCCAGAGATGAGGCCGATCCGCGTGAGAGACGCATCAAGATGTTTGACGCGATCCCAATGCTGATGGAATCGGCCGAGGCCGGCTATCCCCCTGGGCGAGAAAGCGAGGGTCAGCGTTATCTTGGGGAAGCTCTCTACGAGTTTGGGCGGTTTGACGAGGCGGCTGTTGCACTTCGGCGTGCGATTGAGCGAGATCCGACGCTGCCAAGATTTCTTACGACCCGATTGGCGATCGCAGAGCTGAGAAGCAATAAGAGTTCGCCGCTTCAATCGCTTGCCACGATCGAAGGACTTTTTCGAGATCCATCGCTCGATGCGACTCAGGTTCAAGAGGCAGAGAAGGTCCAGGTGGAAGCGTTGTTGGACCTTGGGCGTTACAAGGATGCGACCGCGATTATCGAAAAACGCTTAGCAAAGCTCAACTCTGAACCCATACAGTTGCTGGGTGAGTTGGCAGAAAGTCGAGACGAATTCATCTTGCTTCAGTCTGTCGTGAGCATACGCGAAGCGATCGCCGAGTTCGGTCCACGCGGCGCGCCTGATAGCGAGCTTCGGCCCAAGATCGAAGCAAGATTGGAAGAGCCGCTCGCCAAGTTGTATGATCTGCAACGCGAGTCATCACCACGAATCTCTTCGCGATCACGGATCTGGATCGCGAGAGCCCTGCTATGTCTCGGTGACAATGACTTGGCGCTGACTGAACTGACGGCGGTACGTCAACAGCGTCCCTTTGGAGCCGAAGCATGTTTGGGAGCAATCGAGGAGATTGAACTACTTGCTCAGGCTGGACGCGGCCTCGAAATGCTACAAACAACCCGTTATGTCGCACGTGAGTTGGGTGATCCGAAGACATTTGATTCGTCAATGATCTCGTTTGCCGATTTTCAAAAGCGACTATCGGCCGCAATCGAACAACTTCGCCAAACAGGCGAATATAAGTATTCGATCGACATAGCGAGGGGATTACCTCCAATCGTTGATCCAAACGAGGCGCTACTCCAGGAAGCTACCAGCTATCAAGATTGGGCGGAATCCACGCTTCGCGAGGGTACCGACCCATCCGGTGAAGTCTCCCGCGGCGCATCGATGGCTGCTCGTGGCCATTATCGTTCGGCCGGTGACGCGTACGCAGCATCGGCGAAACTTGATTTCGATACGCCGCGGTATTTGACGTCTCTTTGGCTCGCGATTGATGCGTACCAGAAGGGACGCTATTTTACGCGAAGCGTTGAACTGCTCCAACCGTACTTGCGTTATGAGGAACGCATTCGCCAATCACGTGGGATGGTTGCTTACGGTCGCGCGCTGCTTGCGGATGGCGAGGCATCACGAGCGATCGAGACGCTCAATGAGTGCATGGTGGAGTTCCCGCGGGACCCACTGCGATACGATGCTCGGTTGCTTGCCGCGCTCGCTTACAGCGAAGTTGGTGATATTCCCGTTGCCAAGAAACTTTTGATGGATAATCTCCAGGACGGTGAGCTCACGCCGCAGAGTCCGGCTTGGCGAGATTCGCTTTATTCGCTCGGCGAGATTTCGTTCAGACTCGCGCAATCAAACGAGTTGAAGGCGGCGGTTGCTCCAGTTGGCGAACGCACAGCGGCGTTACGCGAAAACCAAGTTGAGATAAAGAATACAATACGGTATCTCGATGAAGCCGTCGAACGATGGCCGAGTGAGGAGCGCGCCCAGATGGCTAAATACTTACGTAGCCAGGCGCACGTGATGGCATCCAAATGGCCCCAAGAGGAAGCCGAATCACCTGAAATATTGGACGCGGCCCGCCGCGCTTTGCGTGCCGAGTCGGATGCCGAGTTGGAATTTGCCCGCGAAGGCTTTGAGGCTCTCAGTCGCTATTTGTCAAAGGTCCAGGAAGAACGGCGTCTCTCCACCAGTTCCGAATCGCTACTACGAAACTCGCTGATTTTCGAAGCAGACACTTTGCGGGCGATGAAGCGATGGGATGACGCGATTGCCGCATACCGAGCAATTTCGGTGCGTTACATGAGCGAGCCGATAGCTTTGGAAGCCATGCTTGGACACGCTCGATGTGCCAAGATTCTAGGGCGTTCACGTGAAGCGGAAGGACTTGTTCGGCAGGCAGCGGTCGTGCTCCAGCGGATGCAGCCTGAATATGATGCCGCACTCGCTAGCACAACGCGGTATGATCGAGCGGGCTGGGAGAAATTGCTCACCTGGATGACGAATCGCTTTAGCTCGGGCAATAACGGCGCATAGTTAAAAGGCGTTAGGATTTAGTGCAGTATGAACGCGTCAGAAGTAATTCGCATTGTCGACGAGCGATTTGATGTCGTTGAGCTCTTGGCCGAGTTGACGGAGCTCCAGATGGACGCCATCAGTGCGGGGCACATGTCATCGCTCATGCATTTGCTGGCCCAGAAACAAGAGCCCATCGAGCGGCTACAGGAGTTGTCGAAACAGTTGCAATTAGCACTCGCCTCGGTTGAGTCTGGAGCACTTTGGCAAAGCGATGCTCAACAAGATGCCTGTCGCGCAAGAAGCCAGGCAAGTGAAAAACGACTTTCTGAGTTGCTGAAAAAGGAAGCCGAATGCGAGCGTCTGCTTCAAGCTCAGCGTGAGGACATCGGCCAGCAATTGCTCCATGTCAACAACTCTCATCGCGCCGCAACCCGCTATTCCCAGACGGGTGAAATGCCCTGCTCCGGTTCGAGCCTCGATCTCTCGAGCGACAATTAGCGTCGCAATGCTCTTGCGTCTCTCTCTCAAGAATGATTATGAGGCGAGATGTTGCGAATTTCATGCGCGGAAAAATAGACACTTCCGCCAGAAAACTGGAGACCTATTGTGGCTAATCCTTGGATCGACCCGACCGACTGTAAATCTTTAGCGATTCTTGTTGAATCTGTCATCGCACCGATGTTGATGGATCACCCGGCACCGGTTTGCCTGGATATGGAAGTCGATTCAGCAATCGAAGTTCCGACAGACCCGGTCGTGACCGCAGAATTGATTCGTGCCCTCACACGTCAAGCACTCGAGGAAATGGCGGACGGTGGTGATTTGACCGTGACGGCATGTGAAACACCAAGTGGTGTGGAACTCGAAATGGCAGATACCGGAGTAGATACTCAAGACCGCTCGCACCGCATTCCAATGGTGGCGGCGGCGATTGGTGCTCAACTCAGCTGGCAGAACTGTCCTCAGGGCGGCGCCGCTGTGACAGTGATCTTCCCAAGGCGAGATCAATGGTTGCGTCAGGTTGCTTAACTTTGGAGTTTGGCTTGTTGAACGCGATGCGATTTTCGGGACGCGTTTTAGCACGGCGAAATTGAGGAGGCTTGGATGTTCAACGTACTTCAAAATAAAACGATCACGGCGCTTGAACAGACGATTTCGTTTGCACAACGACGTCACGAACTGCTTGCCGGCAATGTTGCAAACTTGGATACGCCTGGATATCGCGCTCGTGATTTGGACGAAGGCGATTTCCAGAATGCACTTCGAGAGTCACTTGATAGCATTTCGCCTCGAGATTTGGTGCGAGGTGCTCGCCCTGGCACTCGAGACGATCGACTCAGCGGCCCGAGAGATGCGATGGAACAGGTCGTTTTTCACGACGGTAGTGATGTCTCGCTCGAATCCCAAGCGAACGAGATGAACAAGAACCAACACTTGCATAACCTTGCGATCACGACCATGCGAAGCCAGTTCTCGCTGATGCGAGCGGCGATAACGGAACGCGCCTAATGAATTGGCACTACAAGTTTTCTAAGCACTCGATAGGAAGGACTCGAACATGATTCGTTCAATCGACATTAGCACATCGGCGCTTGTGGCTCAACGAACTCGGCTGAATGCCATTTCCGGGAACATCGCCAACATCTCGTCAATCAAGGACGAGAATGGCGATCCGAACCCTTACAAGGCGAGACAGGTTGTATTCCAAACGGATGACACGTTGACCACGAGTGGGGCTTCGGGCGTCAAAGTTTCTGAAGTTAAAACGGAAGAAGCAGAGCCTCTCTATCGATATCAACCGAATCACCCGATGGCGATCAAAGAAGGTAAGTGGAAAGACTATGTCGCTTACCCGAACATTGATTTGACGACACAAATGGTCGACGCGATGGAGTCGACTCGCGCGTACGAGGCCAACATTGGGGTGATGGAAATCACCAAGGGTCTGGGCCGCGAAACTCTCACCATACTCGCTTAACAGAAATCGATACGGTCACAAAAAGCTAACCCTCGTACATGAGAATTTCTGGCCAACCGTTTGTCCGCCCAACGTCGCTGGCGCCACCGCAGCGGCCGATATCGCCGTTTGAGACGAAGTCGGCCGGACAGTCCCAAGGCAGTCCCTTCGCCAACCTGTTGGTTGATCAGGTGAAGAACGTCAACGAGATGCAAACGGGTGCCGAGACGATGATGCAGTCACTGTTAACCGGTGGCGATGTCAATGAAGCCGAAGTGTTGACTGCGGTACAGAAAGCCGACCTTGCGTTTCGAATGCTGCTGCAAATGCGAAACAAGTTGATGGAAGCTTATCGCGAGATCCAGCAGATCCAAATTTAGTTTTCCAAGTTTCTACCTGACACCACTAACTGATCACTGAAAACCGCACGCTATGTCGCTCGTTACTCAAACAACTGACCAGCTCCGTGAAACGTTGATGGCAATGCCTCTTCAATCACGAATTATCTCGGGTTTGTTGGTTGCCGCCATCGGAATCGGCTTGGCGTTCTTGGTCCAGAGCAACGGTGCCAACGACTATGAGCCACTGTTCGGTGGACGATACTTTGGCGAAAGCGAACTGGATGAAGTTGAACTCTCGTTCGCAAGTGCTGGGCTGAATGGCTGGAAGCGCGAAGGACGTCGTTTGGTCATTCCGATGGACGAGCGAGACAAGTATTACGCTGCCTTGGAAGCGTCAACGACGTTGCCGATGTCGCTTCGAACGAACATGAAGCAAGCGATCGACAGTGGCAATCCGCTGGAATCTAACGAGCAACGGCTCTCACGAGAAATGCACGCGAAAGAACAAGATATGGGCAGTAAGATTGCCTTGTTTCCGGATGTTCGCTGGGCAAGTGTGGAGTACGATCGCGGCGACCGACGCGGTATGAGCTTGAGTCGCCCGCAATCTGCCAGTGTGGTTGTGACCCCCGAGGGTCTGGACCCGCTTTCTCGGGTGCGAATGCAACAAATCAAAGACTTGGTGGCTGGTTCTTATGCTGGGATGTCTGTCGATGATGTGAAGGTGATTGACTTCAATGCGAGTACTTCTCTGTTGGATGCTGAAGACGCAGATCCGCTGCTTAAAAAGGGGCGAGAGGCGGAAGCGATGATGGAGCAGAAAGTGAAGAGCTTATTGATCGGCTACGGTTCGATTCGAGTTTCAGCGTTTGCGGATATTGATCCCACGATGGACATCGAAAAGACGATGTTAAAGTACGATGCCGAACGTACGACAACGAGTGAATCATCTCGCAAGAGTGAAGTCACAAACACTCGCCCAGTTAACCAGGGCGTTCCCGGTGTGGTTCCCAACGCCGTTGGTAATCGCAGTGCGAGCATCGATACGACCGCGGAATCCAATCGCGAGAAGGAAGAAGAGCGAGAAAGTAACGGCGTCGTCGGACAACAGTACGAGAACTCGCGAGAAGCTTCACTACAAATCCGTCAAATGAAAGTCGTCGTCTATCTTCCGACCAGCTACTACCAAAAAGTATGGCCACAAGTACATCAACAGAAGAATCCTGGCGTTGCTGTAACGGAGACGCCACCGATGCTGCTAGCGGATCTACAGTTGTTGCGAGAGGAAACCGTCAAGAATATTAAGACAGCGGTGACATCATTGCTTCCTGATGTCGATGCTGGCAAAGACCGGTTCCCTTTGGTTGAAGTCTTAGAATATCCTGATTTGCCGGAACAGCCTGGTGTTGAATCAAACACGGCTGATGCCGCACTGACTTGGCTCGCGAACTCTTGGCAGTCAGTCGCACTAATCGGCTTGGCTCTTGTCGCATTGCTTGTGGCTCGGTCAGCGATTCGTTCAACGACCAGCACGCCGAGCGATTTCTCGGAGGGTTTTGGCCTCGAACTTCCCGCACCGCCTCCCGTGCTTGAGGACGATGTTGATAGCAATGATCGGATGACAATTACCGGTGGCTCGCTCAAGAGCGAGTTGGTAGATCTTGTGGAGCGGAATCCGGAAGTGGCTGCCAACGTCATTCGCGGGTGGGTTGGCGAAGCGGCTTAATTGAGGAGTGATCACGCTATGGCTGTTTCATTCGATTGCTAAACCTCGCAAACGCTCTTCCCTTAAGAACGAAGAATGCTCTACAAGCAATTTTCGAATTAGCGGAAAATTCATTCATGCGAGGACTCATACATGTCGGGAGAGCGAGAAGCAGCACTTCGACGAATCGCCATCGTCCTGAGTAGTCTTCCACCCGCGGTCGCCACACGTTTACTTGGCGAACTTGACGCGAACTCGAAACAATTGGTTCGCCGGACGATGACAGGCCTATCCGACGTCGATCCGCTGGAACGCAAACGGGCTATTCAGGCATTTGCAGGCAGCGTCCGCCAACAACAATCCTCACCGACGAACTCACAAGACGAAATCTTGTTGACTTCAGTGACTCGGCCTGTCACAGCGAACCCGGTTGCTTCGCCGGTACGTCATCAATTTTCGGCGATGGATCATGCGAACGGAAATTCGGCATCGGCTTCCGGGGCTTCAAGCAACATTCCCAAGTCACTCGCATTGCTAGCGGACATGGAGGACGATGCTCTCGTCCGGTCGGTTAGTGGAGAGCATCCTCAAACGGTCGCACTGCTGCTTGCATCCATTGCTCCAGCTCAAGCGGCTCGCATTCTCCCGCGACTTGAGTCTCGATTGCGCAGCGAAGCGATGAGCCGAATCGGACGACTCGGTGAGATTCCTTCCGAAATGGTCGAAGAACTTGCGCAGCACATTTTGAGCCGCATCGAACCCAAATCGCCTGTCAC
The DNA here is from genome assembly GCA_041749955.1 of Pirellulaceae bacterium. Classification (GTDB taxonomy): domain Bacteria; phylum Planctomycetota; class Planctomycetia; order Pirellulales; family Pirellulaceae; genus JBBSJZ01. Next base: position 12,683 of record JBGTAI010000271.1, on the reverse strand, counting down.
GCCGCCGGCTGTGAATTCGGATGGTCGACGTCGACTCGATGCGATCCTTGCGAGCATGCCGAAACCCACCGAAACGCAGCCGCCGTCCGCAAGTCCACGTGTCCACGCGAATGATAAAATCGCTTTGTCCGATCCGGTTCATGTAGCGAATACTTCATCCCAGCCTTCACTCGTGAATGAAGTGCGGCCCTTACGCATCGCTCCACAAACGCGAATGGAAACTCAGTGGAATGATCAGGAGCCCGATGATTACGAATCCGCAACTCCAGCGTCGAGCGAGTCTCGCGGCGCGGGTGCCGGTCGAGTTCCATCGCTTTGGTCGACGGACGATATCCACAACCACTTGCTGCGATTGTCCACCGTTGAGCTGCGTGATGCGCTCGCCGCTGTTGATACGCATGACGCTTTGATGGCTCTGTGTGGGCTTCCGGTTGAAACGACCGATGCAGTGATTGCAACACTTCCGAAATCTGCAGGAAGAGAGATTCGGTTGCAACTCGCGTCGATCGGTTCGATGCAACTGCGAGAAATCGATGTCGCCAAAGAACGTGTTGCAATCGCGTCATTGCCAGAACATGCACGCACACAAGCCTTGTCCAGTGTCGGTCAAGTTCGTGTTCCCATGGCCGCATAATTGCATCTGATCACTAACTGACACCTCATGGCCTCCATTCTCAAATTTCATTCAAACGCTACTGCATCCGGTACGACCGCGACGAGTTCTTTTGCTTCGAGTACTGACGCGACTTGCTCGAGCGAGTCTACGGATGCTGCCGCACGAAGTTCGACGACGGGCCTCGCTGGATTTAACTTGGACGATTTGGCGGATGTCGGAAGACGCCAGCTTGATGGGAGTCGTGCCGCTGCAGAGAAGATCATCGCGGCCGCTCAAGTGCAAGCGAGTGAAGTATTAGCCAAAGCTCGCCAGGAGGGCTATAACGCGGGGCTTGCTAGCGCTTCGGCCGACAATGAAGCGACGATCAAAGCGGCCAGTGAAGCACGTGCGAAGGAACAGCTCGCCTTGATACGGACTGCGGTCGAAAATCTTTACCGAGCTCACGAAGAATGGATGGATGAGTACGCTCAATCGCTTACTTCGATGGCATTGTCCGCGGCCGAGCGAATTGTTCGCGCTCAACTTGAATCCGATAAAACGATACTCATTCGTTGGGCTGAAGAAGCGATCAAGAGCACGCGAGCGTCTTCGAAGCTTACAGTGGCTGTTCACCCGGAGATGCTTGCGGAGCTTGGGACATTGCTTGACGACTTAGTCGCGTCGCCTGAGTATCCGACGAACACACACGTCGTCCCCGACGAAACGTTGGAAATGACCGACGTGGTCGTGCGACAAGACGGTGGCGAGATCCAAGCGGGACTTCGCACTCAACTCGAACGACTTTCGGAGATGCTCGGATGAGTGGTTTCACGCTTCGAAAGCCGAAAATCATGAGTCCGCAAGCGGTGACGGATCGCATCGACAAGGCGTGGTTGATGAACGTTTCCGGTCAAGTAGCTTCCGTCAGCGGCGACTGCATTGAAGTTCGCGGGATGACAGCTCCGGTTGGTGCGATCTGTGAATTGCGTGGGACTGACAATCAACGATGCCTCGCTCGCGTGATCGGTTTTCGCAACGTCCACCCGGTGCTGGCACCGATGGAGCGAATCGATCGAATTGCCGCCGGAGATCCGGTACGGATGGCGGACGTGAGCGCCAAGTTGCGTGTGGGGCCGGCGCTTTGCGGGCGAGTCATTGACGCGTTTGGAATTCCCATCGATGGCAAGCCACTTCCCGCCGACTTAAGTGTCGTCAATGCGGATAGCTCGCCACCAGATTCCCTGGACCGCCCACCGATTGACACGGCTTTGGAAACAGGGGTGCGAGCGATTGACACAATGTTGACGTGCGGAATCGGTCAGCGGCTCGGTATTTTCGCAGGCAGTGGTGTCGGTAAGAGTACTCTGTTGGGAATGATTGCGCGTGGCGCGAAAGCGGATCGCGTGGTCATCGGTATGGTTGGCGAGCGGGGTCGCGAGGTTCAAGAATTTATTCAGAGGTCGCTTGGCGAAAAAGGGCTCGCCAAGAGCGTTGTCGTTGTCGCTACGAGCGATCGCCCAGCGGCCCAAAGAGTCTCAGCCGCATGGACAGCAACTGCGATCGCCGAGTCATTTCGCGATGAGGGTAAGAACGTTCTGTTGTTGATCGACTCCGTCACGCGTTTCGCGTTGGCCCAGCGAGAACTCGGTCTCGCGGCGGGCGAACCGCCAACGACACGTGGTTATCCACCAAGCGTTTTTAATACCATGCCGAGGCTCGTCGAAAGGGCAGGGCGGACCAGTCGTGGATCCATTACGGCGTTTTACACGGTTCTCGTTGAAGGTGACGACAACAACGAGCCTGTGGCAGATACGTTGCGAGGTTTACTCGATGGTCACGTTGTTTTAAGTCGTGCCCTGGCATCCGAGGCGCATTGGCCACCGATTGACGTGCTAGAGAGCTTGAGTCGGTTGCAACCACACTTGGTGACACCCGATGTTGGTGCCGCGGTTTCCGAAGCGCGTCGGCATCTCAGCGAGTATCGCAAGAATGCTGACTTGATATCGATTGGCGCTTATCGCCCGGGAAGTGACGCACGCGTGGACCGAGCGATTGCGTTGCGTGATCCATTGCGTGAATTCCTATGTCAGCGATCGGATGACTTTACGCCAATGAACGAGGCACAAAAACGATTGAAACTGGCGCTGGCTGGCCAACCTGCGATGCCAGCACTTCCCTCGAACTAATCAAATAATTGGTTGCTTGCATGTCTCGAAACTTTCGGTTCGCATCGCTGCTCCAATGGCGAGAGCGCCAACGCGACGAGGCAGGCGCCGAAGTCGGGCAAGCGATTGAGGCAATTAATCGTATTGATCAACAACGACAGTCCATCCTACAGCAGCAGCAAGAGATCAAACAGCGAGCGTCCGAGTCGATGGTTGGGGAATTATCCATGGATCGCTTGCTTTCGAGCGGTCGGTATACCATGCAACTTGAAATGGATTTGCGTTCGCTCGCCGATACGCGTGACCAGCTCGTCCAGGCACTCAACGTTCGTCAAGAAAAGTTGATGCTCGCGGAAGCTGAAGTGAAACGCTTCGAAAAACTGAAAGAGCTCGATTATGCGGCCGCCCAAAAAGAGGAGCTGCGACGCGAGCAATTAAGTCTGGACGAGGCTGTGAGTAACCGATATTTACTGCAATCAAGGACTAACGCTCGAAACCAAGGCCAATCCGGATGACTGATAAACTAATTCGCTGGTTTGCTGCATTTTGTGTGGCCACGATCATCTTTCAATTTGTGTTGTTCGGATATCTGGCAACGCGTGGAACTCTCAATGGCCCAACGGTGACCAAGGTCGTCGCATTGGCCAACGGAATTGATATCACTGGTGATCGATTGGAAGAGATACTCCGACGCGATCAGCAACAAGAACAGCCAGACTTTGATGAAATCCTCGAGGCCAGGAAACTCGAGGGGCTTGATATGGACATGCAGCGTCGCAGCTTGGTTGCACTGAAGGACGACATTGGTGCTGAGTGGGCCGCCACGAAAGACGAGCGAGAACGTCTCGATGAACGCTTGCAATCCTTTGATAAAAAAGAGAAAGAAACGCTTGCGCTAGCACAACAGGAAGGCGTGAAACAGGTCCAAAGAACCCTTCAAACACTGGATGCGGCACAAGCAAAAGACCAACTACTGAGAATTTATGACGATAAAAGAATTGATGAGGTCGTCAATATCATTCAAGCCATGCCCACCGATAAACGAAAAGATATACTAGCGGAGTTTGCAACGCCTGAAGAGGCAGACAAGCTGCAGGAAATTCTCAGCCGAATTAGCAATGGTGGTCAAGCCACGGCGAATGCTGGAAGTAATCCTTAGCGGATGCTTGTGAGAATTTGGTAGCAACTCCCTAATGAAGCTTTCGGGGGGGAGCTGCACCGTGAACGATATTGAACGATCTAGCGCGTCGACAACCAATCCATATTCCATTGGGTTGAGTTCATCTTCGCGACGATCACAAAGCGGGTTGGCGTTCTCAACTGAAAACTACGGCCTCGTTGATGTGTTTGCGCAAGTCTTTGCTCAGATGTCGGCACCGGTAGCTGATGCTCGGGGTAAAGACACCACAGTCGATCAATCCACGTCAATAATTGATACGGAGACGAAAGACTACGATCGCGACAATGATGTCGTATCCGAGGATACCAAAGAGCCATCGGACTCAGCTCGTGGGGCGCTCTTGCAGTCACTTATCAACGTGAACCAGCCCGTTCAGGTTGACGCGGAGGCCACGAATGTTGTGGATGCAGGTGTAAAGGACGCCGCTGTTATCGATGAAGCAGTAACGCAGACGACGGGGGAGGGCGATGGCACCTCGGCGAAGCAGCCCAAGTCAACTAGTAGTGTCGTGGACGAAGATGCTCAAATTAAGGATTTGGGTTTAGAGAACACGGTCAACTCAAGTCTCGATCTTGGCGATGATTCGCGAAAATCGAATCGCGATGCAGCGTTAACGAACTCAACAGGGACGGAGACGGTCGAAACCCCTGACGTGGGTTCGAGCATTCGATTGACGGAATCGGATCATTCAGAGGTAACGGACACGATTGCGGAGCCAGAGCTGGTCGACCCCGTACTCGCCTCACAGACGGACTCAAGCGACGATCGAGGCTCGAGACGTTCATCTCGCCGCAGTTACCCGGATCGCGACTATTCACGTGGCGGTGAGCAGTCAACCGTTGAGGCGGTTTCAGAGAAGTCCGTGGACACACCTCAAGCGACAGCGATAAGCGTGGAGACTCCGACATCCGAAACGACGTTGGAGCCTCAATCGTCAGAACCCGCCTCATCGACCGTCGGTGCAGCGACTACTAAGCCTACTGTTGCTCCCGCCTCGGCGGTTGTTAGTGTCGCGGCAGTCGGTGGTGCGGCGACTGCACGGACAGCTGCTTCGAGTGGATCGTCATCGAGTGATGCTACCGCGCCGATTCAGTCTGTGGGTTCTGCAGCCAACCCAAGAAGCAACGGAGCTGAGAAAACCACCTCTGCAAAGGGGAACTCCGCTGATGACGCAGTGACGCGTGCGAAATTGGTCCAGCGAGTGAGTCGCGCATTTCAGCATTTTGGAGCTGAAGGAGGTTCGATTCGGTTGCGATTGGCACCCGCTGAGTTGGGTAGCGTTCGAGTGGAGATGCAAATCCAAGGCGGCAAAGTGAATGCTCGCGTTGTCGCTGAAACCGAGGCCGCTAGCACAATCCTTCGTGACCATCTAGCGGATTTGCGAAGTCGGCTTGAGTCTCAAGGGATGCAAGTCGAAAGTTTCGAGATTGAAACGGATGAGCACTCGTTTAGTTCGTCACAGGATCCGTATGGCCAAGACGCTCGTGATTCGTATCAAGAGCGTTCGCAAGACGATCGTTCCGTATTCCAGCAACGTGTCGCGAAATTACCTGTTTCCCGTGATGTTTCATACCCAGTGGAAATTCACGATCCCGTTCTGTTAACTGCAGGTGTGGATGCAAAGTTCTAACCGTCGAGTCGAGTCGAATCGGATTCGTTAAGTTGGACTCGCTTTCATCGAATACGAATCGGTACAAGCGATATCCTTAGCGAACTTGTTACCAGCCCCTTACCAGGCGACTGATCATGTCATCCATCGCACAGACTACAACAGCTGACTTCACCGCGGCTCAATCGAGCGGTACTTCAACGACCAGCGACCCATACAATGATTTGGGAACTGAGGGCTTTCTAAAACTGTTGATCAACGAATTGCAGAACCAGGATCCGCTCAACCCGATGGACAATGCGGCGATGGTCCAGCAAATCGGCGAGATTCGGCAAATTAGTGCTACGGATTCGTTAACCAATACTCTTGGTTCGCTATCAAACAATCAAGAGCTGGTGACGGCGAGTGGGCTAATTGGGCAAACGATCACCGGGTTGGCAACGGACTCCACGAGTGTCACTGGTAAAGTCGATCGCGTGACCGTTGAAACAAATGCGGATAACAATTTCCGAAGTGTCAAAGTTCACGTGGATGGAAAGACGATGGAAGTAAAGAATATACGCGAAATCGTGACTGGGTAATCAGTAACCTTTCGGCTGTCCTTGGCGATTGTATCGAGGGGCCGCGAAGTCAAGTTTCCCGCACGATCGCGTCCACGCATCGCCTTTACGGGAACTTCGCTGATGGGACTCGCATCCGCACTAACCACTGCATTAACTGGTTTGAGTGCTGCCGAAGCACAAATTGACGTCGTCGGCAACAATCTTGCTAACTCACAGACTGTGGGCTTCAAGAGTTCGCGAGTCGTGTTTGGAAACCAGTTCTTGCAAACGCTGTCGCTCGGTTCTTCACCAACCGCCGACAACGGCGGTAATAACCCCCGACAAATCGGTCTCGGTGTCCAGGTTGCTGAAATCCAGGCTAACCACAACCAAGGTACGATCGAGATTAGCAGCAGCCCCTCGGACCTTGCGATTCAAGGCGACGGTTTCTTTATCGTGCAAGGGGAGTCGGGTGAGCGACTCTACACTCGGAACGGTATTTTCAAGCTCAATGCAGACGCGGAGCTCGTTAACGCAACTGGCCAGCGATTACTTGGTTACGGTATCGATGAGCAATTCCGTTTGCAAGAAAACTCGCTCGTGCCGCTAAAGGTTCCGTTAGGTACCGAGAGCGTTGCCAAGGCGACCGAGAATGTGACCTTTGAAGGAACACTGACTCCGCTCGGTGATATCGCAACAGTCTCGCAAGTGATTGAGAGTACGATTCTTGGTGACGGGAATGTGCCTCGTCCGGATGTCAGCGGCGTCACGATCGGCGCTGGCCCGTTCTCGGACAATAGTTCGGTCACGGTGAACAACGGTGGTGCCGGGTCACTCGCGGCTGGCAACTATTCGTACAAGGTGATGCTCGTGGACGCCGCCGGTAATGAATCAGTACCAAGCGGACCAATCCTCGCCACCGTGGGTGCGAGTGGACGAGTCGATTTGAGCAACTTGCCCGCTGACCCGACTGGCGGTCAATACCCAACTGTCAACGTGTATCGAACTGCAGCGAACGGTGCCAACCACTTTTTTCTCGGTTCTACGGCGGCCGGAGGTACCTTTACGGATGATGGGTCGGCACCGCTCTCAGCAAACCGGCTTGACGAATCGGTGCTCACTGGGAACTACACCTATATGGTGACCTATTTCAAAAACGGTGAAGCGGAAAGTCGGCCGAGCGTACTGATTGGGCCTCAAAGTATTGTCAACGGACGCACCAGCCTTTCGAATTTCCCGACGCCACCGATTCCTCCGACCGATGGTGGGTTTCCGTCCTACGATGAAATTCGCGTTTATCGAAATTTGGCTGGCGACCAAAACAATTTCTATCTGGTTGATACCGTAGCTCCCGGAGAAACATTTACGGATAGCCGTTCGGATGCTGAAATTGCTGACTTGGCCGTGATAGGCAACAAGCTGTTGGATTTCAACGGTCCCACGATCAATAGCGGTACCTTGCTCACTAACGTGCTGAAGCGAGAAGGCGCAGTCTATAACCAGATCTTCCAAGAAGGCACATTGGGCTATGAGGGTCGAAAAGGTGGTCGTGCCCTAGGCCTACAAGAGTTCACCGTTACCGCCACAAGTACGGTCCAAGACTTCATCGACTTTATCGAGGATGCCTCGGGTATTCAAACAGTTCAGGTTGACTCACAAAATCCAATTCCAGCATCCGAGAATCGAATCGTAGGTGAGTCCGGTACGCTTATCCCTGGCGGGTACATCACAAATGGGTCACTCCGTTTCGTGAGCAATACCGGCGAACTCAATGCATTGGAAATCGATTTGGCTGCGTTTAAGTTGACCGACAATCTCGGGAACGTGACCTCGCCTAACTTGGCGTTCGGAGTGACACAAGAGGCCGTTGGCCAAAGCGCCGCGAGCGACTTTATTGTTTACGATTCGCTCGGTGTGCCGATTAGAGTTCGTGTGACGGCGACACTTGAAAGTACTTCCGATACTGAGACCGTGTATCGATGGTACGGAGATAGCCCGGATAATCAAAACGTGAACGGCGCGAACATTAGTGTTGGAACTGGACTCTTGAAATTTGATGGAAATGGTAATTTCATTACGGCGACGAATGACCGAATCGCAGTCAATCGAAACGGAGTACCGAGCGTTTCGCCGTTGCAGTTCAATATTGATTTCTCTTCAGTGTCTGGTCTTGCAACCCAAAACGCCTCGCTGGCAGCGACACGACAAGACGGTAGCGAGCCCGGTGTGCTGAATTCCTATGCGGTTGGTGGTGACGGCGGTATCCGCGGCGTATTCAGTAACGGAATCACGCGTATCCTGGGCCAATTGCAACTCGCGAGATTCGCCAACCCCGTTGGTCTCGAATCCAAGGGCCTCAACCTTTACAGTCAGGGAATCAATACTGGACTTCCAGTTCAGGGATCTCCAGGCGAAAACGGCATTGGCGGCGTGGTCGGTGGTGCCCTGGAGTTGAGCAATACAGACATCGGCAAGGACTTGATCACCCTGGTTCTGGCGAGCACCCAGTACCGTGGGAACAGCCGAGTGATCACGACGAGCCAGCAATTGATCGACGAGCTTTTGAACCTCAGACGATAATCGTTGCTGGGACTTGGCTGTTGGGCCGCCAGTTCGCACAATGAGCATCCGTTTTCACTCCGGATACTCATACCCAGCTCCATCGTTCCCATGGCCAAAGCTCCTAAAACCGCAATTACTCCCACTCGCCAGGAAGATTATCCGGAGTGGTTCCAGCAAGTCATTCGCGGTGCCGATCTCGCGGAAAACTCGCCCGTTCGCGGTTGCATGGTCATCAAACCTTGGGGTTACAGCCTCTGGGAAAACATGCAGCGAGCTCTGGACGACATGTTCAAAGCCACCGGACACCAAAACGCGTACTTCCCATTGTTCATTCCCATGAGCTTCCTGGAAAAGGAAGCGGAACACGTCGAGGGATTCGCCAAAGAATGTGCCGTGGTCACGCACCATCGCCTCGAACCCAACGGCGAAGGCGGTCTACGCCCTGCCGGACCACTGGAAGAACCGCTCATCGTCCGCCCAACGAGCGAGACCATCATTGGTGCGACGTACGCCAAGTGGGTCCAGAGCTACCGCGATCTGCCAATTCTCATCAACCAATGGGCCAACGTGGTTCGGTGGGAGTTGCGCACCCGTATGTTTTTGCGCACGGCTGAGTTTCTCTGGCAAGAAGGGCATACGGTCCACGCGACTTCCGAAGAAGCGATGGAAGAGACCGAGCGAATGATTGGTGTCTATGCCGACTTTGCTGAAAACTGGATGGCGATGCCAGTCATCGTCGGAAGTAAGACGCCGCTCGAACGATTCCCCGGCGCTGTCGAAACACTCGCGATCGAAGCGATGATGCAAGACCACAAGGCACTGCAAGCTGGCACGAGTCACTTCCTTGGCCAGAACTTTTCCAAGGCCCAGGAAATCAAATTCCAAGACCAAAACGGTGATATCCAATTTGCTTGGACCACGAGCTGGGGTGTTTCAACGCGGTTGATCGGTGCGCTCATCATGACGCACAGCGACGACGATGGCTTCGTCTTGCCACCACGACTTGCTCCGATCCATGTCGTCCTCTTACCGATCTATCGAGACGAAGAACAACGCGGCGAAGTCATTCGGTATGTCGAGGCACTTCGTGATGAACTTTCGAAACAGCAGTATGCCGGGACCGCCGTTCGAGTCGAGATCGACGACCGCGACATTCGCGGCGGCGAAAAGAAGTGGTACCACGTCAAGCGCGGCGTGCCGATTCGAATCGAAGTCGGTCCCAAGGACATCGAAAAAGACAGTGCCTTTGTCGCCATGCGCACCGAGAGCAAGAGCGAGTCGATGCCGCGAACACAATTGATTTCCACGATCGGGGATCTGCTCACCAAGATCCAATCGGACCTCTACAACCGAGCACTCGAACTTCGCACGTCGAACACGGTCACGATCACAACCGAAGCCGAATTCCGTAAGTTCTTTGCCACAACCACCGAAGACTCCTCGGAAATCCATGGTGGCTTCGCGATGTGTCACTTCGCCGACGAAGAATCACTGCAACCGCTTCTTAAAGAGCTAAAGGTCACGATTCGCTGTATCCCACGCGACAACAACGACACCCCCGGAACCTGCTTCGCCACCGGCCGCCCCGCCGAAAAAATGGCGATCTTCGCTAAAGCGTATTAGCCATCCCGTAGGCCAGGACCTGTCCCCGGCAAACCGAGCAGTCCCGAGTATTTTGCCAGGACAGGTGCTGGCCTACATGAGAATGACCAACGGGAGACAAACTATTGTCGAACTTTCGACGTAATTTTTTGCCAGGCGGGACATTCTTCTTCACGCTCGTCACTTGCCAGCGTCGTGAGATTCTCACGACGGAGTTGGGACGGCGATGTTTGCGAGATGCCTTTTCGGCAATCAAGACGCAATGTCCATTTCGTTTATTTGCGATTTGTTTGTTGCCCGATCATCTGCATAGTGTCTGGATCATGCCGCGGGGAGATTGCGACTACTCAACTCGTTGGAAGCGGATCAAGCATGAATTTTCTCAGCAATGGATAGCGTCCGGTGGCAGCGAAGCGGAAGTCAGCAACGCACAAAAGCGTGAAGGCCGACGAGGTATATGGCAGCCGCGTTTTTGGGAGCACACGGTGCGAGATGAAGATGATTTGCAGCGGTGCGTCGACTATATCCATTGGAATCCAAGAAAGCACAATCTCACGTCACGCGTGGCTGATTGGCCGTACTCCAGTTTCCATAAGTTCGTCCGTGACGGACAGTATGATTCCCGATGGGGCGGCACCGCGCCGCCATCAATCGCTACCGCAAAAGACACATGGGGCGAACCGTAGGCCAGGACCTGTCCTGGCAAACCGAGCAACACCGAGGATCTTGCCAGGACAGGTGCTGGCCTGCGGGGAAACCGGTTTGCTAACCGAGTATTTCTCGGCGGTTTTGGACGTAGTCCCAGACGACGAAGCGGTCGAGATCGTTGCCGCTGGTGAAGAAGACTCGGCCGGTTGTGGATTGGGCGAGGCGATATGCAAACTTGATATCAGCTTCGCTTTGAGACCAACTCGGTACGAGGAAGATGTTGATGGTGATGCCTTCCTTCTTGCACATCGCTCCCTCACGCATCGTCGCCTCTTCGGTGCGAGGGTCCGGCGGGTAGAGCATGTACAACCAGTTTTGCTCGAAGTGCGCCGTCGGTAATCCATCGGTAATCAAGATGATTTGACGGTTCGGTGTATCGGTTGCCGCGAGGTTCTGGCGAGCGAGCTGCAGTGCGTGTTGGATGTTGGTGAAGTGCGGATGGATTTGTGTTTCGCTGATTTCTGGATCGCTCATGTCGGCTTTGAGCCGCACCCATGGATCGTGGATGGTCACGGGCTTGGGCATCAACTCGATGACTTCGGCGGCGCTGCGGATCTTTGCGAACGTATACATCTCGATGAATCGCAAGAAGTCGCCGGGATATTCTGAAAGGATCAAGCCCTGCAGCGCCAGCGCCATTCGCTTGACGTTCATGTACTGGCCGTCGTAACGCATCGAGCCGCTCATGTCCATGACGACGCAAGTCGCGCACTTGGGATGGTTGCGTGTTTGATGGACGACGATATCGTCACTGTGTAGTCTCAGTGGTCGTTGGTTGCCTTGTCGTAAAAGCGAGTTGATGATGGTTTGTGGTAAATCCAAGTTGGCAACGCTGTCCCCGAATTCATAAGGTTTGGTGCGTTGCAGCTCGACAGCACCTTCGCCGACGACGTCGCCTTCATGTCGCCCGGATCGTGAAGGAGCCAGTTCGCTGAAAATTCGCTTGAGCAAACGGCTTTGAAAGATCTTGTGAGCCTTTGGAGTGAGCCGAAACGCTCCGCCTTTCGCGTCTTGTTCGAGTCCTTGCCGTTCGGCTTGCTCGCGAAGCATGTTGTCGATCTGTTGACGCATCTCCTCGAGCTTTTGCATGTCGCCTGGCTCCGCAAATTCGCCGAGCATGTCCATGTCGATCATGCCAATTTGAGCGGTCTTGGCGGCTTCTTCGAGTTGCTTCAGCAGTTCATCGATCTTCTCGAGTTCTTCTTTGACTTCGAGAGCTTTGGGGATCGACATCGACTCGATGCCGGTAAAGTCGTAGTTGCTGGCAAGTTCCTCAATGTTGTGCTTGTCCTTCATTCGCTCCATGACGTCGAGCACGCTTGTCGCTGAGTCGCTCGTGTCATCGCCAATTTCGTACCAGATGCGTTCGAGAAGGTAAGGCTGCTCTTGGGCAATGGCACGCTTGTAGTGCGAGTCGAGTTTCTTGGGGACTTGGACCTGTTTGGATGACTTGCCAAGTGCCTTGCGTGCTCGCTTTCGAACTGAATCTGTTTCATAGGTGGCAAGGATCTTACGGCGGCGTTCTTCGAGCAATGCTCGTAGCATATCGAGGCTCGGTCCCAACCCAGCGATCTGGCTGGGGTCGAGCTTGATGGCACGAGCAAGTTCTTCTTCAGTCAACTCTCGGTACTTGCCGTACATCAGCGCCTGTTCGAACGCCGGCGAAACCAAGTCCGGTGGTTCTTGGTTGGGCGAAGGGAACTTCGATGGATCGTACTTT